>JAPKBN010000058.1 GCA_026421215.1 Dehalococcoidia bacterium
GCTGCACAGCCGTGGCGTTGAACTGGCACGTCGGATCTCCGATTTGATCAGCTCGATCGAGGGCGTCGAGACCGACTTTGGAACGCTCGATCCCCGGCTTTACAGGGATGATTCGGACTCCGCATCAATCAAACCGGTCGTCCCGAGCGAGATCACGTTCCCAGTAGACGACCGTGCGGTCGTGCTCGTGGACGACGTTTTGTACACGGGTCGCACCATCAGGGCCGCCCTCGATGCAATTCGCGATTTTGGACGACCAAGCTCAATACAACTCGCGGTGCTGGTCGATCGCGGGCACAGAGAACTTCCGATCAGGGCCGATTATGTCGGCAAGAACGTGCCGACGGCGCGAGGCGAAGACGTGCGGGTGATGTTGGAGGAGGTCGACGGTACTGACGGTGTGACGCTACTTCGTCAGAGTGAGGCAATTGCTTATGGTGGAGGCCAAGGGTAAATATGGCACGCACACGCGCTGCGACAACGACGCCGGAACGTCTTCGCGGTCAATCTGGCAACACGGAGAACGAGACGACCCAGGCCTCACCTGTAGCTCACCGCAAGCCTGGCGAGGCACGGCCCAACCAGCCTCCCATGTTCGGCGGGCTGTCCGGATCGAGAAGGAATGTCCTGGACTTGGACGACTTCTCGAAGGAAGAGATCGAGCACATCCTTCAGTCGGCTGACGGCATGAACGAGGTGCTATCTCGAGACGTTCGGAAAACTCCAACGCTGCGGGGCAAGACGATATTGACGCTGTTTTTCGAGAACAGCACGCGTACGCGAGTGTCATTTGAACAGGCGGGGAAAGTTCTTGGTGCGGACGTTATTAACGTGTCGGCCTCGGCAAGCAGTGTGTCCAAGGGCGAGTCACTCTTGAACACGGTGCGCACACTTGAGGCGATGAAGATTGACGTGCTGGTTATGCGGCACCCACACTCCGGCGCTCCCTATTACGTGGCATCGAAAATCGATGCCGCTGTTGTCAACGCGGGCGATGGCACGCACGCCCATCCGACTCAGTCGCTTCTCGACCTTTACACGATGCGCCGGCACCTTGGCGACATCGCGGGTAAGAAGGTGACGATCATCGGCGATCTCCACTTCTCCCGGGTGGCACGCTCCGACGTGTGGGGGCTGCGGAAGATGGGCGCCGAGGTGACCGTCTGCGGACCGCCGACGTTGCTGCCCTATGGACTGAGGCCCGGGACAGAACAGGCCGATAGCGCTGCATTTACCGGGATCAATGTGGTGGATCGGGTCGAAGAGGCGCTTGAGGGCGCGGACGTTGTGATGGCGCTTCGCATACAGCAGGAGCGCCAAGACTCCGGGAATCTGCCGGATCTGCGGGAATATTCAAAGTTATACGGCATTAATGCTGATCGACTCGCCCTCGCAAGCCCGGGAGCGTTACTTATGCATCCTGGACCGATGAACGAGGGCATCGAGATCAGTTCGGAAGTAGCCCACGGAGCGCAGGCGGTTATCGAGGAGCAGGTGAGCAACGGCGTGGCGATACGGATGGCCGTCCTCTACATGCTCTGCGCGAGGTCACGTGGTGGTGAATAAACCGATCGTAATCATAGGTGGGCGTGTAATCGACCCGGCGCAAGGGATAGATCGGCTTGCCGACGTTCTGCTGAAGGACGGGGTTGTTGAGGCGGTCACAGATGCGCCCGGCACCGCCCCTGACGGATATGAGGTTATCGACGCGACTGGAATGGTGGTCGCTCCAGGGTTTATCGACATCCACACGCATCTGAGAGAACCCGGTCTTGAGCATAAAGAGACTATCGCCACCGGAACCCGTGCGGCTGCGGCAGGAGGTTTCACGACCATCTGCGCCATGCCGAACACGGAGCCCAACCAGGACAATGCTTCGACCGTGGAGTTCGTTTTGAGGACTGGACGCGAACAGGGGGTTGTGAGGGTGACGGCGATCGGCGCTGTGACGCTGGAACGGGCAGGCAAGCAGCTCGTCGAGATGGCGGAGCTGGCGGACGCCGGTGTCATCGGTTTCTCGGACGACGGAAATCCGGTCGCCGATCCCAACATCATGCGACAGGCACTGACTTACTCGCAGATTACAGGATTGCCGATCATCAACCACTGCGAAGAACCGTCTATTGCTGGTGCGGGGCTGATGCAGATGGGCGTGATCGCATCGCATCTCGGGCTGACCGGCGTTCCGTCCGAAGCGGAGACGGTGATGGTGGAACGGGATATCGCTTTGGCCGAGTTGACGGGCGGGCGGTTACATATCGCCCACCTGAGCACACGTCGAGCCGTAGAAGCGGTGCGTCGGTCGAAGGAGCGTGGATTGCGGGTGACGGCGGAGGCGACGCCGCATCACGTGAGTATTACCGATGCATGGGTGTACGGACTGGGCGGAGCGACTCCAAACGATGGAGCCCTCAGTACGGTTGCGTACGACACGAACACGAAGGTGAACCCGCCGTTACGCACGAACGACGATGTGGATGCAGTTGTTGAGGGGTTGGCCGATGGGACGATCGACATGATCGCCACGGACCATGCGCCGCACGCTGCGACCGACAAGGAATGTACCTACCAGGAAGCTGCACACGGCATCAGCAACATCGAGACGGCTTTCGGGTCGTGCATGGTTCCGGTACACGCCGGTGCACTGTCGCTGGAAGGTTTGATCGAACGTATGACCGCCGCTCCGGCGCGTTTTCTGGGCCCAACCGCCGGAGGCAAAGGCCTGGGATCGCTGAAGCCCGGGCTTCCGGCTGATGTTGTTGTGCTTGATCCGACATCTGAGTGGGCGGTTGACCCGTCCGCATTCTTCTCAAAGGGAAAGAACACACCACTTGCTGGAACGACATTGAAAGGCCGAGTAATGATTACTCTTTATGCCGGTGCAATAGTGCATGAGGCTGATGTGACCGTTGAGTAGTTCACCGCTGGATAGACTGACGGCATACCTCGTCATGGAGGATGGTTCGATCTACCCCGGGACGCGTCTTGGTGCGGAGGTTGAGGCCACCGGGGAGGTGGTGTTCAACACGTCGATGACTGGGTACCAGGAGATGCTGACCGACCCTTCATACGGCGGCCAGATCCTGGTTCCGACTTATCCACTGATCGGTAATTACGGGGTGAACGATAACGATTGGGAATCTCGCAGCATTCAGGTGCGCGGGTTTGTTGTGAGGCAGGACTGTGATCTGCCGAGCCATCGAGACAGCAAATCGACCATCCACGAGTACCTGGTCGAAAACGGCATTCCGGGTGTGTCCGGAGTAGACACGCGGGCGATCACCCGGAAGCTGCGGTCGCGCGGAGTGATGATGGGGCTGGTTACGGCGCGGGAAGATATTGAGTACGGCTTGAAGCAGCTTGGCGCCGCGCCGCGGTACGGCGATTTCGATGTTGTAGCAGATGTTTCTACCGCAGAGACGTATGTGTGGGGCGGCGGGTCATCTCGGGACGGCGATCCTCATGTGGTCGTGATCGACCTCGGGGTGAAGCACAACATTCTCCGCAATCTTGAGAAGCGTGGTGCCCGCGTGACGGTTGCGCCGATGGACGTGACGGCTGATCAGGTGATGGACCTTGCGCCCGACGGCGTACTCCTGTCCCCGGGCCCCGGGGACCCCGTATTCCTGGAGTCTGTTGTGGACGTAGCAAAGGCGCTGTCCGAGCAGGTTCCGATGTTCGGAATATGCCTGGGACACCAGGTGATAGCGAAGGCGTTTGGGGCTGAGACCTTCAAGCTTAAGTTCGGACATCGTGGCGGCAACCATTCGGTGATGGACGAAGAGTCAGGCCGGGTCTACGTGACGGCGCAGAACCACGGGTATGCGGTGTCTCGAGAAGGTCTGTCGGATGAGGTGATAGTGACACACCGTGATCTCTCCGACGACACGGTCGAGGGGTTGCGGCACAAGTCCCTTCCGATCATGACCATTCAGTATCACTCGGAGGCGTCCCCGGGGCCGCAGGACGCCGAGTATCTATTCGACCGGTTCATGGAACTGGTCTCAAGTTCACAGAAGGAAATCGCTTGAGCGAGTCTGTTCCCAAGAAAGTTCTTGTCATCGGCTCTGGCCCGATCATCATCGGGCAGGCTGCCGAGTTCGACTACGCCGGTACGCAGGCATGTAAGTCGTTACGTGAGGAAGGAGTCGAGGTCATTCTCGTCAACTCCAATCCGGCTACCATCATGACCGACGAAGACGTGGCAGACCGCGTCTACATCGAACCGCTGACGGTGCCAGTTATCTCCCGCATTATCGAACGAGAGCGACCTGACGGCGTGTTGCCGACATTGGGTGGGCAAACCGGGCTGAATCTGGCTATCGAGCTTTCGGAGGCGGGGGTTCTTGAAAAGTACAACGTACGCGTGCTTGGCACCCAGATTGCTTCCATAGAGATGGCAGAGGATCGGGAGAAATTTCGCGATCTGATGGATCGACTGGGCGAGCCTGTACCGCCCTCCGTGGCAGTCGAATCGCTTGATGACGCGGTCGATGCTGCGGACCAGATCGGTTACCCGGTGGTTATTCGCCCTGCCTACACACTTGGTGGAACTGGCGGTGGTGTCGCCGGAGATCAAACTCAACTCAGGGAGATCGCACAGGGTGGCCTTTCGGCGAGCCTTGTCGGACAGGTTCTGATTGAAAAATCCCTTGTCGGTTGGAAAGAGGTTGAGTACGAGGTAATGCGTGACGGCGAGGACAACACCGTTACGATTTGCAACATGGAAAACTTGGACCCGATGGGGGTTCACACGGGGGATTCGATCGTTGTGGCGCCGAGCCAGACGTTGTCAGATAAGGAGTACCAGCTACTCCGTACGGCGTCGCTGAACATCATCCGTGGTCTTGGAATCGAAGGCGGCTGCAACGTACAGTTGGCCCTGCGCCCGGGTGCTGACGTGGAAAAGACACTGCCAACCATCCCGGCGGGTTCGCCGCATTATTACGTCATTGAAGTTAACCCTCGTGTGAGCCGGTCATCTGCTCTCGCGTCCAAGGCGACCGGTTACCCCATTGCACGTGTCGCTGCGAAGATTGCCCTCGGGAAAACGTTACATGAAATTCCGAACGAGGTGACTTCGCGTACGTCTGCAGCGTTCGAACCAGCGCTGGACTACTGTGTGGTCAAAATTCCCCGATGGCCTTTCGACAAATTCCCGACAGGGGACCGATCTCTGGGAACCCAGATGAAGGCCACCGGCGAGGTCATGGCTATTGATCGGACCTTCGAGGCCGCGTTGCAGAAAGCTGTCCGCTGTCTTGAGGTCGGTGGTCGCACGTTACTTTGGCAGGATCCGGAGTGGGCGGATGGTGATCTTGATCTTTCTCCAGACGACAACCGAATCTGGAAGTTGACGGCGGCACTCAGGCGGGGTTGGTCCGCTATGGAGGTGAGCGAACTCACAGGAGTCGATCCGTGGTTCACCCGTTCTCTGGAACGGATCACAACGATGGAGCGGCGCTTGCTTGCCGAAAACTTGACCCGAAATTTGCTATGGGAGGCCAAACGATTGGGCTTCTCTGATAACCAAATCGGGACGCTTTCCGACCTGTTGCCTGACCAGGTCCGGGCACAGCGGATCGAGTGGGGACTCAGGCCGGTCTACAAGATGGTTGACACCTGCGCCGGAGAATTCGAGGCCAAAACACCCTACTTCTACTCGACCTACGAGCAGGAGAATGAGGCATTGCCACTCGGTGGCGATAAAGCGATAGTGCTTGGCAGCGGTCCGATCAGGATCGGCCAGGGCATCGAGTTCGACTACTGTTCTGTCCACGCCGCATGGGCACTACAACGCAGTGGCGTAGGCGCCGTAATGGTCAACTCAAATCCTGAAACGGTTTCGACGGACTTCGACACGTCAGACCGGCTGTACTTTGAACCGCTGGACGATGAGTCCGTCCGGGACATTATCGAAAATGAAAGTGGGCTTGGGGCTGGGAGTAACGAGGGGGAAGGTGACTCGCCCAGAGGAGCCGGTCTGGCACCTACGATCGTACAGTTCGGTGGGCAGACTGCTATCAACCTATCGCAAGGGTTGGATGTTGCGGGGATGCCAATCATGGGCTCCTCTGCCTCTGCTATCGATGCAGCGTCCGACCGCGGCCGTTTCGAGGATCTCGCCGCAGAAGTAGGCATCCCTCTTCCCCCAGCGGGGACTGCGACGACGGCAGAGGACGCTCTTCAGATCGCAAATAACATCGGTTATCCCGTGCTGGTCCGTCCTAGCTATGTCCTTGGTGGGCGGGCGATGGAGATCATCCAGAACGCATCGGAACTGGTGCGTTACTTCGGCAACCTTCTGACAATTGGAGGTACGCCGGGTGAGGCGATCCTTGTCGACCGATACCTGGAAGGTATCGAGGTCGAGGTTGACGCCGTGTGCGATGGTGAGAACGTATTGATCCCCGGCATAATGCAGCACATTGAGCGTGCCGGCGTGCATTCTGGAGACTCGATGGCGGTGTACCCGGCTTTGAGTCTGACCGACACCGAGGTCGACACCATTGTCGACTATACGCGCCGTATAGGCGTGGCGCTTGGCATACGCGGGTTGATGAACATTCAGTTCGTCATCACTGGGCGTGGCGCGTACAGGTCACTTGCGGACAAAGGATCAGCTGAAGCCGATTCCGAGGTCTACATTATCGAGGTTAATCCCCGTTCCAGCCGGACCATTCCTTTCATATCTAAGGTCACGCGGGTGCCGATGATAGAGATAGGTGTCAATGTGATGCGTGGCAAGAGCATCGTTGAACAGGGCTACAGTCCAGGGCTCGCGCCACGCCGCGATCTGGTTGCGGTTAAGGCACCGGTGTTCTCGATGTCCAAACTTGTTGGCGTCGACACTTTCCTGGGGCCTGAGATGAAGTCAACCGGCGAAGTGATGGGGATCGACACCGAGTACCGGGGGGCTGTCGCAAAGGCTCTTATAGGGGCAGGACTTTCGATACCAGAAGGATGCAGCGTGTTGCTGAGCATCGCCGACTCTGACAAGGCAACGGCGCTGCCATTTGTGCGGTCCCTCGTTGAAAGTGGCCACCCGCTTTACGCAACTGCTGGAACTGCGGCACTGATCAAGTCTGCAGGACTACCAGTAGAGTCGATCGAGAAGCGCCTTTCGGAAGGGCATCCGAACGTTGTGGATATTATCCAGGATGGATCGATTGGGGCAGTTGTGAATACGGTGACAGGTGATCGATCAACTCTCCAGGACGGTTTCCACATCAGGCGTGCAGCTGCGGAACGTCGGGTGCCGATCTTCACGTCGATTGATACTGCTCGAGCTGCTGTTGAGAGCCTGGCCCGTGGTGAGGCTGCATACAACGTGATGCGACTGGATGAGTACCTGGACCGTTAAGAAGGTACGGGATAACGGTGACGATGATTCTGGTTGCCGTTCGCAACGGCTAGTTGCTCTGCTTTGCCTCAATTCGTTCGACACAATCTGTAATTCCGAATTTCCTGGTTGAAGACAGACATACAAAAAATGCCCCGGTCAATTGACCGGGGCATTTTATTTCACAGTGTTGGGCGGCTCGCTGGTTATGCCCGTGAGGCTACAACCATCATCCAGTTGCGTGGCACGGTCTCTAGACCCATCTCGTCCCAGGTTTCCTTACAGGCTTTCTGCAGGCACTCGCGGGCGATTTCGAGTGGTACGCCAGGCATGACGCCCTCGATGAAGTCCTGGAACCCACTGATGTCATACCAGCCGTCGATCGGGACTTCGATGCGGTGAATTTCTTCCGCAGTGATCTCGAAGCCTCCCTCGCGAAGGAGCTCGTAATACTCTTCGGGTGTAAGTTGCTGTCGCGCCTCGGTCTTGTCGGCTCGTGTGGCACGCAGTCCGTAGTCACGTTTCAACATGCGGAGAGACTTCATCATCCATTTTCGGGCGAACAGATCGGTCTCCGGTGGGTGTGCGCCCTTGAAGAACGAACTGTTGAAAACGAAAGTACCACCGGGCTTGATGGCGTCCCTGATCATGGTCAGGAGCGCGACCTTGTCCGGGACGTAGTGGATGGCGTTGAAGTAGACAACCGAGTCCACTTTTTCGACGAGCAGGTCTGAGAGGTTCTGTACCTCGCCCTGCATGTATTTCATGGCGGTGTCTGTTCGCTCACCGATGTTCTCTTTTGCATCCCGCAGTGCGGCCGCCGAGTGATCGATGGCGTAGATGACGCTGTGTTTGGCGTCCTCAAGCCTTTCGAGAATTTGCTTTGAGATGGCACCGGGTCCGCAACTAAGATCGACGATGTTGCGCTGTTTGCCGATCTGAGCCAGATCTAATGTAGCGGCGTTGACTTCGGCGTAGAAGTCCAGACCAGCGAACTTGGAAAACGAATAACCTTGATCTGTCTGGGCCAAGGAGCCCTCCTGAGGAAGATATAGTTCGTGTTGTCGATATGGTAGCCAGAGCGACCAGGCGGAAGGCGGGCGACCGCCAAACAACAGGTGAATCCTATCATGCCATACCGTATCTGGCGGCATCGTGATCGTCCCCTCAATGTTGAACTAATTCATATGTACATACGCCCAGAAATCGATCATTAATTGATGTCGAACATATCTACGGGAAATTGGTCTTGATAGGAACGGCCTGGATACGGGTGGAGGTAACGCGAGTGACGGCGGTGCTGATCGCTCCATTTGTGTTGTTCAGCATCGGCTGTGGGGGTGACGTGGAAGGTGACTCCATCCTCGTTCTTGCTGCGGCTTCCATGACAAATGTGCTTGTCGAGGTCGGTCAAGAGTTCGAGAGCGAATCCGGGGTGGAAGTTGTTTTGAGTTTCGGCGGTTCTAATGCC
>JAPKBN010000019.1 GCA_026421215.1 Dehalococcoidia bacterium
CTCCTAAGGCATGCGCGTCTGCCATTTCGCCGCTTCCCCAAGGCCAGCATTCAGGCACTTACATCGAACCGCGGAGAAAGCCCAGAAATGTGTTCTCGGGCTAACGTCTCAGTTCCTCAGGTACGCCAATAAAGCTTCCCTGGGGCCAACCGGATCGGACCTTGAGCCGGTTGAAATCGATTTTGCCTTCAACCCTGTCCTTAATTCCTCCGATGGCCTCCACATTTTCTCCTCTCGGAGGAAAAATCGCCGCGCCGGAGCCGCCGCCTACAAAATCTGTGAAACGTGGTCCGTAACCTATGACCACAATTTATGGGCTTGATCCGGGAGATTCAGCGCACGGATATCACTGCGCGGCACCTTTCGGGCTGCATATAATTGCCCCACCCGTTAATTACTACAGCACCCCGACGCCCACATCGGGACTCAAAGATCGATCAGCGACAGAACCAGTCAGTGGCGGATTCCGGCTTTGACCCGTGGCGATGGATATCCACGCCAACATCCACGAAGGAGACAATTTGAATGGCGGAAAATAGCTTCGATCTCGTGGTCATCGGCGCAGGGCCCGGTGGATACCACGCCGCCATCCGCGGCGCGCAACTTGGTCTCAAGGTCGCGGTCGTCGAAAAAGATGACGGTACCGGCATCGGCGGGCTTGGCGGCGTCTGCCTAAACTGGGGATGCATACCCAGCAAATCCCTGCTCAAGAATGCCGAACTCTTGAACCAGATGAAGGATGCAGACGAATGGGGCTTTTCATTCGACAACTTTCACGCTGACATGGGCAAGGCCGTTGACCGCAGTCGGAAGGTGTCGAGCACACTCACCCAAGGCATCGGCTATCTGTTCCGTAAAAACAAAATCGAACTCTTCCGAGGCGCAGGTCGGTTCACATCATCCACTACCGTTCTGGTGGAGGGCGGGCCAGAGTTGACCGCCACCAATATAGTGATCGCAACTGGCGCGCGCCCGCGATCTTTGCCCGGTCTTGAGATCGATGGTGAATCAGTAATCACGAGCCGAAACGCACTCGAGATGCGTGAGACACCAAACGCAATCGGAATCGTTGGCGGGGGTGCTATCGGGGTCGAATTCGCCTATTACTTCAGGGCTTATGGCGCAGAAGTCACTATCTTCGAGATGCTTGACCATCTGGTCCCGAATGAGGATGAAGAGGTATCGGCCGAACTCGAACGCGCCTACAAAAAGCTGGGTATTAAGTACGTCACAGGCGCGCGCGTTGCCGGCACCGAGCGTCGTGACGGCAAAACGGTCGTCAACTACGAAGCAGCCGGAGAACAGAGCGAGTACGAGTGCGACATGGTGCTGCTCGGCATCGGCGTAGCTCCGAACACGGACGACATCGGCCTGGAGGCCGCCGGAGTGGCGTTGGACGAACGCGGCTTCATTCCGATCGACGGCAAGATGCGGACAAACGTGCCCAACATCTACTGCGTCGGCGACGTGACCGGAAAACTCCTGCTAGCGCATGTGGCCTTCAAGCAAGGCGTCGTGGCGGCGGAGACGATCAACGGCATGGAAACGCCGGACATCATCTATTCAGACATGCCCCGGGCGACGTACTGCCAGCCCCAGGTGGCGAGCATCGGGCTGACAGAAGCACAGGCAACTGAACAGGGCCTGAACGTCAAATCCGGCAAGTTCCTCTTCCGGGGAAACGGTAAGGCGATAGCGCTGAACGAATATGACGGTTTCATCAAGATCGTGTCGGATGCAGAGTCCGGCGAGATCGTCGGCGCACACATGATCGGTCCTGATGTGACCGAACTCCTGGCGGAAATCGGCGTCGTAAAGACACTGGAAGGCACGCCGGACGAGATAGCTTGGACCACACATGCCCACCCGACGCTGTCAGAGGCACTAATGGAAGCAGCACTGTCCGTAGAGGGCGAGGCCATCCACGGGGCATAAGCAAGCCGTGTAAGGGCGAGGATTGCTGCACCTTCACCCATGTGGGCAAAGTGCTAGTTAAGAAGCTTCAACTCGCGTCTGGCGCCCGAGCCTCTCGCAATACAGAGATCAGCCGGACCAAAATCCGCCCGTACAGCGCCACCCTACTTGCGACGTGCCTTGACAATCTCTTCCAACAGCGCCTCAAGCGCGGCCTGGTCGATCCCCCGCGCCGTCGCTTCATAAGCGTCCCGGCGAGACGCTTCATCGTCACCCAGCGCGGAATGAACGGCTGCACGGTTCGCGTAAGCCTCGGCGTAGTTAGACCTGAGCCGTATAGCCTCTGAATAGTCCTTCAGGGCGTTTTCATCGCGGCCAAGAGCGTGGTAAGAGTTTCCGCGATCGACGTAAATGTCTGGGTAGTCAGGGAGCAGTCTGACTGCCGCGTCGTAATCCGCAACCGCCTCCAACTGCTTCCCCTGTTCAGCAAACGCCGATCCACGATAGTGATACATCCCGGCGATGGGGATCGACGACATGATCGCGAACGTGAACTCTCGTTCGGCGTCAGACCACTCACCGTTATCGAACAACGCCATCCCACGCTCGTAGCGCGCCATAGCCTGCGTTGGGTCAAGACCATGCTGTGGCGGACGTCGCTCAAACATCCGACGTAGGCGCTGAATCATGAGGCCAAGCATAGGCCAATTTCGCCAGCGCCAGCACCGGGCCATGAATTAACAATTCTTTAATCGAAATCGATGGTTTCACACATTGTTCCGGGTATGGCCGTGGACTTACCGTCAGGACATCGAAAAACGCCCACCAGTCGCCCTTTTGGAACAGATGGGGCGGCTGTCTGGTCTTCGCCTGTGAAAACGGGCGCCTTTCCGGAGAACTGAATAGAGATGACTCAGATCGCAGCGACCGCACCGGTCGTCGCACAGCCGATCAGCCCGACCCGGCTGTTTGGGAAGATTGCCCTGCCCGGGGCGCTCCAGCTAGCTCCTTTCAGACAGATCTGGGGCGCGATGCTCCTGATACACATGTCCCGCTGGATCGAGATCACCGTCGTGGGCTGGGTGATCGTTGAGGCCACAGGCTCCCCGTTCCTCGTATCACTTGGTGTATTCGCACGGCTCGCACCGTTCGTGGTCGCGGGCCCTATAGGTGGAGCTATGGCAGACCGCGTCAACCAGGTGTGGTTCATCAGGATCACCAGTTTGGGACGCGTGCTTATAGCCATCCTGCTTGCGCTGGCGCTTTTCACCATCGGTTCTAACCTTTGGATGATCTACACGTTGACCGCAATCGGCGGACTGTTCGCAAGCGCCGTTATCCCGGCCCTCCGAGCGCTCTACGCCGATCTAGTTCCTGAACGGGACCTGACAAGCGCACTCGGATTCGAATCCATCGCGTTCACTATCTCCCTGATCGCAGGCCCCATAATCGCCGGCGCCCTGCTGCCTTTCATCGGTGCGCCTTTGATGTTCGTCGGCACGACGATTTCCTACTCCTTCGCCGTAGTTGCGATGTTTTTTGTATCTCCCTCGCTGGTTAATGCCGCCAGAAACATTAAGAACGAAGCAGGCGACGAGGAGTCACGTCTCGGCCTCGTCAAGTCGATCGCAGAAGGTTTCCTGGTGGCTCGTTCGAGGCCGATAATCGTCGCCGTGTTTGCCGTGATCGTGACAGCAGAAGGCTTCGCTTTCGCGTTCCTCCATCTGATCCCCATCTTTGCGACGGACATTCTTGGTGGTGGAGCCGGGACCCTAGGCGCGCTCTGGTCGTTCCAGGGAGCCGGAGAACTTGCCGGATCAATGTTGATCGTGGGGTGGCTCGGCAAGCGTATTTCGTCCCCAGGCAAGGCCCTGCTCATCGCGGTTTCGGCATCGATGTTGATCGGTATCCCTCTGGGGCTTTCGTCGAGGCTTCCGCTCACCATATTCCTGCTGTTTTCATTGGGTGTTTCTGCTTCGATGTTCAGCGTGATGCAGTCAAACGTGATCCTCCTAACAACCCCGGCCAAGCTACGTGGCCGGTTGATTGGAATTCAAACCATGTTCCTTACCGCATTCCCAGTAGGCGCCGTCGTAGTTGGCTCAATCGCCAGTATGTTTGGCCCACATGTCGCGGTGGTCGTGATGTCGACCACCGGCCTTGTGCTTGTCGGATTCGTGACGCTCAGGTTCCCGCAATTGCGGGAGAGGATGTCCGCGGTTCGATAGCTCCTCGTTGGTGACCTGCCGGGCTCACGGTGCCGCGTATAACGATGGAAATCCGATCATTCGGCGTTATACGTTGCGTGGCCCCACTCGACCACTGACAATTGTGTGGAGCGCCTTTATCTTTGGCGCTTCACACAACTCCCGGGAGCTCGACTATTGACCGCCCAATCTGATTCCGACGCCGTCCTCGACAAGATAAACACCGGATCGCGGCCCTCGGATCTGAAGATCACCGATATGCGCATCGCAGTTGTTGGGCAGGACAACTGGAGATGGCCAATCATCCGTATTTACACCAACCAGGGCCTTGTCGGACTTGGAGAGGTGCGAGACGGCGCTAGTGCACGCTATGCGCTGATGCTGAAAAGCAGGCTTCTGGGCGAAAACCCAACGGAGATAGATCGCCTGTTCAGGAAGATCAAGCAGTTCGGTGGAGATGCCCGGCTCGGCGGCGGCGTGTGTGGCGTTGAGATGGCGTTGATGGACCTCGCCGGTAAGGCGTATGGCGTCCCGGCCTACATGTTCGCCGGGGGCAAGTTCAGAGACAGCGTGCGCTGCTATGCCGATACACCGGCATTGCGAGATCCGAAGGCGATGGGAGAGGCCCTCAAAGGCCGGATGGAGCGCGGTTTCACCTACCTGAAGATGGATATCGGAACTTGGATAGCTGAAGCCGTAGAGGGCGGGCTGAACTACCCCTCCGGAATGCTCGAGACAAACGATATCTCACACCCCCTGACCGGCATTCAAATCACGGACCGCGGTATCGAAGCGATGCAGGAATATGTCGCCACCGTCCGGGACATTATCGGATACGAGATACCTCTTGCCTCGGACCACTTCGGCCACATCGGCCTGGAGAGCTGCATCAAGGTGGCCCGCGCATTAGATCAGTTCTCGCTGGCCTGGTACGAGGACATGATTCCGTGGCAGTACACAGATCAATGGAAGCGACTTGCTGAGTCTTGCACTACGCCAGTGTGCACCGGCGAAGACATCTACCTGAAGGAAGGGTTCAAACCCCTACTAGATTCCCGGGCGGTCGGCGTTATTCATCCAGACCTCGCAACCTCCGGCGGTATTTTGGAGACCAAGAAGATCGGCGACTACGCACAGGAACACGGAGTCATGATGGCACTTCACCAGGCCGGATCTCCGGTTGTCGCGATGGCCAACGTCCACTGCGGCCTAGCGACGGAGAACTTTATGGCGCTGGAAATGCACTCGGTCGACAACCCGTGGTGGGACGACCTAGTTGATGGGATCAGCAAGCCTATAGTTGAAAACGGTTATATTCAGGCCCCTGAAGGCCCCGGGCTGGGGATTGAACTCAACGAAGAGGCGGTGGCGGAACATATCAACCGAGGCAACGAAAATTTTGCTACACACCAGGGCATGTTCGAGCCGACTGATGAATGGGACGCACTTGACGCCCATGACCGGACCTGGAGTTAAGGCAAAGTACCCGTCCGACTCGAATTTACCAACAGGTAAGGTAAGGCGACGGCTAACCCTCCCCGCCCGTTGAAATTCCGTCCCCCCAGAGGGTAATTTGAAATCTGGTTAGGCCGCTGCCGGCACACTAGAAGCCGCGCCCGGAGCAATTCGACTGGAGGCGTTACCGATAATTCGGATCGGCCGGTAATGGCAACTCCCCTATCGCTGTATTTGCCGCTCCATTCATCATCCCAATAACCTGTCATTTGAAAAAAGGGAAGACGGACCAACGGCAGATGCAGTCCTGACCGGAATCTTGCCAGTCGTTCCCATATGACACCATTCGCAGCTATTACCGGCTACGCTAGTAGACGCCTCCTATCCACCGACATCCAGCGAATCAAGCAGGTTCCTTTGCCGTCAAGGCGTGAGCGACTCGGCCACACGATCGAAGGCCGCAGAGCGGTGCTCGAAGCGCTTCGCGCCCGTACGCCAGTAGATCGCATCTATCTCATGGAGAGTTCGGACCGCGGTCCCCAAATCAATGAAATTCTGGAACGATCCGCCGAACTTTCAATCGAAGTTGTGTTTGAAAGCCGACGGAACATGGAGCGACGGGCGCAGACTCGAAGACACCAGGGCGTGATCGCCCGTGCCCAAGACCCGGTCTACGCCGATTTTGATGAACTGTTGGGATCTGCCACGAAACCCGGACGAAGTGGGCTAATCGTAGTTCTGGACGGGATCGAGGATCCGCACAACCTGGGCGCCATCGCCCGAACGGCTGACGCCGCCGGCTCCGACGGCCTTGTGATAGCGGAGCGACGAGCCGTCGGCATCACCCCGGGCGCGATCAGCGCATCGGCGGGTGCCCTTGAACACGTATCGGTAGCCCGCGTCGTGAACCTGTCTCGCGCCATAGACAAGATGCGAGATTCCGGGCTGTGGATCGTCGGGTTGGATAGTGACGCCACCCAGCTCCACACGGATGTAGACCTTCAGGTGCCTATCGCACTGGTCGTGGGATCCGAAGGCTCAGGAATGTCGAGATTGGTGAAAGAAAAGTGTGACTTTATCGTCTGTCTGCCTATGGCAGGCGCCATTGAATCACTGAATGCTTCAGTGGCGGTAGGGATCGTTTTATACGAGGCGGTACGGCAAAGATCCGGTGGTGGTGTTCCTGGACAGCACTAGGCGGCACTAAAAAAGCGCTAATCCCAGTGCAACATCACGTACCTCCCATATATGTGTGATCTGCGTGGCGGCTCCATGGGAGCGATAATCCGGGTCGGTCAATGCCGTCAACGACGCATAAGCCCACGGTTTACGATGATGAGCGTTACAACTCAGGTATGTCATCCGGTATTTTCATCGTAGAATCCAACGGTTCATCACGGCCAGCTATCACATTCGATCAGGAGCTTCCTGAAACGACCTCTGTCACCCTAACGACCAGCAACCGGTATCGATGGCTGGCGTTTACGACGGTCGCGGTGGGCCAGTTCACGACCGTAATAGGAAATTCCGGTACAGCTGTCGCCCTGCCTCGTATCGCCGAGGATTTGGAGCTGGACCTGGCAGTAGCGTCCTGGGTGATGGTCGCAATGGCCCTCACCATCAGCGCCGTACTCCTGCCTATGGGCCGGCTATCAGACGTCATGGGCCGCAAGCGGGTCTACATTGCTGGTTTACTCGTGATGGGCTCAGGCGTGACCGTAAGCGCCACATCCCAGAACCTGCCGATCCTACTCATAGGCCGGGTTATAGAGGGGTTTGGCGCGGCGATGGTGATGACTGTCGCGATCGCGATCATTACCTCGGTGTTCCCTGCGAGCGAGCGCGGCAAAGCGCTCGGCATGAACATGTTCGTCATCGGGCTCGGCGCCGTTAGTGGCCCGGTGGTCGGAGGCGTGCTGGTGGATGTGTTTAGCTGGCGCGCCATATTCATGGCCACCGGCGTCGTCACCATCTTCGGCTCCGGGCTTGCCATAATCGTCCTCAATGAGGCAAAGGTCCGTGGCGATACTCCGAAGGCCCAGGGGTCTCTGGACTGGCCCGGCATCTTCACGTCCAGCGCCGGCCTTGCGATATTGATCATGTCGCTCACCAATGGGAACCGCTTTGGCTGGGATTCTCCCTACGTCATCGGCGGCTTCGTAGCCTTTGTCCTGTTACTGGCATGGTTCCTCCGCTGGGAGGCCCGTGCCGTTTCGCCGATGATCGATCTATCTATCTTCCGGGTAAGTCAGTTTTCATGGGCCGTCTCGGGACGTTTCTTTGGTTTCCTTATGAACGGCCCCACCAACTTTTTGATGCCGTTCTACCTTCAGGAAGTCACAGGCAGAAGCGCCAGCCAGGCGGGGCTCGTCTCCACACCCTTACCGATCATGATGGCGATCATCGGCGCGCTCGCCGGGAGATGGTCTGATCGATTCGGGTTCCGGAACTTCATGCTAGTCGGCCTTGGATTGCAGCTCGGAACCCTGGCGACTTTTTCTACCTTCAACCATTCCACACCACTGGCCGTCATCCTTCTCACGATGTTCGTCCACGGAGTTGGTTCTGGACTTTGGATGGCGCCAAACATGTCGGCCGCGGTCGGCGCAGTTTCGAGGTCAGCGTACGGGGTCGCTGCGGCGTTCCTGAACCTGGTGCGCAACACAGCCAACGTCACGGCGATCGCCGTAGCGGCTGCAATTGTGGCCGGCGTCATGATCTCCCGTGGCGTCAGCGCTGACCTAGACGCCGTATCAGAAGACCCATCTGGACCGGCTGGTGACGCCTTCGTTTCCGGCATGCACATCGTATTCCGTATCCTGATCGTATCAGGCGTGCTGGCTATGTTCGCAGCGGTCATGGCCCAGAGAAAACGTTCTCAGACCGAAAAAAAGCAGGATGCGTTGACGTCTGTCAGGAAACCTGATTAGTGCTGCGGTCAATGGCGACTAGGGCTAAAATGCTCCTACGACCGAAGAGGGATGACGACGGCACCAAATCTGCAACAGAACAACAACAGCCAAAACCCGGCACCTCAACGAATCAATTGGAGACCCACCAATGGGCAAGCTTGACGGCAAGGTAGCGATCATTACCGGCGGCGGAACCGGGATAGGAAGAGGAATAGCAGATTCTTTCCTGGGTGAGGGCTGCACCGTCGTGATATCCGGACGTCGGGCTGAGGTCTTGGAAAAGGCGAAAACGGAGCTTGGGGCCGGCGGGGGCACAATCATGACGGTCCAGTCTGATGTGACTAACGAGGACGACGTCATCAGCCTGTTCAAGCAGACCATTGATCGGTTTGGCCGGCTGGACATCCTGGTAAATAACGCCGGGGTCGGTCAGAGCGGCCCGATAGAGGACACGTCATTTGAGGACTGGCAGTACATCGTTTCCATCAACCTGACGGGGCCGTTCCTCTGCACACGTGAAGCCTTCAAGATCATGAAACCGCAAGGTGGCGGCAGGATCATCAATGTCGGCTCGATCTCGGCAAAAGTACCGCGCTTCGGTTCCGTTGGTTACGCATCCACAAAGCACGCCATGACAGGGCTCACGAAAACTGCAGCGCTTGAGGGCCGCGAATTTGGTATCTCTTGCGGACAGCTCAATCCCGGGAACACAGAGTCCGAACTTATGATTGCGACGCGGGCCAGAGAGGGCGCAGACGCCAATCCGATGATCCCGGTCTGGACGCAAGGCGATGCGGCGCTGTACATGGCGACCCTACCGCCGGAAGCCAACGTGCTGGAGATGACGGTCATTCCGATCATCCAGCCGTTCGTCGGACGCGGTTAACAGATCCCGATCCACTTCTCGTTCCACAAATAGAAGGACACAAATATGGGCAAGCTTGATGGCAAAGTCGCCGTCATCACCGGCGGCGGCACCGGCATCGGGAAAGCCATCGGCAAGGCGCTGGCAGAAGAGGGTTGTGACATCGTCCTCGCTGCGAGGAACGCCGTACGACTCGACGAGTCTGCGGCGGAGATCGCTGCAATGGGAGTACGTACGCTGGCCGTCCCTACCGACGTTGCAGAAGAATCGGATGTGATCGCACTGTTTGAACGTGCGATGGCAGAGTTTGGACGCGTAGATTTGCTAGTGAACAACGCCGGCGTAATTGACGGTGGCCCGATCGATGAACTGACGCTTGAGAAGTGGCACGCTACGTTTAGCGTTAATGTGGACGGGTTAATGATGTGCACTCGTGAGGCGTTCAAGATCATGAAGGCCCAGACCGGCGGCCGGATCATCAATATCGGCTCCGTCGCATCCGACAGGCCGCGGGAATGGTCCGCTCCGTACACCTCCAGCAAGCACGCCGTGACCGGGCTTACGAAGTCCACAGCGCTGGATGGACGCGAATACGGAATCTCTTGCGGGCAGCTCAACCCGGGAAACACATGGGTGGAGCGTCGTGCGGACGGCAGATCCGCCAGCGGGAAGGACATGGGGGCAGAGCCTATGGTTGAGACCGTTGATATGGCGAACGCCGCGCTCTTCATGGCAACACTACCCCCGGAAGCGAACGTTCTTGAAATGACCGTGATACCGAACACGATGGTGTATTTGGGAAGAGGTTGAACGTTCTCAATGCACGCTAAATGTACCGGGGACGTGTAGGGACACATGGAAAGCCATCGCGACAATCCCTATCGCCTTCAGTCGCGGTCCCGCGACTGAAGGGTGAAGATCATTAAACTGCATATCGCACGTCCGCTGATTCGCGCCCACATGCCACCCTTGAATTTGACGCACCGGAGACTTTCTTGATCGTCATTCGCCGTTTTTTCGCGATACTCCTGATACCGATATTTCTAGTTTGGTTGACCGCTAGCACGGTCAGATCGGGGCTTGACCGAACACTTTTCGACGATAGTTTCCTCGCCGATCAGTTGGAAAAGCAGGATTTCTACAACTGGCTCCATGACGATCTCGTCCGGGTCGCACTTGATGACCTGGTAAACGTCGGCCTGGATATCGACAGCGATTACCTCCCCGAGGGAGAGACGACGATAGAGTTCGCTGACCCGGCGACCACCAGGGAAGCAGCCAGGTCCCTTCTGTTGGCGACATTCCCTCCTGAGTATCTGCAAGAAATCACTTCAGAGGCGCTCGCTCAGTTCATGCCTTACCTTCGCGGCGAGTCAGATGAATTCGCTATATCTTTGGCACTGAACGAGCGCGTCTCCAGGTTCTTCACCGGCCTAGAAGACACATACGTTCAGATCGATCTCGCCAATACGCTCGTCGATGAGTTTATCGCTCCGGCGGCCATCAAGTCCGCCGGGGACTTCACCGAAGGTCCTTTCGGGCTTGTACTAACTCCGGAGCAGGCGGGAGATGCGGCACGAGACATCGTGCCCACAGAGTGGATAGATGAGCAGGTGTTCACGACCCTGGATGGGCTAAATGCTTATCTGAGCGGCAACTCAGACACGTTCG
This sequence comes from Dehalococcoidia bacterium, assembly GCA_026421215.1. Taxonomy (GTDB): domain Bacteria; phylum Chloroflexota; class Dehalococcoidia; order Lucifugimonadales; family Lucifugimonadaceae. The sequence goes on from JAPKBN010000019.1 coordinate 11,025, forward strand.
CCATCACGATCTCTTTCAAAGATCGCATTCCTATAGCGGCTCGAGAGGTCAAAGAAATTCTCACCGAATCCAACGCGGAACAGGTGATATTCGACAAACTGATAAAGCCCACGATCACGGAACAGATCGGACTTATAACCGTACTTTCGTACGAGGTCACGATCGACGACGACGAAATCACAGAAGCCGTTAACCGCATAGCCCCCCCCGAGTGGGTACGCGGACATATCGACGCCATTATCGATAACGTAGCGGCATACATGTCCCGCGATTCTGACGCCCTTTCATACACGATCGACCTATCGGACCAGCGTGACGCTGCCATGGACGTGGTCGCCGATCTGGCCGTCGCAAAGGCCGTTGAACAGGTGAACGCTATACCGCAGTGCACATCGCTTGCTGAGGGGCAGAATGCTCTTCTAGCGATCTCGGCCGGGAGACTTCCTGACTGTACCAATCCAAATCTTCCCGTAGACCAATTCATGGCGCAACTCGTCACCAAGCTCAGTGCCGAGGTCAAGAATATTATCGGTGACCAGTTCCCGGACTCAGTGACGTACGACGAATCTCTATTTACAAACGCGCTTGGTGGGCAGGGTTCCACTGACCTTGAAAGCGTGCGAGATAAGATCGCCGAGGGGATCACGATCGACGCTGATGACGTGCTCGGTCAGTTCTCAGATAAGGACCAGACCGCCGATCTAATACTGGAAATGATCCAAACAGATCGTTCGTACACTCAGGTCGATTTTGACCGGTACCGCAAAGAACGGGCGGCGACCCAGGGCGCGGAGGACCCCCTTAACGCTGTCGATACGCTCCGAGGCACTCCCCTCGGCCTTGTACTTGGTCCTCTCGGGGCAGCAATCGCAACAGGGATCGGGCTACTCATACTGTTCATTATCGGGATTCTTGGCGGTCAATCCTGGACATCACGCTTGATCTGGGCGGCATCTGCGATGACCGTCTCGGCGCTGATAATCTGGCTTGCGTTTACGCAGGTCATCGGCGGCGTTGGCGCAGATTTTGCCACAGAGGGAATCCTGGGAGAGATCGAAACCCAGATCGCTGAAAAAGAACGACAGGATGATCCCATCGGAATGCTGGTTCTGGCACGAGATGAAGGCGTTGAAAAGCTTCTAGCCATCGGCGATGCAATTACCGGCAAGTTTGCGGGGTACGTGCTTCTCTGGCTTGCGGTTGGCGTTATCGCCATCATTGCCGCTATCGCCATTCGAGTGACCGGCCGGAAAAAGACCATCAGTTACTCAGACCAGCGGGACTCGATACCAACCAGTGCTCCCTGAATAGCAAACACAACGTAAAAGGCCCGGCGTTTCCGCCGGGCCTTTTACGTTTTCTCGAATCGAGAGCTGGGCTAGATCTTGCGGAACTTCTGAATACGCTGTCCTTCCAGAACCTCACCGCAGTACAAAGACTGCTCTGAGTCGGACCAGATGCCATGAACGGCATAGAACTGTCCGGGATCGTCCGTCGGGAACCGCCCCCACCGACTCTGTACTTCGCCTTTCGCATTGGCAATCGACATACGGTTGCGCAGTTCACCAACGTAAACGGTGTCCGGGAATCGTGGGTCGATGTAGATGTCGGTCGGTTGAATGAAGTCGGTCCAATTTTCCTTGTGATTACCCTGCAGATCAAAGAGTTGGACTCGTGCATTTTCACGGTCCGCCACGTACACGGTATCTTCATGCACCCAGATGTTATGCGGCGTGTTGAAGTCGCCATCTCCGACACCGATGCCACCTGGATTTAGTTTGGTCCTGTGGCCAGACTGGCCCCATCCGAATTTGTAGTCTCCGGACTGGGAGTACACGTGAACTTTTGTGTTGCCGTAACCATCTGATATATACAGGTCCCCGTTACCGGCCACTGCAGCATCCGTCGGTCTATTAAACGGCTGACCATCAGCGGCTTCAGTTCCTTTGGTGCCGAGCGTGATGACATGTTCGCCACCCTTGGTGAACTGCTTGACAGTGTGATCTGCACTGTCTACGAGCCAGACAGTGTCATTTTCGCCCCAGCAGATACCGTGAGCGCTCGGGAAGTGTCCCTCGCCAAAGGACCTTATAAAGTTTCCGTCCCTGTCGAACACGATGATCGGGTGTTCACCACGACAAAAGACGTACACCTCATCATTGTCGTCGACGGCCACTGCGCCGACCTGCGTGAACTCCCAGCCGTCCGGAAGCTGTCCCCAGCCCTCGACCAGTTCGTATCGGTATTCACCGCTGCCTACTGTGATTGCCATTTGCTGCCCTTTCGTATCGTCGCGGCCAGATATTAACGGACCCGTTCGGGCCTCCAGCCGGGCGAGTCTACTCCAAATCTATTCAGGGCAACGTCTGTGGAGCGCACCCACGGCGTTATTCGCATTTACGCAGGCGATATTCTGTCCATCCCTGCCATAATCCGTGTCGAATTGCGTCGCCATCAACAGGCATCATCCACGTACCATCGCTGCCCATGCCAATAAAGCACCACAGACCGTCAGGCGCCGGGGCATCGAATCCGAAACTGAATCTCTCGGTTTTACGGGACGCCGCGAAATCGCGACTTTACCGTTTACGCACCGCCTCGGCGAACGACATTGACAAACTCACAGAGTTGGAACGTGAAGTCTTTCCTACCCTGTGGCCACCGATCAATTTTGCGCGGGAAATTAAGAAACCCACACAGACGGTACTCGTGGTGAGCGTTCGATCAGGACCGGCTTCACGAGGTCCAGGGGAACAGACCGGCTCTCTTGTCGAAAAAGTGGTCGACGGAATAAAGACTCTCGCCACGTCCGGAACGCCTTTAAAGACCGCATTCGACGCCGGAGGCCAGCAAAACAAGGGTCGCATCGCAGGCTGGGCCATTGTCTGGTTCGTCGCGGGTGAAGCCCATATCGCTTCTATCGGCGTCTCAGGCGCGGACCGCAGACGTGGTGTAGGAGAGTTACTGGTGCTCGGAACGATCGACGCAGCCACGAGCAATGACTGTGACGAGCTGACACTCGAAGTCCGAAAGTCCAACGAGGCCGCACACGCCCTCTACCGCAAATACGGGTTCCGCGTGGTCGGCGAGCGAAAGGCATACTACGTCGACGACAATGAGGACGCCTTGATCATGACCACCCCAGACATCCGAGAACCGAATTACGCGGCTAGCCTGACCAATCTTGCAGCAGAACACGCACACCGGTGGGCGGAAACAGGTAGCCGATTCGAGCGCGTCTAATCAGGCACCAGGGATCGTTGCCACCGACCGAAACGCTGTTACTCCGGACTGGTTAACGGCAACGATTTCGTACACCAGTTCGCCTTCACCCTCACGTCTCTCTCCAGTTATATAAAGATCGTCTCCCGCTTGCACGGGCGCGAAAGCGCGTGACTCAAACCGTCCACCGTTCCATAGAATCCCCGGCCGTTCCACGAGGTCCAACCACTGCGCCGTGTAACCAACGGTGGCGACACCGGCGTTCACTGCTCCCCCGAAAATCGCGGTGCGTGCGAACTCTTCGTTGGTGTGGGTGCTTAACCAGTCGTCCGGTCGTCCTACCTCCAGATTGCCATATGCGGCTATTGTCTCAGTCGTTTCAGACTTTACGAGCACGGTACCGGTACGTGACCGCACATCTTGAACCGTGGCCGGAGCCGATCGACTGGAAGAACCAGGCGTCCCCGCCGATCCTCGTTCCCACAAACAGGTGTAGTCGTAGTCAGCTATCGGCTCGCCATCGGCGTCCGTTGCATCAACGCGGAACACCACAAACCGATTACCGGCGCGCTCAAACTTACGATCCAGCACTGTGACGCTGCGCACCGTGTCGCCCAGTTCTATGGCGCGATGAAATCGCACATTAGAACCAACGTACGGGGTGCTCCGAGGCTCTTCAGTGTCCTGTTCAGGGGCGTGACACCCAACGAAACCCATCAACGCGTGTCTGCGCTGGGGCGCTGCCACAAACACGTAACCCAGCGGAGCGACCTGAGTTCCGGCTGTTTCCCGCGATGCATCACCAGTCGCGTTCTTGTAATCGAAGATCGCCGCATCCGTGACCTGAACAACAAACTCGTCTGAACGCAGTCCGGGCAGAGCATCGTCCCATTCGAACCGGCGTATTGAATCCGACATCGGACGGTCGCCCCTTTCAGTTACGCGCCGCCACTTGAAACAGAAATCAGGATCGTAACGATGAAGATGATGAAGCAGATCCCTCCCCACTTCGCCCACTGGCCCTGGACCGACCGGAAATGATCGACCGAATCCCACTTACGTGCGCGCCACGCCAGTTCGTTCCCTCGCATGCCAACAACCATGGCTACCGGGCCATATACAAGTAGGCCAAGCAGTGGGGGGATTGGCAGGAGTCCTACGGATAATACCGCCAACCCGATCCACACCCGATTGAACGGCCCCCACACGAACGGGATAAACAGCCCACCCAGGTTCCAGCCCTTTAACTCTTCGGGGAGTTGTGCGTCGGGCGTTCCTGAATCGTTCGATCCCGCCGATGAGGCATCGACATCAACCCTAAGATCATAAGGTTCCCTGCCGGCTCGAGCCTCACCCGACGTCACGGACGGGTGTGCCGGTTCAGGAGTGGGACGCCTGATCTCCGTTGGAATCTCCCGTGTTCTTGACCCTTCTGGAGCATTCGCAGAGTCGGGATGACTGGCTGCAGTTGGTGTTGGACTTACCGGAGAACGGCGCACGCCCATGGGTACCGCCGGGCGCGGCGGCATCGAGCGAGGTCGAGCTTCACTGGTCGTGATTACGGCGTCCAGATTTCGCCCACAATCGGTGCAGTAACTGCCTCTTGGGTCGTTAACCGCCTTGCAGTCCGGGCATAATTTCATGCCAATTTGAACTACACGATCTGAATTTATCCGCTCCAGTAACTCTCCACACCGTTCGCAGGATCCAAGTCCGTCCACATTTTTTGTGCCGCAATGGGCGCAGTACACGCTATAGGCCGCCTGTTTTTTCAATCGGTTTGCTGCAACCACATCATCGCGCCGATGGCGTCGGAGGTGTCGGCGCCTCTTGGTATTCCAGTACGTAGGTCCTGCATGTTTGGAATGCCCGAAAACAAAGGGAGCGTCCTTATTTTGGGATAACAGGCAGTATCAACACCGAACCTCTACCGGCCTCGTGATACACGGTGTTGTTCGCGACCGTCCGACGTCGCTCCAGCCCTATTGGTTCCCCCGTGTTGGGATTCACATCGAATCGAGGGAAATTGGAACTAGACACATCCAACCGCACGCGATGGCCCTGCGCGAACAAGTTGCTTGTCGGATAAAGGGTGATGGTTATCTCCACCACGTCGCCCGGCGTCAGGAAGTCCGGTACGCCATCACCGCTGCGATAGCGCAGCCGCATGATGCTGTCAGTCAGATTCAAGCGGTATCCGTCCGGGTACCACCTGCTTGAGGGGTAAACGTCTATCAACTTGGCCGTGAAGTCCGTATCGACCGCCGATGAAGACACCCATAAACGTACCTCTATCGGCCCCGTGACCTCCATGTTTTCTTCCAAGGGCGGCGTCTGGAACACAAGCACATCCGGTCGTGATCCAAGCGGCAAGTACGGGGAGTGTGACCCAAAGATATCCGCCCTCTCTACTTGATCGAATCCGCCCGCCGCCATGATCTCATCCAGCGTCTCGGACCGTGGCACCGACTCCGGATCGGACGCCCCGGAAGGCAACCCTTTGAATGAATTCAACGACGAGACATTGCCACCTATGCTCGGGACTGGGTTCGATGGATCAAAACGATATGTAGTGCTGGATGAAACCTCTGATGGGGTGTTTGCATCAAGCATCCCGTTGCCGCGTAGGAACAGGCTTGTAAATCGGGTTCGGGCAAGCGGCCACTCCTGCTCATCCCTCCACACACCACCGTGGGTCAAACGGCCCGCTCCGTCTTTCTCTCCGCTACCTCCGCCCATTACGAATATTCGTACCGGAACTTCTGCATGGACCGTGTCGTTCGCCCCCTTTAACGCAGCATCGAACCAGTCCAGGTGCGTCTCCCGGAAGTCCGGAAGCGCCGCGCTTTCTCCAAACTCCACGTCGCCGGCGTACGTGCGTTCGGGCATGGCTCCGCCGTGTGTCCAGGGCCCGACCAGCACCTGAACCGGAGCCGACGACACATCACCGTGCCCGACAAAGCTTTCAAACGTTCCGCGCGTGTAAGAATCGTACCAACCGCCGACGTACAAAGTCGCCACGTCCGGGTAGTTATCCCAGTACAGGCTGGGATTCATACTCGGATGCCTCCAGTAATCATCGTAATCGGCGGCGGTGGTTAGCTCGATCGCCCAGCACTCGTAGGGCGGTGTATGCCTCAACTGGGTTTGATCCGGGCGTATCGGAAGCCGGGTTAACCAGTCCCGAAACGAGGGCTCCCCTGCCAGCAGAGATGCGGCGATGTGCGGGTCTTGTTTGAGTCGCGCCTGTGTGTTCAATGCGGAATGCCAGAACGCCCATGCGAGGAACCGCAGCTCTAGCGCGCCGCCATGCCGTACGGAACTCGTGTAAGCGTTCGAACCGCTCATGTTCGGCACCATCGCCGCCAGATTGTCGGGCCCAAGCGCCGCCATCGATGTTTGCGTCCAAGCCGCCCATGATGTCCCCCACGCGCCGACCTTTTCACCTGCCCACGCCTGTTCCTTTATCCAAGCCAGCGTGTCGAAGCCGTCCTCCGCCTCAGGCAACAAAAAGTGGACATCGCCTTCGGATCGGTAACACCCACGGCAGTCCTGAGTAACGGCGATGTAGCCACGCTCAGCGAACCAACGGTTATAACCGGAACCGCGCTCATTATCGACCTTGTTGTAAGGCGTTCGGTTTAGAAGAACCGGTAAACGCCCTTCTACTACCTTGCCGTCTCGGGCTGGCCGGTAGATATCTGTAGCCATCAGAGCGCCGTCGCGCATCGGGACCATGACATCCCGCTCGACGATGACGTCATATTCCGGGACAGAATGCGGCACGAAGTTTCTCCGATGATGGCGATGATGGTTAGCTCACCGGCACAGGATAGCGCCAGACGGTTTCGGACCGTAAGGCGGTTCCGACCTTCACAATCGTTGCCTATTTCTGATCGCGATTAACACCTCAACTGACAGAGGACTTCGGTAGACTGAGTTCTTCGTGAGCACGAATTCTGACGACCAGCCAAAAGCTTTGCCGCGCATAGCTCGCACGCCCTTCTATTACGGCTGGGTGGTGCTCGTAGTAGCTGCTTTGGCGAGCTTTACATCAGCCCCGGGTCAGACCTACACATTTTCGGTGTTTCAGGATTCGTTCATCGACGACATTGGTCTGTCTTCGACGACGATTTCGACGCTGTACCTGTTCGGTTCACTGTTCGCCGCTGCCGTGATAATTGTCGTTGGACGTAGCCTGGACCGATTCGGCCCGCGCATCATGCTCGTCGTGTCCACCCTGCTCCTTGGAGCGGGTGCCCTGTGGCTCTCCCGGGCTGACTCCGCATGGGCACTGTTCGTTGGTTTCGCGATCATGCGATCGATGGGACAAGGCGCGCTGAGCCTGATTCCGGCGACGGTCGTGTCTATCTGGTTCGTCAGAAAGCGCCCAATGGCGCTGGCACTGATGGCACTTGGTGGTGCCGCCGCAAGTGGCTTTTATCCTATTTACGGCGCCACACTGATTGATATTTTCGGGTGGCGGACGGCATGGGTGGTCATTGCATTCACGGCGTGGTCGATCCTCATTTTGCCAGCCATATTGTTGGTCCGTACGAGTCCGGAATCCATTGGTCTCCTCCCGGATGGAGACCCCACCAGATCCGTTCGATCTGATATTCCTGTTAAGAGAAACATGCTCGACTCAGAGCGGTCGTGGAGCTTGAATGAGGCAATGCACAGCCGGGCACTCTGGTTACTGATTTTCGCAGGAACTGCGCAATCGCTGGTCGGGACCGGGGTCATGTTTCACCAGGTCTCGTTTATGACATCGAAGGGTCTGACATCGTCCGCAGCAGCCGGAGTGTTCGTCGTGTTCGCACCTTCACTTATCGCCGGACAGTTCTTGTCTGGGTACCTGTCCAGCCGCGTCCCTATCCGCTACCTCATCGCCAGCGGACAGGGCGTGATCGTCGTTGCAATGTTGTTGTTGCTCGGCATAAATGAACTGTGGCATGCATATCTGTACGGCGCCGTGCTCGGGGTCAACATGGGGTTCCTGATGAACGCCACTCAGGCAATCTGGCCGACTTATTTTGGCCGAAAGAATCTCGGCAGCATTCGGGGCGTCACCAACTTCGGCATGATGGCGGCCGCGGCGCTCGGCCCGCTACCTCTGGCCCTCGCACTGGATTTGACCGGCTCATACACCACCGGACTTGTTGCATACATGGCCCTTCCACCACTTTGCGGGGTCGCCGCGCTAATGGCGGGAAATCCGTCATCCGGTCCTCGGCACACTGGGCTTCACGCACATCAATCATCCGCTTGATCCAGGGCCGAATAGCATCGCAGACGCGAAAATCGGGCGAACAACGTCCGCCCGATCTCGTTAATAACTGGGAGACGATCGGCTTTAGACCGCGGGTAGCTCCGGCAGTGAAGCCATGATGTCGTCCAACTCATCCTGTGTCGGCTTGTCTATCGCCGGACTCGGTGGTCGTGTGCCAAAGGTGTCCATCAGCCCGCGCTTCATCATCGCGTACTTACGAATGCTCAAGCCGATTCCGGGCTGGTTCTCATACCGAATGTACGGCACCCAGTCGTAGAAGAGTTTGCGTGCGCCAGCAACGTCTCCGGCCTCCAGGAGTCTATACAGGGCTACCAGCACCTCCGGGTACGCAAATCCGGTCATCGTTCCGGAGCCACCTCGACGGAGTTCCTCAAACAGGAATGATCCACCAAGCCCGCCGAAGATGGCCATGTTGTCGCCGGTTAGCGCGAGCACCTGAGTGATCTTCGGCGGCGTCGGCGGGTCTTCCAGCTTCAAGTATTGTGCTCGAGGGAGTTCCGCGTTCAATCGTGCAATGAACGCAGGCGACATGTTCACGCCGCTCTCTGACGGATGATCCTGGACCACTATTCCGATGGTCGCCACGGATTGAACCGTCTCAAAGTAGCGGTATAGAACTGCCTCGTTCGGCTTTGCCATTCGTCCCGGCGAGACCATTACGGCCGTTCCACCGTGTTCCTGCGCCTCTCGGGTTCGCTTAGCAACGAGCACGTTGCTCTCCGAACTCACGCCGACGGTCACAGTCATCCGGCCATCCGAGGCCGCAACAACGGCATCCAGGACCGCCAGACGCTCATCGTCTGCAAGCCTGTGCGCTTCACCCATTACGCCGAGTACCACAACGCCCTTGCATCCAGTGTCGGCGGCGCAATTAACCAGACGTTTAAACGGCACAAGATCGACTTCACCGTTCTCATTGAACGGGGTCGGCAGCATAAAGTGGATACCATTCAAGCTAGTGTCGGCGGGCAATTCGTCCTCCATGTGGTTTCGGCAGATACGTTTATGGGAATCAACTGGTGCAGGGCTTCTTTCGCCAGGCGCGCGAAAATCCGCCGTCGAAGGTTACCCGAATCTGGTCCCCGGCGACCGTTTTTCCTGAAGCTGCTTACACAGCGCGCTCAGCTCCGCAAAGATTGTGAAGAATTCCACGGTAGCTTTATTCTCTTGACACTTACCACGGGCGTGCCTACGATTCTCTAATCGTGAATCACTTTGATCAAGAGCCGCGCGCGTTCGCTTGTTGTCGGACAACTTTGAGAGCCTGACTGCGCGCTACAGACGTTGCAAGGGCCTCATCACGACAGATGAGGCTTTTTTATTTCCAGTTTATTCCGGCCAATACATGGCCATACCGGACCCCCAAAACGGCTATTCCGGACCAGGGAGCATTAGTTGACTACAAAGACTCAGAAGCCTCGATGGACTCCAAACCCCGACGGACAACGCGTCCTCGAAATTCGCCCCGGCGAGATCGAGGATTTCGAACATGAAGTGGCGCGATTCCGAAACGGTGAATGGGAAGAAGCCCAGTTCATGGCGTACCGCCTGAAGCAGGGCGTGTACGGCCAGCGCCAGGTTGACCAGCAGATGATGAGGGTCAAGGCGCCATTCGGCGGGCTCACGGCGGACCAGTTGGACGTACTCGGCAAAGTCGCCGCGGAATACGCACCGCTTAAGAAGGGCCACCTCACTACCCGTGAGAACGTCCAATTCCATCACATTTTTCTGGACGACACTCCAGAAATCATGCGCTTACTCGGCGATGTCGGCCTGAGCACCCGCGAAGCCTGCGGCAACACAGTACGCAACGTAACCGGATCTCCCGCAGCCGGTGTCGCAGCCGACGAAGTTTTCGACGCCACTCCGTACGCGGCTGCGTACGCACGCTATTTCTTGCGTCATGAGCTTTCGGGCATCATGCCCCGAAAGATCAAGACCGCTTTCTCCGGTGGACCGAGCGATGATGCCGTGGTCGGTATCCACGACGTTGGCTTCATCTCCAAGATGAAGGACGGCAAACGAGGCTTCAAGATGGTCATGGGTGGCGGACTTGCAATCCTTCCGAAGGAAGCTCCGGTCCTTTACGAATGGATTTCGATCGACAACTACCTCCACGCCGCAGAAGCGGCCCTGCGGATCTTCAACCGCTCGGAAGAAGAGCGGAAGAACCGCATGAAGGCCCGAGTCAAGTTCTTGATCGATCGCATCGGAATCGACGAGTTCCGAGATCAGATCGAAGAAGAGCTAAAGGGCGACTGGGTAGAGCCGATCGATTTGGAAGCGCTTCTCTGGACCGAAGACGAATCCGTCGATGCAGCGCCGGCTGATCTAAAAGCCGCCGCAGAAGTTTCGTTTGACGACGCTTCAGACGCGTTCAAAGAGTGGCACCGCACCAACGTCGTCCCGCAGAAGCAAAACGGTTACAACATGGTCCACATTGTGTTGCAGCGCGGTGACCTCTTTGCGCACCAGTGGTCGCCCGTAGCGGAGATCGTTCGCGAGTTTGCGGGCGGACGCGTACGTATCGACATCCAGCAGAACATGGTGATGCGCTGGGTCCGGACCGAGTCACTCATGGAGGTTTGGGAGAGGCTAACCGAACTCGAACTTGCACGCTCTGGAGCACACACCATCACGGACGTTGTGACCTGCCCGGGCACCGACTCATGCAAGCTCGGCATCACCTCCTCAATGGGCCTGAACAAGGCTCTCACCGATTTCCTTGAGACGTACGACACATCAGACCCGCTGGTAAACCAGATGCACATCAAGGCCAGCGGTTGCCCCAACTCCTGTGGTCAGCACCACATCGCCGACATCGGTTTCCACGGTGCTGTCATCAAGGGCAAGGGCGGACAGGTCCCGGCTTACGAGCTGTTCTTGGGCGGCGACTATCAGATCGGAGACGGTAAGGTACAGATCGGCACTAGGATCAAGGCACGTGTTCCGGCAAAGAAGGCCCCGGAAGTATTGAAGGGTCTCCTGGACAACTACCAGGCCGACCGTGAAGCAGGGGAGAAATTCCCAGCATACGTTCAGCGCATGGGCACGGGTTACTTCGAGGAGTACCTCGCAGACTTCCGGGATGTTGGGCCGCTGGATCGAGATCACATCCAGAATTACATGGACTGGGACAAGACCATTCTTTACGTGCTTGAGCGCGGAGAGGGTGAGTGCGCGGTCTAGACCCCGTAACAGGGAACAACACAGAAAGGCCCCGTCTTACGACGGGGCCTTTCTGTGTTTTCTACCGGACTGTGTTCGAGCGGGGCCGGAAGTATTGCCATGGATCCTACGCCAGACCCGCTACCCGGCGTGAACCACCTCGTCAGCGCCCGTCAGGTCATGGGCGTGTCCGTCAACACCTGTCTGAAGCGCCACTTCGATGCTCTTGATCAGCCGTCGGGCTGAGTCAGCGCTGATCTCCACTGCAACCCGGTTGCCGGGCTTTGTGGGATCGGCAACAAAGTCGATCATCAGAGCATGGTCTAGCGGAGCGTCGTACGGGTGATCGTAGTACACATTTGCCTGGTTCATCCTGAACCAGCCGTCTGCCCCCTTACCGCTTCCGTACATCTCTGCCGTCTCGATTATCCATGTGCACATATGTGTAGTCCTCCAAAGTTGAATATGTTCTTAATGATGGCGGGGAAAACCCGTGTGCCGAGTTCTCGTAGCGCCGGCGCTCTCACATCGCGCGTCTTGGAGACGATTGACCCTTAGGCACGCAGATACTTGCCGAACCACTTCCACACTTCGCCCCATGCCTCGGTCGCCTGCACCGGCCGATATCCGGGTCTGTCGACGGCAAAGAAGCCGTGGCCTGCGCCGTCGTACCGGTGGAACTCGTGCGTTACCCCATGCTTCTTGAGTTCTTCCTCGGTGGCGTCCACTTCAGCGGGTGGGGGCGACTGATCATCGTTGCCAAAGATTCCGAGCACAGGAGCCTTGATGTTCGCAGTCATATCTATCGGTGCAACGGGGTTTTGTGCGGTGAGTTCATCAGCAGAAGCGATAACCCGTCCACCCCAGCAGTCAACCGCGGCATCCAAATCCGGGATGGAGCCAGCACAGAGGTAGACCTGGCGTCCGCCGGAGCAGAAACCGATGATCCCGATCTTCCCGTTGTGATACGGCAGAGACCTCAAGTACTCCATCGTGCCTTCCACATCGGCCACACACCGGGAGTCCGGCACGCCACCGGCCGCACGTGAGACGGCGGCCACGTCGTCCGGCGAACCCGGGCCTTCCCGATAGTGCAAGTTCGGGTCGATGCCGATGTAGCCGTAGTGCGCGAACTTACGGGTGATCTCTTTGGTGGCGTCGTCCCAGCCGGGCATGTGATGAAGAACGATCACCGCCGGGTACGGGCCCGAGCCGAGCGGCCGCGCCATATAGGCGCCGATCTCGTCCCCACCGTCACCGGTGATTCTAATGGTCTCCGCCAACATTCCTTCGTACTCACGTCCCGTAGTCATGCGCTGGCTCCCTTGCTTACGGCATACGGCGTAATCGTCTGGTTTGTGACCGACGCGACGGCGCAAGCTCTAGTTTGTCGAAGGCCGCACGTTAGCACAGGTCCAGAGACAAACTTACATCTGGCGAAATGGATCACGCCAGAGATCACCCGCTGGACGAGTCACGAGAGCGTCGGTCAGGAAAGACTGGCAGTCCTAGCGCTGATTGCTAAAGAACTTTCGAAACCGGTTCGACCACGAATCCGGGAAGTCGACCACTTCTCCACGCCAACCTTTTTGGAAACGCTGCTGTCTGGTCCGCGTGAAATACACGATGTAGCCGGCAACAAACAGCAGAGCGCCGACCAGCGCCAGCAACACGAAGAGCGACTTCAAAATCAGCCCGCCGATTATCAGTGCGATCCCGGCCATCATGAGGTTGATTGAGCTAAGCGCCAGTCGGGGTCGAGGCACGCTAATTTGCCTGCTCGTCGACCGGACGCGTTCAGCGCGCCTCGCCCGGCGGTCATCACGGTCGATGATCTCTTCGATTTCTTTCTCATATCGTCGCGGCATTACGCATCTCCACGGGGCCGTAGCCCATCTAACAGGATGCTATTTGCGCCGACGACAACCGTCAACGTTTTCGAATTCATGCAGACAGTTGGACAAAGGGTCAAATCCAGCATATTATAGCTTCCAAACCCCTCCCAGGGGGGGGTGGGTTAAGAAGTAACAAGCTCGGAACAAATCATGTTCGACGAAACAACAAAAGACGCCACCAACCGCATCTCCTACATCGAAGGCCACCTGGCAGGTGTCAAAAAGATGGTCGCAGAGGGACGCTACTGCGTCGACATCCTCAAGCAAACCTACGCCATACGACGCGCCATCGAGAAGCTCGAGACTAAACTCCTTGACGGTCACCTTCACTCATGCGTACTCGAGGGGGTGCAAGAGGGGCGATCTGAGGAGATATTGGACGAACTAGTAGAGCTTTACGGACTGGCTAACAAGTAGCGATGCCTACCTCAGAAAAATCGACCGCCACCGGAAGCAATCCGGAAGGACTCACCTCCATCACCATGCCTATCACGGGCATGACCTGCGCAGCATGCGTCGTACACGTCGGCAATGCTCTTAACGAGGTCGAGGGCGTCAGCAACGCTGAAGTGAACCTCGCGACCGAGCGAGCAACGGTCCATATGGACCCATCCCTGGTGAATCCCGATGACCTTATGAAGGCCGTGAAAAGCGCCGGATACGGTGCAGCCTCGGAGCAGATCACCCTATCTATCGGCTCCATGACCTGCGCCGCCTGCGTGGGACACGTGGAAAAGGCCCTGAACGCCGTTCCGGGCGTCGTGGAGGCCACCGTCAACTTGGCAACCGAGCGTGCAAGTGTCGAGTACTTCCCCGCGACCGCAGACATCACGGCCCTGCGTGGAGCGGTGTCCGGCGCTGGCTATTCCGTTGAACGGGTGATCGACGATGGTAATTCGCGCCCGAACGAGGACGCCCGCCGAGCAGCTCGTGTTCGCTATCTCCGCATCCGGGTGATCGCAGCGCTTACGGCTGCCGTCGTCATGATGCTGACGATGCAGTACCAGTCGGTGTCGGCACTTGAAAACTTATCACCGACCGGCGTCAACGTCTTCCTGCTCGCCATCGCCATCCCCATCCAGTTCTGGGCGGGGAAGGAGTTCTACTCCGGCGCGTGGGGCGCACTCAAGCACCACACATCAAACATGAACACACTGATCGCCATCGGAACATCCGTGGCGTTCGCGTACAGCCTGGCGGCGACCGTCTCCCGCGAGGCGTTCGAGGCGTCTACCCTCTTCGGCGGACACGCTACCGGCACCTATTACGACGTGTCGGCGGCGATCATCGGCCTCATCCTCCTTGGGCGGTTCCTTGAGGCACGTGCACGCGGACGCGCCTCTGACGCCATCAAGAAATTGATCGGCCTCCAACCCCGAACGGCGCTTGTAGCACGCGGGGATGACCTGGCCGAGATGCCGCTGGTGGACATCATCCAGGGCGACGAGATTGTCGTAAGGCCCGGGGAGCGGATCGCCGCCGACGGCGTGATCATCTCGGGAACGACCTCGGTCGATGAGTCGATGCTCACAGGCGAGAGTATCCCCGCAGAGAAAACTACTGACGATGACGTGTTTGCGGGCACGGTCAACGGGCACGGAAGCATTCACTTCACGGCCACCGGCGTAGGCCGTGAAACCCTGTTGTCCCAGATCATCAAGATGGTAGAGGATGCTCAGGGATCACGTGCGCCCATCCAGCGACTCGCTGACGTGATCACGGCCCGATTCGTTCCGACCGTTCTTCTGATCGCCGCCGCAGTATTCGTCACATGGTCGTTAATCGGTCCGTCGCCTGTATACGTAAACGCTTTGCTTTCCACCGTCGCCGTGTTGGTCATCGCTTGCCCCTGCGCCCTTGGACTGGCGACTCCAACAGCCGTGGTGGTTGGCATGGGACGTGGCGCCGAAAACGGCATCCTGATCCGCAATGCAGAGGCGCTTGAAACGGCACACAAGCTTGAGGTGGTCGTTCTGGATAAGACCGGCACGCTCACCGAAGGACGACCCCGCGTCGCATCTGTGCGAGCGATTGGTGTGTCCGAAGACGAGTTGTTCGAGGCCGCTGCGGCGGTCGAGCGGCCGTCCGAGCACCCGCTTGCGTCCGCCGTGCTTGAAAAGTCGTTCTCACTCGGTCTCCAGATCGCTGAGGCCTCCGATTTTGAAGCCATTCCCGGACGTGGCGTCAGAGGCTCTGTGGGCGGGGTGACCGTACTCGCGGGCACCGCAGCGTTCCTTGACGGCGAAGGCGTAGACACATCTCAAATCAAATCCGATGTCAACGCTTTGGCGACCAACGGCGAAACACCACTGGTCATCGCCCGTGACGGCGCGCTACTTGGTGTGATCGGCGTCGCAGACAGGGTGAAATCGGAAGCTCGTCAGGCAATCGTCGAGTTGAAATCGCTCGGCATCGAGCCCGTCATGCTCACAGGCGACAACCGCCGAACCGCGGAAGCGGTGGCACGACAGGTCGGTATCGACAACGTCGTGGCGGAGGTGCTGCCCGACGACAAGGCGGATGTCGTGGCCCGGTTCCAGGCGGAAGGCCGGCGCGTCGCGATGGTCGGAGACGGCATTAACGATGCTCCTGCCCTAGCGCTGGCGGACGTGGGGATGGCTATAGGGACCGGCACGGATGTAGCCATCGAGACCGCCGATATCACGCTTATACATGGAGACGTGCGTGACGTAGCCTCGGCGATCCGCCTCAGCCGGTCAACTATGCGCACCATCAAGCAGAACCTGTTCTGGGCCTTCTTCTACAACGTCGCCCTGATCCCCGTGGCCGCAGGCGTTTTGTACCCCATCTGGTCCGACGGAAGTGTCCCCGGTGTGCTACAACCCATCCTCGGTAACACCGGCGTACTTAATCCAATCGCAGCGGCGGGAGCGATGGCGCTCAGCTCCGTAACCGTCGTGAGCAACTCACTACGGCTGGGCCGTAAGCCACTGCACGACCTACGCCCACCGGCAAAGGGAACTACACGAACCGAATCGGCGATAGTCACACGTTAGATAAAATTCCCTCTTACAGTGGGAGAGGGCCATGCTGAGGGCGAAGATCCTTCCTTCCACCACAGATTTGGGGCGAGACGCTAGCCATCCTAAAAAGGAGACCGAATATGCCAAAGATCCCATTTTTCAACAAGCACCCTGACTCAGCGACAGACCCGGTCTGCAAAATGGACGTGGATGTAAGCAGCCCGAACGGTGGAACGCACGAGCACGAGGGTGAGACGTACTACTTCTGCGCGCCCGGCTGCCGCGTAGCGTTCTCTAAGGAACCGCCAAAATACCTGAACCCGAACTTCGAAGGCATACACATGTAGTTCCGCTTGCGCCGATGACTGCACATTACCCATCGGATACCATGTACGGGTATTCCCTCTCCCAACGGGTGAGGAAGAAGACCGTCACTCCCTGACGATATTTAGCAACTCACGCGAGTCCTTCAACACGAAACCCAAGGACGGCAATCAAAAGTTGACTACACCAAACGTAGAAATTCCGATTCTGTACTCGCATCCCGAGTGCGATTTCTCCAACATGCTTAAGGAGGAGCTGGACGAAGAAGGTGTGAATTACACCGAGATCGACATGAGTCTCCATGAGGACAAATGGCCGGAGGTTGAGGAGCTCACCGGCGGTGACCGGACAACACCCGTCCTGATCCGCAATGGAGAAGTGGAAGTCGGCTACCACGGCATAGGCTGAAGCTGGTAACCACCAGGGAACCGTGCGTTCCCGAGACAGAACCATTTCTCCCTCATCTGGGTAGACACCCGGGTTCCACTGTATTCGGAGAGAAAAGATGACGTCGATTGGCTCGTCTGCTCCAGCCATAGGGGACATCGTCCCAGATTTCACTCTGTCTTCACTGGACGGCGTCGATGTCAAACTCTCTGACTACCAGGGCAAACGCGTCGCCGTATTCATGTGGGCCTCGTGGTGAGGCTGCCGTGAACAGCTGCCGGTCTGGCAGCAGATGTACACAGAGATCACCGCTGCCGGCTCGGACATCCTGTCCATAGCTGTCGATCTCCAGGGCCCGGAACTCCCACGCCCCTTCCATGAGAAGGCTGGCGCTCAGTTCACAACCGTCGTGGACGCAGGAACCGTCGTCACCCGGACGTTTGGCGTGCGAGCTATCCCAAACGGGGCGCTTATCGACGAAGACGGTATCCTCCGATACACCCTCTACGGTGGATTCGATATCCGAAAGCCGGCCACAAAAAAGCTGGTCTGGGGTTTCCTCCTGGATGGCGAAGTGACGTTGACGGATGAGACCGAAGTGAAGGGTGCCGTCGACGTCGCTAGTCTCGACCACTTTGAACGCGGTCTTGAGCTTTACGGCTCCGGCGATATCGAAGGCGCTGCGGTGATCTGGCGCCAAGGCATGGAACTCGAGCCCGACCACTGGAACATGCGCAAGCAGCTCTGGGCAATTGAGCACCCGGACCGCTTCTACAACGGCAAGGTCGACTACGACTGGCAGAAGGTCCAGGTAACAGAGGGGCTCTAGACGAACCCCGACGTGTCCCCTCTCCGAGCGGGAGGGGACACTGGGCTGAGCGAGGTTGAACTCCTCTCTCAATGAGCCGGGTTACTTTTAACCCAGAACACGATTGACCAGCCGATCCTGAATCAAGTTCAGGATTACAGATCGTGAACAGACGATCACCACCGGGGTCAGCGTGGTTTGATCCATCTCGTCTCCCCTAGCGGTAGAGACTCACTTGCGCCAACAATGATCGATTATCGGCACTCCAGTGCCGGTCCGTTCTGGCGATACCTGTCCATCCGCCCCGACTATGCCAAATGAACGGGTGGAGAGGCATACAAACAGGCCTCTGGATGATGGGGAAGAGGCAGCGGATCGGCACGACTGGGGCGCTGCTGCCAAGTACACCTGCACTGCACTGCCTGCTGACCTCGCGAACAAAGGCACCCTGGTTACCAAACTACAGGAGGAGGTGCTGAATCGCACAGGAGCTGGGGATGTGGCCGCTCATCGAGCGCATCCTGGCGCGTCGGGAGATCCTTATGGCGTAATTGTGGCCCGTACGGGGAGGATGCCCTCCCACCTCGCTGGCGCGTTATAGTACCTTCCAACCCTTCGGGAACCTCAGGATGTTTGGGTTCGTCTCAAAGTGTTGTTGTTCGCTTCCCGACAAGGTTCAGGTTCTCATCCGACAACCATAGCCAGCCTCGGATAAAGACCTCATCAGGGCTTTGCCGGGGCTACCTTGTCCAGCGCATCAATCAGTGCCGACCACGATAGCAGCGCACACTTGATACGTACCGGGAACCGTCGGACCCCCTGAAGCGCCAAGCTGTCTTCAAGTCGATCGGCCACTTCCTCCGACACTTCTTCACCCGTCATCATTTCCCGGAACAACTCGCGTAGCTCGCGCGCCTCGGTCGTCGTCCTACCATCGACGATCTCCGTCAGGAGCGACCCTGCGGCTTGGCTGATCGAGCAGCCCTGTCCCGTTACGCTGATCGAGGCAACCGTGTCCCCGTACAGGCCAAGCTGCATGTGAATTTCATCGCCGCAGAATGGGTTGATCGCATCAACCTCGGACGTCGGGTCGTCCAATAGTTCCGTGTTACGCGGGTTTCGGTAGTGATCCAAGAGCACTTCCTGATAAAGCTCGTCGAGATCTCCTAGGCCTTGCTGCATCAGGCAATGCCTGCCTTTGAGAAGTAGCGTTCGGCCTCTTTAAGGCCATCGATCAGAACGTCCACTTCCCCCTCAGTGTTGTAGATGTAAAAACTGGCCCGTGCTGCGGACACGATCCCGTGGCTGCGGATGAGCGGCATAGCGCAGTGGTGGCCGGTCCTGATCGCAATACCAAGCTGGTCCAACGCCGTACCTAAGTCATGCGAGTGCAACGAGTCATGGGAGAAAGAGAGCACAGCACCCTTATTTTCGATCTCCTGCGGACCGAGCAGGTTAATGCCCTCCAGTTCGGCGAAGCGGCCAAGGGCGTACCCGGTGATCTTTTGCTCGTGTGCCCACACGTTGTCCATCCCGATGACTTCCAAGTAGTCCACAGCAGCGCCGGTCGCGATGGCGTCTGCGATGTTGGGAGTTCCAGCCTCAAACCTGTACGGCAAGTCGTTCCAACTGGCGTCTTCATATGAAACCTGGAGGATCATATCGCCGCCAAACATCCACGGGGGCATCACTTCAAGAATCTCAGGCCGACCGTACAAAACACCTATCCCCGTTGGGCCGAGCATCTTGTGCGCCGAGAAGGCCATGAAGTCGCAATCCAGCGCCTGCACATCCACCGGCATATGCGGCACCGATTGAGCGCCGTCCACGAGAATAACTGCGCCCACTGCATGAGCTGCGTCCGCAAGTGCCTTGACGTCGACTACGGTGCCGAGAACGTTCGACATGTGTGTGGTGGCGACGATCTTCGTGCGTTCGGTAATTAGCTCCGCTGCTTGTTCCATATCCAGTCGACCGTTCTCGGTCTCCGGGATAATCTTGAGCGTTGCGCCCTTCCGCATGGCCAGTTGCTGCCATGGGACGATGTCGGAGTGGTGCTCCATCGCCGTCGTGACTATCTCGTCGCCCACAGCGACGTTGGCCTCGGCCCATGTATAGGCGACAAGGTTCAGCGATTCGCTGGTATTGCGCGTCCATATGATCGATTCCGAGGACGGCGCGTTTATGAAGCGTTGCACCTTCCCACGGGCATCTTCATAGGCCTCGGTTGCCTCGATGCTGAGCGTGTGGACGCCGCGATGGACGTTTGAGTTGTAGCGCTCGTAGTAGTCGACCAGCGACTGAATCACCTGAGTCGGCTTCTGGGACGTCGCCGCGTTGTCCAGGTACGTGAGCGGGTTCCCGTTCACCTGCCGGGTCAGGATCGGAAAGTCAGAGCGAATGCTTTCGACATCCAGGTAAGTGGCGGGCAACATCAGTCGGCAGCTGCCTGCAAACGTGGGATCACCTCTTCGACAACTCCGTGGACATAGTCTTGAAGGCCGTCGACGCCGATCATGTCAACGATCTCCGACGCGAACCCACGCATCAGCATCGCCTGCGCGGTCACCTCGTCTATGCCGCGCGCCTGCATATAGAAGATCGCTTCTGGATCCGTGTGGCCTGCAGTCGCGCCGTGGGCACACTGAACGTCGTCTGCGTAGATCTCAAGGCTTGGCTTGGTGTCGATCTCAGCACCGTGCGAGAGAACCAGGTTGAGGTCCTTCTGAAACGCCTGTGTTTTTTGAGCGTCCTTCTCAACAAGCACTCGTCCGCTGAACACTGCCCGTGAATTGCCGGACAACACACCCTTGTAGAACTGGTGGCTCGTGCCGTTCGGTTTGGCGTGGGTGGTGGAGATGTGGTTATCCATGTGCTGGTCACCGGTCGTCAGGTACAGACCGTTCAGGGTGCACTCGGCGCCGGGAGCGTCCAGCAGGACATGGACATCGTTTCTACCAATCTTCGGTCCAAGTGCGAACGAAGTGGATGTGAAGGTGGAGTTGTCCAACTGGTAAACACGGGTGGTGCCAATGTGAAACGACTCTTCGTTCTCAACAAGCACGCGGTAGTGTTCGATACCGGCGCCTGAGTTCAGAACGTACTCGGCAACGGGAGCGGTGAATCCACCTTCCTCGCCGAGGCTAATATAGCTCTCTATCACTGTTGACCGAGAATTGATCCCGGAGACTACAAGCGTTCGAGGGTAGATCGCCCGGGAGCCGCCAGATGTCGTCACGAATAGCAAATGGATCGGCGACGTGTCCTCACGGTTATCAGGGATCTGTACAAACCCGCCGTCCACTAGGAACGCCGTGTTCAGCGCCGAGAACGCGTTCTCATCCACGGCCGCATGTGTCCCTAGGTTGGTTCGTAGTGATTCGCTGTTGGCCGGGTCAGAAAAATTCCGCACTTGAACCCCGTCACCAGAGGACACTTGGGACAACGACTCGGAATAACGGCCGTTGATGAACACCAGGGTGCTCCAGTCGTCGCTCCAGGGAGCACGCTCTCGCAAGACATCCGGTTCTACAGCGCCCGGTTCATCAAATTGGAACCCAAATTTGCCTTGGTCCAGCGCGGCTAGGTTAGTGTATTTCCAGAGTTCGTTTCCGCGTCTCGCCGTCGGAAACCCGATCGAATCGAAATGGTCCCAGCCGCTCTGCCGGAGTTCCGACATCCAGTCCGATACGGGACGTGACTCGGTTAGCGCCTTGAAATCGGCGGCGTATTTTTCGCCTGTGGCGTTCGCCAGCGTCATCGTTATTTCTTACCTGTCTCTGAGTACGTGGTGAATGAAAAGTCAGCCTGGGCAGGCCGATTAGTCAGCCATCGCGGCCGTGATGTACTGCTCGTAGCCGGAGTTCTCGACCGTTATGGCAAGTTCCGGACCGCCGGTCTCGACGATCCGGCCATCGACCAAGATGTGCACGACGTCCGGTTTGATGTAATTCAGCAGCCGTTGGTAGTGGGTGACAATCAAAAAAGAGCGGTCCGGACTGCGCAAACTGTTAACGCCTTCCGCAACGATCCGCAGTGCATCAACATCCAGTCCTGAGTCCGTCTCGTCGAGGATCGCGAGTCGCGGCTCAAGCATCTCAAGTTGAAGCATTTCGTTGCGCTTCTTCTCGCCTCCAGAGAAGCCCTCGTTAAGAGAACGCTTCACCAGATCAGGGTCGATCCCTACCGCCTCGACTTTATCGTCAAACAACTTTGAGAAGTCACGAACACTGAGCGGCTTTTCGCCAGCATACTCACGTCGAGCGTCCAGTGCCGCCTTAAGGAACTGCCAGGGCCTTACGCCCGGAATTTCGGCCGGGTACTGGAACGCCAAAAACATCCCACGCAGCGCCCGCTGATCCGGGAACAGTTCAAGGATGTCTTCATCATCGAAGGTGACGACCCCCGAGTTGACCACGTAGTCAGGTCGTCCCAACAGCACATTTGCGAATGTGCTTTTACCACTTCCGTTCGGGCCCATGATGGCGTGGACTTCGCCCGCCCCGATGCTAAGGGACAGGCCTTTCAGTATTTCTTCATCAGCGTCCACTACGGACGCGTGCAAGTCAGTTACTTGAAGCATCGTGCTTTGTTTTGATTACCTCTAGTGGCGGCATTGCCGCATTGGGGATCGAGTTACGTTGCAAGTGAATTAAGAGTGACGTGCGCGTCTTGTGAGAGGCTCGCCCGGGAAACTACGGACTATCCGACGGCCCCTTCTAGCGAGACCTTTAGCAGTTGTCCTGCCTCCATGGCGAACTCGAACGGCAACTCTTTAATCACTTCCCGGGACCACCCGGTGATGATCATGTGGTGCGCCTCTTCTTCTGAGATGCCTCTTGACCGCAGGTAGAAAAGCTGGTCATCCGACACCTTGGAGGTCGAAGCCTCGTGCTCGAGACGCGCGGTGGGATTCCGGACCTCGATGTACGGCACCGTGTGCGCTCCGCACTGGTCGCCCACCAGCAGTGAGTCGCACTGCGTGTGGTTCACGGCGTTCTCTGCCGAGGGCATGATCTTGACCTGCCCGCGATAGGTGTTCTGGCCCTGCCCCGCAGAGATCCCCTTGGCCACGATAGTGCTCTTCGTGTTTTTGCCGATATGAATCATCTTGGTGCCGGTGTCGGCCTGTTGGTGGTTGTTCGCCAGCGCCACCGAATAGAACTCGCCGGTCGAGTTATCACCCTGAAGAATTACGCTCGGATACTTCCAGGTGATCGCTGAGCCGGTCTCGACCTGTGTCCATGAGATTTTTGAGTTGACGCCGCGGCAGATCCCACGCTTCGTGACGAAGTTGTAGACGCCGCCCTCGCCTTCTTTGCTTCCGGGGAACCAGTTCTGGATGGTGGAGTACTTGATCTCGGCGTCGTCTAGTGTCACCAGTTCCACAACAGCGGCATGCAACTGGCTGGTCTTCCGGAATGGCGCAGTGCACCCCTCCAGGTAGCTCACGTACGCACCCTTGTCGGCGACGATGAGAGTTCTCTCAAACTGGCCGGTGCCCTCCGCGTTCATGCGGAAGTAGGTCATCAGCTCTATCGGGCAGCGCACACCCGGCGGGATGTACGCAAACGAACCGTCGCTAAAGACCGCCGAATTCAGGGTCGCAAAGAAATTGTCGCTGTATGGAACGACCGAGCCGAGGTACTTCTTGATGAGGTCCGGGTGGTTTTTAACCGCCTCGCTAAAGGAGCAGAAGATAATCCCCAGCTTCTCAAGTTGCTCGGTGTACGTGGTCGCAACGGAAACGCTGTCGAAAACGGCGTCGATCGCAACCCCTGCGAGTTTCTCTCTCTCCTGTAAAGGGATGCCAAGCTTCTCAAAAGTGGCGAGCATCTCCGGATCGACGTCGGCGAGGCTTTTGGGCGCTTCTGCCGACGACTTTGGCGCCGCGTAGTAGTAGATGTCGTTGTAATCAATTTGCGGATATCGGATCTTCGCCCACTCAGGTTCGCCCTGCTCCTTCGCCATCTTCACCCAGTGGTGATATGCCCTCAGCCGCCATTCGAGCAGCCACTCCGGCTCGTCCTTTTTGGCCGAGATGAGGCGAACAATGTCCTCGCTCAGTCCTTTAGGAGCGAAATCCTGTTCGACTTCGGTAACGAAGCCCCATTTGTACTCGCCACCGGAGAGATCGGTCTCTCGGGATATGGAATTGGGGGTTACCAAGCAGTGCGCCTCCGGTTGTTCTGGTGCCTGTTTATCTGGTCGCGGGCGGCCACGGAACGCTCATTTTCTTACGTTCAATTCAATCGTAGCGAGATCATGGATTTTCTAATGTTGACCTAAAAGGTCAACATTAGAGTATCACCCAGCGTATGGGTGTCAACGAAAATCGCCGAAAGACATCGTCGCGCCTCACACGTAATTCGCAAGTTTTCATGACGATCTCATGCGGAATCGCTAAAGGGTCGGCAAATTGGTTACAAGAACGTGTGCGTGGAAGACGTTGGTAAACAAATCGGATCGCCGCGGCGAGCGCCGTTTGATCGCATCATCGTCACGGCGGGCTCGCCCGCTCTCCCATTACATCTGCTAGATCTACTTGTCATAGGCAGCCACATGGTTATTCCGATCGGGGCCATCGGAACCCAGGAACTTGCGTTCGTCACCAAGTCGGAGGTAGGACACTTTGGCGAAAATCTCAACGCATGCGCCTTTGTTCCACCCATCGGACGTGACGCGTGGCCTCCCGGATTGGATTAGACCACGACTATACATTTCACGTTCGGTCGACAAAGCCAGAATAAGTTCGGGGATCAGTCCAGCGCTGAGGTATAATTGGATCGGCAATTTCGGCGTACTCACGCACGCCTCTATCCCTCCAAGAAATCAATCGATTTTACGCGTCAGGAGCCGATCCGATAGTGGAATACGAGGCCGTAATTGGGCTTGAGGTCCACGTCCAGTTGCATACGAAGAGCAAGATGTTCTGTTCGTGCGGCGCGGACTATCAGTCGGCCGAGCCGAACACACGTGTTTGCCCGGTCTGCATGGCGCTTCCGGGCGTGCTTCCGGTGGTCAACATCGCCGCCGTGGAATCGGCCATCAAGATCGGACTTGCCCTCAACTGTGGTATCGCGGACATCACAAAGTTCGACCGCAAAAATTACCCCTATCCGGACCTTATGAAGGGGTACCAGATCTCCCAGTTCGACCAACCGATCTGCATCGGTGGATGGATGGATGTCCAGCCAAAAGGCGAGCCAGAGGCCCACATCGGTATTACGCGCGTCCACATGGAAGAGGACGTCGCTCGGCTCACCCATATCGATAACGCTCCCGGCAAATCCGGCCACTCCCACACGCTCATGGACATCAACCGCGCCGGAGTCCCACTGATGGAGGTCGTCTCCGAGCCGGATATCCACACACCCGGGCAGGCCGAGGCGTACATCCTCAAGCTCCAGAACATCATCCGATACCTCGGCGTCGGCACCGCCAACATGGAAGAGGGCAGCTTCCGGGTCGATGCGAACGTGAGCGTCCGTCCGGTCGGTTCCGACGAACTTAGAGAGCGCGTGGAAGTCAAGAACATGAACCGTGTGCGCGCCGTCGTACGTGCCATCGAATACGAAATACAGCGACAGCCTGGAGTGTGGGAATCCGGTGGTCGAGTTCAGATGGAGACCCGCGGGTGGGACGATATCGCAGGCGTCACCATTGTCCAGCGCAGCAAAGAAGAGGCGCACGACTACCGCTACTTCCCCGAGCCTGACATCCCACCGCTCGAGATCGATCGGGCCTGGGTTGAGAAGATAACCGCGA
>JAPKBN010000020.1 GCA_026421215.1 Dehalococcoidia bacterium
CCGGATTTCATTACTCGGGCACCGAGCCGGATGGCTATCTCTCAAAGATCGAGACAATCGACTATCTACGGAACTACGCGAAACATTTCGGTGCTCCGGTTCGGACGGGCATCGATATTGCAAATCTTGAGCGTGTGGACCACCAATATCTTCTGATTACCAGTTCCGGCGAGAGACTCAGGGCCAGTTGTGTTGTTGTTGCCACAGGGGCGTTCGGAGTGCCAAAAATTCCCAACTACGCCACTTCCCTATCCGGCTCAATTAGCCAGATCCACTCGGCTGATTACAAGAACCCAGCGTCGCTGGCGCAGGGTGGGGTGCTGGTTGTTGGCTCAGGTCAGTCTGGGGCACAAATTGCCGAAGAGCTGTATGAAGCTGGCAAGACGGTCTGGTTGTCGGTCGGAAACGCCGGGAGACGCCCAAGACGATACCGTGGACGTGATTCATCATGGTGGAACTACACGATGGGCAGCTTTGACAAGACGATCGAAAATGTCGAGTCGATTGACGACGCCCGATACGGGGCTTCATCCCACACGAGTGGAGCCAAAGGCGGACACGATATTTACCTGCGCGAGATGGCTAAGAACGGTGTGACTCTGGTGGGTCCAGTGACTGGAGGGGATAGTTATTCACTATCGCTCAGAACCGACCTCGCCGAGATATTGAAAGGTGTGGACGAACATCCGGTGAATTGGATGCGCAACGTTGACGAATATGTGAAAAAAAATGGAATGCAGGTTCCGCCTGATGACACAGTCGCACCGCCCGATATTCAAGACTGGCCCAAAGGCGAAAGTCCAGATTCGTTGAATCTTGTGGAAGCTGGGATAAAGACGATTGTCTGGTCGACCGGATTCAAGTACGACTTCGACTGGATCAAACTTCCCATAACTGGAGATCACAATTACCCGAATCAGCACCGAGGGGTTACTGATTACCCTGGTCTTTACTTCATGGGTTTGCAGTGGATGTACGGATCGAAGTCAGCTCAGTTCATCGGGGTAGGCGAAGACGCTGAATATGTTGCAAGTCACGTGGCGGGGTTGTTTGCGTAGGTATTACCTCACTGGCAGTGATATTCGCTCAATGAACGATGCGGGGTCCAAACTTATCTGAACGTCACCGATCGCATCTGAGATCAGAACTTTGACTGACTGCACCCGCTCGCGTGTCGTGTAGCAAGTGCGACACGTGTAGAACTCTCGAGCGTATTTACTTTGAAATCAGATCGTCGATCGAAAGCCCGAGAGCGTCGGCCAATCGGAGTAGGGCGGCCATAGTGACGTTCTGGCGGCCGCGTTCCACGGCGCCGATATATGTACGGTCGAGTCCGGCACCCGATGCTAGTTCGGCTTGATTCATACCCGCATCGAGGCGAGAGGCGCGTATCCGTCCACCGATACGACTGAGGAGATCGGCAATTGAATCGGAACCCTCCACACCGACTGCCAGAGTGCGTGCGATAACAACGGCCTCGAAGGCATCGCTCGCGATTGCGTCAGCTCCCCAAAGGTCTGGAGTTGAATCGGATTCGAAAGACACTGCACGGCCACCAATCATTACTGTCGGTGGTGGGTCGATGGTTTTAAGGTTCTCCACCGTCGTTCGGAGGGATCCAAGGCTTTCGCGCGAAGTGACCGACAGGACTACGAGATCCTGTTTACGTTCTCGGACAAAATCGGTCAGGTCTACGGCTGGAGTGTCAGCTCCCAGGAAGTCGACCTCCCATCCGGCTTGGCGTAGTAAGTCTGCGACCATCAATGCCCCAACTACGTGCTGATCTCCCTCGACTGAAGTCACCACAGCACGAAACCCTAGGTGCTGATCAGGGCGAAATTCACGCCTGAGACGCGCCATCTCCTGGATGGTGTACTGCGTGATCTGGTGCTCATAGGCGACAGAAACTTCGCCCCGGTCCCACATCTCACCGACAAGAAGGATCGGGTGTCGCATCAAGTCGACATAGATTGTCTTCAGGTCCCAGTTCAGTGCCAGAGCGCGATCAATGGCGGCGCTTGCCGCCCGCTCATTTCCTGCCATGAGGGCCTCGGTGTATTCGTCGCGCAGACGATTCAGATCCTTGGGATCTGCGCGGGTTGTCGCCCTGCCAGCAGAGGTATTGAACTCGGCCAACGGTCACTCCTAATTTGATGTTCTAGGGTTACTTGCGCAACTCTGTTGAGCATTGGCATTAATGATGACTATATCCTACGTCAATTGAAGATAATGATCTATGGGGATTTTCCGTCTCCAAAGACATCCGGGATTCAATGTTGACAATACCCAACAGACGTTTGATAATGATGAGTATGTACAGCACTAATGGATAACAATTCCATATGTGCTGTACATAAACAGCACTAATTAAAACCTAGCAAACACCTAAATGGGTACCGAGAACCCGGTACGGGAGAGAACTCAAATGGAAGCAATTCAGATCTTGGCCATAGTTTTAGCTGCAGTTGGCGCGCTCAACTGGGGACTCGTCGGACTTTTCAAGTTTGACCTGGTGGCCGCAATTGCCGGCGGTAACCGTTTCGGCACCGTTAACGCCTTTTCACGGCTGGTTTACGTACTTGTCGCAATCGCTGGCGTAGTCGCCCTGACAGTTATTCCTGATCTCGTCTGACACGGGTCGATAGACCTCGTCGCAGCATTCTGAGCCTCACCACTAAAGACGAGGTGAGGCTCAAACACAGAAAGGAAGTTCAATAACCATGGTTGAAGAACACGATCCTAATAAAGAAGCCAGAGTATTCCAGGGGTTTTCGATGTTCACCTGGCTATACATGGCTAGTGCGTTCCTATCCTTCGTTGTGTCCGTGGCTCTCTGGTTTCTTGGAGATGACGCGGAACTTGAAGCGATATTTGTTGGCCTCTGGGTCCCATCTATTCTGAGTCTCGGGGTGGCTCTTGAGGTGCTCAGAAAATGAATCCACAGTTATTTATCGGAGTCATTTTTTTGATCGTTGTGCTTTTGATGTCTGGGGCGGCTTTTTCATACATCGAGCTTGAGCGCACGAGGCGTAAAGCAAGTGCAAGGCCGTCAAATTCCAGTGACCCGATGCCGGAATCCTGATTAATCCACTTACTCAGCGCTTCAAAGCGCTGAGGAGCGTGTCACGTTCCCGGTCCGGTTGTAGGTCAACTTGTCCCTGTGCCCGGGGGCTCTACATAACGGGAGAATATGTAGACGCACCAGCCCCGGCAATATCCGAGACCTAGTACCTCTCCGCAGTGTAGTTAGTTCTTATATTGGTAATCGATGGGACATTTCCGGGGCATCGTATACGAACGGCTGTGATCGCTATTCGGCCATCGAATCTTGCCACGTGATACCCCACACATCTGGGCGCCCGTTCATGAACATCCGGTCATGAGGCAGAGGCGTCGGAAGATCCCAGATTCGGGCGGCGTTCCCGCCGAGAATCAGGTTGATCTCGTCCTGTGTTGTGAAGTCCTTGACCTGATCAATTCGGTGTAGAGAGGTGCCCCACCAGTCCACCTGGTAGGGTGCCTCCATCTTCCACCTTGGCATGAAGGTCGCGTACGCCGGACCGTTGCGGTCCAACGGTCTGAGCATGTACTGGCGCGACCCGTAATCACCACCCCAAATCAGTTGTGTCACGCCGACATTGGGATCCTGCAATGCGATTTTGAAGTACTCGGCGGGCCAGCTTCCGGTTTCCAGGTAGATGTTGTTCTTACCGCCGCGCCAGTTACCGCCCACGACCCTTAACACCTTTGGTAGTTCCAGGTCACCATCGTTATACGAGCCAACAGAGTGGCCAGCGTGGCAGACGACGATAGGCACGTCCGGGTATTCTTTAGCGATCCGTCCTAGAAGCTTCCAATGGTCCCACTCGTAGCCATTCGAAAACTCGTGATAGTCGATCGTGACACCATATCTACGAGCGAGATCCATAAACACTCGCCACTCGCTCAGGCGTTCCTCCAGCGTGTACACCTTGCGGGGATGCCAATCTCGCGGGACAAACTCACCTATCCCGATGAAGTTGCCCGTCTCTAGCGCTTCTTCCACTTCCGCTGCACTGGCGCCGAGGTCCCACTCAGTTTCACCGCGTGCGACCTTGAGTTTTTGTGTCTGATCCAGGCAGAAGGCTCGGAATTTGTCCGGGTTGTTGGCCACCATCTGCGCATGGAAATCGTTGCTGGGTCCAAGCTGACTGGGCGATTTAATGAAGCATATGTCTATGCCGTAGCGGCCCATGTCGTACAGGCACATCTCCGAGTTGTCGAACACTTCGGACTCGCCCGGCCAATTTCGATTCTGGGTTGGGACGGGTTTGTACAGGGTGGAAATATGAGCGTGCGTCTCAACGATGAACCGTGCGGCGTATGCCAAAGATGGGATCCTCCGTCATTTGCGAGGGGCGAGGGCTTCGGTACTTAGAGGCCGTTTCTGATTCCGGTTGCTATCAAAACTGGTGCCGAGGGCGGGAGTCGAACCCGCACGGGCGTTATGCCCAACGGTGTTTGAGACCGTCGCGTCTACCATTCCGCCACCTCGGCATCTGGTGAATTTTGAATGGGAACCTGCCTATCGGTAGGCGCTTTCGGCAACCCAATTAAGGCGGTTTACACCAATTCTTACACCAGGAGGCGCTGATGCTCACCGATCAGCCTCACAATGTTAACGCTCTGGAGGGACTTATCGTCCATCTATCTGAGCCGATATTTGTAAACCGCAATTCACACACCTTCGCTCTGATCGTCCGTTAATGGGCTGTTCTCGCGTCATACTTTCGGCGGTTCAGTCAGACCAATATCTCTGCGAAGAGCAGCATCTTGGAGCCGAGTGCGGGAACCGTTAAGGAGCTTGCCGACAAGCGTGTAGCGGATAAGGTAGCGATAAGAGATCAACATCACAGACGTTACTGCGATAACAATCAACGTGAAATCGACAAGCGCGTTTATCGGCAAGTGGCTAACAATTCCCTGGCCGAGGAAGATGAACGGCAGGTGCATCAGGTACATCCAGTAGGAGGCATCTGATATCCATCTCACTTTGAAACGCGGAGTTGAAAGATAGTGAAGGGCCAGGCCGATCAGTCCGAAGCTCATTGTCCAGGCGAATGTAACTTGAAGTAGTGAGGACACGAGCCAGGCGTCACCAATTAAAATTCGGCCTACCGGGAATAACACCAAAGATGCGAACAGTAATTGACCTGCCCAACCCGTTCCAACCCAGTCAATCAGCGCCTGACCATCCTTTTTGTGACGATCGTGGACTAGAGCGCCGAAGCCGAAGAAGCAGCCGTAGTATCCGAGAACAATGAAGTCGGGCAGGAAACTTAAAGATGTGTCAGGGCCGAATACGTCCTCCACCATTAAGAGCTGAGGGAAAACGGACAGTAAAGGTAGCGTGACAATAGCCAGAGTGGCGACGAGAGATGGAACAGGTCGTGCCCTGTGTAATTTGATAGCGATCCACGTTACTAAGCTGGTTACGATCGAAAATCCGGCTACCAACCAGATAAGAAACCAGAGAAACCACATATGCGCGAAGTCGATTTCATCTTCCCGTTTGTCCCCGGCAGAAGTGTTCTTCTTGGCTGGATTATCAGTGTCTAACCGTTTACCAGTGCCCTCACTAATGTGATCGAGGTTCTGGTCGTAGACGCCAATCGCTTCTTTAACTCGGACTTCGGTTTTATCAGCGGTACCCGCCTCGTAGATTACCCAACCAAGACCCCATCCGAACCATACAGCGGGAAGAACTGTGAACAGACCGATGAGCAGAGGCAAGCCAACACGGCGTAGTCGGTGACTTATCAGCGACCGTATACCCCGACCGCGCCAGAGCATGGTCGTGAAATAGCCGCTGAGAATAAAGAAAAGAGGCATCCGGAATCCATGAATAAATTCAAAGAGCCCGGAGAGCAATCCGCCACCTACATCCCCGTCCTGCCAGTAGGGAATAAATGGAATGGCTGCATGCAAGACGATGCCGAGTAACATCGCGAACCCGCGTAGGGCATCAAGATCATAGCGACGCGGGCGGATAGGTTCAGCAGAAGAATCTGAGATCAACTCGCCCATATTATTTATTAGGGGCGGAGGGGGACCATCCCGGACAAGGTCATCGGGACGGAGAGTTGAACGATCAGTCATCACCTGCTCAGCAGTTCATTTGGAATCGCATGTGACCAGATGGGTAAAAGATGTTGGGATTCACGATAACCGATTTTTGTAGACTACTCGTGTCCCACCAATGCGGTCGTAAATGCTGCGCCTCTGAGGGTCGATGGCGACATAGCGAATGCTAATAAGCCCTATGCCAAGGGAAATTAACCCACCGACTATGGGAATAAGGCCCAGCAGGCCCGGAAGTGTTCTGATAACAGATTCTCTATCACCTGGGGGACTTGTAACGCCGTCGATCTTCGTGACCCGGAGACCCACAGCGAGCTTTCCTGGCGACCCGCCCAACTTTGCGACCATAACCACCACTACCACCCAGTACAACGATAAGGCGAGCCCTGCCAGAAGCACTGAAGCCGAGAATGGCGCGATTATTACCACTCCAATCGCGGTATCTATAGCGGCGGCTCCGATACGGATGCCCAGCCCGCCATATCTCGAATTATCAGCCGATACAGCCGGGTTAACTGCGGTTGGATCCAGGGTCGATCCCCTCAAATCGGGTTGGTCATCAAGTGGTTTCGGTTCACCTGACCAGTTTGCGCCGTCCCAGTATCGGACGGTTCCCTCAGGATCACCCTCCGCGTGGTAGTAGCCAGCTGGTGCTATGTCGGGCATTAACCATTCATTTCACTTGGAGTTGGTTGCGTTTGTCACTATCTATATCAATCGTATCTCAGACCCTACGAAAACATAAGATTCAAGGGAGGATCAGGTTGCCGTTTTCGCATCCGTCAGTAGGCCGCGCATGTTTGGTCCCAGTGCGATAACCTTCGATCTTTCTTGACGAACGGAAACGCCCCGTTTCCTTTCGGAGCGGCCGAAACTTCACAATCGGCGCTACCTTGAGATGGTGAAACAATCCCACCGATAAAGCGCCTGATGAAATTGAGTGAGAGAGGAATTCGATGGCAGCGACAGTAACTTACCTAACGCCCGACGGAGACGTTGTAGAGATCGATGTTTCGACCGCTACGAAACTCAGCTTCAGTGATAGCGGGGTGATCTTCCTACAAACATCGGACAATACCATCGCCGGAGTGTTTTCGACTGCCAATGTCATCGGGGCGGTCCTGAACTGAAACATTTCCTCACCGACATGTCGAGGTTGCATATCGACTTATTTGAGAAACAACTCCACTTACCTCACGCTCCGCCGCCAGAAGTTCGTAGATGCCTAAAATAAAAAGGGCTGGGTATCAGCCCAGCCCTTCCTACGATGTTAATGACTAAATTGTTTTTTCAGGAACCCGCGGGTCGATAACCGACTGAGCCCGCCTTCGTTATCGCTTCGAGACCCTCTTCGGAAGTCAGAAGTGGTGTCGTCTGTATCTTGGAGCAAGCACCTCCGGCCGCGACAGCGATCATGCCTGCCGCCGTGGTCGTGTTGTCTGGGCCATCTACGATTCCTACAATGTCGAACTCCCCAAAAGAGTAGTAGACATCAACGAATGTGATACCTGCCGGGGCCAACATTTCACCAACAGCTTTCAGACGATCCTGGGGATTCTTGACCTGTGCTGCCCAAGATTCTGCCGTATAGGAAACCTGAATTAAATAACGTGCCATATCTAACCTCCATAAAATAAATCGCTGTGAACTGCCTGCTGTCGGGTAGTTCAGCCTGAACTTATGTCACGAGGCGCTAAAGGCCCGACGTCCATATCCGTCTCAAATAAGAAGCCCTTCACCGCACTCTCGTAACGCTGATACAAGTATCCACCGGCGACGAGCAGGAAACCAAGTGTCATAAACACTGCCACCCGATATCCGCTGTCGAGAGCGAACGCATCGAACACGAATAGTTTGATTACCGGTACGGCCAGCAGGAGCAGGGCTGCAGCTCGTACTTGCTTCCACCTTTTAAAGACGCCAAATAACAACCAGATTGCTGCGTATCCGGCCCACAGTACGCTCAGACCCAGGCTGATGACGTTCCTCTCGTTCCGCGTCGCGACGTCAATGGTATCGCTCGAGATCGCTCCGATCACCTCAGCGCTCAGGTACCAGAGCAGCAGGGCATTACAAGTGACCGCCAAGACTGGGCCAACAATCCGAGACTCCCAGTCAAACATCCCCGCGGTGCGGCGCCGGAAGGTTATTCCACCGAGTGCTATCGCAGCAACGACCGGTAGGAACGCAAGAGTCCGATCATTCCAGAAAATGGTGTAGTCATCTGCGAACAGGTAGGAATCAAATACCAAAGCTCGTGCGGTCGCTAGGATCAGCAATCCGTAGACCGTTCGACGAATCTCGGGCAAGTTGATACCAAACGACACTGCGCCCAACACGATGGCCTCGACACCCCACGCGAACGCAAACCAGGACTCCGGAATCTGGGTCCAAATCCCGAGTGTGATGAACACGGAACCAAGCATCACCAGTCCAGACACGATTTCAGCGTCTGTGATTTTCTCGATACTTATAACCCGCGAGACGGAAGGGAATCGGCGGATCAGTGCTGCTGCACTGTAAGCAGCGATCGCACCAGAAGAGAACGAAAGCACGTAACGATTGAAGACGGGATCTATCCCGATTTCTCGAGCATTGCTGAGGTCGATGAGTAATAGCCATGCAGTGCCCAGGGCTAGG
The DNA here is from genome assembly GCA_026421215.1 of Dehalococcoidia bacterium. Lineage (GTDB taxonomy): Bacteria > Chloroflexota > Dehalococcoidia > Lucifugimonadales > Lucifugimonadaceae. The sequence continues at coordinate 8,761 of JAPKBN010000020.1, forward strand.
ACTCCTAAGCCAGCAGCTCTCGTGGCGACCATACTTGTGCTACGAGCTGCCGAAGCTGCCATCAAAGCAAAGGATGCAGCGAACCAGACCGTCGTAATCCACGGCCCGGAAAGTTGCATCGGGACGGCTATCGCAGATAGGACGAGAGCCATAACGCCCATTGCAATAGCCAAGGGCGCGTTCCGATCGGATCGTCGGTGCAACACGTAGCCCAAGATGCCATAAAAGACTCCCAAGCTAAGTCCAAACGCTCCCATCCAACCGCTGTATTCGGCCCCACCGACTCCCGGACTAAACCCCAACGCACCCACCCAATCGCTGTATTCGGTCCCGAGGATGACGTAACTCATCAAGGCGAAAAAGGCAGCGTTGGCGACAGACAACAATATGTCGAGGACCGTTGGTTCCGTATCACGCAGATAGTGATGTACCAGCGTACTGCCGACCCATATGAGGAATAATGCGGTCAACCACAACTGAGTAGTCGCATCTCCGGTTACATCCCCCACCTGTGAGTACCAGGCAAGGTATCCGATTATCGATCCCACCAGCCCTATCACAACGATACCTTTCCAGTTGTAACGGGTCGACACGTACAGAACGCCCAGCCCAACTACGAAAAGGTATGCAACCGGCCATGTCACTTCCGAGCCGGACGCGTGATTGAGCACATCACTGTTCACCCCGACCAATCCAAGTGGAGCAAGATATGCGCCACCTATGGAAAGCAAGGCCAAGCTGAGTTGTTGATAGCGGATCGCCTGAGCCATCAGTAGGACGCTGATCAACAAAAGCGCGATCAACGATGCTCCGAGGGAGACAAGTTCGAACGGCGTGTGGGCTGCGAATACCGATAAGTAGATGATGCCTGTACCGCCGCCTGCCAGTGTTGCGGCGTAGACCGGGTATTTCCGGTGCCAGAATTCGCCCAGTCCGATAAGCACTGCACCGAACACAACACCAAGTCCCACTAGCCCGATCTGCTCGATCCACCCGTTGTTGTAAGCGAGTCGGAGAAAAAAGGCACTACCGATCATCAAAATAACCACACCCACCCAGGCCAGCCACCGAGCTCCGACACGCGCCTCTAACTCAAACGCACTGTTACTGGATGGAGCGAAGCCGTGCCGGTCTCCTGGTTCATGTTCCGGTCCGTGAGAGATGGCAGGCCCTGATCCCGGTACCGGAGGTTGTGGGGGTGGGGGAGCCGGGGGACCATCCGCTGTTAGCGGTCGCACGGACCGTTCCCTCAGGGAAGCTTCCCGCGCATCTCCATTCACTTCCTCGGCCAGTCGCTCGATCTCATTCCTAAGACGATTAACCTCGCTCACAAGCCATTCCTGCTTGTCATCACCCGGTCCCACTGAGGGCATACCTGGCCTATACCCAGCAAGAGGTTCACCACATGAAATGCAGAAGCGATTACCGGCTGAGTTTTCGTGCCCGCAAACAGTGCAACGCACTTGTATGCCCCCTTAGTAAGATGCGTACAACACCATCGTCGCACCATGTGGTCATGGCAGATCCTATCCTACCGATCGAAAGTAGCCCATCTGAAGTCGATGCACAACGCGATCAAGGGTGAAAGATCGCGGAGGGATGGGCGAATTGTCGACGTATGTTTCGGACGATCTGCGAGCGGGCATACGGTAGTTGTATAAGGCCGGTTTCAAATGACATTCACTACCTGCTGGAGCTGCCCTGAGTGCTAGCATGGCCTTCGGGCTCGTATTCATGAATAATCCTCTACTACACCACCCTCAGCGGGTCATGGGCAACTAGGCTGCGGTAGGTCTTGTGCGACTGAATCTGAAGCGACCTATAGTCTTTTTAGATGTGCAATCCACCGGCCTGGACCCGAAAATCGCGCGCATTGTGCGGCTGTCCACGCTAAAAGTTGATCCGGATGGCACCCGCGCGAACCGACGAGAGTTGATCGATCCGGAGTCTCCGATTCCGCCCGGCGCAACAGCGGTCCACGGGATTACGGACGATGATATCCAGGGACGACCCCCGTTTAGGTCCTTCGCAGGCTCACTCGCTGGCTACCTTCATGGATGTGATCTTGCGGGATTTGGGATAGAGAGATTTGCGGTTCCCTTACTTCGTGCTGAGTTCGCACGGGCGGGTATCGTGTCCACGCTTGAAGGCGCCGCAGTGATCGACGCTATGTCGCTATTTCATAAGCGCGAACCAAGGGACTTTACGGCCGCGTACAGGCGTTTTGTTGGAGGGATTCCTCCGGACGATCTCGACGGCGCGGAGGCTTCCTTCCGAGTGTTGGAAGGACAGCTCGATCAGTACCAGGATCTATCGGATGATGTCGAGGGTCTCGCAGGGTTCATACATCCATATGACCCGGACGCGATTGATGCGGATTCACGCCTCGTCTGGGCACCGGACGGGACCGCGCTCATCAACTTTGGACGTCATCGCGGGGAGAGACTGTCCCGTGTTGCGGAAGAGGCGCCGGATTACCTGGAATGGATCGCATCAAACGACGATTTCAGTGATCCGGTCCGAAGTGCCGTTGGCTCTGCGCTTCGCGGCGAGACCCTGATACGCGATCTGGACCCAGACGAGAATGAGGATCGCGGTGAACCCGACGAGAACGGAACGCCAATCAATCCAACAGTGAACTGAATGGTCGACAAACTCGGCTCAAGATGGCTCCGGTAACTCCTCCTCCAGAGGCTGTGGTTCTCCCGTTAATCGCAGCTCGACGCATGGCATCTGGTCCAGGATCCGTCGCACCAAGAAGAACGGCCCCCACCAGGGAAGCCGCAAACGCCGATTTAATCGAATGGCGCCCAGAAGAAAACGGAATCGCTTTCGAGGAAACCCGGGGCGCTCTGCCCAGCGATCTATGAAAGCCAGCAGGTGTTCCACCCGCTCGTTACGGTCCTTGAGCACGCGGGCGGTTGCAGTAATCACGTAGTTCCGGTCCCCCTCGACGGTTGTTACGACAACCTCAGAGTGCGCCCCCATGTTGGCCACCCAATCACGCGGCCCTGGGTACCCGGACAGGTAAACGCAACTGGATCCGTCCCATGTGTAGGTTGTCTCTATCGTCCGTTTTCCTCCGGAACGGCGACGCGTCATCGTCGTACGCAGCACGAAGCTGAGATCCAGGATGCGCCGCAGGTCGTCGGGCATATGTTGGGACGGTGTAGATGGGTTCATGAACGGTATCTAGCGACGGATGTCGATTATTCCGTTCGCCGTAACCAACTCGAGGGATGCGGCGCCGCCTTCAGCTGCAACAGAGATGTCCGTCCCTGAGAGAGGTCTTTTTTCATCATGTAACAGGATGACGCCACGCGCCGCGCTGGCGGATATGGCAGGATCACTTACCCCGTTCAAATCGGCGAATATACTGCCAGTGCCGGTCTCAAGATGGCTAATTTCGTCTGGCGTGGGGGTTCCTCTGAAGAAGATAGACCCGCGTTCCGTTTTGGCATCGAACTTTCCATCAACATGATCAAGGGTGATGGCTCCTTGACCGGTGCTGATAGAGAAGTTGCCGACGACATTGGTGAGTGTAGCGTCGCCTTCGATCAGCGTGATCACCCCGTTGACAGCGATCGTCCCCGCGAGGGGGCCGCTGATCTGAACGTTCACATCATCGCCGGTCACTTCCAATTCGGTTCTGTCTGGGATCCAGAGCCTGACGATAGCGCGTGACCTCGGCGCATATATGGTCGGGATGAAGGTCTCTATCAACAGCCTTGATGTAGGCAAGAACGTGCCGGGCCGAACGCGGTGGACGACCTTCATCCTGTTTCCGGCTTCGAGCTGCGTGATCACCGTCCCCGGTTCGCCCTTGAAGATCTCGATAGTGGAGCGCGTGGCATCTATGACCAGCGTCAGGTCTTCGTTGACGGGCGTTGTGTCCTGGACGAACTCAACGCCCCCTCCTTTACTTACACACACGGCGGCGACGCTGACCAGTGATAGCGTCACGACGGTAATCCGGAGGCCGCGTGCCAGTACACGGATCCCGTCGAGGGAATCCGGGAACAGGGCCATTCCAATTTTCAGGTGTGGGAGTTTCATGAGCCTTTAGTTGGCGAATCCTACCGCGTTGCGATGTTTGGCTGTCCATTTAAATTTGGTCGTTGATGAAGTTGTGTACATCGTTACCGGGTTAATACCCGCGTTCGCTACAGAACACCAGGGACGTGATTGATCGCGTTCTGACGGAAGGTTTTCGATCCAGATGGATAACGATTCTTTAACCGGAACGTCGGTATCCGGGGCTGCGTCACGGCGTCGCTAGCTCTAGACTTATCAGCTATGTCCCCGTACCGATCTGAAGGACCGTTCCGACCCGCCGGACCTCCCGGGCCAGGTTGGACGCCTCGGCCCGGAGCGCCAATGCGGCCAGGCAGCAATCCAGGGCGGTTCGTGCCCCAGCGCCCGTCCGGCCCCGCCAGACCATTGGGGCCGCGTGTCCCGCAGCCGAACGCGCCGGGTCAGGAGATTCGTCGGCGGGACTTTCACGCGCCAACGGTGAATAGACCAGGTGGACGCCCCGGATTCTATCCGGCACCAATACATGATTCCCAGGTACCCGAATCCAGGGACGACCTGTGGCGTATGTTCATTGCCACAGATCTATCACCGGAAGCCAAAGCCGCGCTGACGGGCACCGCTTGGAAGGTCCCGGAATTTCTCCGACCCAACGTCCGCTGGTCTCGTGCAGAGATGATGCATCTGACGCTCCGGTTCCTTGGGGATACGGAACAGGATCGAGTCGACGTAATAACGGAATGCATGTCCGAAGCCGCATCACGTTCCGGAAAATTCACACTCAGACTAGATGATACCGGTGCTTTTCCGGACCTCAGGCAACCTAAGGTCCTGTGGGTGGGCATCAAAGGCGAGGTTGACCGGTTGCACATGCTCCAGGCGCGGCTTGAAGGATCTCTCAAAAGGATAGGTGTCCCGGGAGAAGACCGCAGGTACAACCCACACCTGACTGTTGGACGATTACAGCGTGAGGTGCCTCCGTTTGCCGCCGGGCAGATAGGACAGGCGTTTGCGCACGTCCGGCTGCCGGAACCGCGCCCGGATATTCAGGTGGATTCCCTGGTCCTGTACCGAAGCCGTCTCATGGTTGACGGTCCGCGATATGAGGAACTGGCCCGCGCCCCGCTCGGATAATCCCCGGTCAAGCTCAGGACGGGCTCATTCAGCGATACGGTGATCTAGATCTGTCTGCAGTCGCGTGAGACGGTCGCAACAATCTCGTAGCCCGGGCGATAGTTCCACCGATCAGGCACGAACGCCGGTCTATTGTTTACAGGGTTGCCATTGATCAGCGTTGTAAGCCCAGATCAGATTCGCCTAATGGGCAAGCGCAGGGGCCACCACCGGTCCGTTGGAGCGTATCCGTTCGAGGCTCCGTGAGAGTTCATTAAGCTGTTTGCGTTGGTCCCGGAGATTCAAATAGGTGGAATATCGTGATGTAAGGAGCGCACCCACCAGAAGAATGATGGTGGATACATAGACCCATGCCATTAGCGCTATGACGGCGCTTACGGCTCCATATACGTCCGCGTAGTTTCGGAAGTTGCCCAGATAAATTACAAACACGATCTTGCCGACCTCGAAGGTCGTTCCTGCGATCAGCACCGGCAACCACACCTCGCGAACACGGACACGCGTGTTCGGCAACCAAAGGTAGAGCAAGAAGAACGAAATGAAGGTGGTGGCCCAGGGAAGCACGAGTGCTACTCTGCTCCAGAAGTTATGGCTCACGGTGTCGTTTTGGAATAATACCGTCGTGAATTCACTGAGGAAGTTCAGGAAGGTAGTTGCAAAAATCGAGACCATCAGCGCCACGGAAGCCCCGAGCATAAGGGTTATGTCCATCAGGCGCTCTTTGAGGAAACCTCGTGTCCTCGTGATGCCCCAGATGTTATTGATGGATTTTCGGATAGCGCCAAACACCGCCGTGGACGCCCAGAACAGGCCGATGGCCGCGAGAACACTCCCGACGGCCGCTCCGCTCGTGACGTTTGCGATGATGCTCGCCACAAGATCGCCTTCAACCGGCAGGACCTCAGGGATGCCTTCGATCAGCCTGTCACGGAAGCTTTCAGATCCAAGGAAAAACCCGGCCACGGCGATCAACGCGAGCATCAGCGGGAACATAGAGAATAGGGCGTAGAAGGACACCGCAGCGGCCATATATGGTCCGTTGCGGGTGAAGAACTCGTTCCCAATACTGGCAACCAGCCTTATGAAAGACTTGAAACGCCTCAATCCATCCTCCGAACGTTCGATCGATGATGGCCCAGCCATTTCGCACGTGCTCGATGTACAGGTACGGCATGTCTCGACTAGCCGCCCATTCTGAACGTTTGGACTCAGGTGCGCAAAGTTGGAAGCAAGCACGTTTCGTGGCTCAACTGTGTTGTCACAGTTATTCCGGGGGATATCCGCTGAATGTAGAATCACCGGCAACTGAGCAGTGCGCCTTACACGCTTCGGGCGCCTGAAGCGTGTAGTCCAACAACTCTAAGCCGGGGCACCCGAGAGACCCTCCTAGATGCAAACTCCGTGGCAGCCGAGGTCCGGCGATGTCGTCGTTCGGCGACCCCGTCAGTCAGAAATCGGCCCGGTCCATATAAATGTAGCCCGACGCTCGGTGCCTGTCCGCGGCCCGGCATCGCCGATGCTTGTCGTTTACGGATTCCTGGTCCTTACGTTTATCGGGACGATGCTGCTCTGGTTGCCGATCGCCCGCGAAGAAGCCGGGTTCGCTCCGATCCTGACTGCGATGTTCTCGGCGACGTCCGCAATTACCGTGACTGGACTTGTTGTCGTGGACACGGCCGACTACTGGACCACATTCGGACACGTCGTGCTGCTGGTCCTAGCGTTCATCGGCGGATTGGGATTCATGACTGCGGCGGCATTCCTGCTCATCATCGTAGGCCAGAGAATCGGCATGCAAAGCCAGATCGCCATCAGGGAAGGGCTGGGAGTTAGGCAGCTCGGAGGTCTTCCCAGCCTCATCAGACGTATCGTCGTGTTATCGGTCACCATTCAGTTGATCGGCTCGGTCCTGCTGTTCCTGCGATTCTATGTATTCGGGAGTCTCTGGGACGGGATCTCAATCGGGACAGCGCTGTGGCAGAGTGCCTTCCTTGGCATTTCCGCATTCAACAACGCCGGTCTGGTGATTCTTCCTTCCGATCACATTCCCGGTGCCAGTCTGGAAGCTTTTCGATCTGACGAATGGGTACTAGGCATCGTCGCCGGACTCATCATCCTTGGTGCGCTCGGTTACCTGGCCATATTTGAAGTCCTCACGATTCGGAGCCTGCGTCGATTTTCACTTGAAACCAAGATCGTCCTCACCGGTAGCATCGCGCTTCTGGTTATGGGTACAACCTTTATTTACGTACTTGAGAGGAATAACGACGAGACCATTGGCACTCTCAACGCTCCTAATCAGGTAGGCGACGCGTTTTTCAATGCGACTATCGCCCGTACCGCCGGCTTCTCAATCGATGATTTCGGTGAGCACGAAGACACAACCAATGTTGTTTTTGAACTCTTGATGTTCATCGGCGGTGCTTCGGCTTCGACGGCGGGTGGCATAAAACTGAACACCTTCGCCCTGATTGTGATCGCAACGGTGGCAACCGTTCGTGGGAGGCGCAACCTCTCTGCGTTCAACAGGGACATACCGCAAGAGTTGGCGCGCCGCGCTCTGATCATAGGAGCGCTGGCGACATTAACAGTTGTGGCATTCCTGATCGCCCTCACGATGGTGGAGGATAGACCGCTCTCAGACTTGCAGTTCGAGATATTCTCTGCCATTGGCACCGTAGGTGTGTCTACCGGCATTACTCCGTTACTTGGTGATGGAGGGAAAATCGTTGTCGCCACCGCGATGTTCGTCGGGCGATTTGGTCCGCTGACGCTCGCATTGCTGATGGCTGGCCGTGAAGCTCCGGTGGGTTATCGATACGCGACCGAACGAATTAGAATAGGCTAGCTTTGCTGGCATCACATTGACGGGCCCGATCATCCCCAAACGTATACCCGGAACCGGATAGAGCCGCCCGGCGACGGGTCCAAACGAAACCGGCGTCCGGTTCGATCTAAAGCTATCGGGGGTTCCCATCGCTACAACAAAAAAACAGGTCGCAGTCGTCGGCCTTGGGCGTCTTGGATCCGGTGTAGCGCGCACCCTTTATCAGCTTGGCCATGATGTAATGGCGATCGACCAGAGTGAGGCGCGCGTTCAGCCCCTCATGGGGCAGGTAACTTACCCGGTGGCGGGAGACGCTACGAGTGAAACCGTCCTGGCCGAACTGGGCGTGGACAATATGGACATCGCCGTGGTGGCCATTGGTCAGGATGTGCAGGCGAACATCATGGTGTCGGTGCTCCTGAAGACGATGGGCCTTCCATACATCGTCGCCCGTGCGCACGACGCACTGCACGGGGCAACGCTGGAGCGGATCGGATGTAACAAGGTGGTTCACCCCGAGGTCGAGATGGGTGCCCGGCTGGCGCACAATCTTTTTAACCCCGATGCCCAAGAGTACATGGAACTGACCGAGTCGTATGGCATTAGCCGGATCCGTGTGCCGGACAGGTTCGCTAACATGACGCTACGGGAGACCGGATTCACGGGCGTGAGAGACAAGTACGGCGTCTCGGTCGTCGCACTAAAACGCGGCGACGAGATCACCCTGTCTCCGGACCCGGACGATGGACTACTGCCTGGAGATATCCTTGTGGTAGCCGGGCGTGACGAGCTAGTAGACAGAATTTCTACCTGAGAAAATTCAGAATCCCCGGAGAACCAATCCAATCGTGTGATCAGGCCCGATCTTTCTTCACCCCAAAATACCAGTTGAAACGCGGAGCAGACCAGCATATGGCCTACCCTAAAGTCCTTGTGGTACTTACCGGCGACGAGACAGATCAGGGAGTGCTAGCGCAGGGCGCCGATATGGTTCGACCGGTCAAAGGCACGCTTTATGCGGTGTATGTAATCACCGTAGACCGTGCGTTGCCAGTCGACTCAGAGGTCGGTCCGGAAGCTGCCAGGGCTGAACAGATCTTTATGAACGCAGAAGCGTCCGTTCAGTTACCACGTGGGGATTTCGAGGCGCAGTTGCTCCAGGCACGGGAACGTGGTCCGGCGGTGGTACGTGAAGCGGCTGAACGTGATGTAGACGCCGTAGTGATCGGGACATCGTGCCCGCGCGAGTACGGGCGCTTCTCCCTTGGAGAGGACGTTCCCTACGTTCTTGAACACGCTCGCTGCTTGGTAGTACTGTGGCGGGAGCCGCCGGCACGGGGGAAGAGACGTCAGAACCAGTACGGATCACGATCAACCGGAGGCCGGCAGTCCGCCGGAATTCTCTCGGGTGTCTGATATCTCTAATATTCGCGATGTCTGGGGCAGTGATTGCCGCCATCTCATCCAACATCAGGTCGCGCGATGAAGGTCGTAATCATGGGCTCCGGCCGGATCGGGGCACGCGTAGCATCCTCACTATCGGCTGATGGCCACGATGTCTCGGTCATCGAATCGAATCGCACACAGGTCATGAACCTGTCCCGGACTTTGATCGATGATGGGTTGATAACCCTTGTCATCGGCGACGGAAGCGGATCAGAGGCGATGCTGGAGGCGGGAATTGAGAACGCTGATGTGTTCCTCGCGCTCTCAGGGAACGACGCACTGAACGGGCTGGCCGCGCAGAAAGCGAAGTCGGTCTACCGGACGCGCAGGGTCGTGTGTCGGGTGAAGGACGAAGGTCTCAGGGAGCTATACACAAGCCTCGGGATCACCGTCACCTCACCCACGGCGCTCGTCGCCGACGTGATACTTCAGACCGTGCCGGATATGCCCTGATAGACCATGTATATCGTTATCATCGGCGCAGGACGCATAGGAACGGGACTTGCAAAGTCCCAGTTGGCGACGGGGCAGGAAGTGTTCCTGCTCGATCGGGACGACGCACGTGTCGAATCCCTTCGTTCTACGTTCGGCAGCATCGCTCAACTGGGCGATGGAACTAACGTCACCAACCTGCGAGAAGCAGGGGTGGCGCGTGCCGGACTCTTTATCGCCGCTACAGGCGACGATGCCGTCAATCTCGCCTCCTGCCAACTCGCCAAACAGGTGTTCAACTCTCCCAGGACGGTTGCTGTGGTCGTCGATCCCGAGAACGCCACGCTTTTCGAGACTCTCGGAGTCGACGATGTCGTGAGTCTGACCGACCTCGCAATGACGAGGCTTGCATCGACGGTACCGGCACACCCGGTCGTCCGTCTCATGCCCCTGGCGGGCCGACATCGGGAAATGGTGGCGATCAAAATCCCGGCAGGTGCAGAGGTGGTCAACCGTATGCTGTCCGAGATCGTCTTGCCGTACGGCAGTTCGGTGATCCTTGTTATCGGACCTACAGGGCAGACCGAGGAACCACGTCCAGAAACGGTTCTCGACGCCGAGGACGAGGTGATAGTGGTGACGCCAGTGGAAGGCACGCAGGCCCTGTGGGAGACGTTCACTGAGATGCCGTAAAGCCTCGATGGCTTGTTCTCTGGCGTCTGGGTCAGGCATCTGATTATCTTGAGTTATTAGCGAATCAAACATCAGTCAAAATCGGTACTGCATCGGTAATGCAATGCCAAAGAGGGGTAAACGGTACATGAAACTTGGCTATCTGGGCCCCTCCGGTACTTACAGTGAAGAGGCGGCACACAACTACAGCCCCGATGCCGAGATGGTGTCTTATCCCACCATTCCGGCGGTCACCACAGCGGTCGAGAAGCGCGAAATTGACCAGTGCGTGGTCCCGATAGAGAACAGCCTGCACGGTACTATCACGGACGTGCTCGACTTCCTTGTCCGCACAGACAGCATAAGGATCGCTGGTGAACTTGCTGTCCCGATCGACCATTGCCTCATGGCGAAACCTGGAACGGAAATCGCCGATATGACGATGGTGTTCTCGCACCCACAGTCGCTCGGGCAGAGCCGGAAATACTTGGAAACTACACTGGGTCACGTTCAGGCCGTCACTTCACTCAGCAACGCCCAGGCGGTGATTGACATGCAGGAGTCGGATACCGTAGCCGGCGCGATAGCGCCTCTCAGGGCCGCTGAAATTTACGGAGCGGAAGTTCTTGCAGAGGCGGTCCAGGACAACCCCAATAACTACACGCGCTTCGTCGTGCTTGATGACAGCGACAGCCCCCCGACCGGGAACGACATGACGTCCGTGGCGTTTCAGTTCTCGGAGGACGAACCCGGATTGCTGTACCGGGCCCTCGGGGTGCTGAAAGAAAACTCGATCAACATAGTCAAGATAGAATCGCGGCCAACGGGGGAGCGGCTGGGTCGCTACACCTTCCTGTTGGACATAGAACTGCATCGTGCGGACCCGGTCGGAAGTGAGACTATCGCGAAGCTGACCGAAATGTCATCCTGGTTCAAGGTATTCGGCTCTTACCCGCGTATGAAAGATCTGCCGATCAGAGGCTAGCCCACGACTTGTGGCTAGACGGGAGGATTACGTCCGATCGTCATCCGGTTCCGTCAATGGATCGTCGTCGAAGTCGATGTCGAACTCATCGTCAAATTCCGGTCCAGCGTGTCCCCTGGCTCGCCTGGCTGCGGACTGGCCTTCCGTCACCGCCTGTCCAAAACGCTCACGCGTGACGGCGCCAAGCTCACCGGCGCGCTCCCGCCACTCACTGCTCCTTTCCGCAAGAATCGCCCGGGTTTCTTCGCCTGAGCGTGGTGCCATCAGGATCCCGGCCAGGAAGCCTGCCGCGCCGCCCACAATCAGGCCGACGATGAAACCGCCGCCGTCATTACTTGCCATGCCGAGGATCTCCCTCTGAGGTTCTGCTGATGCTGTGTTTACGGGTCATACAAGTGAAAGAAATAGTCATATCGATCCGGTAGAGTCCCGGCTAGTCGGAATTTCTGGTACGTCCTCGGCGCCGCCCCATGATCCCTCCAAGAACAGAGGAGATGGTCCCGAACACACCTCGGAATGCCATGCCTGGAAGTGCGCCGCCGGACTTCACTTTTTCAGTAATCTCACCCAGTTCTTCAAGTAATCGATCTCCCCGTTCGGCGGCCTTTGTCAGCGCATCTAGAAGGCCCGCGACACGCCGGTACATGAGCAATGCCATAACCATAAAAACGATCAGTGCGAAGAAGGCGAAAATGAGAAACATGATGACGAATATGTCGCTCACGACATCGATCATTTCGGGCCCGGTCAGCAGTAACACCTGTGCCACGGTCTCACCATCCACGGACGCGGATCACGCCACGTCGCGTATAGACACTTCAGGCACCCTGCCTGGGAACCTTGAATAGTGCAATCCAGTTCAACGCTATTGCCAAGCATACACTTACGAAGCAAACACTTAACAATAAATGCATGCAAGGATTTGAACGTACGTAACGCACATCGAGAGAGAAAAATGGGCCGAGAGGTGGCGTAAACAAAAACAGCGGCCCGCAATTGGACCGCTGTTTGATCATCAAAGTTCAAAGCCATATCCCGAACCAAACCGAGGGGCTTTACGATTGATTATTCCAAGAAATCCCTGAGCTTCTTGCTTCTGGTGGGGTGTCGTAATTTTCGTAACGCTTTGGCTTCGATCTGCCTGATGCGCTCACGTGTGACAGAGAACTCCCGTCCGACCTCTTCAAGCGTCCTGCTTCGACCGTCTTCGAGGCCAAACCGGAGCTGGAGAACTCGGCGCTCTCGGAGGCTCAGGGTGTCGAGAACATCGTCGACCTGTTCACGCAGGAGATGGTAGGTCGCGGCCTCCGCCGGGGCGGGCGCGTTCTTGTCCTCGATAAAGTCCCCGAGGTGGCTGTCTTCTTCCTCGCCAATGGGTGTTTCAAGAGAAACAGGTTCTTGGGAAATTTTGAGGATTTCCCGAACCTTGTCGGAGGTCATCTCCATCTGTCGGCCGATCTCGTCGGCGGTGGGCTCACGTCCGTACTCCTGCACAAGACGGCGGCTGACGCGGAGAAGCTTATTAATGGTCTCGACCATGTGTACCGGGATGCGGATCGTGCGGGCCTGGTCTGCTATGGCGCGTGTGATCGCCTGCCGGATCCACCAGGTGGCGTACGTCGAGAATTTGTAGCCCTTCCGGTAGTCAAACTTCTCGACCGCGCGGATCAGGCCGATGTTGCCTTCTTGGATAAGATCCAAGAGGTTCATGCCTCGTCCGATGTATTTCTTAGCGACGCTGACTACCAGCCGCAGGTTCGCCTCGGCCAGGTGGCGTTGGGACTTGGTGCTCTCTTCTCGCACCCGGGAGAGATGGGAGTGGAAAAGGAGCTCGTACATGCCGAGCTTGTCTTCTATCCCTTCATTTGCGATCTCGTTCTCGATCTCATTCACCGGCGGATCGTCGTCAAGTACGTCGATCACCTCCGGAGGAAGAAGCCGTGTCACGATCGATAGCTCGACGACCAATTTCTGTGCGTCTTCGGGCTCAATTTGAAGCGTGTCTGAAAGATAGTTGACGAGCGCTTCGTTGATCGGCCCATCTATAAGATCCCGCATGTCAGGGTCGTGCATGACCGTGGAGAGTCGAACTTCTTCCGGGATACCCAGGAATCTGGCAACAGCGATAGCTGCGTCCCGTACCGTGTACAGGCGATTGAGTAGGCCAAGCACCGTGATGCGAGCTGTCGGTGGGCGCCCGGTCTCCTCGGTGATTTCATCCTCGATGGCGATCAGGCGCTTTTCAAGTTCCATCGCCCGGGCAAGTACGCGTTCGTCGTTAGCCGTGAGCAGGTTCACGCGGCCGATCTCACGCAGGTACATGCGTACCGGATCATCGGTGAGCTCAGTCTCGGCGGCCTGCTGGACCCACGCCTCGCTGGCGTTGGCCGCCTGAATGGCAGACCGTGACGCTTCCCAGCGGTCGAGTTCAGATGCTGAGGCCGCGCCTTGAGGAGCGAGGACAACACTGGGCTCATCGTCGTCGGCATCAAAGTCATCCCGGCCGGATGGCCGAGCAACCTGAATTACCCCGGTCGAGGATTGATTGTCCAACTCCTCATCGTAAGAGTTGGTTTCTGAGGCTCGACCCGATCGTCTTGGCATGGTTCAGGACCGCCTTGCGAAAAGATGCTGCAGTTGCTTGTTGGTATCTACGGAACCCAGAGCGAGATCTGCGGCTTGTTGGGGGTCGTCGGGCAGGGCTTTGCCGTCATTTGGAAATAACCGGTTTTCTTCAGCCTTTATCGTGCGGATGTGGCGCTGATGCAACCTCTGGACACAATCAGAAATAGCTTCAACCATTTCCTTTTGATCCGTAGGCGGCAATATCTTGTCACGAAGACGCTCAATCTTCTCCATAACATCCCCTCCCCCAGAAAGGGCCGCAACTTCCAGCGTAGCTGAATTTTGAAGCATCGTAAATACAACGCGGTTCACCGGATCACGAAATTGCTCTTCACTTACACCCATGGCGTACTCACGCATCTCAGGATTTTGCAATACAACCGCAAGGAGATAATCCTCCCCCGCATTGGCGCTATCCGGATTTAATGCCGACGCCACGGCATCGCTTGACGAGCGCGAACCGGGCGGTTCCCGGAGTAAGGCCCCAGCAGTTCGTCGAGCGATCGAGGTGCGTGGCGCGCTGACTCGAAGTTGCTCAAGACTGACGTCGAGCAGTGCGGCAAGCCGTGTCATGTACGCCTCTTGCTCGTACTGGTTCGGGACCATGTTGATAAGCGGGCGCAGCTCTCCGGCGGCACCGGTCTTTCCATCCGGAGTCGACAGGTCGTAAGTCCCGGCCGCGGTTTCCAGAAGGTAGTCCAGAAGCGACCTGGCGTTCTTGAGCGATTCCCTCCAAGCGTTTCCGCTCTTGTCACCCCGGATCACCTCATCGGGGTCTTTGCCCGATTCAAACGTGGCGACTCGAATTTCAAGAGATGCCGCTGTCCTCGTGTTCACGGTTTCCGATCGACGCTGTGATTGGAGCGCGCCCCAGACCGTTTCCAGACTGTTGCGGGTAGCGGTCTGGCCGGCGACATCACTGTCCAGGGCCAGGATCACTTCGTTCGCGAGCCCGCGAACCAGCCCCACCTGGTCCGTAGTGATCGCCGTGCCCATCGAAGCAACTGTGTTGTCGAACCCGGCTTCGTGCGCGGTGATGGCGTCCATATAGCCCTCGACCACAACGACGGTGCCAGAGGAGCTGATACCGTCTGCGGCCCAGTTCAGGCCGTACAGCAGGCCGGATTAATCGAAGATAGAACTACGCGGGGAGTTCAGGTATTTGGGATCAGATCCGTCCATGCTGCGTGCGCCAAAACCGGCGATGTTGCCTTGGCGATCCCTGATCTCGATCGTAAGCCGGCCCTGGAACATGTCGTTCCAACCACCGTCCTTACCCTGCCGCACGAGCCCGGCAGTTTTGGCAGCTCGACCGCTGATTCCCCGGGTCTTAAGATGCCCCGCAAGAGTCTCGATGCCCGACGGACTAAAGCCGAATCCGCGCCGTTTTGCGGCTTCGGTATCGAATCCACGGCCTTCGAGATAGGCCCTCGCATCGGCACCTTCGGGCGAAGTCAACAATGCACTGAAGTACGCGGCGGCTACCTCGTTGGCCTTGTAAAGCAGATCGGAGTCGTTGCGTCTATCCGGTTCCCTGTATTCAATCCCGGCCTGCGCTGCCAGCATTTTCAACGCCTCACCAAACTGCAAATTCTCTTTTCGCATGACGAAAGAGATCACATCGCCGCCGGTAGAGCAGGCGCCGAAACAACGCCACGTTCCGGTGTCAGGGAAGACGACGAACGATGCCGTTCGTTCGGCGTGGAATGGGCATGGGGCTTTGGGCGTGCGCGATCGGGTGTCCAGATCCGCGTACTGCGATATGACCTGGACGATATCGGATCGGGCTTTGACGTCGTCTACAAGTGTCATAGTTCTCGCGATAGCATAAGAAACTTCTGGGCAAAGTGACTCACGTGTGTCACAAAGAGCGGGTGGATATTTCAATAATCGAAATATAGGGGTGTCGATCTGGGGATTGTGGGGATTGATATTGGGGATTACGGGGAGAGACGCTCGATTTAACTCAAAACGACTAGGCGTTAATTTCCCCGGGCAGTTGGGAGGGACGAATCTTTGCTCCCTGCCATCAAACCCTTAAAGTCGTCCCTCGAACGCATCGGCGAATGCGCCCGGCCGGATCGACTCCGCCCGTGAGAGCGCGAATCCGTCAGTCATGCCACAAACGATATCGGCCGCGAGACGCTCGGGCGTGTCCGCCACTCGCGGGAAATCTTCCGGGATCTCCTCGGGGTGCTCCAGGTAGTGGTGATACAGCAGGTCCACGATCTCGAGCGCCGCTTTTCCCGGAAGTGTGGCGCTGATAGGGAGATACACCTCTTCGAACATCCAGTTACGGATTTCCGTCACGACCTCTCCGAATTCGGACGACATCGTGATCACAGCAGTTTCATTGTCCGCACCCTGGCCCGTCGCCGACCATGAAGCCTCGATCACGTCTGTCACGAGCGCATTCACGCGCTCGGAGTGTCGCCGTCCCAGATATGTGATCGCGCCGGTTGGCAGGTCCTCTATTTCGATTATGCCGGCGCGGATGGCGTCGTTTATATCGTGCGCCAGGTAGGCCATGGCGTCCGAGAGCCGGATCACCTGCGCCTCAAGCGTCATGCCCGTCACGGCGTCCCGGTCCAGGAACGTTCCCTGTGACTTGGAGTGCCGCCGAATTCCCTCTACGACCTCCCCGCTGAGGTTCAGGCCCCGGCCATCCTTTTCCAAAACCTCAACAATGCGCACGCTGTGACGGCTGTGATGGAACCCGCCCGGCATCAGTTCGTTCAGAACGCGCTCGCCGAGATGCCCGAACGGTGTGTGACCGAGGTCATGGCCCATTCCGATGGCTTCGACAAGGTCCTCGTTAAGGTTCAGGGCGCGTGCGATTGTACGGCCGATCTGAACGACCTCAAGCGTGTGAGTAAGTCGCGTCACGTAGTGATCGCCGATCGGCGCCACAAAAACCTGGCTCTTGTGCTTCATGCGCCGGAACGAGTTCGTGTGAATAATCCGATCTCGGTCGCGCTGAAATGCCGTCCGTATAGGGCTCTCTTCTTCAGGAACGGCACGCCCTGTCGAGTCAGACGAGCGGATGGCGAATGGCGAAAGGGATCGTTCGCGCTGCTCAAGCCGGTCTCGTACCCCGTCTGATCTCACCTGTTTCATTACCTCGGCAATTCCGTGTGCCTGTGGATCGACCCTGAAAGGGCCAAATTCAGGCGGACTTAATTAGGACCGTAAGCATACCGGCGTAGCAGCGCACGCGGCCATATCAACACCAACGGGCCCGCGCTAGACCGTCAACGGCGAAAATGAACCCCAATTTGCGAGTCAGTCTATGAGTCTCGATCGCATATTCGCCCTGATTTTCGGGAATGTCAGGCATTTCGAGGTTGCCGCCCAAACACTAGGTAGGCCAGCCAACCCAACAACCAGATCGGACCAATCACGGTGGTCCAAACTCATCCCGTTGAGCTCTCGAGATTGGATTTGTGCCGCACGTCATTTATCTCAAACCCGTTGAAGTCTATTTCGATAAAGACGAGAGGCAGGAAGAGCAGAAGTGTCGATTCCCTTTAGAGCAATGTGGATTCAGACTCTGCCTGTGTCGTCACTCGGCCCGCAGACCACGTAATACGGGCTGCGAAACTATGACAAACACCATGATTGTGAGCATCACCGCTGCACTGGCCGCGACGGCGAAGCTGGCGTTCACAAGCTGTGCAACACCACCGGCGAGTAGGCCGCCGATTCCAATGAAACTGAAGGTCATCACGTAGATCCCCATCACACGCCCTCTTAACTTCGATGGGACGCGCAGCTGCAAGACCGTCATCGAGCTGATCAAGAACATCGAGTTGAAGGTGCCTGTGATGAACATCAGTGCGGCCGAGAGTAGAAACATCGGCGAATTTATCGGATTGGCGTATCCAGATGGATCCGGTCCGAAGTAGGTCCAGACTCCGAACGCGATGATCGCCATTGAACCGCCCAGAGATCCCAGGATCATCAGCCACCCGACCGGCAGATAAGAACGGACGCGCCCCATTGCAAATGTGCCGACGATAGAACCAATGCCCGCCAACCCGAACAGGAATCCGAGCGCCTGGTCAGACTGATCGGCATATGCGTCAGCGAATACGGGGATCAGTTGCATGTAAGACATGCAGAAGAACATGTTGGCGTAGGTGAGCGGGATAAGGACCGCAAAAAGCCGGTTTGCTGCTACGAATCGAATGCCATCCCAAAGTTCCGCCAGTGCGCTGTGCGACGGTCCTTGTTCCCCCTCATCAACACTGACGATCGTCATTATGAAAAACATCAGAGTGAACCCCACGGCGCCTGCAAAGAACACTGAGTGGGTACCGAAATACGCCAGCGCGAACCCGCCTATCGCGGGAACGATGATCCTCGTACCCTGCCACACCACCGAATTAAGCGCCACTGCGCTCATCATCTGATCGCGTCGATCGATGAGGAGCGGGAAGATTGACTGTCGAGCTGGTGCATCGAACCCGACCACGACGCCAATAGCGCTTGCAATCGCGACAACATGCCAGACCTTGACGACATCAGTTAGGTCCAGCATGGCGAGGAGGAACAGCAAGCCGGCGACTAGGATCGATGTGGTCATCAGAAGCAAGCGTTTGTTGACGCGGTCTGCCAGCACACCGCCGAATAGAGCGACGATGATAGTCGCTATGCCTGTGACCGCTCCAGCCAGGCCCAACAAGAACTCGGAACCGCTGAGATCGAATACCAGCACGCCCTGGCCGATGATCAGCAGCTGAGTGGCGCCAACGGAGGCAAGGGAACCAAACCAGAAACGCCTGTACTGAGGCGCGGCGAGCGCGGAGAATATGGACGTCCGTGCCGTGTTTTCGGCGACCGTTGTCTCAGGGGTATTACTGGTGGATTCGACTTTGTCTGTGAGACCAGCCGCATCGGAGTCCCGGATCGCCAATTTTAAGAGCGCCTCGTGGAGTGTAATTTAAGGTGAGATTCAAGTCCGTTCCATTGGCACGCCATCGATGATGGTACTCCGTTCCAGCGTATCTACCTAAATCCTCAGTTTTGGGGGTGGTGAAATGTCGTCGTGCCGGAACTACAGGTCTTAGATCTTGCTCACCAGTCCGCTGACCGTCTCAGGAACGAGTGCAACACGCATATCGGCCTGTTCTGAGTCTGCCGGGATGGCAATTTTTATGTGGCCTGACATTGCCATAAGAAGCGCTCTGAAATTCCGGGTGAGGGGTAAACCATAAGACCTACCCGAAGATTACGGATAGACGGTTTTCTCCAACAATTTGTGTCAGACGTATTGCGTGTCACTGGATTCCCACCTGTCTGGGAATGACGGAGTGACCTGTAGGGAATATCCCGAGACGCTTTCTGACCGGCATTGGCCTGCCTTGACGCGCCGGGGACGCGTAGACTCGCGACGATGCCAAATACGCAAGAACTGATCCGTCTCGCCAATGACTGACGCCGCCCCTTCAGCATCAGGGCGCCCAAGACTCGACGCGCTCCTCATATACAGCGGCAGGGGAGTACGCGCTATTGGCATGGGTATCCTGGCCGTACTCATTGCCATCTATCTGGACGCCGTTGGGTTCAGCACGCCGCGCATCGGATTTCTACTTGGCGTGAGTCTTGTCGGCGGTGTCGCCCTATCTTCAATGGTCGTCGTCGCCGGTCCGGTGATGTCACGACGGAACTGGTTCGTCTTACTTGGGGTCATTACCGGATTCTCAGGCATTCTTCTGGTGGTCACGGACAACTTCTGGCTCCTGACAATCGGGTCGTTCTTCGGCGCGTTCGCAGCCAGCGGAATGCACCACGGGCCGATAGTCCAGCTTGAACAGGCGGGGCTGGCAGAGGTCGCGACGCCCGAGCAGCGGACCAAGTCCTTTGCGTACCTGTCCGTGTTTTCATCCGGCGGCAGGGCGTTCGGCGCATTGCTGGCCGGGCTGGCAACGGTGCTCATCAAAATCTTCGATCTCGAACCCGTCGACGCATATCGCATCACCATAAGCATGTACGCGATCCTGAATTTTGGCGCCGCTGCTATTTACATGGTGCTTTCGTCCGCTGTCGAAACCGGCACCATTGGGGGCGGTCGCTTCACCAATCCACTGCGTACGAAATCGCGCGGACGCATCCTCGGGATATCGGGTTTATTTGGGATCGACTCGATGGCCGGAGGGATGGTCTCAGATGCCTTCGTCTCGTTCTGGCTGTTCACCCACTTCGGCGTAAACGAGGGGACGATCGGCGCTGTTCTGGTGGTCGCCCAGATCTGGAACCTGGGTTCCATCTGGGCCGCTCCCTACGTCGCCCGGCGAATCGGCCTGCTGAATACGATGGTGTGGACGCAGATCGGGGCCAACCTGCTCCTCATCGCGTTTGCACTTGCTCCGACGTTACCGATAGCGATCGGTCTGTTCATCCTCCGGGAGCTGTTCAACGAGATGGACGTCCCAACCCGGCAATCCTATGTCATGGCGATCGCGCCGCCGGATGAGCGAGTCGTCATGGCCGGGGCGAACAACCTTGGCCGGACGGTTTTCCGAATGCCAAGCACTACCTTCACCGGGTTGCTGTGGTCCAACAGCGTTACCGCTGCTCCGTTCATAATCGCAGCCACCGCAAAGCTCGTGTATGACGTCGCGGTCTACGCAGCGTTCCGAGGCGTGAAGCCGCCGGAAGAGGATCTGAGAGCCAGCGAAGAGGCTGAAGAGGCAGCCCTTGACGGCACCACAGAGGTGCCTGCCACCGATCGAACACTCTAGATACGGAAATTTGGCCAGTGTGGGCGATTGAATTTATCGGTTGATCCGTATGGCGAGATTCATGTCAGGCGGCGTCGCACATCGGATCGACAACAGGAAGCATGCCGATACGGCCGTTGTTCAAGCGAAAAGCATTGAGGTTGGACGACTATCGTGGCGAGGCCAGTACCCTGAAATCGGCGAGCCAGAAACCGTAATAACCTTGATTTCAGGGCATTCAGGTACGACATGTCATGATATGCACTTGTATCAGACGCAATGTCATTACATCGTCCTGCGATGGGCTCGCTCTTCCGAAACCGAGCTTAGGGCATTCCTCACATCGTCGATAAGTTGCTCGTGGGGGCGATCGGTATCGTCAGCCTCTTCCGCTTCGTCGACCCAGTCCGCCAACTTCTGATGAATCTCCCTCAACTCTCGTTCATTCAACATCATCGGGTCCAAACCGCGAATATCCGGCGGCTCTCCCAACCCCTCAGGCATGACGGCAACGCCACGTGTATTGGCTTCGCCGGGCGTGTGTGGTGCAGGTTGTACCCAACATCAGCTCAACCGCTCAAACTTCTGAATGGACCGGTAGCTGTCCGGGAAGGTGCCACGCCCGGCGTCGCCCGACACCGTCACCTCGCCGACGTACACGCTGCCGTCAGGTCCGATGGCGATGCCGTGGGGCGAGAAGAAGGAACCAGGTTCAAAGATGTCGTCGCTGCCCCATTTGCCAACCAGTTCATGATCGACGGTCCAGACGCTGATGCTCGGGATGCCGGGATTGTTCGTCGGAGCAGCGAGTCCCAGTCCGCCTTTGTGGCCGAGCTCGGCGACGTACACAAGGCCGTCTGGACCGACGAATACGTCACACGGCCGGCTGACCTCGTCCCACGTGTCCAGATGCTCACCATCCTGCGTAAACACTTGCAATCGGGAGTTCTCACGATCGGCAACGTAGACACGTCCGTCAGGTGAGATGGCGACTGCGTGCGACAGGTTGAACTGCCCCGGCTCGTTGCCCGGCTCGCCCCACGAGTTCTTGAGCGTGCCGTCCGCGGCGAACCGGTGAACACGGGCATTTCCGTAACCGTCTGAGACAAAAATATCTCCGTCCGCGTTCAGGGCCGCTTTTGTCGGCTGGTTGAACGGCGGGCCGCCGTGGGTGATCGTTCGATAGTCGGTCGTGATTCCGGTGTCCGATGGTTGACCCTTTGTGCCGATCGTCATTAAAACTTCACCCGAAGTCGTCGTCTTAGTGACGGTGTGCTCAGCCACGTCGACCGCGTATACGAGATCGTCCGGGCCGATGGTGATGTTGTGCGCCCGGGTGAAAAGATCTCCACCCCACTCGTCGTGAAGCGTGCCATCTGGCTCGAAAACCATCACGGGGTTCTCGCCTCGATTGAAGACGTACACGAGACCCTGAGAGTCGACCGCGACCCCGGCGACTTCCCGGAACTTGAGGCCATCAGGCCCGGGCCAGTCCGGGACGACCCTGAACTTCATGTCACCGGCGGAGACGATCTTGTCTGGCATCGGGGATCCTTTGTCTTGTGGTGAGGGCGGGGGAGCAGCGCGTATGGCGAACGAAGTCTAACGCAGCGGCCCCATCAATCTATCGCTGCTTTACTCGGCCTCGACCAGAAGCTGCTGTACAACGCCCGTAAGGTTCTCCACTCGGTAAACACAACATTCCTGATGCAGCAACGTCTGCGCCCGAAGGCCATCCCCGCTGAATGCGCTGGCAATTGCTATGCAGCGCATTCCGGCACGCACGGCGGACTCCAGTCCAGTTGCGGAGTCTTCGACAACGATTACTTCGTCCGGGGAGACGCCCAGCAGTTCGGCTGTTTTCAGGTAGATCTCTGGGTCCGGCTTGCCGTTGGTCACCTGGTCGCGGCCGACAAGCACGTCCAGAAGGTCACTTATCCCGATCTCTTCTGTAACCCGGCTCGCAGCTTCCGTCTGAGATGAGGTAGCAACCGCGACCGCCATTCCGGAAGCGGCCTGATCGCGAAGCAGATCGATGGCGTGCTGGTAGACGACCGAACGTAGCCCGTCTCCCGAAGCGAAGTCTGACCTGTAGAGCTCGGTCTGCAACCGGCTGAGCGCCTGCCAGGGTTCTTCCGCGCCCTCATGCATGGCTGAAGCCAGTCCTAGCTCATCGACCATTGCACGGGCGGCTGTCTCGTCGGTCGCGCCGACGATGCGCCGATACACATCGATGGCGCGTTCGTCGGGAGCATCGAGACCGAGCAGCGTTTGAGATACTGCCGCATAAGCCTGTGCCTTCAACATCTCGGTTTCGACCAGAGTGCCGTCGAGATCGAAAATAAACGCGCGAATCAAGAGGCTTGCTCGTTAATCGACTTGCCGTCCAAAGGGTTTGGGGTCTCCCAATGTTTGAGGCGAATCAGGCGACGTCAGAGGTCGAGAGCGCGGCGGTGTAGCTTGTGTAAGCGGCGTTGTAGCGCTCCGCTATCCGGACGCCGGCCTCGTCCCGATCAATCTCTTCCTCGTTGTATGCGCGGAGATGCTCGGCGTAGATCGCCGGACCGACCACGAGCCCCCGGCACCCCGGCGTACGGGCGGCGAGGTTGATCAGATCCTGATCAAGTTCCATCTCTCCGGAAGGGTCTTCGCCAAGCGTGAACAGCACGCCGGCCTTGCGGTCATCGACCTGTGCTTGAGCAGTGGCCGTTGCCATAGCTGCCGTGTTATCGATCCCGCGTAAGGCCCACAGATCCGGCTCAACACCGGCATCCTGTAGCTCGCGGATCGCCTGAACTATCAGACCCGGGCGGACATCGGTATCCCA
Source organism: Dehalococcoidia bacterium (assembly GCA_026421215.1). Classification (GTDB taxonomy): domain Bacteria; phylum Chloroflexota; class Dehalococcoidia; order Lucifugimonadales; family Lucifugimonadaceae. The sequence goes on from JAPKBN010000020.1 coordinate 32,463, forward strand.
CGCTTCGACGCTGCCCGACTGATCTAATTGAGCCTGGGTCGGCCGCATGATCAGTTCGAGCGTCAGACCGGAGTTGCTGGACCGTGCGATCTCGCTCAGCCTACGCAATTTTCGTTGCTGAGCCTCGTTCACTATGGACTCTTCACCCGGGTTGTAAGGCACACGCGCAGCGGCGTACGTGACATCAAGGATAGACATGCGTTCAGAGAAGCCGAGAGCATCTTCAAACCGGAACTCGGCGACGCGTGCTCGTTCTACTGACATCATCGTGTTGAGATTCATGCCGCGACCACGTAGCAATATCGACTCACCCAGATCGGAATCTGTCCAGACGGCGGCTTCAGATTTTGGCACACCGTTCTCGACGGCCTTCAGCAGCCCCTCAAAGACGACCTGCTTGAGGCTGGCGGCGCGCTCCCGCTCCGCTGCCGTCGGGTGAACCGGACTGGCGGAAAGGAGTTCCGTAAACAGGGCAAAGCGGTGGTCTATTGCGAGAACCATTTTTGGTGTGTTAGCGCTGTCTGTCGGCATACTCGAGGGTCCCTCCCAGACCGCAGGTCTCGTCGTAAAACTAACGGCTTCGTAGGATGGTGGCGCCGGAATTGATCTCCGGATGACGTTCCATCTGAATCTCTCGATTGTTCCAGTTTACCCCCTGCATATCCTGCGGGGCGGCGATTCTAGCACGGGATTCCCACCCCGAATTATTACGTCCTGCGCATGGTCCTGAACCCACTACTACTGGCTATCATTGAGTGATGCAGTAATGTTTTGTATCGCTTTTGCGTATGGCGTTTTCAATACTGTCATCATGTTTCTATGGGCCTTCGCACGTAGGGCTTCGAGGTCTCCAAGGAGCTGAGCCACGAACAGCGACTCGAATCCGTAGGCGATCTCCGTCTCCGTCCCTAAATCCACGCTAGGCACGGCCAGAGCGTCTTCGTTTCCCGCAACGAGCGCAAGTCCAATCACCCCATCAGGTCCACCTTTATGAAGCTGTCCGGTGGAATGAAGGTATCGAGGTCCATAGCCAAATGTGGTCGCGATCCCTGTGCGCCGTGTGATCGCGGCACGTAGTTCTGACACTGCGTTGTCCACTTCAAGAGACTCAGGGATGTAGCCGAAAATGGCGACGTAATCGCCGGGCCTGGCGCTTGAGACCGATTTCACTACTTCGGCAACATCAAGAGCGTCCGGCAATGTCTGACCTGTCGCATCATGCGACTCAAGAAGGTTGCGTGTGAACACCTTTCCACTTTCCACGTCAGGCTGATCGAACGGGTACACAGAGATCACCGTCGCGGCTACCGCAACTGCAAACTCCCACCGGAAGAACTCAGCGCCGAGGTCGTAGTTGTGCCCCAACTCAATACGCGTCACAGGCAGGCCAACGTTTTCGAGCGTTGACACGTGGGCATCGGTTCCGGTGTTGTCGTCCCCGGCGAGACGTATGTACACGAAGTTGCGATCGTCTCCGTATTCGGAAACGCTGTAGAACGGCTCACCAGCCACGGGCACGAGGCCGCGGCCGTTCTTGCCGGTGGATTCGGCGAGTAGTTGCTCGACCCAGAGCCCGATCGAACTCAGTCGCGGTGAAGTGACGATAGTGACCTTGTCTCGTCCGACCGCCGCCAACCCTCCAAGGGTTGCTCCAAGCAGCGCGCCCGGGTTCGTCTCAGGATCGTCGCTCGCTCGGCACGCCAGCGCCATTGCGACCGCCGGCCCGAGCAGTTTCTCGACGTCCACACCGATTAGCGCCGCCGGTAACAGACCAAACATTGACAGCACAGAGAATCGTCCGCCTACGTCTACCGGGGTGTCAAACACCCGTTTGAAGCCGCGTTCATTTGCCATCGTGTCAAGGAACGAGCCCGGGTCGGTAGCGACGATAAACCGGGCGTCGGGATTTTCTACTCCGATTTCCTCCAGTCGTTTACGGAAAAAGGCCGTCAATCTCAACGGTTCGATCGTCGTGCCCGATTTACTGGAGATCAGGAACAGGGTTCTGCGTAGATCTACTCGATTCGCGACAGCCCTGATCTGGCCGGGCAAAGTGGAGTCCAGCACATGCAGGTGTAGGTAACCCGGACTCGCCCTGAATACCCGACCGAGCACCAGAGGTCCAAGGCTGCTGCCGCCCATACCGAGTAGAACAAGGTCTGTGAATCCGTCGATACGGACCTCGTCGGCAAACGTGACCAAATCATCGACAAGGTCGGCCATTCGGTCCGGGAGATCGAGCCAACCGGTTGCTTCCTCAGCCGGTGCGCCGTCAGGGAGTGGGGCGACCCATGCGTTCGGGTCTCGCCGCCAGAGGGCCTCGATAGTGCCGCGCTTTTTGAGCGCGTCTAATTCGCTTTTGATTTGATCTTGCCAATCCGGTGTCTGTGGCAAATCAATCTGAAGCGGGTGCGCCGGAAAGTTCACGCAGTTTGGAGTCTATTACTCCCATCAACCCCTCGAAAGCATCTGCAAATGTCTTCACCTCGACGGCGAGTAGATCTCGACTTATGCAGTCAAACCAGATCGATTGTCCGATCTCATGAGCTTTTTGGATCGTGTTGTCAGGCATGGCAGGCTATTAACCTTTTAGAGCGTCCTGTTCCAGTTTGATCACCTTGTCCAGACGGCGTTGGAATCTCGGGTGTTTGTCCATCTCTGCGCCAAGAAACGCATCGACCAGCGCCTCGGCCAACGCTACTCCGATAATTCTGGCGCCAATACAGAGTACGTTCATGTCGTCGTGTTGGACGCCCTGCGCGGCGGAGTAGGTGTCGTGGCACATGGCGGCCCTAATGCCTGGAATCTTGTTGGCGGCAACCGACGCGCCGACTCCGCTCCCGCAAACGATTATGCCTCGATCTACCTCTTTGCTAGCGACCGCATGCGCGACCGGTGCGGCGAGGTCAGGGAAATCGTCGTCTGCATCGTACTCAAACGCGCCGTGATCTACGGCCTCGTGACCCAGACCGGATACGTAGTCCAAGATGTAGTTCTTCATCTCAAGCCCGGCGTGGTCGCCGCTTATGGCGATCTTCATGTGTTCTCCGTGTCTGGTCTGTCATGCGTGGGAGGTTCAGCGAAGTCGTTCTAGGATCGACAGCGCGGTGCACTGAACATTCTCCGCCGTAAACCCGAACCTGACCAGTACCCTCGCACCCTGTGCCGACGCTCCGTAGCATGTCATGCCGATTACAGCGCTGTCGAGGTCTAGATATTGCTCCGGTCCAATAGACCCGCTTGCCTCTAGAGACAACCTTGGTCGGATCGATGGCGGCAACACGTTATCTCGGTACTCGGACGGTTGGGCATCGAATCGTTTTCATGACGATATTGATTTCAACGCGCGCCTTGACTCCGTCGTTTACGAGTAGCCCTCCAACCGACTCCACACTTGATAGTTCGGAGCCGGTCACGAAGAGTACGGCATCAGAATTTTTGTCGCTCACCGTGACGACGTAACCACCCCGGTTAAGCGCACCAGAATCCAACGCATTGTCCTTCGGAACCTGAAATTCGAGGGGTTGAATTCGAGGGTTACATCAAATTGGGTCGTGATCACATTCGCTGCTGTAGCCACTGCCCGGGGTCAGCGAATCGAGTAGTGAGTGATAGAGTCGATGGTGCCGTTCAAGGCCGATCCGGTAAGCAGCTGTAGACGTGGCGTCGGGAGTGTATCGCCTGCCACGTTGCGTCGGAAGATCATCCAGAGAGTCGATAATGCCAACGCTTTCCAGCGCGAGGATTGCACTGCCGCGACTGGTTGTTTC
>JAPKBN010000004.1 GCA_026421215.1 Dehalococcoidia bacterium
CTGGAATGTCTGCTGCAGCCGGATCGACAAGTGCCGCGGGAACTGGATCAGCGACAACCGTGAAGTTCGAAACAGCCACGGTGTCCGTCTTGACAATAGCGGACGCAGTTTGCGTCACGGTCACCGTGACCATCGCGGTGCCTTCTGCGGTAGCCGTGTAAGTTGTGGCTAACCCGGAAGCATCACTAAGCGAACCGCTTCCGGTTCCGGCCTGTGTGGTCCAGGCCACGGTGACGCCACTAGCGATGCCCGTTTTGGCGGTGTCTGCGCCGAGAGGGTCAACGGACATCTGTATCGTGCCGGCCACCTGGACATTTGCTGTCGTCAAGTTGGCGACAGCCGAATCCAATGTCGTGGCAGCGTTCAACGGTGTCGTTACAGAGTTAGCAGCTACTCCAGAAGCCGGGAGAGTGGAACCGGACTGTTGTTTGACGGTGCAAACATAAGCCATATCAGCGGTCAATCCGGGGACAGTACCCGTGGCCGTAGCGATGCCGGTGACGACAAGACTGATCGTGCTCCCGGTTGTCGGGACACAGTCAATATTGTATTTGTCAATGACATTGCCAGTGCCGGGGATTGTGCTTCCAGCAGTCACAGCAGTCCAGTTGACCTGGATGCTAGTTGAACTTGCAGCTGATGCAGTCACGGAGGTCGGCAATGTCGCCGCTCCGGCCCACGGATTGGCCGATGTTGCGACCATAACGGCTATCAGCCCCAGAGCAAAGATACCCAGTATCCAGCGCATCGGGACTATGGATCCAGCGGATCCCAGCATCGGCTACCTCCTGCGGTCGGCCAGATTATTAGACCAGAATGCAAACACTGTATCTGCGATGGCCCCGAGAGTAGTAAAACGACACTCTCGTAATCGGTATTTTGAGTGTTAACTGAACACGTATCTAAATTAGACGCGCGTGGTTCGCGAACGGCTTCACGATACACTACGGCTTTTCAGGCAGTCAAGGTACGGACGGCCATTGAAAACCCTTTATTTCGGGGATTAATTATGTATATCTCGGACTGTGGATGAAGTAAGTGCCGTGTTCTTCGCTCCATTGTCTCCGTTTCAGTACTCGTATACAGGACGTAAAGGGACGATTTTCTTTGGGGTGTAGAAGCCCTTCGGTACAATCGCACAAGTCGTCAATGGCAAGGATTCGTACGTATCCGTCGATACCTGTTAACGGATCATTTTAGGGAATTCGGCCCGGATTTTGTTCTGGCATGCATGGGGGAAACAGTCTTGGATCTTGGTATAAAGGGAAGAAACGCTCTCATTACAGGCGGCAGCAGAGGCTTGGGTCGGCAGTCTGCGATCTCACTTGCGCGTGAAGGCGTCAATGTGGCGATCTGCGCCCGTGGCCAGGAGCGGCTGGACGATACAGCCGACGAACTGCGGAATTCCGGAGCTACCGTAGTAGCAATCAACGCAGACATGTCTCTTCCGGAATCTGCCGCCAATGTTTTCGATGAGGCCGAGGCTGCTCTCGGTTCAATAGATATTCTCGTCAACAACGTTGGGGGAAGCCTGGGCACTTCAGACGTCCTTGCCACGTCTGAAGAAGACTTCAGGGCCGTATTTGAGGTCAACCTCTGGTCGTCCGTCCGGCTCATGCAGCTCGCTGCGCCGGGTATGCAGGAACGTAACTGGGGCCGCATCGTCAACATCGCGTCGATCTGGGGCAGAGAGCATGGTGGTAGCGCTCCATATATGGCTTCGAAAGCGAGTCTGATCGCAATTACAAAGCACCTCGCGCTCCAACTCGCTCCGGGTGGCGTATGCGTCAACAGCGTGGCTCCGGGTTCGATCGAATTTCCCGGTGGAGGTTGGGAGCGGTTCAGGAACTCCAACACTCCAGAGGATGTCGCCGAATTCCTTAAATGGAACTTGCCGGCCGGAAAATTTGGCTATCCGGAGCCTGTTGGGGACACTGTGGCCTTCTTGTCGTCAGAGAATGCCGGTTGGATTATGGGTGCGTGCATCAACGTCGACGGTGGACAGTCCAAGAGCCTCTTCTAGGTGGGTACGCAGAGCCGCCGCCCTAGGCGGTGTGTCGGAGTAAGGTAAAAAAAAGGCCCCGGGAATCGTTTCCCGGGGCCTTTTTTTACCTTATCGGGTCAGGACTAGGCGATCTCTACGGTAGCTCCGGCAGCCTCGAGCTTGGTCTTGCTCTCATCTGCGTCGTCTTTCGAGACGGCTTCCTTGACGTTTGTCGGAACGCTCTCCACTAGGTCTTTCGCTTCCTTCAGGCCAAGCGGCGTGAGCTCCCGGACCGCCTTGATGACGGCGATCTTGTTCGCTCCGAAGTCCTTCAGGACAACATTGAACTCAGTCTTCTCTTCTTCTTCGGACTCGCTGCCTCCTCCGCCACCGGTCGCTGGCGCTGCAGGAGCTACGGCTGCCGCAGCGCTAACACCAAACTCATCCTCAAGCGTCTTCACGAGCTCGGAAAGGTCCAGTACCGTCATTCCTTTGATGGCTTCAACCATCTCATCTTTTGTCATGGTCATGATGATTCTCCTCTTAAGTTAAGTTCCCAGTTTCAAATCCCGGGACTACGGGTTGTTGGTGTGAAAGCGCTATCGGCCCCCGGCGGCCCGTGTCGCAAACCTGAATTTGTACTTATTCGGCGGGCTTATCTTCATCCGCCTCTCCGGGCTCTTCAGTTTCGGCTTCTGCGACGGGCTCTTCGGCCGCTTCCTCTGGCTCGTCCACGGACTCTTCTTCTGTAGCTTCTTCAGTTTCGGCTTCTGCGACGGGCTCTTCGGCCGCTTCCTCTGGCTCGTCCACGGACTCTTCTTCTGTAGCTTCTTCAGTTTCGGCTTCTGCGACGGGCTCTTCGGCTTCTGCGTCTGGTTCGTCCGCTGATTTTTCTTCTGTTATTGCTTCTGCGTCGGCACTCTCGATGGCGATAGCGTTGCCGCCCTGGTCTAGGTGGGCCTGAAGGACGGTCATTAATCCACGAAGAGTTCCGCTGAGAACGCCGACAAGGTTGGCGATCGGTGCGTTCATCTGGCCAAGAACCTTGCCGATGAGCTCTTCGCGGCTCGGCAGGCTGGACAGATACTTCACACGGTCGGCATCGACAAGGGTTCCCTCGAGATACGCCCCGTTGACGACAATGTCGAGCCGGTTCTCCTGAATGTGAGTCATCAACGCACGAGCTGGTCCGACAGGGTCATCTGTGCTCAACACAAAGCCTGTTGGGCCGACGATGATTTCGCTGATTTCGGGACGGCCAATCTCGTTCGAGGCGATTTTGACCAGCGTGTTCTTTGCCACGCGGTAAGTTCCGCCTGATTCGCGAATAGTCCTCCGCAACGCCGACATCTCGGTGACGTTCAGTCCCCGGTAGTCCGTGCTTATGATCAATTTCGCCTCGCTGAGGACAGATTTTAGTTCCTCTACCTCGGCGACAGCCTTATCAGTTGGCATTCGTATCCCTTCGCGTCTCCCGAAACAATTCGGGCAAAAAAAGAGCCCGGGCCGTAGACCCGGGCATCAGAAATGTGACATCAAGCCGCATACATCTGGTGCCACCTGGGCAGGCGCTTGCGCCTTAAGCCCCCAGTTAGATAACGGGGGCGCCTGCTGTCTACAGCGGCTGGTTTCAATTGTCTTGAACTAGATTTAGGAGAATTTCTCCGGTCATCGTCCCGGCGAAACCGGGAATTATTAATGTCTTCTCCAGATTGTAACCGTTATGGCTAACTCTCTGTGCCGCCAGTTTCATCAATCACAAGCTTTACGGGCGGACCCATGGTCGATGTGAGAGTGGCTGACTTGACCAGTTGGCCCTTCAGTCCGGACGGCTTGGCCCTGACGATGGTGTCCACCACCGACTCCAAGTTTTCCAGTAACTGCTCGTCACTGAAACTGACCTTGCCCACAAGGACATGAATGATTGCGTCTCGGTCCAATCGGATTTCGATGCGCCCCTTTTTCATCTCTTCAATAGCGTCAGCGATATCATCCGGCTGCACAACGGTCCCAGTTCGCGGGTTCGGCATAAGGCCTTTGCGGCCGAGGTACCGGCCGAGTCGACCTATCTTGCCCATCTGGTCTGGTGTAGCCAGTGATACGTCGAAATCGGTCCAGCCTTCTTCGATTTTGGCGATAAGTTCATCGTCCGCCACGAAGTCGGCCCCGGCAGCTTCAGCTGCCCGGGCGGTTTCGCCTTCAGCGAACACGACGACCCGGGTCTCCTTACCGGTCCCGTGAGGAAGCGGCGCAACTTCTCGGATCTGCTGTTCAGCATGTCGGGGGTCTGCGCTGGTTGATACGTGCAGCTCTACGGTCTCGTCAAATTTCGCCGATGCGAGGGTCTTAACGAGGGCGACTGCATCTCCCGCAGACCGCGGGATATCGCTTGTCCCTTCGAGGGCAGCGATGTATTTCTTTCCGTGTTTCGGCATTCGTGAAATCTCCGGACCAGACATCAATAGATGACGCGGTCCACGATCGCGGGTGGACTAGTCGACGACTGAGAGGCCCATGCTGCGGGCGCTTCCCTCGATAATCTTCATAGCGTTTTCTACGTCGACGGCGTTCAGGTCCTTGACCTTGGTCTCCGCGATCTCTCGGATCTGGGAGCGTTTCACACTCCCGACGACCTCAAGACCTGCGGTCCCAGATCCTTTTTCGATCCCAGCCGCTTTGCGCAGAAGGTCTGACGCCGGCGGGCTCTTCGTCTCGAACGTGAAAGAACGGTCCGTGTACACCTCGATCGCGACCGGGATGATGCTCCCTGCCTGCGAAGAGGTGCGCTCGTTATATTCTTTGACGAACTGCATGATGTTGACGCCGTGCTGTCCCAGCGCCGGCCCAACCGGCGGCGCAGGGGTTGCCTGCCCAGCCGGGATCTGCAGTTTGATGATGGTTTGTATTTTTTTTGCCAATTCTTGTTACCCGCGCGCCGTTTGTATGGCACGAATTCCGTCAAATGACGGGCCGTTACCCTTTTTGTATCTGCAAAAAGTCTAGTTCAACCGGTGTCTCTCTTCCGAAGAAGGAGACGAGAACCCGTACCTTGCCTTGCTCTTCGAGCACACCATCTACGGTGCCCATGAAATCAGCGAACGGCCCATCGGTGATACGAACGCTGTCGCCCTTCTCAAAGCCGATACGGACCTTCGGCTCCTCCGCCCTCATCTGGCGCAGGATACGGTCCACTTCTTCCTGCTCTAGCGGAATCGGCTTCGGCCGCTTTTCAAGCTCGTCCTCTGCGGAGATGAAACCCGTTACACCCGGAGTGTTCCGGACCACATACCAGGCTTCATCATCCATCACCATCTGGATGAGCAAGTAACCGGCGTACATCTTTTTAGCGATGGGACGGCGCTGACCATCCTTAATCTCAATCTCTTCCTCAGTCGGCACGACAACGTCAAAGATCTTGTCTTTGACGTCCATCGTCTCAATGCGCTGTTCGAGATTTCGCTTTACCCGGTCTTCCTGACCAGAGTAGGTGTGGATGATGTACCAGCGGCCGCCTGAATCGATGACCGTCTGTTGCTCTGTGGTCATGACTCAGGCTCCAATGAGGAATTCAGCCAAACGGCCGAATCCATAATCAATTGCGCCAAGAAACACGCCGAAAAACGCGGCGACGACTATGACGAGTATGGAGAGACGAGTCGCCTCTTGCCGGGATGGCCAAGTGGTACGTCGTAGCTCAGCGAAAACTTCTATGAAAAACCGGAATACGCCACCCCTGGGGGCAGCGCCGGAAGATCGTATTGCTCGCTGTGCTGGTTGCCTGCTGGCCATATTTAATCTCTACCTGGTTTCTCGGTGCAACTGGTGACTGCGGCAGCGTGAGCAGAATTTGTTCAACTCAAGTCGCCCGGTGTTGTTGCGCCGGTTTTTGGAGGTGTGATACCTCCGCTCCCGGCACTCCGTGCACGCCAGGGTTATAGATTCTCGGGGTCCGCCCTTAGCCATACGGCGGCCACTCCCTTGCACTCAGCCCCGCGAACGGGGTTTCAATTATGTGGATCCCATCATCGCTGATGGACCCCGCATATCGTGGATTACGTTTGGGACGTGCCGCCGGATCGGGAAGCACGCCCCAAACAATTACAACTATTCGTCGTCGATGGAGATGAAGACTCCAGAACCAACGGTTCTGCCGCCTTCACGAACTGCGAACCGAAGCTCTTCTTCCAGAGCCACCGGGTACATCAACTCGACGTCCATCTCGATGTTGTCACCGGGCATGACCATCTCAACGCCTTCCGGCAGCTGAATTTCGCCGGTCACGTCAGTGGTTCTGATGTAGAACTGCGGCTTGTATCCGGTGAAGAACGGCGTGTGACGGCCACCCTCATCCTTCGTCAAGACGTAAATCTGCGCCTTTGCCTTCGTGTGCGGCGTCAGGGTTCCTGGCGCACACAGAACGGCTCCACGTGAGATCTCTTCTCGGTCAACACCACGGAGAAGGCAACCGACGGCGTCGCCGGGGAGGCCTTCTTCAAGCGTCTTGTGGAACATCTCAACACCGGTCACGGTCGTCGTGGAGGTCTCGCCGAACCCGACGATCTCGATGGTGTCACCCATCACGACCTTGCCCCGTTCGATTCGACCGGTGACAACTGTGCCACGGCCCTTGATGCCGAAAACGTCTTCCACCGGCATCAGAAACGGCTGGTCAACCGGCCGATCCGGGATATCGATGTAGGTGTCGACTGCCTCAGTCAAACCCATGATGGCCTGGTTCCACTTGTTGTCCGGGTCATCAACGTTCTCAAGCGCCTCAAGCGCGCTGACCTGAACGATCGGAACGTCGTCTCCGGGGAACCCGTAGCTATCAAGCAGCTCGCGGATCTCCATCTCAACCAGCTCCAGCAGCTCCGGATCGTCCATCATGTCAACCTTGTTAAGGGCGACGACGATCTTCGGAACGTTCACCTGACGAGCAAGCAAGATGTGTTCACGGGTCTGGAGCATCGGGCCGTCTGGCGCCGCCACTACCAGGATCGCGCCGTCCATCTGGGCGGCTCCCGTAATCATGTTCTTGATGTAGTCGGCGTGACCCGGGCAGTCGACGTGGGCGTAGTGACGGGTGTCCGTCTCATACTCCACGTGCGTGATAGCGATGGTTACACCACGCTCACGTTCCTCCGGGGCGTTGTCGATCTGATCGAAGGCCATCGCCTTCACTTTGTCATTTCTTGCTGACAGGACGCTGGTGATAGCGGCGGTCAACGTTGTCTTACCGTGGTCAACGTGGCCAATAGTGCCAACGTTTACGTGCGGCTTGCTGCGGTCAAATACTTCCTTGGCCATTTACCCAAGTGCCTCCGGGCCTTCGAGTTACGATCGACTAACTAGTTGTTTTAACGAGGAGAGCTGGAGCCCACAACCAGGATTGAACTGGTGACCTCGTTCTTACCAAGAACGCGCTCTACCGCTGAGCTATGTGGGCCTCTCGTCGAGGTAAAGAAAGCGCTCTCTATAGACTGGTGCAGGGGGTAGGATTCGAACCTACGTAGCCGTAAGGCGGCAGATTTACAGTCTGCTGGATTTAACCACTCTCCCACCCCTGCGCCAAACGGTAATTCTAACATTAACACTGCGGGATTGGCATCGGAAAGACGTAATTCGTAACAAACTTGTCCCAGTCGAGACATGAAAACCGTCTTTTTACGAGTTTTGGAGCCCCAGGGGGGATTCGAACCCACCGACCTGCCGATTACAAATCGGCTGCGCTGCCACTGCGCCACTGGGGCATGTTGTCGGCTCTCACCCGACGTAGATTTATCGAACGACAGTGTCCTTAAGGTTCGCCTTCTGAATTTGGGATCATTTCGAATACCAGCGCTCGAACAGTCAATTTTGAAGGTATACGGCTCTGCGATCAAGTGGCAGAGATTACGCATATGCACATAGTCGGGGAGAATTGGTCCTCGCCGACCAAAGCCCCATCATCCACCCGAAGGGTACATCCCGGGGCACCAGGCGATGCTGGAAGGGGGTTTTACGGGCAAGCAGATCTACGTGCCAGGTAACCTCGACGCTCGGTTCTTGAATGCCTGACGGCCTGTCGAGAAAGTTTCAGATCCGTGCGCGCGCTTCGTCCCCGACGCGTCTCATGACTTCTGCGAGCGTCAGCCCGTTTTTGATGGCAAGCGTCCGGCAATCTTCATATTCAGGAGCGATTCCGGCCACATCGCCAGCCACGCGTTTTATCTTGACCCGCGCCGTGCCCAAAGACGTTTCCACTTCCATGATCTCCCGATCCGCTGTGTATCTCTCGATAACGCGGTGGCGCACTCCGAGCGTGGAGGTCTCACGCAGGATCACCATAGCCGCCTGATCTGCATCGTCTTCCTTAACAAGTACAGACAACAACACGGCAGGCCGGTTCTTCTTCATCTGGATCGGTGTCATCCACACGTCTAGAGCGCCGGCCTCAATGAGCCGCTCTTGGACGTAGCCAAATCCTTCACCGCCCATGTCATCGATGTTGGTCTCTAATAGGGCAAGCCCACCTGTCAGCAATCCGCCTCCGGAAGGGCCAGAGCTTGTCTTCGTTTCACCGGTCCAGAGTCCGAGGGCGTTTGGGTAGTCGTCCGGATTACGCGAACCGGCACCGTATCCAATATTGCTGACGCTTATCTCGGTCTGATCGAAGCTGGCGATGGAGGTAACGAGGGATGCGCCAGACGGCGTAACCGTTTCGCCCTTTGGCCCCCATTGGGTTGCTGACCGTATCGGCGCGTTAGCTGCCGCGTAGATCTGCGCCGTCGCGGGTGCGATACCGGGGATTCGACCGTGATCGCTCATCACAAAGCCGGTTCCAGCGGGGAACGGGCCTGCCGATATCTGTTCGATACCAAGCAAACGGAATCCGGCGATAACGCCGACGATATCAACCAGTGTGTCGACCGTACCGAGCTCGTGCGGCGTCAGGTGATGCCGGTCCACGCCATGCACCACCGACTCGGCGTCGGTAAGCCGGTCTAACACCTCAATCGATTTTATGCGCACTTCTTCAGGCAGACGGGAAGATTCAATCGTGTCTGATAGCTCGTCCCACCCACGCCTGCGTTGACCTTCTTCATCAAGGTCTACATGTAAAAGGGTGCAATTCAGGGCGCCGCGTGACACTTGTTCTGACCGAAGGGTGTAGCCGCCGATATCCATCAGGGCCAACTCTGATCGCAGATCGTCGATCGATAGACCGACATTGATCAGTGCACCCAGCAGCATGTCGCCGGATGCCCCGCCGATCATGTCGATGTACGCGGTTTTCATCGTGAGTACATACCATCAGGGATCGTCAAAAACGGGATCCTGAACGTTACCGGAGACGCTATAAAAGGCCGCCGCTGTTCTCCGCCTGAGCCGCCGACACTCCGATAGCCTCATTCATGGAGCCGGACCTGAACCCTGCCAAATCCATTGTCACATAGAGGTAACCGGCCTCACGGATTTTCTTCACGATCGTTTTCCTAGTCTCCTCGTCTATCAGCGACGCCAGATCTTCTACCGGTACCTCTATACGCGCGACCTCTCCGTGATGGCGCACTCGTAGCTGTCGGAAACCGGCTTGTCTCAGGCCCCGTTCAGCTTTTGCTATCTGGGTCAGGGCCTCGACAGTCACCATCGTGCCGTACGGAATTCTCGAAGCGAGACATGCCTGTGCCGGTTTGTCCCAGACCGGCAGATCCATCTCCCTTGAAAGCGTTCGGATATCGGCCTTCGTGAGTCCCGCTTCTACCATGGGACTTCGGACCGTGAAATCGCGCGCCGCCTCCAGACCGGGCCGGAAATCACCGAGATCGTCAGCGTTCGTGCCGTTTGCGACTTGGTCCCAACCCTCGGATCGAGCGATATCGATCAGGTGTGTGTACAGTTCGGTCTTGCAGAAGAAACATCGTTGAAGGTCGTTGGCCGCGTAACGGGGATCATTGATCTCGTCTGTGATGATTACGCGATGGTTCCAGAGCTGCTTTTTCGCAAGATCAACGGCATCTACGAGCTCATCTTCGGACAGACTCGGGGAGTGAGCGGTGATAGCGATCGACTTGTCGCCGAGCGTCTCTTGCGCGATGGCGGTCAGGAAAGCGCTGTCTACGCCCCCAGAATATGCCACGATCAACGAGCCGTAACCGCGCAATATCTCGGTCAAGCGTGCACGCTTTTCGGCCAGCGTCAATTCAATTGTTGGGCTCACCGGTCTCGCCGGGGTGCTCGTCATCGGTCACTCCTCAGAATCTCGGGAGTAGTCGATCCTAACTTCAAGCGCTCGGGTTGGATACCACTCTCGATTCTCCGTAGTGTAACTCGTTAGCTTGCCGTGGCAGAGCTATGCGAACGGCTTCTGCGAGTGTGGGAATCCCGTGTTTGAGCTTAGGCCCACCTGAATTTTGGGAATTGTTGCTCGTATGCGAAGGAAGAAGACATCCCTGGAAACCCAGTCGCTCTGCTTCAGATCGCCTACGATCTGCCTGCGGAACGGCTCTTAACTCCCCGGAAAGGCCGATCTCTCCTGCCGCCGCAAGCCCGGGATCTACCGCGACATCGAGGAGACTGGATGCGATTGCCAGTGCCACCGGAAGGTCTGCGGCCGGTTCGGTGAGTCTCATACCGCCGGTTACGCTGACGATCACGTCCTGCGAAGCCAGAGGTAGACCGACCCTCCTCGCCAACACCGCCACTACCTGATTCATGCGAGCCAGATCGATCCCCGTGGCGACGCGTCTCGCCGTTTGTCCCCCGGAGGGCGCGGTCAAAGCCTGGACCTCGACGATAAGCGGACGAGTACCCTCGATAACAGCGGCTACCGCCGTCCCCGGCGTCGGTTCCGGCCGGAGTGACCGGTCGGTCAAAAGAGACTTCGAGGGGTCCGTGACCTCTAACATGCCCTTCGCCTCCATTTCAAAAACGCCGACCTCATTCGTATGGCCATATCTATTTTTGATGCCGTGAAGGGTGCGGAGGCTGTTGGACGGATCACCAGACAACTGCAAAACAACATCCACCGTGTGTTCCAAAACGCGTGGTCCCGCGACCGAGCCATCTTTCGTTACGTGCCCCGCAAGGATTAGAGGGATCCCTGATGTCTTGGCGCAGGTGGTCAACCTTCGGGCGCTCTCTCGAACCTGGCTGACGCTTCCTGCCGAGCCGGGAATGTCCGGCGCAGTCACCGTCTGTATCGAGTCGATCACGACTAGGCTGGGTTCGAGGAGATTGATCCGGGCGATGATACCGTCCACATCGTCCGTGCTCAGCAGGAAAATGCGGTCACCGGTCATGCCTAGCCTGATAGCTCGCATCCGGACCTGGTCGGCGGACTCCTCGCCGGAGACATACAGAACCGGGCCGTGTTGTGCGGCGACTGATGCGGCGGTCTGAAGCAATAGAGTGGATTTGCCGACACCTGGCTCACCGGAAAGCAGCATTACCGAGCCAGCGACCGCTCCACCTCCCAGCACGCGATCGAACTCGCCGATCCCGGTGACCAGTCTCTTAGATGAATCAACCGTGACCTGGGATAGTTCTATTGGCTCGATAGATGAATACGGGTTGAGCTGTTCACGGCCGTCTCCGACCATCGCTCGAGTACCCTTTGCCTCCTGTTTCTTTCGGGGCTCCACGAACTCGTTCAACGCGTTCCATGCGCCACAACGGGAGCAACGACCCTCCCAGCGCTGGAAGCGAGTCTCGCACTCGGAGCAGATGTATACCGTCTTTACGTCGCTTCGTGGCAATCCGGGACCCCTGACCTGTATTCGCTAAAGCTGTTGCAGGAGTATCCGGTTTACCAGCCTGACCGACAACGACCCCGCGTCACAGGCCCTAGAGCATCCGATCAGATATGTTGGCCCGTTAAAGCGCTTTCCAGAAAGACTTCTCTCCCTTGCGCACTACTTTGCCGATACTCGTTTCGATCCCGAGGTGGCCCGAGAACACCACCCAGTCCTCACGCTCTGCTCGTCCAAGGAGTTTCCGCCGCGATCGTGTGGAGATCGTTGTGTCCCAATCAAATACCGGACACCAGTTCTGCTCCGAAATCTGTGCCACGTTGTGGAATAGGTCACCGGTTATGACGCCGGTCTGACCGTTGGATTCAACCAGCACACACTGGTGACCGGGTGTGTGGCCGTTGGTCGGTAATGTAGAAACGCCTGGCACAATCTCGTGAACTCCGGAGACTAGATCAAGAACCCCCAGGGTTTCGAGTGGCTTTACAGAATGATCGAACGCGTCGTTTGAGTTGTCAGGTAGAGAGTAGTGATCCCAATCCTCCTGGGCTACCAGGTAACGGGCGTTTGGAAAGGTGGCTCTCGCCGAGTCGCCGTCGTATGAGACGTTCCAGCCGATGTGATCTCCGTGTGTGTGCGTGATCACCACAATCTCTATCTCCTCCGGACTCACGCAGAGTGCGTTCAAGCTGTCGATAAGCTCGCCCGGGTTTCCAGTGTGATCGTGTGGCCCCGGGCCCATTCCCGTATCTACAAGTATGGAGGGTCCACCACCAGACGATCGAATCAGGTGCCCTCGCCACTGTGATCGGTAGAAGCCATCTGGGTCTAGCGCGAAATCCCGGTATGGGTCCCATGCCGCCGCTGGAACGTCTGAGTAGATTTCGGATGGATTCCGATCCATACCCTGATGATCCTGGACGGTTGTGATCTCAAACTCGCCGATACTGAGACTTGTGGACATGGCCGGCTCCGTCAGATGGTGATTAGAAATACGAATGTTTGCAATTACAATTGCACGAATTTGCGATAGAGAACTCGAACCCGGTGTGCCGCAGGGGGCAGGGTGCTGCCCGAACGCAAGAAGAGGGAGCCAATGGCTCCCTCTTCTTGCGTTTACGTTTCGGTCCTGAAGCTGTCTACTCGGCGTCGGCCGTGACAGCTTCCTCGCCCTCTTCGTTAGAGGTCGATTTGCGCTTGGATTTCGGCGTCGTTACCGTAACGCCGCCTTCCTCCTCTATATGCAACTCTACGAGGTCGCCCGGAGTGAATGCTCCGGCAAGGAGTTCGTCGGACAGTCGGTCCTCAATCTTGTCCTGGATCAGGCGGCGAAGAGGACGTGCGCCAAAAGTCGGGTCGTAACCCTTCTCTGCGAGCCAGTCCTTTGCTCCGTCCGTAACCTGGAGCACCATGCCCTTCTCAAGCAACTGGGCACGAACCGTTTCCAGCATCAGGTCGACAATTTCGACGATGTGGCTCTTTGCCAGCGGGTGGAAGACCACGGTGCCGTCAAGTCGGTTTAAGAACTCGGGCCGGAAGAATCGCTTCACCTCATCCATGACCTTGTCCGACATGCGCTTATAGCGCTCTTCACTTTGCGACTCATCAAGCTCGCTCACCCGGCCGAACCCAAGCGTGGTGTCACGCTTGATCAAGTCTGATCCGAGGTTGCTGGTCATGATGACAACAGTATTCCGGAAGTCCACTTTCCGACCTTTAGAGTCGGTCAGGTGACCATCTTCAAAGATCTGAAGCAGAATGTTGAACACGTCCGGGTGAGCTTTCTCGATCTCGTCGAGCAAGATCACAGAGTATGACTTCCGCCGCACAGCCTCTGTCAGTTGTCCACCTTCGTCAAACCCGATATACCCGGGAGGCGCACCCACAAGTCTCGCAACCGTGTGGCGCTCCATGAATTCAGACATGTCCAGCCGCACCATGGCGTCTTCTGCGCCGAACATGAATTCAGCGAGCTGTTTCACAAGGTGGGTTTTTCCGACACCGGTCGGGCCAAGAAACATGAATGCGCCGATTGGGCGCGACGGGTCCTTGATCCCAGCACGTGCGCGACGGACGGCCTTAGCGACTAACGAGATCGCATCGTCCTGTGCGATGACGTGCTCATGAAGAGAATCTTCCATGTGAATCAAACGCTCTGTCTCCTCAACACCCAGGCGGGTGACTGGGATGCGCGTCCACATGCTTACGATTTCAGCGATGTCTTCATCCGTGACTTCTTTGGCGTTCGGCTTCTCTGCGTCCCATGCAGCTTGAAGCGTTTCGACCTGCGTGGACAGTTTCATTTCACTGTCCCGCAACTCAGCTGCGCGTTCGTACTGCTGGTTCGAGATGGCGTCATTCTTGTCCGACCGAACACTTTCCAACTCCTTGGAAGCCTCTTTGAGCTCCTTGGGTTGGACACTGTTCTTGATGCGGACACGTGAAGATGCCTCGTCGATCAGGTCGATCGCCTTGTCTGGCATGTGCCTGTCAGGAATGTACCTGAGAGCGAGCGATGCCGCCGCACGCAGGGCCTCGTCCGTAATGGCGAGGCCGTGGTGCTCTTCGTACTTGCCCTTGATGCCACGGAGGATATCCACGGTGTCTGTAATGTCCGGCGGGTCCACGGTCACCGGCTGGAAACGACGTTCCAGTGCCGGATCTCGTTCAACGTACTTCCGATAGTCGTCCAGCGTCGTTGCGCCAATCGCCTGCACTTCGCCGCGCGCGAGAGCAGGTTTGAGGATATTGGCGGCATCGACAGCGCCTTCCGCCGCACCGGCCCCAACCATCGTGTGCATCTCGTCGATGAACAAAACACAGTTGCCGGATTGTTGGAGTTCGTTGATTACCTTCTTGAGGCGTTCTTCAAATTCACCGCGGTACTTCGTGCCGGCCACAAGAGAGGCCATGTCCAGAGTCACTACGCGCTTTCCCGTGAGGGTAGGCGGGACGTCGCCGGACTCGACCATCTGGGCTAGCTTCTCGACGATCGCAGTTTTACCGACGCCGGGTTCGCCGATCAAGACCGGGTTGTTCTTGGTCCGACGGCTCAAAATCTGAACCACACGCTCCACTTCCTCTTCTCGACCGACAACGGGGTCAAGCTTGCCCTGCCGCGCCCATTCGGTCAGGTCCACACCCAGCTCATCTAGAGTTGGGGTGCGCGTGCCGGTCTGGGCCTGGCCTCCCCCTTGTTGTCCGCCGCCCTGTGCAGATTGCTCTGGGATCCGGGCCGTTTCTGCACGGACCTTGTCCAGAGAAACGCCGAGACTCTCTAGGACGCCGGCGGCGACTCCTTCACCTTCACGCATCAACCCGATGAGGAGGTGGTTGGTGCCGATGTAGTGGTGGTTGAGCCGGCGAGCCTCGTCGACCGCCAGTTCAATTACCTTCTTTGCGCGCGGCGTAAGTCCGATTTCACTGGACGAGGGTCGTTCACCGCGTCCGATAATAAATTCGACAGCGGATCGTACTTTCGTCAGCTCGACGTTCAGGCTGGACAGGACCTTCGCCGCGGACCCTTCGGTCTCGCGCACAAGTCCAAGCAAGATATGTTCCGTCCCTATGTAGTTGTGGTTGAAGCGCTGCGCTTCTTCCTGAGCAAGAGACAAAACGCGTCTTGCGCGTTCCGAGAACTTTTCGAACCTACCTGGCATGAATTGTCCTTCCTCGTGTTGGGTCGATTCGCCTACTCGTTATCAGAGAAGACTTCGGATATCTCCGACAGAGACTGTGCATCGAATATGCCGGTCGATCGCGGCGCCGCAGCTTCCGGTCGTTCATCTTCCTCGACGGGTTCGTACGCATCGTCCCGTGCCTGCTTGAGGCTAAGCCCCAACCGGCGTCGTTCTGGCTCGATGCGAAGAATCCTGAGCTCAAGTTCGTCACCTTCTGTGACGACCTCCCGCGGGTGCTTGATCATTTGAGGGCTGAGCTCTGAAATGTGGATCAGCCCTTCAATTCCGCCTTCGATACGGGCGAACGCCCCGAAGTTGGCCAGCTTGGTCACAGTTCCGTTAACGGTCTGACCGACCGCGTATTTTGTCTCGATCGTCTCCCACGGCTCTGGTCCCAAGCGTCGCAGGCTGAGCGCTATCTTGAGGTTATCCCTGTCAACGCGCAGCACATGTACGTCCAGTTCGTCGCCAATTGAAACAACATCTTCTGGACTCTTCACCGGCTCCCAGGATAGTTCTGAGATGTGGATAAGGCCGTCTGCGCCACCAAGGTCTACGAATGCGCCGAATGAGGAGATTCCAGTTACCCGGCCCTTCACAACGTCTCCCTCGTTCAATTCTTGTACCAGACGCTTCTTCTGAGTAAGTTTCCAGGCCTGCAGTGCTGATCGCTCCGAGAAAATCGCACGGTTACGGCGTCGGTTGAGCTCGATAACCTTGAACTCGATGTCCATACCGACGAACCCCTCTTTGGGGTCTTCTCCGCCTGGTACGTAAAGCTCACGGGCTTTACCGACCAGCTGGGACAACGGGATAAAGCCCTGAACACCCTCTGACTCCACCACGGCCCCACCGCGATTGGAACCGACGATCTTGCCAATGACGGTTTCCTCAACCTCCATTGCCTTTTCAAGTACACGCCAACCCTGTTCCCCGCGTGCCCTGTCGATAGAGAGGATGGCCGATCCGTCGTGCCCTTCCGGGTTGAGGACGTAAGCAATCACTTCCTCGCCGACTGTGAGGCCCGCGACATCCTCTTCAGAAAGTGTGCGCATCTCTTTGGAAAGAACCACGCCCTCTGACTTGTGTCCGATGTTGACCAGCAACCCATCGTGGTCGTGGCGCATGACACGTCCGTCAGTGATATCTCCTCGCCTGAGCGAGCGCGACGGCATGTACTCATCGAGCAGATCCGCCATCGTCAGCGTGGACTCGTCCACTGGCGGGTCAGCCACCGCAACGACGGCTTCCGGCTCAGCGCTCTCGACGGCAACCTCTGGTTCCGCAGCCTCAGCTACTGCTTCGGCAGCCTTGGGTTCTTCCGCCTCGGTTGTTGCGACGATTTCTTCGGTCTCCACAACGGGTGTGACGGCTTCCGTACTCTCTGGAGTTGCATCGATTCCCTCGTCGCTGCTGTCAGCAGTTTCGGGGGTCTGGTGTTCGTTCGTGTCAGTCAAACTAAGTTACCTGTGGCCTTTCATCGGGTTTAGATGCTCATCATTATAGGTAACGCCCGATGGAGTGCCTAGTGAACAAGGCACTTACCTCCAGTTCGTTTCCTGAACGTGTACACAGGCTGGCGGTCTACGTGACCCTTGTTCGATCGTACGCCGACGTTTATTTCATCCCAAAAGAGGTATCGCCAGGGCCTAAGTGAATTGAGCGATTCTGCAAGATTGGGAGTCGGTAAGACCCCCAGCAACTACGCACCGTACACAGTGATGTGTGAGTGAGGCGCGGGGTCACTGGTCGATCAGGCTGGCCAATCCGTCAATTGGCCGGCCTGGCGATATGGCGGTGTAGGGCGATCGGTGTTTGGTCGAAAATATGGCGACGGATCCTTGGCATGAGACCGCCGATACGATGGTTCGCCTGGCATTGATCCGGGTGGGTGGTGCAGAGATTCACGGGGCAGGGGAATGGACGGGTAGGTGGCGTTAAATTCCCGGAAATAAAAAAGGGCCAACAAAGTGACCCTTTAATTTATGTCCTAATGATTCCTCAAAAAATGCGCTACGCATTTAGGGAATTATTCGTAAAAAGAAAAGCCCCCTGGCAGTGGTCTATTTTCCCACGCCGTCACCGGCGCAGTATCGTAGACGCTACAACGTTTCACTACCGTGTTCGGGATGGGAACGGGTGGGTCCGTTGCGCTCTAACCACCAGAGGACTGTTCACAAATAAAGGCCCGGACTCGTAAGTCCGGGCCGGTTGACATGGTCGCGGGGGGCGGATTCGAACCGCCGACCTTTGGGTTATGAGCCCAACGAGCTGCCGCTGCTCCACCCCGCAAATCAATCTTAACTGATCAGTTTGCGGGCGTCTAGCAGGCGGGCGGGATCATTAATCCCCTCGCGCAATTAAACAACCGTTTATTCGTAAATAAACTGACTCCAAAAATCTCCGATTAGCCGAGAGACAGCCGCACCTTAATGTGGGTCAAGCCCTCGATCCATTAGTACCACTCAGCTGAGGGCATTACTGCCTTTACACCTGTGGCCTATCTACCACGTAGTCTACGTGGGATCTTACCCCTTCCTAAGAAGGGCGGGACAATTAATCTTGGGGAGGGCTTCGCACTTATATGCTTTCAGCGCTTATCCCGTCCAAACATGGCTACCCGGCGATGCATCTGGCGATACAACCGGCACACTAGAGGTCTGTCCACTCCGGTCCTCTCGTACTAGGAGCGGCGCCCCTCAATTGTCCTGCGCCCACGGCGGATAGAGACCGAGCTGTCTCACGACGCTCTGAACCCAGCTCGCGTGCCGCTTTAATGGGCGAACAGCCCAACCCTTGGGACCGCCTTCAGCCCCAGGATGCGACGAGCCGACATCGAGGTGCCAAACCTCGCCGTCGATACGGACTCTTGGGCGAGATAAGCCTGTTATCCCCGGGGTAGCTTTTATCCGTTAAGCCACGGCCCTTCCACTCGGTACCGTGGGATCACTTTGCCCGACTTTCGTCCCTGCTCGACTTGTAGGTCTCGCAGTCAAGCCACCTTATGCCAATGCACTCTAAGACTGATTTCCATCCAGCCTGAGGTGACCTTTGGGCGCCTCCGTTACTCTTTTGGAGGCGACCGCCCCAGTCAAACTGCCTGCCAGACAATGTCCCTTTTATAAAGGTTAGGATCGCTATTAATGAAGAGTGGTATCTCAACGACGGCTCCACCCTGACCGAAGTCAGAATTTCAAAGCCTCCCACCTATCCTGCGCACCATTAACTACGATTCAATGCCAAGCTGCAGTAAAGCTCCACGGGGTCTTTTTGTCCTGCCGCGGGTAACCCGCATCTTTACGGGTCCTGCAATTTCACCGAGTCCACCGTTGAGACAGCGCTCAAGTCGTTACGCCTTTCGTGCAGGTCGGAACTTACCCGACAAGGGACTTCGCTACCTTAGGACCGTTATAGTTACGGCCGCCGTTCACCGGGGCTTCAGTTCGGAGCTCTCACTCCTCCCCTTAACCTTCCGGCACTGGGCAGGCGTCAGCCTGTATACGTCAGCTTGCGCTTTAGCACAGACCTGTGTTTTTGATAAACAGTCGCTTGAGCCAATTCTCTGCGGCCACCAGCGCTTTTCGGTGTAAAACCTAATACGCCAGTGGCACCCCTTATCCCGAAGTTACGGGGTTAATTTGCCGAGTTCCTTAACGATGGTTCTCCCGGTCACCTGAGGGCATTTACCCTTGTCCACCTGTGTCGGTTTGCGGTACGGTCACTCGTTTCCTTGATTCGGGGCTTTTCTTGGCGGTCCAGCATCAACGAAGTTCCCGAAGGAGTTCCTAAGGGTTCGCATTCCTCTCAGCTCAAACACCATGACATTTTTAACGCCACAGCTCGCCTGCAAGAAAACACACACCATGTCCAATAGGCATGCTTCGTCTAGCTCTCCGCGTCCCCCCGAGTCTTTAAAACGGAAGTTAAGTGGTGCAGGAATTTTGACCTGCTGTCCATCGACATCGCCTTTCGGCTTCGCCTTAGGACCGACTAACCCTACGTCGATCAACGTTGCGTAGGAAACCTTGGACTTCCGGTGTCCTGGATTCTTACCAGGATTGTCGCTACTCATGCCGGCATTCGCACTTCTCAGCGGTCCAGCAGACCTTCCAATCTACCTTCAATCCCCTGAGAACGTTCTCCTACCGATCCCAGAATTACTCTGGAATCCCGCAGCTTCGGCAACGGACTTGAGCCCCGTTTATTTTCCGCGCAGGAACCCTCGACCAGTGAGCTGTTACGCACTCTTTAAAGGATGGCTGCTTCTAAGCCAACCTCCTGGCTGTCTGAGCATTCCAACTACGTTTCACACTTAGTCCGTATTTAGGGGCCTTAGCTGGCGATCTGGGCTGTTTCCCTTTCGACAATGGCGCTTATCCGTCACTGTCTCACTCCCGGAATAAACCTCTACGGCATTTGGAGTTTGGTTGGGTTTGGTAAGCTCACGCCCCCTAGTCCATCCAGAGCTCTACCTCCGCGAGGTAATAATCCGAGGCTGCACCTAAATGCATTTCGGAGAAAACCAGCTATCTCCGTGTTCGTTTGGCATTTCACCCCTACCCACAGCTCATCCCATCACTTTGCAACGTAAACGGGTTCGGACCTTCACCCGGATATTATCCGGGCTTCATCCTGGCCATGGGTAGCTCACACGGTTTCAGGTCTAATCCGCACAACCCTCGTCAGAAAGATTTCACCATCTCGTTCACTCAATGCTAATAGTCTTCAAATTTCATCCTTCATAAACCCGAAGGTTTAATCAAAAATCAAAAATCAAACGTTCACTAAAAGCTTCAAAGACGATTTCCTCTTAAGACGGTGCTCGCCCTATTCAGACTCGCTTTCGCTACGGCTCCGGTACGTCATACCTTAACCTAGCTACGCAGATTAACTCGCCGGCTCATTCTTCAATAGGCACGCGGTCATTCCTCTAAAAGAAGAACTCCCACGGTTTGTAGGCGCACGGTTTCAGTTCTATTTCACTCCCCTACTTGGGGTGCTTTTCACCTTTCCCTCACGGTACTTGTTCACTATCGGTCACCAGAAGTATTTAGCCTTGGAGGGTGGTCCCCCCAGATTCCCACAGGGTTTCCCGTGCCCCGTGGTACTCAAGAACACATCAAAGAGTTGTTTACTTTTCGCCTACGGGTCTATCACCCTCTTTGGCCGCCCTTTCCAGGGACATTCGGCTAAGTAAACAGTTTGTAACTCTCCGGAAGCTCTGAAGCGCTTCCATGTTGCGTCTTACAACACCGCTGAGGCATAGGACTTCAGTCCGTTAGGCCCCAACGGTTTAGGCTGATCCCTTTTCGCTCGCCGCTACTCAGGGAATCTCGGTTGATTTCTTTTCCTCGGGGTACTTAGATGTTTCAGTTCCCCCGCTTACCCCCCGGATAAATCCGGGCTCCTGCTCGCGCAGGCTGGTTACCCAATTCGGGAATCCACGGCTAAGCTCGCTGGACAGCTAACCGTGGCTTTTCGCAGTCTAGCCACGCCCTTCTTCGGCTTCTGGTGCCAAGGCATCCCCCGTGCGCCCTTAATAGCTTGACCCACATTAAGGTTCGGCTATCTCTCGGCTACTCGGAGTTTTGGAGTCAGATATTCAGTTTTCAAGGTCCTGATCCCCGTTTTCCTGCGGACGACAAAAGTCCCCAGCAGGTTTTACGAGACGTCCCGATTACCGAGGTAATTCAGGCCGACTTACAAATATACGGGTCCGAAGGGGGCGGGTCAACAGATATGAGGCTCAATTCACCACGATTGTTGGACTCATCTTTATGGCCCGCGGAAGGTATAATCTGCACGCGCTTCCCAGTGGACTAGCAACCGATGGGGAGCCATTTGCGCGCGTGCCTACTTGGTGCGGGCCTGGGCATAGTGCCTGTAACGCCGGTGGGACCGGCGGGGCGGGTTGAGGCATCGGTATGCCGGCTTACGCCGTGATAGGTGGACAGTGGGGCGACGAAGGCAAAGGCAAGATCATTGATTATCTTGCACGAGACGCCTCCGCCGTAGCTCGTTACTCGGGCGGAAACAACGCCGGGCATACGGTCATAAACGATGCCGGAACGTTCAAACTTCATCTCGTGCCGAGTGGCATATGCTGGCCCCACGTCACAAACATCATTGGAAACGGTGTAGTTGTAGACCCGGATGTGCTCCTCGGTGAGATCAACGAGCTGAACCTGACGCCGGAGAAACTCGTTGTGAGCGATCGCGCTCACCTGATCCTCCCGTACCACGTCGAGCTTGACAGACTCGAAGAAGCGCGGCGTGGAAATGACGCCATTGGCACAACAGGCCGAGGCGTTGGGCCGGCCTACCTAGACAAGGTCAATCGCACGGGCCTGCGCGCAGGCGAACTACTTGACCCAGAAGATCTCGCGACACGCCTTCCAGCGATCGTCGAATTCAAGAACGAAGTTCTCACGAAAATTTATGGCGCGGACCCGGTGGACATCGAAGACATTTTTAGGGCTTCCCTCAGATGGGCGACAGAACTCGGTCCGTACATCAAGCCCGCGGAGTACTTTATTGCAGAGGCTCTTGAATCCGGAGAGAACCTGATTCTGGAAGGTGCACAGGGCGCACTCCTTGACCTTGACCACGGTAGCTATCCGTATGTCACGTCGTCCAACCCAACTGTCGGCGGCGCGCTGTCGGGCGTTGGGATAGGCCCACGTGCATTTGCCGGGGTGGCGGGTGTCTTCAAGGCATACACGACGCGCGTGGGCGCGGGACCGTTTCCGACCGAACTACTCGACGAGGTTGGGGAGAAGATCCGCACCATCGGCAAAGAGGTGGGTACGACAACGGGCCGAGCGAGGCGAGTCGGCTGGTTTGACGGCGTCGCTGGCCGCTACAGCGCCAAGATCAACGGCTTTGACGCCCTTATCATCACCAAGCTTGACATCCTCGACGGCTTCGACACGGTCAAGGTATGTGTCGCCTACGAGATCGACGGCGAACGCACTGAGAACTTCCCGATCGATAGTGCATTGCTTGCCCGCAGCAAGCCGATCTACGAGGAGTTCCCGGGTTGGTCTGGCTCCACCGCCGGCATCACACGTCGGGAGGACATCCCGGCGAATGCTATGGCCTACATTCATTTCATTGAAGATATCCTCGGCGTGAAGGCATCTGTCATCTCAAGCGGCCCGAGACGGGAAGAGACCGTTGTCCTCAAGGACATTATTCCCCGATAAACCGACGAGTACGCATGCGGACGCCGGTGGATCAGGACAAAAAAAGAAGCCCCCGGATTACCCGGGGGCTTCTTCATGTCTTACGCAGATCAGTCCCTAACTCACAGCCAGGTCCATCTCGTAGCCATCCAGCACCTCATCCAGGCGCCTCTTCACTCCCGGGTCTGCATCTTCAATGCTAACCATTGGGAGCCGGTGCACTCCGGCGTCAATGCCTGTGCGATTGACGGCGTACTTTATCGGGATCGGGTTGGTCACCCAGAAGATCGCCTTGAACAGTGGCAATAGGCGGCGATGTTCGGCGGACGCGGCCTCGATATCGCCCTCAAGGATCAGCCCCATCATTGTCTTGATCTGACGGCTCACGATGTGTCCGGCGACACTGACGATGCCGTGGCCCCCGGTCGCCATCACGGAAAATGTCTCATCGTCGTTACCGCTCCACACCCGGAAACCGTCCGGAGCACCGTCGATCACCATCGTAATCTGCACCGGATCGCTGGACGCTTCCTTCACGCCGACAACGTTGTCTATCTCGGCAACACGGAGCGTCGTCTCGGCGGTCATATTGAGCGCTGTTCGCGATGGGACGTTGTAAAGCAGGCAGGGCAGGTTTGTTGTTTCCGCAAGTCCGCGGAAGTACTGGAACAAACCCTCCTGTGGGGGCTTGTTGTACGCCGGAACAGTCAGCAGAACGCCGTCCGCTCCCGTCGCCTCCGCTTCCTTTGTGAGCTCAAGCGAATTCGGGAAGTTGTTATCGGACGTGCCGACAACGATGCTTCCGCGATCACCGATCTCTTCTTTAATTTCGGTGAAAAGCCGAATCTTTTCGTCGTTACTGAGCGATGGCGCTTCCCCGGTCGTGCCGCCGATCACCAGACCATCATTCCCGGCGTTGATGAGGGCACTGGCTAGTTTTCTGGCCTTTCCGTAGTTCAACTCACCGTCCTCATCGAACGGCGTGATCATCGCTGTGAGCAGTCGGCCGAAGTCTGTCATTGCCGTTACTCCTAAAAATTCAGACATCCCGGGTGACTCCGGGTGATATTTGATGCTTCTGTCCGCCGGATTTATCCAGCGGTTGTTTTAATGCGTTTGTTTGTCCGTTCCTGAAAGTTCAGTAGTGCGAACCTACCGTACCGGTTTAACGCAATCTCGGCGAACCGCTTCATCCAGAATCTGGAGCGCGTTCAACGCCGCCCCTTTTCGGAGGTTGTCGCACGCTATCCAGAGCGCTAGTCCGTTCGGGTGAGACGCGTCCTTCCGGATTCGTCCCACGAAGACATCGTCCTTTCCGGATGCCTGAGCGGGCATAGGGTAGACGCTGGCCTGAGGCTCGTCCACCACCGTGATGCCGGGGAATTCAGACAACAGCCGGGTCGCTTCTTCGGGACTCATCGGACGTTTGAACTCCACCTGCACGGCCTCGCTGTGCGTAACTGGCACGGGTACCCGAACGCAAGTCGGAGATATCGCGATGTCGGCGTCGTGAAGGATCTTTCGCGTCTCGTTGATCATCTTGTGCTCTTCGCCCGTGTAACCGTCCTCGGCAAAATCATCTACCTGGGGCAGCACATTAAAGGCGATCTGGTGCGGGTACTCCTTTGGATTCGTCGGCCGACCCGCTAGCACATCGGCTGTCTGTTCATGCAGTTCACGGACCGCTGCTGCGCCCGTACCGGACACGGCCTGGTACGTTGCAACCGTTACGCGTGTAATCTCCACAGACTGCCCAAGCGCTGCGAGCGCCATGGCGAGCGGGGTCGTCGTGCAATTAGGGATCGATACGATCCCCTGATGCCACTCGAGATCAGCGCCGTTTACCTCCGGCACCACAAGTGGGACTGCCGGATCCATACGGAATGCCGAGCCGTCGTCGATTACGAGCGCCCCACGTTTCACGGCTTCAGGGGCGAGAGCACGGCTTACCTCAGCGCTCACAGATATAAACGCCACGTCCACGCCTTCAAACGCGCCTGGAGCTGCCTCGATTACGGTCAGCTCCGTGTCAAGATAGGGCAACTTCTTCCCGATTGATCGCGAAGACGCCATGAGGATGATGCGTTCCGCTGGGTACGCCCTGTCGGCAAGCAGTTCGAGTGCGATTGTACCCACGGCGCCCGTGGCGCCGACGATCGCGATGGTCAGATTACTGTCAGACATTTCTTCAACCGTTCTATGTTTTAGAGGTATGCAATTTTACAGGGCGGTGCGGCTAAAGCGCGCTTACTGGTGTACTTCTGTGCAGCGCTCGCGTATTCCTGAACAGGACTACGCGCGTGAAGAAGGGGACAGACATAGCGTTTCGCAGACTTTATTGAGCCGGTGGCCCGTTGGCTGAGTGGCCGCGGTTCACTGTTATCGATCGCTTCCAGAGTTTGGAGCGCAGCGTTCGCGGCTACGGCTTAGCGGGGTCTCGCAAGCCCAACACCTGGTCGAGGCCAAGCATCAGACCCGTCAACGTCATGACACGCTTGATCGCCGCCAGCACCCCTGGCATGTAGCAATCACGATTGATCGTATCGTGGATGATCGAGAGGGTTTGCCCGGATGTGCCCAACACGAGCTCATGCCTGGCCATGCGGCCTGGCATGCGCGCGCTGTGGACGTTCACGCCGCCCATAAGTCCGCCACGCACCCCATCCAGCGTCACCTTTTCGGGCTCGTTGTACGTGAAATCATTGTCACGTCCCGCCCGCGCGGCATCTGCAATAGATAGAGCAGTTCCGGAAGGTGAGTCGATCTTCGCTTCGTGATGGCTCTCAATAAGGTCCGCATACTGAAAATGTGGTCCCGCTACTTCAGCCAGATACATCATCAGCACTGCCCCCAATGCAAAGTTTGATGCACTGATGATGCCGATGCCTTTTTCGGCCGCGATAGAACCGAAGCGCTCAAGCTCCCCTGGCGGTACGCCTGTTGATCCTGAGACCACGCGAACGCCGGCGCTAGTCGCAGCGGCCATCGTGTCGACAGCGCCAGCGCCGTTTGAGAAGTCCACAACCACGTCTGTATCGGCCTTCGAAAGGAGATCGGCCAGCGTGGCTGCGAGCATTACCGGGCTGCCTCCGGGGACCGCTACGGTGTCTACCGAAGCGGCGCTGTCCGCGCCGCCGACCGCGATCGTGGCCGGATCAGCCTCGACCGCACCCAGGACTGTCTGTCCCATGCGGCCGAGGGCTCCGTTTACGGCAACTTTGATCGTCTGGCCTGTCATGTCCTGAACCTATCTAGATGGTGGGCCTGATCGGCGTTCGCCGTCGGAACCGCCGACTCGCCTGCGAGGTCCCCTGCCACCGCCGTCTTGACGTGGGCCACGGTCGCCTCCACGTCCACCTCGATCTCCACCCTGGAAACCACCGCGTCCGCCGCGATCTCCGCCACGTCCGCCGCGGTCAAAACTGCGAGGCCGGTCGCCGCCGCCACCGTTGCGGTCACTGCCGCCATCGGATCCAACCTTCTCATCGCCGGATAGTACCGCCGGTCTTGCGGACAAGTTTACCCGCCCCATGCCATCGATCTCGGTCACCAAGACCTCAATCTCGTCGCCGATGCTGACGACAGCCTCTACTGAGGGCACGCGCTCATCTGCGAGCTCGCTTATGTGAACCAGACCGTCTTTGCCGGGGAACAGTTCGACGAACGCGCCGAATGTCATCAGCCTGACGACCTTGCCTTTGTAACGTGTGCCGACCTCGACTTCGCCCGTCATCGCTTCGATCTGGGCAAGCGCCGCTTCCGCAGATTCTGCGTTTGGAGATCCGATAACAACCGTGCCGTCGTCTGACACATCAATCGTCACACCGAACTGGTCGATCATGCCCCGGATGACCTTGCCGCCCGGGCCAATGATGGTGCCGATCTTGTCAGTCGGGACCTTTGTAGAGATCATTCGAGGAGCGAACTCATTCATCTCGGCGCGAGGCGTCGCGATGGTCGTCTCCATGTGATCGATGATGGCGTATCGGGCATCCTTGGCCTGGGCCAGGGCGTTGCTCATCAACTCCCAGGTGATCCCTTTGACCTTGATGTCCATCTGGAGCGCCGTGATTCCATCCCGGGTTCCGGCCACCTTGAAGTCCATGTCGCCGGAGTGGTCCTCCGCGCCTTGAATGTCCGTTAGGACAGCGCGCTGACCGTCGTCACCGGATACAAGTCCCATGGCGATTCCGGCCACTGGCGCCTTGATCGGCACACCGGCGTCCATCAGGCTCATCGTAGAACCACAGACGCTTGCCATAGAGCTAGAGCCGTTCGAACTCATGATCTCGGAGACTACTCGAACGGTGTACGGGAAGTCTTCCTGACTCGGAAGTACTGGTATAAGAGCACGCTCGGCCAGCATGCCATGGCCGATCTCCCTTCGTCCGGTGAACATTCGGCCGGTCTCGCCGGTCGAGTAGGGCGGGAAGTTGTAGTGGTGCATGTAGCGCTTTTCGCTAACAGGCCCGAGTGTGTCCATTCGTTGGCGTTCGCCCGGTGAGCCCAGAGTGACGATAGATAACGCCTGCGTCTCGCCGCGGGTAAAGATTGCGCTGCCATGCGTCCGTGGAAGGTAACCGACCTCGGAGGAGAGGCCCCGCAGGTCCGTAAGGGCCCGGCCGTCAGGCCTGCGACCGTCTTTAAGGATTGCTGATCTCACCGCTTCGGTCTCGAGCGTGTAGAACGCCGACTGGAGATTCTTCTCGTCGTGAGAATCCTTGAGGGCTTCCTTCAAGTTGTGGTTGATCTCTTCAAAGGCATCCTCTCGGGAAGCTTTGTCACCCGGCGCCGCAAGGGCGTCAGAAATCTTGGCCCCGATCCATTCACGGGCGGCAGACTCCGCTTCGTCGGCTGCGGTGTCGGGCTCGACGGCCCACTTTGTTTTGCCCACTTTGGCCTGAATCTCGCGGATCAGGTCAACGATCTCACCGTTGACCTCCTGCGCGAGCCTTAGGGCCTCGACGATCACGTCCTCTGAGACCTCTTTGGCTCCGGCCTCCACCATCATGATGGCGTCTGCGGTTCCCGCTACGACTAGGTCTAGGAGGCTTTCCTCCTGCTCGGCGTAGGTCGGGTTGACCACGAGTTCGTCTTCAATGAGTCCGATACGACAGGCGCCGATCGGATCGTCGTACGGAATTTCGGAGATCGTCAATGCGGTGGACGCGCCGATGATCCCGAGGATGTCGGTCGGGTTCTCCATATCAACGGAGAGCGTGCTCGCGATGATTTGGACCTCGTTCTTGTATCCCTTAGGGAACAGAGGACGAAGTGGGCGGTCCGTGATGCGAGCCATCAGGGTAGCGTCGCTGCTCGGCCGCCCCTCGCGTTTGAAGAAACTGCCAGGGATCTTGCCCCGGGCGTACATTTTCTCTTCGTAATCCACGGTGAGCGGGAAGAAATCTTGCCCTGGCCGGGGTCGTTTTGACCCGCAAGCCGTAATAAGCATCATCGTGTCGCCGTAGCGCAGTGTTACCGCACCCCCGGCAAGGTTGGCTATTCGACCGATTTCGAACTTGAGCGTGCGCGCTCCAAATTCGATCTCAAAATTGGAAATCATGAACTGTCTAATCCCATCTTCTGGCCCAACTTCAGAATAATTTCTGCGGCGGGACCGGCCGGACTCTGAACCGGCTCCATGTGTTCGCCCGGGACAAATATACGTATCCGTCCCGGTTTTGGACTGTCCTGACGTCAGGACAGTCCAATAAAAAGCACCCAACAAACTGACTGTTAGAGGGGTGCTATCTGCGTTTACCTGCGCAGGCCGAGCTTTTCAATGATGGAGCGATAACGCCCCACGTCATTGCCGTTTAGATAACCCAGGAGCCTTCGCCGTTGACCGACAAGCTTCAAGAGGCCACGTCGTGTCGAGTGGTCGTGCTTGTGCTCCCTGAGGTGTTCCGTTAGTTCGGTGATCCGTCCCGTCAGGATCGCCACCTGGACTTCTACCGAGCCTTTGTCGGTATCGTGTCGTTGGTGTTCCTCGACTATCGCCGCTTTTGTCGCCTGGTCCAAGTGGTGGGTATCTCCTAGAAATTACGCAATTCGAATACCGAATAGCTCTTTATACGGGACGCTTCGCTGGACGCCTGACCTTTTCGGGCGCTAATTAAGATGGAAAGCAGTGTGGCGTGATCCACCATGCGCGAAGGCTAAGAAAGTATAGCATGCGGGGCACTACGATCACTCTAACGTAAAACACGTTGACGATTCGTGAGAGCCTTTGGAAACGGCCCTGATGGTATTGCCGAAGCCATGAAGTTGTGTTGGGTGTGTTCAAGACTCAAATGGACGCGGGCGAATCACGCAACTGGATTTGGTCCAACGTTTGCCGTGTAAAAGCTGCAAGATCTTCACTTAAGCAGTATCCATTCCTGAACGGGGCGGCTCGACACTCTAAATCTACCTTGACACCCGCGAAGTGCCTGAGATAATGTTTGGCGAGCGCTCGCGAGGGCTAGAGTCTCGCGTCCAAGCGCAAAATTTTTCTAGTGTGGTCGGCCTCAAGACCCGCCGTTCCAAAAAAGAAGAATGGCGTACCCGTTCGGGCTAGCGCCGAAACACCATCAAGGATGGAGGACGGGCTCAATGAATTTACTCAAACGCGGAAGAGGAAGACTAATCTTCCTTATGCTTTCGTCGGTTGCCGTTGTGGCGCTTGCCGCTTGCGCGGGTGACTCTGGCGCTCAAGGACTGCAAGGTCCTGCGGGAGAACCCGGGTTCCCTGGTAACGCAGGCCTATCTGGTGCACCAGGACTTCCTGGCGCAGCCGGTAATCCTGGTAACTCTGGCGCACCTGGCGAACCCGGCGCACCTGGCGAACCCGGCGCACCTGGCGCACCTGGTAATGCGGGCGCAAATGGTGCTAACGGAGCACAGGGCATAGCCGGACCCGCCGGACCCACCGGTAGTGATGGTGCTAACGCCAACAACACGTCGCTGATCGTTGTCGGCGGATTCGTAGAGTTGAAGGCGCTCACCGATACCACAGCCGATGTTATCGGCGCAGGGTTCCTCGGCACAGAAGTGGTCACCCTCCGTGTAACCACGGTCGGGGCTGATGGTCGCTTCGGCACCGTCGTTCTGGGCGAAGTGACCGCAAACGGTGCGGGTGCATTCTCGACCTCCGTTGACCTTACGGCATCGGCGTTCTCCGCCGGTTCGGTTCACACCCTTGACGCAATGGGTGAGGACAACAATGCGGCCGGAGCTTTCGCTATCGTAGACAAGGTAGCGACCGACTAACTCTGGACTTAAGCAAAGACCTTAAACAGGCCCCGGCATCTGCCGGGGCCTGTTTTGCGTTCAGGCAGAAACGCCGAGCACTGGCATCCGGGTCTGGCGCGCTCCCGGGAGCCAGACTCGTATGCATCCTGGCCTGACGTGGATCCAACTAGGGCTCAATATCGGCGGTGGTGTCTGGTGTGGGACCGACTTTTGCATGAACGCCCCCCCCCGGTAGACTGAGCTCTACATCTAAAAGATGTCACATGGCCCGGTCACATAACGCGATGGTGTCTGGGAGTGACGGGACAGCGCAAATGCCTAGTCAAATGGTGATGGCATGCTGTCACGACAGCGCCTCCTCAGAGGGCGGGAACACTACCTGTGACGCCGGTATATCAGGCGCTCTTGGATGCGCCCGTCTCTCGGATAACCCTTACCTGCCGGATACGACGACCAGTTGTCGACTCCACTGTCATCACCAGATTGGCCACGGACACACGGTCTCCGACGACAGGCATGCGGCCAAGTTCGAGATAGATCAATCCACCAACAGTATCGAAGCCATCGCCTTCGATATCGGTATCGAACGTCTCGTTCAACGAAATTAACGTCAACCGCGCGTCTACCAACGACTCGTCGTTGTTGACCTTCTGAAGCTCCGGCTCTTCCTGGTCGAACTCATCCTCGAGCTCGCCCACAATCTCCTCTACGAGATCCTCGTGCGTCACCAGCCCTGACACTCCGCCGTATTCGTCCACGACGATCGCCACGTTAACTCGATTGCGCTGAAACTCTTGCAAAAGGTGTTCGAGGAACTGAGATTCTGGGACGAAAATTGCGGGTCTGACCAGATCAAGGATGCTTTCATTGCTGTCAGGCTCAGCGAGCTGTGCTCTCAGCAAATCGCGTGCGAAAACTATTCCAAGGACGTCATCAATCCGGCCCTGGTATACCGGAATCTTTGAATAACCAGCACTGATCATGAGATCAGCGACTTTACGGCGGGTCGCCTCCGCCTCCGCAACAACCATGTCCACCCGTGGACGCATGATCTCTCGGACGCGTGTAGTGTCCAGGTCTAGTACGCCTCGGATCATCCTCAACTCTTCCACGTCCGTAGCCACACCGGCCGCCTCAAGGAGGTCCAGATTTTGCTCGAACGCCACCGTGACCACGTCTTCTGACTTGTCGATAAACCCAACCGGACCTGAAATTCTCAGGAGCAACGAACTCAAACCACGAATGCGCGTTATCGTTTCAAAAAATC
Organism: Dehalococcoidia bacterium; assembly: GCA_026421215.1. GTDB lineage: Bacteria > Chloroflexota > Dehalococcoidia > Lucifugimonadales > Lucifugimonadaceae. Next base: position 31,080 of record JAPKBN010000004.1, read on the forward strand.
TCTCGATAGGCCGAACTGCTCTTTCGATACTGCTGCGGTCGGCGAACCGCATGGCGCCGGAGAGAATGTGGATTGTGGCGAGGCCGCTGGCGATACCACCGGCTACGATCACCCCGCGTTGCATCTCCGTAAATACGGTCCCCCCAAGCGCCACGAACAACGCGGCCGCAGACACGACGAGTGATAGGTACACGACCGCACGTGACGCGACCGGCACAGCCGCGTTATATGGAGTAACGCGACCGTTACCGCCGTTCCCGGCGTTTTCGCCCTCAACCGGAGTTCTCAACAGACGGATGCCCGGAGCACGTCTGGCGGCCACTCCAGCGACCAGAGAAGCGACGATATATACCGCAATAGCGATGCCGAACACCACCCATCCGATCAATGTTTCGTCACTCATCGGCCTGTTCCTGTAGAGCAGTCGCCCGGTCGCAGGCAATTCCGCCTCAAGCTCGTACTGGAAGGTTCATCCTCGCAGACTGTACCGTTCTTCACGCCGGAAATATGTCCGTGCACTATCGCGGTTCCTGGTCGTCTATTACGGCTTCTATCGCCGGGGTCTTCGCAATGACTCATGTCCTGTTTTCTGGGCTCCTGGGTTGATCTGAATTCGTCTGATTGGTGAATCAAGCAGATCGATCAACTAGTCACCGCCTCCTTAACTCGAACTCGAATCCGGGTCTGCAATAGATCGTGCCGGCACCCCAGCGACACGTGCCCCGGCCGGCACGTCATGCGTCACTACTGAACCCGCTCCTGTACTTGCTCCGGATCCTATCGATACCGGCGCCACAAGCATGGAACCGGAGCCTATGAATGCATTCTCGCCAATGAACGTCTGGTGTTTTGCATCACCATCGTAATTGCAGGTAACCGTTCCCGCACCAATGTTTGCACCGGCTCCTACCGTCGTATCTCCCACATAGCTGAAGTGACCGATCTTAGCGCCGGGGCCTATCACGCTGTCTTTTACCTCTGCGTAATTACCGATATGTGCGTCCGGCCCGATCACCGAACCGGGCCGCAGATGACTGAACGGGCCGACGGTCGCCCTCTCACCTATATGAGCTGACTCGGCATGAGAGGAAATAATGACCGCCCCGTCGTCCACCGTGGTGTCCTTCAGGACCGTGCCCGGACCGATAACGGCATCGATGCCGATCTGAGTTTCACCGAGCAAGTGACTTCCGGGGTTTATGGTCGTGTCCCGCCCGACGGTCACGCCTGAATCTATATAAGTGGTGTCGGGGTCGATCATCGTCACCCCTTCAAGCATCCAGTGTCGCAGAATCCTGGCCCGCATCACCGCTTCTGCGGCAGCGAGCTCCGTAAGATCGTTAATACCGGCAACTTCTGAAAGGTCGGATACCAGAACCGCTTCAACCGGCGCGCCGGTTTGCACCGCAGTGGATACGACGTCTGTAATGTAAATTTCGCCCGTTCCTGACGGTTGCAGACTCTCAAGCAAGCTCCATGCAAGGGCGGTATCCATGCAGTAGTAACCGGCATTGAACTCGTCGATGGTGAGGGTTACTTCATCGGCATCTGCCTCTTCCACGATCTCAATCACGTGATCATCCGAGTCACGTATGACTCTCCCGAACCCTGCCGGCACTTCGCCTCTCCCAGTCAATAGCGTGATCGATGCGTCCAGGTCGGTGTGAGTGGTGAGCATCGATCGAACAGTATCAGCCGTGATGAGCGGCATATCTGCGTTGGCTACGAGGATGTGTGTCGACTGGCTCGCCGCGTCTGAGGCCGAGAGCAGGGCGTGTCCTGTCCCTCTTGGTTCGGTCTGTATGGCGACGGATACACCCTCGCCGATGTCTCCATCGACTATCTCAAGTAGTTGAGGATTGGATGCGAGCAGCGGCGACGCTACGATTACAACGCGCTCGATACCAGCTTCGCGCAGTGTGCGAACCGTCTGTTCGATCAGCGTACGACCGCACAGCGCGTGCAGCGGCTTTGGGGTGGAAGATCGCATCCGGGAGCCGATACCGGCCGCCAGGATTACGCCCACCCATAAATTACTTTTCATGTGACAGCCGGGGAGTGCGCAGAACTTGAAAAGGGATAAAAAAACAGACAAGCCACCCGGGCGTCGAGATTCGACGCAAATGATGACTCATGTGAACGGACCGATATCTTGTGGCGCACTATTGACCAGTTCGGTCACAATCATGGTATGAGGCCGGTTTGTATCAGGTCAAGGCAAACGATATCCGGCGATGACGTTGTTTTTGGTGCGCCCAACGCAATCAAAACCCGGATTCCGTTGCTATACTCTTCTGTTGGAGAGGTGGCTGAGTGGCTTAAGGCGCCGCTCTCGAAAAGCGGTGTACGGCAACGTACCGCGGGTTCGAATCCCGCCCTCTCCGCCACTCGTACTCGTTTTTGCATCTGGTAGTGTTTTGCATGGACGGGGATGAATGGCGTCCGGTATTTTTGCGGAGAGGTGCGAGAGTGGCTTAATCGGCACGCCTGGAAAGCGTGTGTGCCGGCAACGGTACCGCGGGTTCGAATCCCGCCCTCTCCGCCATACCGGTATCTCGTCAAATGAAGTGATGAGCCAGTTTCCCGCATACTCGCGGTACGAGACCCGCGCAGCCGCGTGGAGCGGAGCTCTTGTGCCCACAGGATCGTGTCTCGTTGACGCAGTTGCTCCTGCCGATTTTCGGTGGACGTGATTTATGGTTGACCATGTCTGTGGTGTGAGCCAGTCCAGGATAAAAATTCTCCCGGCACATGATGTATATTGCCTTTTCTCAAAATGGCAGGACGCTAACGGCAGCGCAACAAAATAATACAGTTAGGTAGAAATTGGCCAACGCGAATTCAGAAACTACTGCTAAGGCAAATCCCATGCCGGTTACAGACGTTGTCATCGTCGAGTCGCCCGCAAAGGCTAGGACGATCGGTCGATTCCTGGGATCTGAATACGATGTGATCGCAACTAAGGGTCACATGCGAGGATTATCCTCAAAGGGGATGAACGTCGACATTGAGAATGATTTCGAGCCCACGTATTCATTAGAGCGTGGATCGGGTGTGGTTCTCACCGAAATAAAGAAAAAAGTGCGTCTTGCTGACATTGTTTACCTGGCAACCGACCCGGACAGGGAAGGTGAGGCAATCGCATGGCATCTGCTAGAGGCGCTTGGCCCAAAGGCATTGGCGGGCAAGGAAGTGCGGCGGGTTGTCTTTCACGAGATTACGCGTTCCGCTGTTGACGAGGCGTTCGCCGACCATGGTGTTCTTGACATGGACTTGGTCAACGCTCAACAAGCTCGTCGTATTTTAGATCGCGTAGTTGGGTACAAAATTTCTCCGGTGTTATGGAGCAAGGTCCGACGAGGCCTCTCCGCAGGACGGGTTCAGTCGGTCGCACTTCGCTTGACCGTCGATCGTGAACGGGAGATTGAGGCGTTTAATCCGGTTGAGTACTGGTCCGTCCTCACACGTCTTGCGAAGTCTGTCGATGCCAGTCTGAAGTTCAGGGCGACTCTGCATGCTATCGACGGCAAGGGTGGGGATGCCAAATCGGACAGATATCTAGTTAATAATCAAGAAGAGTCAGCAAAACTCGTCGCTGATCTTGAGGCGTCTGCATACCAGGTCACGAAAGTCGTCAAGCGCGAGACAAAATCTCGCCCTACTGCCCCGTTCACCACAAGCAGTCTTCAGCAAGAAGCTGCGCGCCGATTGCGCTTTGGTGCTACGCGAACTATGCGAGCGGCTCAGGGATTGTACGAAGGGATTCAACTCGGCTCGGGTGATCCGGTCGGCTTGATCACTTACATGCGGACCGACTCGACGAACCTTGCAACCACCGCGGTCGCTGAGATTGGTGATTTCATCAAGAATAAATACGGCGCCGACTACTTTGGAAGGCCACGCGTCTATCGGACACGCAGCAAGAATGCCCAGGAGGCTCACGAAGCTATCCGGGCGACTTCCGTAATGCGAACTCCCGAGAGCATTGGGACGCACCTAACCTCAGATCAGCGTTCACTGTACGATTTGATATGGAAGCGGATGGTCGCGAGTCAGATGACTGATTCGATCTCCGATGCCACTACGGTCGATATTGAAGCCACTGGCGGCCCGTCAGGGACTTCCTACACACTCCGCGCAACGGGTTCAGTCCTGAAGTTCCAGGGGTTCCGGGCGGTTTATGTAGAGGCGAGAGATACGATTAGCGACTCAGATGACTCTGAAGAGAACGTATCTGATACTTCAAGATCGCTTGTCCCGTTGGATGAAGGCGAGGCAGTCAACCTGGACGAGTTGAAGTCGGAACAGAAGTTCACCCGACCGCCGGCCCGTTATTCGGAAGCCATGCTGATCCGAACCCTGGAAGAAAACGGTATTGGTAGGCCTAGTACGTTTGCCGGCATTGTTTCCACAATTGAGAAAAGGGTTTATGTAGAGCGTGAAGGAACTCGGTTCAAGCCAACAATGCTGGGCATCGTTGTAAATGACTATCTAGTCCAGTGGTTCCCGGACATCATGGACACTGGGTTTACCGCTTCGATGGAAGAAAAACTTGATGAAGTTTCCAGGGGTGACATCGAGTGGATCCCAATGCTCCATGAGTTTTACGATCCTTTCGATGAAACGTGCAGTGAGGCCAAAGAGAAATCAGAAAGGGTCCCTCGTTCTCTACTTGAAAGACCAACTGGTGAAATGTGCCCGACGTGCGCTTCAGATGGCAAGGAAAGCCCTCTGGTCATCCGGATCGGAAAGAATGGCGAATTCATTGGCTGCTCAACTTTCCCTGCCTGCAAACACACGTCCAACATTCGCGTTGAGACCGGCGTTAAATGCCCCGAAACCGGAGGAGAGTTGCTCGAGCGAAAACAGCCAGGGCGTAGTCGTCCGTTCTACGGCTGTGAGCATTACCCTGATTGCAAATTTTCTACCAATGATCGGCCGCTTAAAGAGCCCTGCCCTGAGTGCGGGGGCTTGCTTGTTGCCCGTGGACGAAACGGCGCAAAGTGTGTCACCACGGAAGACTACGATGGACCTGCCCCGGAGGCGGTGTCGGATGGTGAGTCAGAAGGCGCATCCGTCTCGGTCGTGGCTTGATAACTCCGGTTTGTCGAGAGCTCGAATTAACGGCTTTCTAACAGGAACAGCGCGATGACTAACCGTTCGGGTCAGGGTACTAAACGCGTACCCGAACAAGATCTCTCCGACACGCTCTGGAGCACAATGATCATCGAGTTCGGAGACCATCTGCGGACAAACCGACAACTTTCCGCTTACACCGTCCGCAATTACACATCGGATATTGCCTCGTATGCTGATTTTTTGCGGTTGAGACGCGTGTCGGACCTGGACAAAGCCGACCGCAAATTCTTGCGTGACTATCTCGCCTGGCTACTTGAGCTCGGGTATGTCAAGTCCAGTGTCAGTCGCAAACTTACTGCACTCAGGGCCTTCTACGGATTCTTGGGCGACCGCGGCGATATCAAGCGCGACCAGACTGATCTGATCACGTCCCCTCGGCTTGACCGCCGGCTTCCAGTGGTAGCGACCCGTCGAGAAGTCGAAACACTTCTGGCGGCGCCGGATACGGCCACCGACATTGGCAGGCGCGATCGGGCCATTCTTGAAGTCCTCTACTCATCAGGGCTGCGAGTGGCTGAGATCTGCTCGCTGGACGTCGGCGATATCGACTTTGAGTACAGGGAGCTTCGGGTTGTTGGTAAAGGCGACAAAGAACGGATTGCACTGCTCGGTAAGCCATCTGTGATGGCCCTTACAGAGTATGCCCACAGAACCCGTGAAAAGCTGTCAAAGCGACAATCACAAACCGCTCTGTTCCTGAACCGATATGGCGGACGCTTGAGCACCAGAAGCGTGGAGCGTCTGGTAAAACGCTATGCGCTGAAGGCTGGGCTCGACTCGAATTTCCACACCCATACACTCCGCCACAGCTTCGCAACGCACCTGCTTGATGGTGGAGCGGATCTCAGGGTGGTGCAGGACCTGATGGGTCACTCCAGCCCGGCCACGACGCAGATCTATACATACGTCTCCACGGAACAGGCCCGCAAGGTTTACCTGCAGTCCCATCCGCGTGGGGGCGGGACTGCAAACTAGATACACGGTTGATTTGGTCTGATTTCTGGCGTCGACGCTGAACTTTGTATGAGTACAAGCTTCAGGACTAGGTGACGCCCCGGAAGCTTTGATACCTACCGGCGTTGTACCCTATCTGCCGACACGCCTCGAAACGACACCGCCCGTAATACGCTCGCGTATCATGGTGGGCCGGGAGAACTGATATAGCGTGACCAAAATACTCGTCATAAACGGACCTAATTTAAACAACCTGGGACGCCGGGATCCCGGTCAATATGGAAGCATCACGCTCCCCGAGATCGAGGCGGCGATAACCGATCGCGCCAGCGAACTTGGCGTAGAGGTTCAGTTCTTCCAGTCCAACTACGAGGGAGCGATTGTCGACTTCCTCCAGGAAAACTCTGGCGGTGCCGACGGCATCGTCATCAACCCCGCTGCACTGACCGGTGTGGGCTACTCACTTGGAGACGCTCTGCGTGACGCCGTGCTTCCACTGATAGAGGTCCACCTGTCCAATATCCACGCACGGGAAGAGTTCCGGAGACACTCGATTTTAGCTCCGATAGCGGTCGGGCAAGTCGCCGGCCTCGGCTGGCGTGGCTACCTGTATGCATTGGAGCACATGACACACCATTTACGAGAAGGGGGCGCGGCTTGAGCGCCATCGCCGGCCGAATCGATAACCTTCGCTCGAAGTTTGAAGAACTGGGCGTCGACGCCATGCTGGTGACCGACGACGAGAATCGACGTTATCTGTCGGGGTTTGTGGGAACTGCTGGCTATTTGTTCATAACGCAGGACGGCGCGGTGCTGGCCACCGATTCCCGCTATACCGAGCAGGCCGGCAACCAGGCGCCGGACTATCGCGTAGACAGGATTACGGGACGGCTCGACTGGCTGCCGGGACTCATCGGAGAGTTCGGGGTCAAACGCCTTGGCTTTGAAGCGGACAACGTCACAGTCCAGCTTCTAGATAGATTCAAAGTGGCTACCACCGAAGTCGAAAACTGCGCAGTCGATGTAGACCTTGTCCCGACTACCGGCGTTCCGCTCGGGTTAAGAGCGTTTAAAGATTCCGACGAACTGGCGTTACTTCAACGATCGATTGATATAGCGGACCATGCCTTCGCAGAGGTCGCAAAAACCATTGTCGTCGGAGATAGCGAAGACGAGATCGCATGGCGCATAGAAGTGGCGGTTCGGGAACAGGGCGCCGAGTCGCTTTCATTCCCGACCATCGTCGGATCCGGCCCTAACGCCGCACTCCCGCATCACAGGGCCGGGGATCGTAAAATCCAAAAAGGTGAATCGATTGTCATCGACATGGGCGCTCGATACCAGGGCTACTGCAGCGACCTGACACGTACCGTGGTCGTTGGCGAACTGGAAGATCAGTTCAAGAAGGTGTACGACACCGTGCTTGCGGCGCAGTTGACCGCCATTGAGAGCGTCGAAGCCGGCATGACAGGCGCTGACGCCGACAATCTTGCACGAGCAGTTATCGTGGAAGCTGGATACGGGGATGAATTCGGGCACAGCCTCGGACATGGCGTCGGGTTGGAAGTCCATGAAGCACCGTGGGTCGCATCCCGGGTCGGAACCAAACTTGAAGACGGAATGACGTTTACCATCGAACCAGGAATCTACATATCAGGCTGGGGCGGGGTTCGGATAGAGGATGTCGTTGTGCTGGAAAACGGCAAGGCCCGAGTGCTCAGCCACGCTCCCAAGATAGAGACTTAAAACTCCCGGCAAACCATCACAATGGCACCGTGCGCCGTCGCCGCTGGCCACTAACTCCCAACGCTACCTTTCCAAGGACCAGAAATGACCATCAGCTCAAGTGAGATCAAGCGCAACATGAGCATCCTCTTCGAGGGAGAGGTGTACACCATCATGGAGTGGCAGCATCGTCAGGCGCCCAAGGCCCCTCCGACCCTCACGATGAAGTTGCGTAACGTTAAGACAGGCAACGTTTTTGAACGAAAAGTACACGGCAACCACAAACTCACTGTCGCTCCGATGGACCGTCGGTCGTCTCAGTTCCTCTACTCAGAGGGCGACCTCCACACCTTTATGGACAACGAGACGTTTGACCAGTTTCCGGTTGTTGAAGAGGTTCTTGGGGATGCCCTGAACTACATCAGGGAAGGCGATAGCCTAGACCTGCTTTTCTACGAAGGCAGCGTCATCCAGGTGGAAGCGCCAATTACCGTAAACCTCACCGTCGTCGAAACGGAGATGGCAGTGGCGGGCAACACCGCAACCGGCGCAACCAAGCAGGCCAAATTGGAGACGGGGATCTCGGTGACGGTGCCCCTGTTTATCAGCGAGGGCGAAGTGCTGAAGGTAGACACCCGATCGGGCGAATACCTGGAACGCGTCCGAGACTAACGGACCGGGCAGAAGTATCGCAGCGATCTGAACATTTAACTCGAAATAAATCAGCCTAGAAAACCGCCCCACCGGGGCCTATCAGGCCTATGACCACGCATACTGCATATACGGTCTCTCAGGTCGCTACCTATCTGAAGGATCTGCTTGAAGCCGACCGCAGCCTCTCCGATCTGTGGGTGAGGGGCGAGGTCTCGAACCACGTCCGGGCCGGGTCCGGGCACCACTACTTCACGCTACGTGACGCCGAAGGCGCGATGCGTTGTGTCCAGTTCAGACCAGCACGCGGCGCTGAGTTCCTTCAGGATGGGGCTGAGGTCCTTGCTCACGGCCGCGTGTCGATATACACAGTGCGCGGTGACCTTCAGTTCTACGTCGACATGGTCAAACCGGAAGGCGTGGGCGCACTACAGCAGGCGTTTGAGGCGCTCAGACGGCAACTGGACTCTGAAGGGCTCTTTGGTGTCTCACGCAAACGTGAACTACCGCCGTTTCCGAAACGAATAGGTGTGGTGACGTCCCCAACGGGGGCAGTCATTCAGGACATCACGAACGTCTTGCAACGCCGGTACCCACTGGCAGAACTGGTCCTCGCGGCGACAACGGTACAAGGTGACGCCGCCGCCCCGGGCATTGTGGAAGCGATAGGGGCCCTCAACGTGGACCCGGGTATTGATGTCATCATCGTGGCCCGCGGTGGCGGTTCCCTTGAAGACCTGTGGGCCTTCAACGAGGAGATCGTGGCACGGGCTATTTTCGGTTCCAAGATACCCGTCGTGAGTGGAGTAGGGCACGAAACAGACGTTACCATTGCCGATCTCGTCGCTGACGTGAGAGCGCCGACCCCGTCTGCAGCCGCAGAGATAGTGGTTCCAGACCGGCGCGAACTAGCGGCCGCAGTGGCTGGATTCGCCAATCGACTTTCGGATCGGGCGTCTCGACAGACTACAGATCATCGAATGCGACTTGAACAGGCGCTTGACCGCCTGGCGTTTCTAGCACCGGAAACCAAGCACGCGAGACAGCGTGTCGATGAACTCCTCAGGGCGGCCGGCCAGGCACTTGGGCAGTCTTTGATGATCCGTCGAGAAAGACTCAGATCACTGGAGCTACAGTTATCGGCTCTGGACCCTTCAGCGATCCTCTCCCGTGGTTACGCCGTCGTCAGAGGAGAAGATGGTTCTATAGTTAGTTCTGTTACGGACCTCGCCCCGGGAGGCTCCTTTGAGCTTGCGTTAATGGACGGCGAGGTGAGCGCCGAGGCGATAGAGGTGCGACCGCGGCGCGGTGACGACTTGCCCGCGCGCTGATAACCTGAAATCCAAACCCGGCGATTCCGATCGATAACAACCAGTAGCCGAATTCCACACGACAGGAACGAATCAATCATGAGTCCCAGACGGGCACAACAGGACTCCGATCCCAAAGTGGATCAGGTCCCGGCAAGCTTTGAAGATGCTTTCTCCCGACTGGAAGATGCGGTCCGAAAGCTTGAGACAGGGCCGCTGTCTCTTGACAACTCAATACGCCTGTTTGAGGAAGGGATGGGACTGGCAAAACGTTGCAACGAACTGTTGTCGGCGACCGAGCTCAAGATGACCCGCCTACAGTCCGCCTTCGCAGAACAGATGCGGTTCGTGCCAGAAGAGTCTGACGATGAGCCAGATGATTTTGATGAATAGCCTCGATGACAAGCGCTGACCCACAGAAGCCCGGTGCTCCGTTAAAGCTGGGATGGTTCTCCACCGGCCGTGGAGAGGGCTCTAGCGGCCTGCTGGTTGCTGCGCTGGACGCGATCGACTCGGGCGCGCTGAACGGACAGATTGAATTTGTATTCGTTAACCGCGAGCGAGGGCAGCACAAAGGGACTGATCGCTACATGGACCTAGTTGAGCAACGGGGAATCCCGTTGGTCACGCTCTCATCGCAGAGGTTCAGGACCGAGAACGGGCGGCCCCCATGGTCTGATCTACGCGGGAAGTTTGATGAAGCCGTTCTTGAGATGCTTGAACCATACACAGTTGATGTGTCCGTGACCGCCGGCTACATGCTTATCGCTCCGGTCCTGTGTCAGCACTTCATCATGGTCAATCTGCACCCAGCACTCCCTGGCGGGCCGATCGGCATGGTCGATCAGGTTATCTGGGAGCTGATCCGGAGCCGTGCGAACGAGTCCGGCGTGATGATCCACGTGGCAACGGAAGCGTTGGACCTTGGCCCGGTCGTCGCCTACTGTCGTTTTTCTCTTTCAGGCCAGAATTACGCGGACGCGTGGTCAGAAATTGGGGAGAGGACTGTCGAAGAGTTACGGACTGCTCGGGACGAAGATCTGCCACTGTTCAAAGCAATTCGTGCCGCAGGCGTGGAACGTGAACGTCCCTTGCTTGTAGCTACACTTGCAGCCATAGGCGATGGCAGGATCGATCTCAACTCTGCGGGGCAGGGTGATGCGCTGGATCTTACCGCTGAAATAGAGCCGGGCCTGACCCCAAAATAAGGCCCCGGGCGTCTGGCGTTCGCGAAAACGGGGCCATGACGCGTCAGCGTCGAAGCCCCGTTGTTCATGACCGTTCTGGTTCCGTCACTCGCTCTGCTATGCGGCTGGTCGCTCCGGCATTTCGAAATCAACTCTCGACCCAGCACCGTCGAGCAACACCGGGGCTTCCCCGTTGGTAACGGTCGGCGCGTCGATGATGCATTTTTCTACGGCATCCATCGAGGGTATCTCGTACATGATGTCGAGCAGCGTCTCTTCGAGAATGGCACGTAGCCCACGTGCTCCGGCGCGGCGTTTTTTTGCGTCAGATGCCATTGCGTCCAGCGCAGACGGCGTGAACTCAAGCTCCACCTCGTCCATCTCAAACAAAGCTTGGTACTGCTTGGCGAGGGCGTTTCTCGGCTCGGTAAGCACCTGAACCAATTGTGATTCGCTCAAGTCAGACAGGCCGACGCTCAACGGCACGCGGCCAATGAACTCTGGGATGAACCCGTATTCGAGCAAGTCCTCAGGCGTGACCTGTGTGTAGATCTGATCCTGGTCTTCTTCGGTTGTGTGGTTCACGCCACTGCTGCCGAAGCCCATACTCGAACCAGCTGAAAGACGTCGCTCGATCACCGAGTTCAGGTCTTCGAATGCGCCACCAAGTATGAACAGGATGTTCGAAGTATCGATCTGAATAAATTCCTGGTGGGGGTGCTTACGCCCACCCTGTGGGGGAACGCTTGCGATTGATCCCTCAAGGATCTTCAGGAGCGCCTGCTGGACGCCCTCGCCTGAAACGTCACGCGTGATCGATGGGTTCGCCGCTTTTCGGGCGATCTTGTCGATCTCGTCGATGTAGATAATCCCCTGCTCGGCACGAGAGATGTCGAAGTCCGCAGCCTGGATCAGGCGTAGGAGGATATTCTCCACGTCCTCGCCGACGTAACCGGCCTCAGTAAGCGGCGTTGCGTCGGTGATGGCGAACGGAACGTCCAATATTCGGGCGAGAGTTTGCGCGAGATGCGTCTTGCCGGAGCCCGTCGGGCCGACCAACATGATATTTGTCTTCGCCAACTCAATATCGGAATCTGGGATGGGGCGCCACACACGCTTATAGTGGTTGTAAACGCCGACACTGACAACACGCTTGGCCCGTTCCTGACCGATCACGTATTCGTTGAGTCGTTGGAAAATCTCGTGTGGAGTACGAGGCAGACCTTGGGGGATGGCTGCGATCGGCGCCTGATCATCGGCGATGATCTGGTGGCACCGCTCCACACACTCGTCGCAGATAAATATCTTTGACGGGCCAGCTATGAGCCGCCTTACCGCCTGCTGCGATTTACCGCAAAAAGAACAAACGTAAGTCTCCGGAGGCTGGCCGCCGGGACCTTCTGGGCCTTGTGGAATGTCTGTTGTCATCGCCTCTACCGAGCCTTGTTCGATCGGAACCTGACGCCTGTTGTTAGCACAGAGCCCCGATCATCTAGGGAGCTTTTCGCTGGGTGATTAATCGGCTGCCTGGCTGTCGCCTTCGGCCGAATCTTCAGGCTTCTTGAGGACCTCATCGATGAGTCCGTACTCAACCGCCTGATCCGCCGTCATGAATCGGTCGCGGTCGGTATCCCGGGCGATCGTGTCGTATGGCTGATCCGTGGTATCGACAAGAATTCCGCGCAAGGTGTCCTGCAACCGCAGAATCTCACGAGCGTGGATCTCTATATCACTCGCCTGTCCCTGCGCCCCGCCAAGCGGCTGGTGCATGTGGATAGTTGAGTTTGGCAGGGCGTATCGCTTGCCCTTCTGACCTGCTGCCAGAAGGATGGTGCCCATGCTGGCTGCGGCGCCCACGCAGATCGTGGAAACATCGGCCCGAAGCATCTGCATTGTGTCGAAGATCGCAAGACCGTCGTAGATCACCCCGCCGGGTGAGTTGATATACATGTTGATGTCCCGGTCCGGGTCTTCCCGGTCCAAGTACAGAAGTTGCGCGACGATCACGTTCGCCACCTGGGCATTGATCGGGGTGCCAAGGAAGATAATCCGTTCCTTCAATAGGAGCGAATATATATCGAAGGCTCGTTCGCCGCGCGCGCCTGTCTCGATGACCATCGGAACGATGTCTTCGGGACGCTGCATTGAATGTTCAGGCCTCATCAGCATTCAGATGTCCTTTATCCAATTGACCGAGTTGTCCCGGTCGATGTTTCTTCAAGCTGGCTCGGTGACCGCGTATGTGTGCGGTGTATTCGTGCTTATTCACGGACTAATACACGGAATTGTTGACAGGATCCTAAGAGGACTCTTCGTCCGTGTTCTCGTCATCGCTCGCGGTGTCCTCAGCATCGGTCGCTGCGGCCTTAGCGGGCGTCCCTCCCTTTGACTGTACTATCTCCGCCAGCTTTTCGACGGACTTTCGTCTCAAAACCATCGATTTGATCGAAGCTTGCGCTTCGTCTGACTCGACTTGAGATCGATCTGCCTGAGGTCCCGCGTTCGCCATCAAGGTTTCGATCTCGGCTTCTACGTCCTCGTCAGAGACCTCGATCTCCTCTATTTTTGCGACCTCTTCTATAAGGAGCGTTCGTTTCAGTCGCGTCGAAGCGGATTCCCTAGCCTCTTCGAGGATCTCTTCGCCGCTCTTCCCGGCGTTCTCCATATAATCCTGCATCGAAACTTGGTAGCGGGCCAACGCCTGCTGCTGGTCGTTTAGTACGTGTTCCGCTTCGTGTTCAACGATCAACGGCGGGATCACGAACTCGCTCGTTTCCAGCAAAGCATCCAGGATCTTCTCCTGAAGTTGTCGCTGTGCGGCGGTACTCGCCGTTTCCTCAAACTGCGTTCGCAGGCCTGTCTTCATCTCATCCAGCGACTCATAACCCTGTCCAACACTGCGGGCGAGATCGTCGTCGATATCGGGCAGGTTGTGGGATTTGACTTCGAACAACTCTACTTTGCATTCGACAGTCTTTCCGGCGACCTGTTCGCCTGGAAAATCTTCCGCGATGTCAAGCGTGAACTCTTTGGTCTGTCCGGACTCCATGCCGATGATGGCATCGGTAAAACCGGGTATGGGCGTCTCGTTGTCTTCGCTGAGGATGAACTCAACGTTATCGCCGTTCAACACCTCTTCGTCACCCGCTGTGCCTAGGGCCGTTAGCACGGCTAGATCGCCAGACTCAAGCGCACGCTCCACCGGGTCCCATGTGGCGAGGCTGAGTTGAGCCTGCTCCACGGCCTGGTCCACCTGCTCGTCCGTTACCTCTTCCAGCTCTTCTTCTAGATCAAGCCCGGCGTAATTGCCAAGATTCACGGTCGGCCTTAGAGGCACGGTGACATCAAGTTTTGGGACCGGTTCGTATTCCGTCACGCTCACACGAGGTGTGCCGTACGAGTCGAGATCTTCTTGCTCGATCGCCGCCGCCACAGCGTCGGGAACAAGCGTTTCTAGGGCTTCTTCAACCAGCACCGACCGACCGACCATCTGCTCGAACAGCCTTCGGGGTGCTTTGCCCTTTCGAAAACCGGGAATAGTGGTCCGTTGGACGAGCTTCTGATACGCACGCTGTAGGTGCGTTTCAAGCCGTTCGTCTTCGATCTCAACGTGGAGCAGCGCCTGCCGGTCCACAACCTCGTCCTGGGTGACCTTCAAATTCGATTTCTCCCGTGCCGCGATAACCCTCCGCTCACGATTGGAGGGTGCCCGAAATTATATCACCGAGAATCCGCAGTTTACGGCAGCGGTGCGTGTACCCTTTGTGAGCGGCTGTTATCCGTCAGAATCGGCTACGCGAATTGACAACTCTTCGAGCTGTTCATCCGTGATCGCGCTGGGGGCGTCGAACAGCGGATCCACTGCCGCCTGTGTTTTCGGGAAGGCGATTACTTCTCGGATGTTGTCCTCTCCCGCAAGCAACATCACGATTCGGTCTAGGCCGAGGCCCATCCCACCGTGGGGCGGTGCTCCGTACTCGAACGCACGCAGTAGTTGGCCAAACCTCTGGTCAACCTGCTCCGCAGAGTGTCCGATCAACTCGAACACCTTTTCCTGCACCGTGCGATCAATGATGCGGATACTCCCACTGCCTAGCTCAACGCCGTTCAGCACGAGATCGTACAACTGGCCGAGCGCAGCTCCGGGATCTGTATCCAATAACGCGACGTCCTGTTGTCGTGGCGAAGTGAACACGTGATGCATCGCAGCCCAACCGTTGCGGTCTTCGTCCCACTCAAACAAGGGGAAGTCGACGACGAAAACAAAATTAAATACGTTGGGATCGGCCAGCTCAAGCCGACGACCCATCTCACCCCGCAGGTTGCTGATGGCTGTGTTAACCACGCCCTCAGGCCCCGCGATGATCAAAATAAGATCGCCCGGTCCCGCTCCGGCCGTCTTCGCGATGTCCTTTAGCGTGTCCAGCGATACGTGGTTGCGGATGGGGGATCGGATGTCATCCACCGTTACATCATTCAGGCTGGCCACGCTCGCAGAGATGTGTATCGGGATCAGACCGTGGGCACCGCTGCTCTTGACGAACTCGATCAACTCATCCGTTTGCCGCCGAGTGTAATCTGAACAACCCTCCGCGACGATAGCTCGGATGGCTCCACCGCCGGCAACTACAGACTCGAAAACGCCGAAGCCTGAATTAACCACGACATCGGTAAGTCGCGAAACCTCCATGCCGAAACGAATGTCCGGCTTGTCCGTCGCGTATCTCTCAATCGCTTCCGCATACGTCATACGCGGGAACGGAGTGGGTACCTGCAGGTCAGGCCGGGTCTGCGCCACTATCGTCGTGTACAGACCTTCAAGGACCTGCAACACGTCTTCCTGTTCAACGAACGACATCTCAAGATCGATCTGGGTGTGCTCCGGTTGACGGTCCGCGCGGAGGTCTTCGTCCCGGAAACAATGAGCGAACTGGAAATAACGGTCCACTCCGGAGACCATCAACAATTGTTTCAACTGTTGTGGTGACTGTGGGAGTGCATAAAACGTACCCGGGTGGACCCGGCTCGGCACGACGTAGTCACGAGCGCCTTCCGGGGTCGACTTCAGCAAGATAGGCGTCTCGATCTCCAAGAAATCCTCAGCCACCATGTAGGTACGAGCTGACTGGATCACGTCATGCCGCAGCTTCAAGTTCTTGTACATCCGCGGCCTGCGGAGGTCCACAAATCGGTACCGAAGCCGGGTCTCGTCGGCGACGTTGAGGTCATCCTCGATCTCGAACGGCGGCGTTTCTGACCGGTTCAGGACCGTAAGTTCGGACGCGATCAACTCAACGGATCCGGTCGGGAGGTCAGGGTTTTCGGCGCCGGCCCGGCGTTCCTGCACTGTGCCTTTGATCTGTACGACCCACTCACTCCGTAGATCACCGGCGAGAGTGTGGGCGTCCGGGGCGGTGTCCTCGTTGAAAACCACCTGCATGAGGCCCGAGTAATCACGGAGGTCAATAAACGTAAGACCGCCGTGATCACGGCGTCTGTGCACCCAGCCGGAGAGTGTGATGATTTTGCCGGAGTCTGCCTGGCGCGGTTCGCCGCAGGTCATGTCTCTAAACATCTGGTTGTTCCCCGCGATTGACCCAAACATATGGGCCCCGAATATGTGTGCGTCAGCCCGGGACGTTCCGGTCTGACAGGAAGTAATTAACGGCGTGGGATCCAGTGACCAGAGAGGACGACCGGACCCCTACAGATTACCGTCGGGATCCGATCCGCGCCCAGAAGTCCCAGAATGTCCAGAACGGGGGTCGTATCGGTTGTAGAGAGACCATGCCGCAGGCAACGTCAGGGAGACGATGACGATCTTCGCCAAATCACCCACAATGAAAGGCCAGAGGCCGAACTCCAGAGTCTCCCCGTAATTTGTGCCCAGTTCGTGGCCTAGCCACCAAAGTCCTGGGACGTAGATCACGGCGTTGGCGAGCACCAGCGCACCAATGAGCCACGGTCCGCGGTCCCAACCTCTCTCGGCCAGGAATCCGACCAGAAACGCGGCGGGTATAAATCCAACGATGTAGCCGCCAGAAGCTATGCTCCAGACCGTGCCCGATGATCCTCCCGCCCAGAAAGGCAACCCGGCGGAACCCTCAAACAGATATAAAACCGCCGCAAGTCCGCCCCTTTTAGATCCAACGGTGGCTGCCACAAGCAAGACCGCAAAGGTCTGTCCGGTGATCGGAACGACCGTGGTCGGGAGGGTGTATTTGAGTTGAGCGAACGCCGCAATCACGAGGCTGCCGACGATGATGGTCGCTATGTCCACCCAGATGCCTCTGTACGGGACGAGGGCGTCTAAAAGTGTGCGATTTTGTTTGGAGACCGCGGTGGTCATCAATGCTCCTGTATGAAAAGGGCAACTTGCCGCTAATTGTCTGCCGACAAGCGGAGAAGAGAGTTTCTGGCCTTGGAGGACTTACCGCAAGTCCCGATGCCAATTTACCCGGGGAATACCTTATATTTCGAAATCGTTGATCGCCGACTGATCAGCTAGGCGATCGGGAGGCCGTAGTCCCTTTTGCGGATCGCCAGGGTTACGAATGTCTCAGTGCGACGCACGCCTGGGATCACGCCGACCTTTTCACGAAGAAAGCGCCCTAGCTTCTCGGCGTCGGGCAGTATCGCCCAGGCGAAGATATCGAAGGTGCCGGTCGCCAAAGCCACCCAGCGTGTGTTTTCCAGATTTGAAAGCTCTGTGGCAACCTGGTCCATCTTGTCCGGGTCCACCTGCACCCCGATAAGCGCCTCGGACTCGAATCCAAGAGCCTTGGGGTCCGGGAAGGCCTTCACCTTGATAATTTCGTCGCCGATCAGGCGTTTTAGCCGCCGACGGACCGTTCCCTCGCTGACACCAATCTTACGAGCAATCGTTGCGTTGGCGGCGCGGCCGTCTTTCTCCAGGATAGTGATGACCTGTCGGTCTAGCTCATCCATGCGCGAGGGCCGCTCCATTCATATTTAGAATTAAGTGTGAGGTAGATCGGTTGAGCCGGGTTCCCTGAAAAGCTAATGTTAATTTCGAGGAAACTACCCATTGGGGATATGGCCTTTAGGTGATTTCCCGATTGTGATACCGGTCAGATAATCGGACTATTATTACGGAACCCTTCGTTACTCAAAGTCACATGAACCATATTACGCTCCGCTAGTGCTTCTTGGAACTATCGGTATACGATATGTGTTGTCGATGAGGTGAATCGCGACGTAATGCGTTAATCGCGAGAAAAAGAGCGATTACTCCACCACATTGCGTACAATGGGCGAATAGTTGTATTTGAACATCTGGAGATACGGAGAACTACATGGTGATCGAGAACTCGACCCTTCTCACGGTTACTGAGGCTGCTTCCTCGAAGTTCAAGGAAGTACTTGCTGAGCAGGATGCCGGTGATGGTCTTATCCGGATTTCTCTAGCTCCTGGTGCGGCGGGCGGCGTCGAATACATCCTCGGATTGGAAGAAACGCCAACCGAGAATGACACTCTCGTCGAGTACTTCGGCGTAAAGATCGTCGTTGACGCTGAGAGTTCCCCACTTTTGCAGGGATCAAGCATTGACTACGTCGATGGCCTGCAGCGCAGCGGATTTGTAATCTCTAACCCGAACTTCGCCAGCGCAGGCGGATGTGGCAGCGGCGCTTGTGGCTGCGGTGGCGGCGCAGAGGCACAGCAAGACCCACACGGCCAGGCTGGCGGCTGCGCATGCGGCGGCGGCGGTGGTGGTGGATGTGGCGGTGGTGGTGGTGGTTGCGGTTGCGGCGGCGGCGGCGGTCACGCCCACTAACCCCGAAACAAAGATCTGAACGAGAAAGGGCAGTCCGTCAGCGGGCTGCCCTTTTTTATTGCCTTGCGCTGACCGATTATCGTTCACTGGGCACAGTTGAGGTTGCTGCAAAGCTACCCGCACGCGCCGTCATCGCCAGCACCCGGGTTCAGATCTCGTCAGGATGGCGTGTGAATTGAGTCAGCAAACGCCAACAACACAAAAACCCCCGCCGTAGCGAGGGTTTCTGATTAAGTTATTTCTAGTGGAGCGGAAGACGAGATTCGAACTCGCGACCCTCACCTTGGCAAGGTGATGCTCTACCACTGAGCCACTTCCGCTCGAAAATCTATGGTAGCGGGACAACTCAAATGTATATCGCTTCAAGTGAGAGGGTCAAGGTGCTGTACGCTCCCGTACGATGTCGCCTATGTCAGATCCACATCACATTCGGGTTGGAATCATCGGTTTCGGCTCATGGGCGATTAACGCCTATCTGCCCGCTATCGTAAAAAACCGTGGCATAGAAGTCGCGGCCGCCGCAGGCCGCAGTGACTCCACACAGAACGCGGCTCGGGCCTCACTTGGCCAGAACGCCTTCATCACGTCGGATTTTCAAAAGCTCCTCGATCCGAGCGTGGTCGATGCCGTCATGATCGCCGTGACAGAAGACCAGCATGCGGTCACTATCGGTGCAGCGCTCGCTTCCGGCCTGCCCGTGTTCTACGAACCACCGCTATCCAGCAGGCGTGACCAGCTTCACGTCGAGATAGAACGCTTGACTTCAGCGCGTCAGATCACACACGCCGATCTTGAACTGTCGTATCTCCCTATTGTCGACCATGCGGCTACGCTAATCTCCACAGGTGCTATCGGCATGCCACACGGCGCGTCCGTGACGATGACATCTGGTTGGGGTCCGGTGCCGGGATCTGACGTAAGCCTGGCATGCCAACTCATACCGTGGTTCGTGGACCCCCTCAACCGCGTGCTCGGACAGACGCCGAAACGTGTGCTTGTGCAGGATGGGGCAGGAGTAGCCGGCAGGATGCAGTCACAGACTCTCGTACAGCTTGATTACGAAGGCGTCCGGGGTACTTTTGACGCCAATATCCAGTCTGTGGGAGAACTTGGAGCGCACATAACCGTTCACGGAAGTGACGGTGATCTTGAAGCGGATCTGTTCCGGGGCGAGTTACGTACTCGTTCAAGGCAGACTCGTGAGTGGCGAAGCGAATCTCGCCCGGCGGAACAACCTCACGCCGGCTGGCCGGGTATGCACGAATCGATCGCTGCGTTTATCGCCGGGATTGGAACGGGTGACGAAACCCGCACTGGATCAGCAACAGCCGTTGCTCTGCAACTGACCGGCCTCGCTGCAGAGGCGTCGATCGACTCCGGCACATGGGCGGACGTTGAGCGTCTGCAAAGGTAATTCCATTGCGTGCAAAGGAACTCTCGCGCTCTACGGCCGACCTATTCGGGTAGAAAAAGACAACCGTCATACTCCGGCTCTGGCTTGACTCTATTGCCGCGGTCTGGCTTTATGCATCGGACATGCTCTAGCAACTCAAAAATTTCTCAGGGAGGCCGACCCGTGATCTACGACATGCGCACCTACGACATAGCGGTCGGCCAGGTCCCGAAATACCTGGAGGCCGTCGAAAAAGTTGGCCTCAAGGTACGCCAAGACCACGGCATTAAACTTGCCGGCTGGTACTACACGGATATTGGAACCCTGAACCGGGTTGTCCACATCTGGGCGTACGAGGACTACGCTCACTACGAAAAAGCGCGTGCAGCGTTCCGGAGCGATCCCCGATGGATCAACGAGTATCAGCCGATGACCAAAGGGCTGATCTTGAAACAGTCCACCCAGATGATGAACGCAGCGCCTTTCTCTCCGCAGCCGTAACTCTTCATTTCGGATGGGTTGTCGATCGCTTGTACAACACACGATATTTCAATCGCCGCGCTCAACCCGCGGTTGTTCTTCGACGGGATCTAGAAAATTGAAGTACGACACCATCGTTATCGGAGCAGGTTCGGCCGGAGCGACCATCGCGACACGGCTGACGGAAGATCCGGACCACTCGGTACTCCTGTTGGAGGCAGGACCAGACTATCCGGATATCGATTCGCTGCCGGATGAGGTCAAGTACGGATACGCGACCGGAACCGAGATCACGACTAGCGAACACAACTGGAAGTTCACCGCCCGGGCGACAAACCAGGCAGAGATACAGGTTCCTCGAGGCCGTGTAACAGGCGGCTCAAGCGCTATAAACGGCCAGATCTTCCTTCGCGGGATGCCGGAGGATTACGACGATTGGGCGTCATGGGGTAACGACGAGTGGAGCTTCCAGAAGATGCTCCCGTATTTCCGCGAGATCGAGACCGACACCACATATCAGGACGACCCCGGAGATTTCCACGGATCTGACGGTCCGATCATCTGCCACCGATTTCCACGCGAGACCTGGCTGCCTCCTAGCGTGGCATTTGAAAAGGCCTGTCTCGCCGCCGGATTTCCGGCATGCGAAGACGCAAACGCCCCTGGCAGCACCGGCGTCGGTCCGCTGGCGCTGAACAATCCCCAGGGCATTCGATGGTCAACCGCCATAGGCTATCTGGGGCAGTCCAGACATCGCCTGAACCTGACGATCCGTCCCGACGTACTTGTCCGTCGCATCGTATTCGACATGTCCGGAGCCACACCACTTGCAACGGGAGTTGAAGTGGAATCAGGGGGCGAGACCTATGTGGTCGAGGCGGATGAGATCGTCCTCAGCGCCGGCGCCATCGGGTCGCCACAGTTGTTAATGCTGTCGGGCATTGGTCCCTCAGACCACCTGAGCGAACACGGGATCGACACGATGCTTGATCTGCCGGGAGTCGGCCAGAATCTGCGCGACCATCCGATGTTGTTCGTCAACTGGAAAACGAAGCCCGAAGTTGAACTTGATTCGATGACTCCCCGCATTCAACTCACACTCCGCTACACAGCGGAAGGCTCGCCAGTTGATAACGACATGATCGTGTACATGATGACGTCGGCAAGCGAACGATCTGACCGCGGCGGATTGCGGACAGATGTGGACCGCATTCAGACAAACCTCTGCATCAACCTTGCGAAGGGTTCGGGCGAGATCCGGCTGGCTTCTGCCGATCCGACTGATTCGGTACTGCTCGACTACAACTATCTGCAGGAAGAGGAGGACCGCCGGCGATTCCGTGATGGCATCCGGATGCTTGTGAAGTTGGGTGAGAGCACCGACATGGACGAGTTGATCGATTACCGCATCACACCGATGGACGCCGATCTGGAATCTGACGAGTCGCTGGATGAATGGATGATGCGTGAAGTGATGACCGGTCATCACATCTCATGCACGGCGAAGATGGGACCGGAGTCAGATCCGATGGCGGTCGTGGATCAGTTCGGAAAAGTTCACGGCGCAGACGGTCTGCGGGTTGCCGATGCATCAATCATGCCGGACTGTGTACGTGCCAACATCAACGCAACGGTAATAGCGATGGGCGAACGAATAGCAGACTTCATACAGGAAGGCCGCTAATCCACCGACCGCGGATTCCCACCCAATGCTGCGTCAACACCTTAGAGGCGTATGGCAACACGTCAGCGTCCTGATCCCGGAGGACGTGCCTTTTAATCCGCAGGTCGTGGGCCAGATATTCAGGTCCGGCGGGGCCCACCATTCGCCCCATCGACTGACGATTACCACCAAGCTGCGGACTAAGGCAGGTTGTCGGTCAAGGCGAGTTCGCACTGGTACTCAGCGATCACCTTTGCAGTCGCCGTTATCTCTGTTTCATGCTCGCGGCGCGGTAGGCATGTAGGCCAGATACTTACGTTGTGTCGAAATATGGTCCGCCAGAAACCTGGCATCGTGCCAGACGCCCCAGATAAAGGATGATGACCGCCCCGACAGCCACGGCAATCCCAGGAAATAGACCCCGGGCTCAGCCGAAATACCACGCTGATGCTTCGGCTTGCCTGCTTCGTCGAACGCATCAACCTTCAACCAGCTGAATTCAACCGTAAAGCCCGTTGCCCAGACGATAGAGGTTATTCCAGCCTCTGCCAGATTCAGCTCCAGAATGGGATCGGTCACGCATTGCGGGTCCGGTTCGATTTTGCGGGCTTCAGGCTCCAACGGAAGATCGAGACCATTGCTGGCAACGTAAGCGTCGGCTTCGTCCAGCATCGACAGCATGCTCGCGTCCCCTTGCGCAAGATTGTTCACAAGATCCGACGCGAAATGCATCACGCCCTGATTAAACGATTCTGTCCGACCAACGAGGGTCATCCCTTGCGTGGCAAGACGCCGGAAATCGACAGTATGACCGCCCTGAGCACCACTAACAGCGATCGTCATATGTTCCATACCTACGGCATCCCATTTACCGAGGACCCCTATCCACCAACAGTAATCACGCCCGCGATAGCTTCGGGGGAGACGGTCATGCGGGCCGACCGAGAGGTAGACAGGCTTTCCTGCCTGCAACAGTTCATCAGCGATCTGTGCCCCTGAAGCCCCCGCTCCAACCACCAGAACCGCACCCTCAGGTAACTGGTCAGGGTTGCGATAGTCGTGGGAGTGGAGCTGCGTGATCTCTGGACTTTGAGGAACCAGGGCAGGAATAACTGGGTTCTGGAAAGGTCCAGTGGCGGCAACCACGCTGTTGGCTTCGATCACGCCTTCCGAGGTTTCGATACGGAAGCCGGGGCGGCGAACATTCCTTTGCACTTCCTTGACCTCCACACCGCAGCGGATGGGGGCACCAATCTTTTCTGCGTAAGCGACAAAATAGTCCGCAACCTTCTCCTTGGGAACAAAGGCATCGGGATCGATATCGGAAAACTCCATGCCCGGAAAACGATCATGCCAGGCCGGACCATTGGCAACCAATGAGTCCCATCTTCCCGAGCGCCAGCGTTCCGCAATTCGATCCCGCTCCAGAACGAGGTGGGGCACGCCGCGGTTGCTCAGGTGCTCACTCATGGCCACACCGGCCTGGCCGGCGCCAACAATGAGCGTCTCAACTTTTTCGATCGCCATATACAAGTCCTAATTAGGGTTTCCATTTCCGAAGGTACGGGTGGGATGAGACACGGACTCGCAAGCGGCATTCCCGACCCACGGTCACGAGCCTCGACGCTGTGCCTTTTAATCCGCAGGTCGTCGGTTCGAATCCGACAGGGCCGACTATAGGCGCGGCACGATCGGCAATTCCTCGATCGCCGTGCCCGTAGCATCTCGTACCGCGTTAGCGATTGCCGCTGCGATAGGCACGATGCCGGGCTCACCTGCACCTGAAGATGGCATATCGTCGTCACCCGTGAACACTACCTCTATCTCCGGCGTGTCGGTGATCCGCGGAACCCTGTACCGAGCGAACCCGGCGTTTAGCACACGGCCGCCGTCGAACTCCACAGCCTCCCACAGTGCCGTACCCATGCCCATGACGATTGATCCTTCGATCTGGTTACGTGCGCCGTCCGGGTTTACAACAAGCCCGCAGTCGAACCCGACCATCACACGGATGACACGGGCTTCCCTGTTTTCGACCAATACCTCAACGCACTGTGCCGTGAAGCTTCCCGCGTCGTATCCGATCGCCAGCCCGAATCCCACGCCGGGCTTCTTCTCACGAGAAGCCCAGCCAAACGTCTTGGATGCGGCTACAAGGCATGCCCTCAAACGGGCGTGCGAAAGGTTACGTAGACGGAACTCCAGTGGGTCAAGTCCGAGTCCGATAGCAATCTCGTCCATGTGGACCTCGCGGGCGAAATGGTTGGTCGCCCCGCCAAGAGATCGGTAGGAACCCGACTGCAACGGTGACTCGGAAGCGGCAACAGCGATACGAACGTTATCCACGTCGTACGGCGTGTCAGCCCCACGCTGCCCTCGGAATGCGTTCTCGCCCGCATGAAACGCCGTGTAGTCCCACGCCACGATCTTCCCGCCCGCATCCACAGCACTCTTGACCTCGAACGTTGCCGCAGGTCGGACGGTGCTCCACCCGAACTCCTCGGCGCGATCGTACGAAACACGAACAGGCGCATTGACGGCCTTCGCAAGCCGGGCCGCCTCGTGTGAAACCGTCGGCGTCTTTGTGCCGAACGAACCGCCAATCTCCGCCGTGATCACACGTACAGCGCTTGTGTCTAACCCGAATATAGCGGCCAGATTATCCCGTTCTGCAAACGGACCCCGGTGAGCGCACCAGACCGTCAAATGATTGTCGTCCCACTGTGCGACCGATGCACTTGGCTCCATCTGGGCGTTGGAAACGTAAGGCACGTAGTAGGTGTTCTCAAAAACACGCGCTGCCGAAAAAAATGCCGAGCTCAGGTCGCCATCTTCACGGAGCGTGGTTGGCTCTTCTGCACGTTCCTTTAGCAGCGCAGGAATGTTCCAGTCGGAAACTGTGTCACGGTTCTCGTCCCATCGTGCTCGAATCGCCTCCACCGCATATTCGGCGGCATCTTCCCTATCCGCCACGACACCCACGAAATCCCCGTCCTTTACCACCGACACCACGCCGCTCACTTGCTCGGCACGTGCCGTATCTACTTGCACCAACTTCGCACCGTAAGACGGCGGCCGGAGAATCTTGCCGTACAGCATTCCCGGCACGACCACGTCCTGCGCGTACCTGGCGCCCCCTGTAACGCGTGAAATTGCATCGATGCGCCGGGCGGGTCGTCCCATCAGCTGAAACTCGTCGACTGCCTTGACCTCCACGAGGTCCGGTATGTTCACACTTAGCATCTGGCCCGATAGCAAATCTGCGTATTCGACGCAGTGTGAGCCATCTTCAGACACCACCCGACCGGCCAGCGTCTTCAGTGAACTGGCCCCTACTTCGAGGCGTGTAGCTGCGAGGTCTATCAACGTTAGGCGAGCCGTCGCCGCCGCCCGGCGCAACTGGATTCCGACGGTTCGGGTAGATGCGCTGCCGGTCGTTCCGCGATCCTGTGGCACCAGATTGGTGTCGCCGAGAATCATGCGCACCGAATCCACGGCCACGTCTAGCTCGTCCGCGATTGCCATCGCAAACCCGTTCCGAATCCCCTGGCCGTATTCGACTTTCCCGGAGAACGCCGTGATGACGCCATCGTCGTTGATGGTCAGCAACGTCGCCGGGTCGCCCGGGGGCGTCCGTGGGTCCGGCTCAAGCGACCAGCGGGGTGTGCCGATGACGGTTAGGGCGACTTCGTGCGGTGATTCATGAGGACTCATTCAGCACCCCCTTCACCGGAGGCCGATTTGACAGCCTTAAGAATTCTGCCGTAAGCACCGCAGCGGCAGATGTGGCCGCTCAGCGCGGATTGAATCTGCGCATCACTCGGGCTCGGATTTCGATCTAGCAGGGCGGCGCTGCTCATAATGAAGCCGGATGTGCAGTAAGCACACTGGAAAGCCGTATGTTCCACGAACGCTTCCTGCACGGGGTGGAGCTCGTCGCCGTTTGCGAGACCTTCGATGGTCGTGATTTCGCGTCCGCCGGCTGATGTGACGGGCGTAATGCATGATCGCGTCGCTTCGCCGTCGATCAAGACTGTGCAAGCGCCGCAATTTCCTTCTCCGCAGCCGTACTTGGTGCCCATCAATCCCAGTTCATGTCGAAGTACGCTCAACAGCGTGCGTTCGGCGTCGACCGCGACTTCGAGCGATTCGTCGTTTACCTTTAGGTGCATTTTGCGCAGCCCCTTTCTCCGTGAAACGCATCATACGTGGCAGCATTGGTTATTGGGATCACCGCGGGACAGGGCGACAATTGTTACGATGCCGGATCTCGGCCGTTAGCCTGATTACTGTAGGGGCGTATTGCAATACGCCCGACTGGCCCTAATCTTTCGAAAATGGAGCGCACTCGCCCGTGAAGTACCGACAACTCGGCAGCACAGGATTACTTGTCTCAGCCATCGGCCTTGGCGCCAATAACTTCGGACAGATGAGCCCCAGCCAAGTAGCCGGAGGAAACCTCAGCCTTGAGACGGCGACAGATATCCTGGCTGCGGCCCGCGACAACGGGATCAACTTCATTGACACATCCGACCTGTACTCGGAGGGACAGTCGGAGGAGTTCATAGGGCAGGCGCTCAAGGGCTACCGGAACGAGGTTGTCATCGCTTCCAAGGCAGGTATGAAATGGGCGAGCGGCGTCAACTCTGAAGGTCTCACGGCCGCGCACCTGAAACGCTCGATAGACAACAGCCTCCGACGATTGCAGACCGACTACATCGACCTCTATCAGATGCATATCCAAGATCCGCTTACGACCATCGAGGAGACGCTACGGGCGCTGGACGACATCGTGGCCGCGGGGAAGGTCCGGTACATAGGATGTTCCAACTTCCTAGCATGGGAGGTCGTTGAAGGAATTCAGGTGGCACGCAGCAACGGCTGGCCGGAGTTCGCCACCGTGCAACCGGAGTTCTCGATGCTAGAACGTGAGCCCGAGAAAGAGCTACTTCACGCTGCCGCTAACTACAGAACCGGCATCTTGCCGTATTACCCGCTGGCCTCAGGCTTTCTGACAGGAAAGTACAAACGAGGCATGGAGCTTCCTGAAGGCAGTCGTCTTGCGCGACTGCAATGGACGGCGGACCAGCATGCCACCGATGCAGGCTTCGATCTGCTTGAGTCGTTGGAAAAGTTCGCGTCAGAGAGGGGGCACACGATGGTCGAGCTGGCCTTTGCCTGGCTACTGGCGCATCCGGAAGTGTCATCCGTGATAGCCGGAGCAACCCGGGTAGAGCAGGTCGTCCAGAATGCCGCCGCGTCCGAATGGAAACTGACCCCGGCAGACATGACAGAACTAGATCAAATCCTCCCCGGAACGCCCGGCCCGGGCACCGGAAACTTACCGAGACGCCGGTCGTTGTAGACGTGGGAATCCCCCGCACAATCGTGGACATTACGCCAGAATGGCTGACCGGGGCGCTACGGGACGGCGGGTTTCTCACGTCAGATGAGGTGGAATCTGTTCGGGTTGATCCCATCGGCGAGGGGATGGGGTTCGTCGGAGAGGTCGCCCGGTTGTTGATAGAGTACTCGGGCGGTTCGAATGAGGCTCCGCCGACCCTCGTCGCGAAGATCGCCGTATCAAACGACGAGGTTCGAAAATTTGCGGACCGCGCTGGATTGTACGCGGCGGAAATCGGTTTCTACACAGAACTTGGACAGAACCTTGGCGTCCGAATTCCGCGGTTCTATTACGGGGCTACCGCGGAGGGCTACTTCGTTCTCTTACTAGAAGACCTATCACATCTTCGTGTCGGTGACGAGACACGTCTCGGATCGATCGAAGATGCGCAGGCCGCTGTTCGAAACGTTGCCCGACTGCATGCGCGCTGGTGGGATAGTGAGCAGCTCGCTGGGTACCAGTGGCTATACCGGCCACTGGATCCAATGTCTGCGCGATCTCGCCAACAGGTGTACCTAGATGCCTGGACAGCCGTATCCGGCCAGTTGCAGTCCGTTCTACACGCGGACGTGTACGAGGTCGGAGAAAGGCTCGGGCCAAAACTCGCGCAAATATGGTCCAACGCCTCAGTGCCCGCGCTCACCCTAAACCATGGTGATTACCGGCTCGCCAACCTGTTCTTCGATGGCGATCAAATCGTCACCTTCGACTGGCAGTTCGCGCAGCACGGGCCACCTGCGATCGACCTCGCCGATTTCCTTGTGTGGAGTCTCACGGATGATCAACGCCGTACTTACGAGACATCCTTGATCGATCTGTACGTCGAGACCCTAGCCGAAAACGGTGTCCAAAACTACAACCGGGAACAAGGGATCCAAGACTGTCTCCTTGGCATGCTCCGGAATCTGGAAAATTATGTCATATCAATCCCGAATCTGGCGATGGACAGTGACCCCGGACAGGCCTGGGTCGATGCTGTCTCGCCCCGTATGATTGCCTTGGCAGATTGGGACTGCGGAGCGCTTATTCCGGCGTGAAGCGGACGCTTCCCACATCTTTCCGAGACCTTCCGTGACAATGTGCCCCGGGCAGATGGCGTTGACCCTGATGCCCAGCGGCCCGAAGTCGATCGCCATCTGGCGTGTCATGCCGATTACGGCAGATTTACCGGCCTCTCAAAAAGCTGGTGGTGGTCAAAGTGTGGGTCAAACGCGAAACGACCCCGGAGCAAAAAAGCGTCCGGGGTCGTTTTCACGTTTAGCTTTGTGGTGCCGAGGGGCGGACTTGAACCGCCGACACACGGATTTTCAGTCCGTTGCTCTACCAACTGAGCTACCTCGGCACGATGATCCATCGTCTCAGACAAATCGCACCACTTCAACCGCAGTATGGCCCGGATGTGCGCCCATTCTTCTTCTCGACTCATGCGCTCCGGAGCCACGTTCGAAGTGTCCCGCCCGGTATCTCCCCGTGTTCTCCCGCCAAACCTCGCCCCCTTCTCCAGATATAGAACTCGGTCATATCTATTGAAGATCTAGTTGGCAGCCCGTTATATCTCTGGCCCGCTATAATTCCGGTTCGGTCGTGCGCATACACGCCCGCGCTCGCCCAGGCGGCCTCCTCGACAAACGACCTCATATCGGTCCCCAAATCAACCCATAGGGAACCCATGCCCACCCTCCTTGTCGTCTCCACATCACCCGGCGCAGGCAAAACAGCCTTCGCTGCCACGTACGCGGCGCGATTGCTGGCCGATGGCGCCGCCGTTTCACTTGGCAAAGCCTTCGGTGCGGCCGAAGACGCGGATGTGACTGCGTTGAACACACTCGTCGAGGGTGCGAAAGCTATCGACCCCGTCAACGTCAGCGGCAATCCTACTGAGGATCAGGTCAAACAGGCCGCACAGGCCGCAGGCGGCAGCGATGCAAGTGCGATCACGGTAATCGAAGGCCTCTCGGGAAACCACGCCGTGAACCGGTCACTTGCAGACGAACTAGACGCTAGCGTCGTACTCGTGTCCGGACAGTCCGACTTCAAATCTGCGATCGAGGCCGCCCCTGTCTACGGTGACCGACTGGCTGGGGTGGTCATCAACAATGCACCAAGGCACCGCGGCCATGATCTGGACACAGAGGTTGTTCCTGCACTTGAAGTGGCAGGACTGCCCTACATCGGCGTAATTCCGGAAGACCGCCGACTTGTCGCCGTCACGGCCCGGGCAATGAACGAATGCCTTGGCGGAGAGTGGCTCGAATGGGAAGAGCATGCCGACGAACTGATCGAAAACGTCCTCATCGGGGGACTCGTTCTTGACTGGGGCCCGCTTTACTTCGCCTCGCAGGAAAACGCAGCGGTTCTCGTGCGTGGCGATCGCCCGGACCTCGCCATAGCGGCACTTGCTACGCCCATCAAGGCCCTTATTCTTACCTGCGGCGTGCAGCCCGTAGAGTATGTCTACTACGAGGCGGACAAACGGCAGGTCCCGCTGACCGTGGTCAAGTCGGACACACAGCAGGCCGCAATGGAGCTTGAGCGATTTCTTGAATTCTCACACTTCGACCACCCGGCCAAGCTTGAGCGATTTTCCGAACTGGCCTCTGAACATCTCGACCTGGACCGCATCGATGCCGCAATCGCCCGCCCCGTTACCGGGTAGGCGTTATCGTCACCCTGAACTCGATTCACGTTCGTTCGTTTCCAGGCGACCTGTCCCCTCCCTCATTCCAACCTTATTCCGATTGGTGAAAGGGTTTGTGCCTTTCACCAATCGAGAGAATTACAAAAAGAGGTAAGTCTATGACCCTCGACGGTGCCGAGATCAAACGCGTCCGAACCGAGCTCAACTCATCGGTAATCTGCGACACCATGGATTCACTTGGCTACTTCAACCAGGCGATGGACCGGCATATCCGGCCGCTGGACCACTCAAAGACACTGTTTGGCCCGGTACGGACGGCGCTGATCGAGAAGGTGGAACCGGGCACGCCTCGTCCCGACAACCCGTACGAACTGACCATCAACGTCATGGACGACCTTAATCCTGGAGACATCGTTGTGCGGGCCTGCGGGGACATAGGCACCGCCGCCACGTGGGGTGAACTCCTCACCGCCGCCGCAATGGCGCGCGGCGCGGCAGGTCTTGTAACCGATGGCCAGATTCGAGACGTCCATCTGATCCGAGAAGTCGGCTTTCCCGTTTTCACAAACGGGGTCAGCC
This sequence comes from Dehalococcoidia bacterium, assembly GCA_026421215.1. Taxonomy (GTDB): domain Bacteria; phylum Chloroflexota; class Dehalococcoidia; order Lucifugimonadales; family Lucifugimonadaceae. The sequence goes on from JAPKBN010000004.1 coordinate 61,999, forward strand.
CACTCGACGGCGGAGGTCGCCACGAGATGACGGCAGCCGATGTCGATGTCGTGTGTGGGGGCGTTCCGATGAAGCCCGGGGACTACCTGTTCGCCGATGTCGACGGGATAGTAGTAATCCCGTCGGAAATCCTGGACACCACAATCAAAGGCGCATTCGAAAAGACCGAAGGCGAAAACGCCACCCGTGATGAACTGCTCGCCGGGAAGTCCCTATCAGAGGTCTATGCCAAATATGGGATTCTGTAGGCGTAAACAACGAGTGTAGAAGCGTGTCGCAATACGCTCTCTGGTTCAGGAGCGCGCTAGCCAGCTCCTTCGACCTACCACAGAACCCTTTCCCGACCCGGAGAGGGGATCATCAGACAATAAGCTCACGTTGATCGCAACAATATGTCATTCTAAACTCGATTCAGAATCCGTTGGTATCCCCTCCAACACCTGATCCCACATACACCGTAATCCCTTCGATGAAGTGCAAATCCGGGCGGTTGAACACGTACTCTACGTCGCCCGGGTCGATCAGGCGCTTTAGCGCGGACCGATCTTTTTCTGATAGGTAATCCCTACGTGATTCATCTGTGGCCCACCGCGTTATGCCGCCCAACAGGAACGATTGCTGTAACTCTGTGAACGGCGCTAGGAACTCGTGGATGAAAGTTCGTGCGGTTACGTCCTCCATCCCGGCGTCTCGGAGTAGCTGCGTCCAGCCGTACGGATAGGGCACGGCGTCTTCTGCGAAATGGACGTGGCTGGCGAACCACGACTCCATCGCATCGGCCAATCGCTCGTTCAACCCTGTCCCCGTCAATTCCATTGTGGTCGGCATAAACCGCGCCGACACCCCACCTTCACGAATCGCCACCTTGCCACCGGGAGCGACGACCCGCGCTAGCTCTTTCACGCCTGCCAACTGGTCCGCAAGATGGTGGACAGCACGACTGCTCCACACCAGATCGAACGTCCCATTGTCGAACGGGAGATCCTGGATAGGCGCCTCGTGAAATCGGATGCGCTTGCCGACTCCATCGTCTGCGAATCGAGACCGGTTGTACTCGATTAGATGCTCGCTCGTATCGGCGGCGTCGACGAGATCGTCGTCACCGATCGACTCCGCAAGCAATTGGGTGAACCCCGCCGTGCCGCATCCTGCGTCAAGAATCCGATTGCCGGGTCCGGGAGCGAGCCACTTGACGATCTCACGGTTGGGCGACTCGTAAAAACGGTCTGATCTGCCGAGTCGTTCCTCGGAGCCCGGCCCGAAGGTGGTTGGTTCAGGCGCGTCAGGATTGTATTTGTGCTGGTGCGTGATGGCGGTTGTCTTTCGAAATGGTGATTGAGAGGATCTACGGACTTGGATGCGATTGCTTTTATGACTTCCCCTTCACCCTAACCCTCTCCCGCTGGGAGAGGGGACGTGTTGCTGCCGGACTCATGCTTCGAGAGCCTCAGCATGGGTGGGCTAATGACAAGGGTGGGTGTAGTTCTGCTTAGCGATCCATAAGATCAATATCAGGCCGAATGAAATTAACCCATTTATATCCGCCCCAAACAATGCCGGTCACTGACCGGCGAGGGGAGGGAGATGGCTACAATCGTTTTGTGACTACCCAGATCGACATATTTTCCGAACTCAGCGGCCGGCAAAAAGAGGCCGTCCAGCACGCCGAGGGCCCTCTCCTCATCGTGGCCGGTCCTGGCTCCGGTAAAACGCGCGTCATGGCGCACCGTATCGCTTACCTGACCTCCGTACAGGGCGTCGCTCCGTGGCGCATCCTTGCCGTCACCTTCACCAACAAATCAGCCCGAGAACTGAGAGAACGGGCTGCGGGACTTGTCGGCGGCGCGAACACCGGGCTTCAGGTGCGAACCTTCCACTCTTTCTGCGCATTTGTGCTCCGACAGGATGGCGGCCAGATCGGCCTCGACCCTGCCTTCTCCATATACGACGGAGACGATCAGCAGAAACTTGTTCGCAACATCCTCGAAGAGCTGGAACTCGACCCCAAGCAGTTCGCTCCGCGGGCCATCCTGTCCGGCATCTCAGACGCCAAGAATAAGATGATCGACGACTCCCGTCTCTCAAAGATTTCCAAGAGCTACTTTGAGGAGGTCGTCGCACGTGTGTACGCGCGGTATACGGAGCAACTGGCGACCGCCAACGCCGTCGATTTCGACGATCTCCTTTTGCGCGCACATAACCTGTTCGAGGACCACGCTGACGTCCTAGAGAAGTACCAGGACCGATATCGGCACGTTCTGGTGGACGAATTCCAGGACACAAACGCCATCCAGTTCTCGCTGACCCGATTGCTGGCCGCCAAGCACAAAAACATATGCGTCGTGGGCGACCCCGACCAGTCGATCTACTCCTGGCGTCACGCGGATATCCGGAACCTGACCGACTTCCAGACCGTGTATCCGGACGCCGTCACCGTCACTCTGGACCAGAGCTACCGCTCCACTCAGACCATCCTCGAAGCCGCATCCGGCGTGATTGCCAACAACGACGAACGCCTCAAGAAGAACCTGTGGACGGAGAACGACAAGGGCAGCCCTATCACCGTCGGCGAGGCGTACGACGAGGACGAAGAGGCACGAGTCGTGCTCCAGGAGATCAACCGGTTGGTCGAGGAAGATGAGTTCGATCGACAAGAGATTGCCGTGATGTATCGCACCAACGCACAGTCACGTGCCATGGAAGCGGCATGCAACCGGCACGGCGTCGTTTACCAGCTCGTCGGCGGAACTAAGTTCTATGAACGCAAAGAGATCCGTGACACCGTCGCCTACCTCCGGTTGACCGTGAACCCGTCTGACGACGCTGCGCTTGAGCGAATCGTCAATGTGCCGGCACGTGGCATCAGCCCGCGCAGCGTCGGTGCGATACGAGCGGTTGCTCGGTCCCGCGGTACTTCCATGCTCAACGTAATCCTGCAGGTAGATGACGAAGAACAGGGACTGTTTGGGCAACTAAACCCGCGGGCCGTGAAGTCCGTGCGGGCCTTCGCCGATCTGATGGAACGGCTTATAGAGCAAAGCATCATCTTGTCCGCCGTGGAATTACTTGACCTGACACTTGAACGGAGCGGCTACAAGCGTCTCGTCCAGGAAGACAAAGAGCGCGGCGAGGAACGATGGGACAACATTTTGGAGCTACGCGGCTCCGCATCTAATTTTGAGGGGCCGGAACCGCGTGAACGGCTCATCGAGTTTCTTGAGAATGTTGCGCTGGTGTCGGATATCGATTCGCTGGAAGAGGGCGAAGACGCCATCACCCTCATAACGCTTCACCAGGCAAAAGGCCTCGAGTACGACGCCGTGTTCATGATCGGCATGGAAGAAGGGCTGCTTCCGCACTCTCGATCCTTGGAGAGCGGCGCCGATCTGGAAGAGGAACGTCGACTCTGCTATGTAGGCATGACCCGGGCACGCAAACGTCTCTATATGTTCCACGCATTCCAGCGGGGGTTCCGGGGATCACGCGGCGCCATGATGCCGTCACGCTTTCTCGACGAAATACCGTTGGCGTGCGTCGAGACCGTCTCGATACGCCGCAACTCAAACACAGTCCGCAAGGTGGCCTCCACCCGGAACGTCACAGGACGGTCGTACGATCCAACCGTTGGAAGACGTCGCACCGCGACTCCGCTGGAAGTAAGAGCCGCCCAGAGAGGCGACTACCGGGTTGCCGACCGCGTATTCCACGACACTTTTGGTGACGGCATCGTTATCGAGGCCATCGAAACGGGCGGCGATACCGAGGTGACCGTCGCATTCGGTAACGGCAACGGCCTCAAGAAATTGATGGCTGCATTCAGCGGCCTGAAAAAGGTAAAGCCCGGCGATTCTACGAAGGCTAAACGCGAAGACCCTGAACTGGGCGACGCGTTCCTTGACGCACCCTAGGCGCTCTCCTAAACTCCGGCCACACTTGAAACGAACGTAACGCGCCCCCGATCTCTGTTGGGATCACATGGGGTCACTGGAGTTGAATGCGTGCCTGACGAGTCCGTCATTTCCGACGAGATGCGTGCACATCTCGATGTTGAATCCGACCCGATTACCTACGACGTCGAAAAGGGCGCCGTGATTAAGTTTGCACAGGCGATTGGAGATTCCAATCCGCTATTCCAGGATGAAGCGGCCGCCCGTAGCGGTCCTTACGGCGTGATAGTCGCACCGCCGACCTTCCTGCGATCTCTTATAGCGGGTGAGGCGAAGAGCGAGTTCCCGAGGCCGTTCCCGAACAATTTGGACGGCGGCAGCGAGTACGAGTTCTTTGAACCGATCAGGGTAGGCGACAGGATCACTGTTACCAAGGCCATCGTGGAGCTCACGGAGCGGCAAGGCCGTCTCGGTACGATGCTGTTTACGACGGCCGAAACCCGGTACGTGAACCAGCTCGGCCAGTTGGCTGCAACTCAGCGCACCACCGGCATCAGTTACGCAACGCCAGTAGAAGAGGAATAGTCGTGACTCAGCTTTACTACGAAGACGTGAACGTCGGCGACGAGGTCTCGCCACTTTCCAAAAACGCTACATCACAGCAACTGGTCAAGTACGCTGGAGCTTCCGGCGACTACTACCAGATCCACTACGACGACGGTTTCGCCCGAAATAACGGTTTGCCCGGCATCATCATCCACGGCGCTTTGAAGAACGCGTTTCTTGGACAGTTGGTTACGGACTGGATGGGACCACACGGCCAGTTGAAGAAGCTTTCCGTATCGTACCGGGCGATGGACATCCCGAACGAGGATCTCGTCTGTAGTGGGACCGTTACGGACAAACGCGTCGAAGACGGCGTCGGCATCGTCGAATGCGAGATCGCACTCCACAACGGCGCCGGCAAGGCCACGACGCCGGGCAAGGCGATCGTGTCGCTGCCTATGTGGGGGAGCTAAGCAATAAAATCGTTCCAACCCGGAGCACCACAAACGCAATCCAGATCTCGCCCGGGACCAGCAGACGCTAAGAGGACCGGGCTCCCGAGGAGAGAGCAATCTTGTTGACAGACGAAGAACGAGTATTAGAAGGCAAAGTGGCCCTCGTTACCGGCGCCGGACGCGGCATCGGTAAAGCCATCGCCGAGTCGCTTGCCGAATACGGCGCGTCGGTGGTCGTAAACGACCTCGGGGTGAACGTTGACGGCACCACGCCCGATGATGGCCCTGCGGGCGAAGTCGCCGCTGGCATTAGAGCCGCCGGTGGACAGGCGTCTGCCAACACGGATTCCGTCACCGAAATGGCCGGTGGAGAGCGAATGGTTCAGCAGGCGGTCGATGAATTCGGAAGGATAGATATCGTCGTCACACCGGCCGGAATCCTTCGTGACCGAATGATCTTCAACATGACTGAGGCCGAGTGGGACGCCGTGATCGACGTCCACCTCAAAGGCACGTTTACTGTCGTCAAGCACGCCGGGATCCTATTTCGCCAGCAGCGCTCAGGCCGCGTTATAACCTTCTCCTCAGGCAGCGGACTGACCGGCAGCCCGGGCCAGGCAAACTACGGCGCGGCCAAGGCTGGAATCGCCGGCTTCACCAAGGTTGTGGCACGGGACCTCGGCAGATACGGCGCAACGGCGAACGCCATCTCGCCGGCGGCACAGACCCGCATGATCGCCACCATCCCGGACGCTAGGCCTGACCGGGCCTCCCTTAACCTGGGGATGAGTAACCACTTGGAACGTGGGGCTGGAGACGCAGAGGACATAGCACCGTTCGTCTCGTACCTTGCTTCCGACTACGCGGCGGACGTTAACGGCCAGCACTTCTACGTGTCAGGCGGCACAGTCGCCCTCTGGTCGCAGCCTCGACCGGCGCGCACGATCTTCAACCCGGGCGGTGAGTGGACGACCGATCAACTGCAGGACCTCGTCCCGAAGCACATCGTCCAGGGCCTCACTCTGGAACCGGCGAAGTTCTAATCGACCGGCATCCATGAAATTCCCAATATTTCCAGATACTTCGGGCACTTTTAAGAGGAACCAATAAAAATGACAGAAGAAAACAACGCGAGGCTAGACGGCAAAGTCGCCATCGTTACGGGTGGTGGTAGGGGCATCGGACGAGGAGTTGTACTGAAGCTCGCCAGTCTCGGTGCACGGGTAGTCGTTAATGACATCGGCGCATCGCTCGATGGTGAAGGTCTCGATAATACGCCTGCCCAGCAGGTTGTGAACGAGGTCGGCGAAAACGGCGGCCAGGCAGTCGCCAACTACGGCGACGTGACGAAGTTTGAGACCGGAGACGAGCTGGTTCAGCAGGCACTGGACGAGTTCGGGCGGCTGGACATCGTCGTGACCCCCGCCGGCATCTTGCGAGATCGCATGGTGTTCAACATGACCGAAGAAGAGTGGGACGCCGTTATAGCTGTTCACCTCAAGGGCACGTTCAACATCGTAAGGCCCGCCAGTATCCTGTTCCGCCAGCAGAAGAGCGGACGCATCATCACTTTCAGTTCTGTATCCGGGCTCTTCGGAGCGTCCGGACAAGCCAACTACGGCGCAGCGAAAGACGGCCTCGCCGGGTTCACCCGGGTCGTCGCCCGTGACCTCGCCAAGTACGGCGTCACAGCAAACTCCATCTCGCCGGGCGGAGACACCCGGATGACGGCGAGCGTGCCGGATACGACACGTGCGATGCGACAGGAAGGAAAGATGCAACCACCGACCGGTGTGCTGACACGTGCTCCCGAGCATGTGGCTCCGATGGTGGCGTGGCTGGCTTCTGATGCCGCACAGCATGTTTCTGGACACGTATTCCACTGTACGGGCAACATCATTAGCCTGTTCACGGACCCGTACCCGGTGAAGTCCATACATAAGGACGGCCGATGGACGGTCAAGGAGATAGCGGCAGTCTTCCCGGGCACTCTAGGCATGGATCTGCTCAACCCGCAGCGGGCAACACCGCCGAGGGATCGCTCAGCGTCCTGATCCGAGGAGCCGCACGACTGGAGATCTAAAAAGGCCGTCGCCGACATCTGTTCGGCGGCGGCCTTTTTGTATGGGAGCGAACGCGTTAGCAGGCCCAAACCGATCGAGCGGTAACTACGGGGACGGGCCGGGAAGCTTAGTTGAAGTCCGTTGCTCCGTTTGGTCCGGAGGACTCGGTTACCTTGGACCCGTTCTGGCCCTGGGTTTCCAGGGGCTCGGGCGAGCCCCCAAAAGTTTCGAACCATGGCTCACTGAAGACCTCCATCTTGAGAAAGTCCTTGCGGTCACGATGCACCGGTTCAAGGTCAGTGAACCCGGCCTTCCTGAACGACTTTTGTGCGCGTTGGTTGTAGGCGAGCGTGTGAAGGTATACCCGTTCAAGGACTGCTTCCTCAAAGATGGCACGCAGTAGCGTCAGTATCGCGTCCGTTCCGTAGCCTCGGCCCCAGTAGTCACGATTCCCGATCATGATGCCAAGTTCGCACTGGCTCTTGGAGCGATCGATGTCGTAGTACATCGCATTACCGATGTGCACGCCTTCGTTCGTCTCGATGGCGTACCTGACGGACCATGGGGACGGGTAGTTGATCTCGTCTCGGTAATGGCGACCGTACTCGTCCAGAGAAAGTCGTATCGGCGTTGTCGCGTCAAGTTCAGCCAGCTCCGGGTCAGACCGCCACGAATAGTCGCGATCTACGTCGCTGAACTTTTTGGCGCGTAAAACGACAAGATCGCCCACGAGCCGGTCACTCGGGGGTCTGGCGGGTGCGCTGCTCTTCCGCCATGGAAAGAGCTTTCTCCACGATTCGTGACTCATTCTTAAAAGTAAGTTGCTCCATCGCCTGTTCCACCGGGACCCATTCGACAAGGTCGAACTCCTCGTCGTGCAGCCCGGTGTCGCCGCCGACGGCCGACATCAAATAAAAGTAGACCACTTTTTCATAAGTAAAGTCGTCTCGCCCGAAAGAGTATCGGGTTTCGCCAACAGATGGGCCGGATACGACTTCCAATCCGGACTCTTCTGTTACTTCTCGTCGCGCTGTCTCCTCTTTTGACTCGCCTTCCTCGGGCGTTCCTTTCGGCAGTGCCCAAAGGTTTCCACTCTGCCTGTAACAGAGCACCACCTCAAACCCGGTTGTGATATCTCGGAGCACAACGCCGCCCGCGGAAATCGCCTGTCTTGTTTCGGGTTTTTCTGACGAATTTGAAGAAACTGGCCTGAGTCTCCCTGTTGTTCACCGGGATAACTGGTCTGGAAATAATGAGTCGGGTCACCATTTAACCCCGAAAAGCTCGGAATTGCATGCGGCGGTCAATACTCTGTGGGCAACCGGATCCGTTCGTAATGAACCTGCAAACCGTCCTTCACGATGCCCCTGGACGATAGATGCTCCGCTCTGCGAGCGCCGTTTTCGGGCGAAGCAGAGCACTGAAACTTCGTGCCATTTTTCACGTACGAAAAGGGGCTAAAATGCGTTCGGTCGATTTTGTTAACTGTAATTCCGGCCACGCTAATTATTGACGAGGACCGACTTACACAGTCACGGAACGAGCACGAAGACTACGAAAATGACGTAGTAACTGTGAACGGGCGGGTGTCTGTACGCGTCTAGAAATAAGGGCTTTACGAAATTCGTAACCGGCATTAGTTTCTAACCAATCCGGAATCGCTCCTCGAACTAAACCAAGTAACTAACCAAAGAGGCAAAGTCCTCGGCGGCGGTCCTTTTCGCATCTCTCGAGTGAAGGTCGTCATATTTTTGAACCCCTGAAATGGGGATGATGGAGGAACCTTTGGGTAAAACCGATCTGGTAGTACGGTTTGCCGGCGAAGCTGGTGTCGTGACCTCGGCCGAATCGCTTGCAGCCACAGCGGCACAGGCCGGCTACCACGTTCAAACGTACGCCACATTTCCGTCACAGATTTTGGGCGGCCCGGTCCACACGCAAGTCCATATATCGACCACTCCGACCTTAAGCGATGGCGACGATGTCGACGTTCTCGTAGCTTTTAGCGAAGATGGTTTCAACAATCACAAGGGCGATCTTGTCCCCGAGGGTGTGATCATCTACAACTCCGGCGAGTTCGATCCGCCGGGTGACTCCCAAAGCTTTGGGCTCCCCTTTGATGAAATCGCCAAAGAGGTCGGCAACGCACGGGCCTCCAACATGGTGGTCCTAGGTGCTATAGCGCCCCTGGCCAACTTCCCGCTTGAGGCACTCAAGGCATACGTCACCAAGAGATTCACGCGTGGCCGTCCGGGTGACGAACAGATCGTAGAAGCCAACAGCAAAGCGCTCGATCGCGGAGCCGAGGCGGCCCGTAAAAGTGGGTTCTCGCTCACCGAGTTGGAGCCTGCAGTCCGTCCCGACTACGAACAGATCATGATTTCCGGAAACGCCGCCATCGCGGTAGGCGCCGTACAAGGCGGACTCGATTTCTACGCCGGCTACCCGATCTCGCCTGCCACGACGATTCTGGTCTGGATGGAGCAGAACCTGGTCGGCGAAGGCCGGTTCGCATACCAGGTCAGTTCCGAGATAGAGGCCATAGGCGCGATCATCGGCGCCGGTTACAACGGCCGTAAAGCCATGACCGCCACCGCGGGACCGGGCATCGCGCTAATGAGCGAGGGGCTCGGATTCGCGTGGATGGCAGAAATCCCGGTTATCGTCGTCGACGTCCAGCGTGGCGGCCCTGCCACCGGACTTCCGACCAAAACCGAACAGTCTGACCTGTTTGCCTGCATGTACCCTGCGCATGGAGATGTCCGCATGCCGGTCATTGCCCCGGGATCGGTAGAAGAGTGCTTTTATGCAGGAGCGCTCGCCATCAAATGGGCGGAGCGATATCAGGGCCCGGTGATACTGATGTCTGAGATGCAACAGGCTGAACGCTCCCAGAACATTCCAAAACCGGACCTCTCAAAGGTCATAGCGACCTCCCGTGAGGTTTACACAGGTGACAATGGTTACCAGCGTTATGAAGCGGATGAACTTGGCCCCATGCCACTTCCGGGCGGGCCCGGCGCTTACGTCGCAAACGCCAGCGAACACGACGGTATGGGTGACTCAACTCACCTCCCGATACGACACATCCGGGGTATGGAACGCCGATTCGGCAAATTGAAGTTGTTGAACGATGGCCCCTACGAAATCGAAAACCCGAACGCCGCAATCGCGGTGATGCCATGGGGTGGCTCCAAGGGAACGGTTCGTGAGGCGTACCTACAACTTCAGGACGAAGGCGTGGACATCGGCTGGATCTACACCATGACCCTCCACCCGTTGCCGGAAGCTGTCAGCGATGAGATCGGCCGTAAGGAACTGGTCATCGTTCCGGAACTGAACTACCAGGGCCAGTGGAGCCGTCTGCTTCGGGCAGACGGATTCCGGGCCACCTCAATAACCCAGTACACCGGTCTGCCGTTCAAGGTCCGAGACCTAGTCAAAGAGATCAAGCAGTCGATAGAGGCACACAAAGGCGGTAAGGTACTCGCATGAGTGATCGAAATCCTGAATACGACTTCAAGTGGTGCCCGGGTTGTGGCGACTTCGGCGTGCGGCGCGCGCTCGAATGGGCCATGGAGGCGTACTCCGAGAAGACCGAAATGCCGATGTCCAACAGCGTCATAGTTGCGGGAATCGGGTGCTCGGGGAACCTTGTCCACCTCACCGAGGGTGAGCAGCCTTTCGGTGTACACGGAATCCACGGGAGAACCCTGCCCGTGGCTTTCGGCGTCAAGCAGGCCCGCCCGGAGACCAACACCATCGTTGTGGCCGGCGACGGCGACTTCCTGAGTATCGGTGCCGAGCACATTGGCCCAGCGGCACAGCGTAATGTAGACGTGACCTGCGTCATCATGGACAACGGCGTGTACGGCCTCACCAAAGGCCAAGCGTCGCCTACAACCATATTCGGTACGACGACCAGCTCCACACCGTTCGGCAAGCTTGAGGCGGCCATGAAGCCCTTTGAGCAGTACCTCGCGCACGGCGTGTCCTTCATTGGATCCCACTATTCGAGCCGGCCGCGTGACCTCGCCAAACTCATCGGAGAGGCGATGGATCACAAAGGCTTCTCGATCGTTCACGTGCAATCGCCTTGCACAACGTACAACGACACGTTTGACCTGCTCAAGGGCAACAAGAAGTTGGGGATCGCACCCCAAGTTTACGCCGTCCCAGAAGACCACGACCCGACGGACAAGAGAGCGGCCGAGGATATGGCCCGGGCGCCAGGAGTGCCGCTGGGCGTCATCTACAAGGAAGAGCGACCGACGCTCGAAGACCTTCAAGAAGATGTACGTAAAAGGGCACGCTCCCGTACACCCGCGGAGATGGTGGACACTTACACAATCTAGGTGGGCAATCCCTGACGAGGGTCGAGTCACTGAGTCAGCAAGATAAATAAAAGGGGCGGTCTTCATGACCGCCCCTTTTTAAATTCTTATCAATTACTGTGAGCTCGCTCAGTCAGATCCTTACTTCACGTACTAGCCAAGCATGTCTCGCAGCGCCACCCACTCACGACGCAATCGCGCCTTAAGTGCCGAGATTGAGATATCAAGAATCTTGGACGCTTCGGTGCTTGACATGCCCTGTACATCTAGGAGAACGACGGCAGCGCCAAGATCGCCATGGATCAATGCGATCTTTGATTTGGTCTCCCGGTTCAGCTCTGAGTTCAATGCGGTTTTATATGGTTTTTTGTCCCAGTTAGAGAGGTTGTGCCCCTGGCAGAAGTCCTCTGAAACGAGCGACCCTGAAAGGTACGAATCCCCTGGTCAGGCGGGAGCAGAAGGCCCCGGTGTCCGGGGGATTGTCGCGTCCGTGTGTTCGCCGTCTAAAACCTCGTCAAGGACTTCGATCCGCACCGCGCCGGGCATCCGGCGATGGTATGCATAGCTGTGCAAAAGGATCGATGCTGCGATGAATGTCATGCCTGCCACCGTCGCGGCGCTCATCCCGGTGTCGGTTACCGCTGCGAGGATGTTCAGGGTTCCGAAACCTATGATGCCCCCCCACGCGGAAGGGTGGGCGACACGGTGCTTGATGGCCAGTGCAATGATGATTCCAACCAAGATCGGCACAAGCGTGCCTGCAGGCGAAATGGCGATCATCACACCAACCGCTGTTATGACACCATCGCCGCCGCGGAAGCGCGTTAGAGGTGAATTCCAGTGACCCATAATTGCGGCGACCGCCGGTAGTAGGAGCCAGCTACCTTCAAGTCCGGCCCAGACGGCGATGATGATCGCCAGAGCGCCCTTGCCCGCGTCTACGAGCCCTACGATCAGGGCTGGGACGGGTCCAACTTCTCGGAACACGTTCGTGGCGCCGGCCTGACGCGTCCCAACGGCGAAAATCCGTACACCGCGTGACCTGGACACCATCCACGCGATCGGAATAGAGCCTAGGAAGAAAGCGACACTGGCCGCCAGGACCAGATCAGCAATTGTGAGGCCATCGTTCATGAGATTCGGAGTATATATAGCGCTGATCGGCGCGTCACGGATATCCAGCTGCTACCGGTGTGCAATATCCGCCACGCCTTAATCATCAAGCGTCGGTTACCACCTGATACGGAGCGGTGCCGGTGCCGCCCTCAATTTCGTCACGCTCGGCCTGGGTGAGGAATTTTGACGGGCACTTGATCACCAGATGCTCCGTCACAAACACGCCCTCTTCTGAGTACCGGCCTTCGAGGTCGATCACCGAGTGCGGATTGAAGAACACCTGTCCGATCTCGCCCGAGTAATCAACGCCAAGGATGTCTCCGGCATCGTCACGGATCTCAAAACGAGCGTCCAGGCCGTTTGGCTGCCTGACGAAAGACTCTTCGACCAGTTTTCCGGAGAGGCGTATGAACTTGTCCGGCTCCGTCGGTCCACCGGCCTCGATCTCGGAGACAGACAGGTAGTAAACGGTGGCGTTATCGAATGTGGTGAATATGAAGTATCCGAGCGCTCCAACAAATAGGACCAGCGCCACCGCCACTTTCATGCGAGGCGTGAACAGCGTTGTTGCCGTCGCTGACGGGTTCGTTGACTCGGGTGTCGGATCGTTCGACTGTTCGTCCGAGATCGGGTCGTTGTGCTTGTTCATCAGTTGTTCACTCTAATCGACCAGACCGGATTCGTGTTCCGAACCGAGGACCTGGCCCTTAAGAGTATTGATCTCTCTCGAGAGATCATTCTGCTTACGGGATACGATAAATATGTAGGCGAAGAACCCGGCCCACGTCACTAGATATATGGCGAACAAAAACCCCAGATTCCGTTCAAGGTCACCCTGCTCCCGGTCCACCACGGCAGTTGCGATGCCGTCCTTCACCGTGACAGTGACAGGAGCGAACCGCTCCCTCTGGTCCGTGATACGCAACAGTGACTCAGCCGGGTCTGCCCCGAACTCCGATACCCAGCGGTCGCCGGATGTGTTCTCCAACCCGAAGCTTGTGGAGTCGTTTACCGACATTTCAACAAGCTCGCCGTCCTTCGTCGACAGGACGAACCCGACCAGCTTTGTATCTTGGTCAACCTGAATGACAGTAATCACGCCGTTCGTGTTGCCATCAGCCGCCGTGCTTGATGATGCGACGGACTGCGCCTTTACCTCGCCCGGGATTGCTAGAGGGATGGAGAATGCTGTGAGCACTACTAGGAGGGAGACGATGATTTCGCGCATAGCTATTTAAGCACCTTCGGCCGGGACGCTGCTGATTGGTTCCGCGTTGTCCATGGATGAAGAGGGTGTTCGTGGCGGTTGAAGTGATATGGCGCGAAGGAGTGACGTCACTTCGTCTTCCTGCTTTCGTAATCGGTATCGTTCGCTGGCGATGTACACAAACAGCACGGAGAAGGTGAGTGTGGCGACCATCAACGTCAGGCCTATTGGCCCATCCAGGCTACTGTCTGACTCCGACAACGGTCCGACTACCGCCGAAGGGTGCGCCCGCTCCCAGAGTTGTGCCCCGTAATAGATGATTGGTGTGTCGATCGCACCAATCACACCGATGATCGCAGCCAACCGTCGGCGTTGTTCGCCCGGCGGGAAGTAGGCTCGAAACATCAGGTATGCCACGTAGATGAAGAACAGGATCAGCGTAGTGGTCAACTTCGCTTCGCCGGTCCACCAGACGCCCCACACGGGCTTTGCCCACAACATGCCAGTGATGAGCATCAACGCCGCGAAGATAACGCCAGTTTCTGCGCCCGCTACTGCGAGCCGGTCCCACTTCTCGTCGCGCGTTTTTAAATAGGCGACACTGGCGACCGCGATCAGGACGATGGCGACCATAGCGACCCATGCCACCGGGACGTGGAAGTAAAGGGATCTCTGGATATTCCCCTGGTTTATCTCGGTCGGCACCCAAAGAAAAATCATCCAGAGGGTCAGGGTCATAAGGGCTGCGGTAACACCGAGCCATATCAAACGTATTTTAGGAAGGGCCGTCATCACTCGTTTTTGCTTCGCCCGTGCATCAAATAAGACTGTGTGCAGTCTATCACGAGCGCGCCTTCACTCGATCGTAATACCGTGGAATCTCAACTGGTCAATGTTAACGAACCGCATCAAGGCGTAACCAACCACAAGGAAATTCAAATAGCCGCCCGACATGGACTACTCCTCCAGTACATACTGGAAAAGCACTGCGGATGCGATAACGAAGATCACATCGAATAAGATCGCCAATTGCAGCCAGTCGTTGAAATCTGACCAGCTCCCACCGTTTACAACCACGGAGGTCGACTCCACGGCCGCCATGATTAGCGGGACCGATGTCGGAAGGAACAGCAGGGGCAGCATTATCTCCCGCGATCGCACCCTGACCGACACCGCAGCGAACGCCGTCCCAACAGCAGAGAAACCGATACTCGCAAGCAGCGCGATCACGATCGTTTCTATTTGCAACACGCTGATGTTGAATAAAGCCTCGAACACCGGGAATATCACAATCTCGGCGATGGTGATGAAGATGAAATTGCCGAGCACCTTGCCGAAGAAGATCAGCTCACGGCTTACGGGGGTCAGCATCAGGCCGTCCAGCGTGCTGCCCTCCGCTTCCATGGCGAACGACCGGTTGAGGCCGAGCACCCCGGCAAATGCCACCGCCGCCCAGAGGACCCCGGGGCCGACGTCACGGGATCGAGACGGCGTGAGCTCAATGGCAAACGTGAAGATGGTGATCACGAGCAGCGCAAACACGACGATGGCGAGCACGATGTCCCGCGACCGCAATTCCAGCAGCAGGTCTTTGCGAGCCAGCGTCAACACCGTTTCTAGCGATGCCAGCATCAGGCGCCACCCGGTCCGATTAACGAAGTATCGCCGTACAGGTCCGTAACGTCTCTCGGCGTCACCTGTGAAGACGGTCTATCCAGAGCAACACGGCCACCCGAGAGGACGAACACGCGGTCACACCCGGCGATTCCTCGCTCTATCGAGTGGGTGGTCATCACAACCGCGTGACCGGCGGCGCTATGCTCGGCGATCACACCGTCTAGGATTAAGCGCGCCGGCTCATCCAGCCCGGTCTCAGCCTCATCGAGCAGCAAAATCCTCGGCCTGTGCATGAGCGCCCGGGCAAGCGCCGCCCGCTTCTGAAATCCGTGCGACAATTCACGAATACGCTGATCCAGCCTTCGCATCAGCCCCATACGGGCCGCCATCTCGTCGACGCGTTCTGTCAGATCCGGAACCCTGAACATCTTGCCGAAGAATGTGAGGTTCTCCTTCACCGTCAGGTCGCCGTAAAGCATCGGAGAGTGAAGAACCGCCCCGAGTGACAAACGGGCGACCTCCGCCTGCTTTGACAGATCGCTGCCATAGATCGAAATATTGCCGTGATCCGGCCGGGTCAGCGTCGCCATTACGCGTAGCAGGGTCGACTTACCGACCCCGTTTGCACCGAATATCGCCACTACTTCGCCATCCCGGACGGTCATGTCCAGGCCACGCAGGACGGCCGCATTACCGAACGACTTCTCCAGTCGGCTCGCTTCGATAGCGATCACGCCGGACGGGGGCGCTTCGGGGTCAAGGATTGTTGGAGCGTATTTTGTTGAAGAGGTCATGAGGAAGGGTGGTTGTGGTCTAGCAGATCTGGGTGCACGCTGTACGTTGGCGCATGCCTGCGCCCCGCTCGCAATGTAACGACCGGCACCAGTAGTCGATCACCGATACGGACATCGCCGGGAGCGTCTGTGAACTTGAACTTGCCTTCTTCGATACGCATCACGCTCACATCCGCCTCAGCCCCGACCTTGAGGGTCCCGAACTGATCACCGCGACCCACAGCCTGTGCGGGTGCAGAAGTGGCAAGCCGGACGACCTCGTCCAACGGCAACCCAAGGTGGAGGAACTTGGAGAGCGTTGTGGCAAGGTCGTACACCGGACCGCGAACGTTGTAGCGATGGACATCGCTTGAAACTGTGGCCGGCATGAATCCCTGTTCCATCGCCGCCTCTGCCACGCGGAACCCAAAGCTGCCAGCCCCGTGTCCGACGTCAAAAACGACCCCGCGTGCACGCGCCTCAATCGCAGCGGCTACGACCTTCCCGGCGTCGGTGACGATGCCCGGAGGATTCGCCGTGAAGCTGTGGGTAACGATGTCGCCGCCCCGCAGCTTGCCGAGAATCTCCTCGATATCGTGGCTCGTTCCGCCGATGTGGATCATGACGGGCTTGGCCAGATAATCCGCGGCCTCGATAGCCCGGTCAAGCGCCACAAGATCGTTCTTCCCGACAATGCCCTCGGTCAACCGGACCTTTACACCTACGATCACGTCTGGGTGAAGCTTCGCCGCGTCAACTGCCTTGTCCACACGCGCCCAGCGGATGTCTTCCAATTCGCCGATCTCATTATCGAGCTGGCCCATACCTGAAATGTGGAGAAAGGCTAGTGTCCGGGCGCCCACACGGTCTATCACGTAACGCCGGAAACCCGCCATCGTGTTCGCACCTGCCGATCCTGCATCAACGATCGTCGTAGCGCCGCGAGACAGCGAGTGGGCGTCGGCGTCAATCGCAAGATGGGCAACACCCCACCACACATGCACGTGTAGGTCCACGAGTCCAGGCAGCACTAGTAGCCCGTCGGCTTCGATCACATCGTGAGTGTCATTGTCGGAAACGCGCTCTTCAACAGCGACAATTCGGCCACCGGCGATCGCGATGTCGCGCTTAGCGTGCAGAGCCTGAGAAGGGTCTACAACTGTCCCGTTCTTGATCACAAGGTCGAAAGTCAAAAGACGCTCTCTAAGTTGTGTGTCCGGCCTGAGAAAAATCACTAGATCGCCCGTAGCGACATGGATTTAAGATACAACCGTGTCAACGCCGACACCCATCATCGGCCCGCGCGCTTCCACCGGCAACCGGGTATTTCCGCCCCTTATGGCGAGAAAGAAGCCGACGGGTGTTGCTTGTCTCGAAGGTCGTTTCCGTAACCACATGGGGGATGCGTTTCGGCGGATTGCTGGGCCAGGCTCGGTTCTATCCGTTCGTGGCCCGAACCACCCGGCCGGCTCGCACGCCGGTCGGTGTGCCGTTTTCCAGGGCTACCTGTCCGTTGACCACCACCGTGTCGATACCCGTCGTGTACTGGTGTGGTTCAGTGAACGTAGCCGTGTCTTGGATCGTGTCGGGGTCGAACACCACAAGATCGGCGAAACATCCCGGCGCCACACGCCCACGCCGAGTCAGCTGCAATCGAGACGCCGGCAGGGCGCACATCTTCCGAACGGCCTCTTCTAGCGAGACAAGGTTCTTGTCACGGCGCATCTCCGACAAGAAACGCGGAAACGTTCCGTAAGAGCGCGGATGCGGCTTTCCGGCCGACAGTGGCCCCTCTGACCGAACCGAATTCCCGTCCGAGGCTACAGCGATATACGGGTCACGAGCGATCAGGTCCACATCGTCTTCACGCAGAGAGAACTGGACTATCGCTGCGTCCCCATGTTCATAGAGCCGGATTGCGGCCTCGGCTGGATCGCATCCCATATCGTCAGCTATCTCGTCCAGCCGCTGTCCCTCACGGCCACGATCTGGCCCATATGCCGCCATCAACACGCTATCAGGTGAGCCCATGAAACTCTTGATATTCCAGTCGATCCCATCCCTGAGACGCGCCCGGAGATCGGAATCTTCCATAATCTCTAACGTTGCCGTTCGCCCGCCTGCTAGCGCCCAACGAGGGAAAACTCCGCCGGTTAACGACGTGCTAGAGGCTGTATAGGGATACTGATCGCCCGCCACATCTATCCCCTCGCGCCGGGCACGCGCTTGCAATTCAAGGATCTCTTCGGCCCGGCCCCACGTCAGTGGCCCCTTTACCTTCACGTGCGACATCTGGATGCGGCCGCCAGTACGTCGTCCGACCTCGATCGCTTCATTCACAGCGACATGTAACCCGACGCTGTCGTTTGATTCGGACCGAATGTGGCTTGAGTACAGCACCCCGCGGGAGGCCGCCTCCTGTGCCAACTCCACCACCTCGTCTGTGAGTGAATAGCTGCCCGGCGCGTAAAACAGCCCGGTCGCGAACCCCATCGCCCCGGCCTCGATGCTCTCTGCAACTAGCCGCTTCATGTGTTCTAGCTCTTCAAGCGAGGGCGCACGGGCATCCATCCCAAGGACGTTGGTGCGCACCGTACCGTGTCCCACCTGAAACGCCTGGTTGATCACGCCCTTCGCCCCTTCCTGTGCCTCCAGGTACCCGGCGAAGTCCGTCCAGTCGGGGGTGAACTCGGCCCCGGCCGTAAAAAATCGATTTTGCAACGCCTCACGGGCCAACTCGGACTGAAGAGGAGCACACGGACTCATGCCACAGTTACCGTTCAACTCCAGTGTCACGCCCTGCGTTAGTTTGGAGTCGGCGAGCGGGTCGATCAAGAACGACATGTCGCTGTGGCAGTGGAGGTCGATGAACCCGGGGGTTATTACACGCCCGGTGGCGTCGATTATTTGCGCTGCATCGCCGTCAAAACTCCCAACGACTGTGATGCTGTCACGATTGATCCCGATGTCCGCCAGGTAACCCGGTGCACCCGACCCGTCCACAACGGTCCCGTTCTTGATCAATAGATCAAACATGCAAATCCTTGAGTATATCCAGTGGTTTTTGAGTTCAGCGGTCAGTGTAGGGCCGTCCGGTGGCGATGCCACAGACACCGAAGTACACTTGCGCCGCCCATTTACGCCTATCGCTAATCCACGAAAATAAAAATAACGGCCCAGTCGGGCCGGGGGAACACAAATGAAATTTGTCAGGTACTCGGCCGGAGGCCACGCCACATACGGGATCCTTGACGGCGACACCGTGATCGAGATATCCGGCCCGCCGACGGGACGGTACACCGAGACCGGCGCCAGCGCGCCACTGTCCTCGGTCCAATTGCTGGCCCCGATCATCCCGGGCGACGTCTACGCCATGGCTGTGAATTTCAAATCACACACAGGCGGAGCACCCGCGCCGACCCAGCCAGAGCCATTCCTCAAACCCGCTAGCTCCATCTGTGGAACTGATAGCAATATCACGCTCCCGGGCGATGCAGGCAAGGTGGACGAAGAGGGCGAGATGGTGGTCGTAATCGGCCGTCGTATGCGCAACGTCTCTATCGAAGACGCCCTGAGCTACGTGCTCGGCTACACCATCGGCCACGACATCAGCGCTCGAGAGTGGCAGGCCGGCGACACTTCGTGGTGGCGTGCCAAGGGAAGTGACAGCTTTTCGCCCATCGGCCCGTTCATCGAGACCGACTACGACCCTCACGGCAAGAACATCTTCGTCACCGTAAATGGTGAAGAGGTCCAGAACTGCAACACGGACGAGATGATCTTCAACACGCAGGAATGCCTATCCTTCATCTCGCAGACCAACACGCTTGAGCCAGGAGACATCGTATTCACAGGCACGTCCGGCGTGACATCCCGCCTGCAGAGCGGCGATGACCTGATCACGAAGATCGACGGCCTCGGAGAGCTCCACAACACGATTTCTGACTAGTTCAGATCTCGCGATAGCCGTCTGATGGCGCACATCACGTTACGCGAAAAGGCCGCCTCGGATCGTCCGGGGCGGCCTTTGTTATTAAATCGTTTAGCCGAATCGCTCAAGAAGCGATCGTGTCAGCGAGTCCTCCTACAGTCAGCCAGTAGAAGACCAGGTACGCGCCCGAAAGTAGCAGCATCACTGCAGATGCGGACTGAATGTAGGGCATCACTTTCCGCATCCACGTGATGATTGCCCCTTTGAATAGAGCGACGCTCAACGTAAGGACTGAGAATATAAAAGTCATACCCAGAGCGTAAGCGACGAATTGCGAGGCCCCAAAAAGGAAACTACCGGTTGTTGATGCAGCGACGACCGAGAGGAATAGTGGAAGTGTGCAACCAAGGGAGGCTACTGCATAGCTGATTCCAAATAAAAAATAACCGATCAGCGACGTGTCTCTCGGGTCACCAATCTTGGCACCGGTATTTTGAGCGAAGCTGTTGTACAACTTCCCGCCGGCCAGCACGTAGACCGCCGTTCCTCCCATCAGGAATCCAACGCCGAGACCAACCCAGTCAAAGTACTGGACAATCGAGGTTGTTACGGAAGTTATTACCAGTCCGACGAGTCCAAATAAAACTATGAACCCCAGGCCGACAGAAATACTTACGGTTCCAGCCTTGGCCATCCGCCGCGGCATCTCACGAAGGAAAGTGATAGGAGCCTGTAGAAGCCGTCTGTACCGTTTGCCGGAATATTCGGGGGAACCCGCGTCATCGTCAGTTCCAATGTACAGGCCGAGATAAGCGGGAAGCATGATGAAGCCGCATGGGTTCAGCGTCGCGACCAGACCGACGGTGAACGCGAATCCGAGGGGGAGATATTTATTGCCGAAATCACCAATTTCGGTTTCGGACTTTCCCTGAAGATCAAGAATATTGGCGGTGAGAAACCCCCCGTCACGCCAGATAAATCCGCCAACCGTCGCAATCCCGAGGACTATGACCGAAAGTAGTAACGGCCATACATAGCCCTTCCATGCGGGTACGGGTGCGTGGATTATTGCGACTGTGTCCATTTCATTTCCAATTATGACTTCGAATATGAGGGCTACCGAGCCAGCGCCCGTGCAATTTCAAGCCACTTGTTAATTCTACGTTGAAAGCCAATTACCAAGATGCACGCGACATGCGGGAAATCGCATAATCCAGATGACACTTTTCTGAGACTTCGTGTTCGATCCGGCGTGTTTGATCCGGTGCGTACGTCTTGACCCTTCCACTTGAATCTCAGATGCGGAAGAGTCAGGAAGAGCCGCGCCGTGGATTCCTGCTATCGGTTGGAATGGCGGTTACGAACAAGGTGCCTTCAAGGCGAGCCCATCAACAAGCGCCCATGCTCCCGGGGATGCCTGAGGAGCAGATCGGTCGTCCTCCTCTAATTCGGGCCCATCTGGCGCTCGAGGGCAAACGAACATGGGGACTTTCAGCTCACCTGCACGCCTGGTCGGTAGACCCGATATGGCCGATCGTCGCGGAAGACATACGCTACGACGAGCCTGTGATCGCGCGCGTGGGATCACCATCAAACCCGGGGATCCCGTTTGAGATCCTTCGGTCGACGGGCGCGCGTCTTATAGCCATCATCCCGGACGATAGCGAGGATTCCCTGATTTCCGCCGCCTCGGCTGGCGCGTGGGCGACTGTCACGGAAACCGACGCCCACGTGGCACTCGCTAGCGCTGTACGTGAGGTCTACGAAGGACGATGCCCACTACTTGATGTGGCAGGAAAGCGCACCGGCGTGGCGTTCGCCATACTCACTATGTTGCGAGAGGCGTTGAGTAAAAACTCCGCCTCAAGTCCGCCAAGTCCCCTTAGCGAGCGGGAGGTCCGTATGTTGAAAATGGTGTACGAGGGCACGACGAACAAAGTGATCGCTCAGTGCCTTACGTTGACCGAACAGACCGTTAAAAACTACCTTTCAGTGGTGTTTGAGAAGATGGGAACGCGGAGGCGTGCGCAAGCGGCAATAAAGGCGTTTGAGTACGGGTGGCTGCGGGAAGACGAAACACCGCCCGCTTCGTAAGCTTTCCGCCTCTTGTCTCGTGGTATG
Organism: Dehalococcoidia bacterium; assembly: GCA_026421215.1. Taxonomy (GTDB): domain Bacteria; phylum Chloroflexota; class Dehalococcoidia; order Lucifugimonadales; family Lucifugimonadaceae. The sequence goes on from JAPKBN010000004.1 coordinate 84,049, forward strand.
ATTTACCTCCTCTTCCGGGAGCGGATTGCGAAAGCATATGCCCCGGTCGTTTTGTGCGCGCCCGTGAGCGTTTCACAAACAACCAAATGCTCCGGAGTAGCAACACTTACTGATGACGACTACACAAACTCCGGCGGATCAGAGCCCGCCAATCACCCTGCGCGGGCTGCTTGAAGCCGGCGCCCATTTCGGCCATCCAACTAAACGGTGGCACCCGAAGATGAAGCCATACATCTTCACTGCCCGCAATAAAATCCATGTCTTTGATTTAGCAAAGACCATTGGAAAGCTTGAGATCGCCGCCAACTTCATCGAGAAAACGGTCGGAGAAGGCGGGCAGGTAATGCTCGTCGGAACCAAAAAACAGGCGCAAGAAGCAATCTCAGACGTCGGTAAGCAGACACGCTCGCTGTACGTCAATCAGCGCTGGCTCGGCGGCATGCTGACCAACTTCCAGACTATCCAGAAGCGGATCGAATACGTCATTCGTCTGGAAGAAGAGATCGCACACGGAACCCTCCAGGCGGCCACCAAGCGCGAGGCGCAGAAGGCCGCAACAGAGGTCGTACGTCTTAACAAATTCCTGGGCGGCATAAAACAGATGACCACGCTGCCACAGGTCCTATTCATCGTAGACATCGGCAAAGAAAAAATTGCAGTCGCCGAGGCCAAGAGGCTCGGGATTCCGATTGTCGCCATCGTCGACACAAACTGTGACCCGACGGGCATCGATTACCCGATTCCCGCAAACGACGATGCAATTCGAAGCGTTCGGATCATCACGGAGCGAATGGGCAAGGCGATCATCGATGGTAACGAGGCACGCCAGGCGCGAGTCGCGGAGCAGATGGCGCTCAATGCCGAAATAGAAGAACAAGAAGAAGCGGCACGTCGCGCCGCACAAGCGGAAGCCGCCGCACGACAGGCCATCGCAGAGGCCGCAAAGCGTGAGGCTGACGAAGCCGCCGCAGCCCAGGCCGAATCGGCAAAAGCGGCGGAGGCAGCAGCTGAATCCGACGCCCCGGCAGATGAGGCCGCTCCGGAGGCATCTGAGTCAGAAGCACCCGCCGCAGCTGCAACTCCTGAAGCCCCGCCCGCAACAGAATCCGCATCCGAGACCGAAATAGAAGCTCCTGCAGCGGAGGCGGCTGCCGAACCCGAGGAAACTCCAGAGGAATCCGAGGAGACGGCTGAAGCTCCCGAGGTTGAGGCTTCAACCGAATCATCTGGCGATGAGAAAGACGAGACCGTCGACAAGACGGCCGAGTAACAACCTCGTGCGTCCAGTTTTGGGCGGGCGAAGATGCAATTAACTGAACACAGAGGTCACAGGTCACTTGGCAATCACAGCCGCAATGGTGAAGTCGCTTCGGGAGATAACCGGGGCAGGGATCATGGACTCCAAACGCGCCCTTGAAGAGGCGGACGGAGACGAAAAAACCGCCATCGAATTCCTGAGGGAGAAGGGGTTGGCATCCGCAGCAAAACGTGCGGGGCGCGCGACCTCTGAAGGCGTTATCGAGAGTTACATCCACAGTGGGAACCGCGTGGGCGCTCTTGTGCAACTCTCATCCGAAACCGATTTCGTCGCACGTACCGACGAGTTCAGCCAGTTGGCGAAGGAACTCGCCATGCAGGTAGCGGCGATGAACCCGAAATTCGTTGACCGGGATTCCGTTCCGGAAGATGCAGATGAAGTCTCTGACGATGAACTGCTGATGGAGCAGGCCTATATCCGTGACCCTGGCCAGACCATCGGTGATCTCGTTAAAGCCATGGCGGCTAAGACCGGCGAAAATGTCCACGTGGGCCGATTTGCCCGCTACGAACTCGGAGAGTAAAACACGGTCCAGCCTGATGAGATGTAACGGTCCTCATCCAGATCAATTCGGCCAATCGCAATCAGCCAAACGCAATTGGGGCAGCCAGTGACGACGTATAAACGTGTCCTGCTCAAGTTGAGCGGTGAATCGCTCAAAGGGGACCGTGAATTCGGTCTCGACCCGGATGCGCTACGTTACGTGGCTGAACAGGTTACAGAAGTCGCCGATATCGGCCTACAGATCGGCATAGTGGTTGGCGGTGGCAACATCTGGCGCGGCGCCGATTACGAAGCGGTAGGTATGGATCGTGCAACGGCCGATAATGCCGGTATGCTCGCCACGATTATCAACGCACTGGCGGTTCAGGATGCCCTGGAACGTAACGGCCTTGAGGTGCGCACACAGACCGCCATCAACATGTCCGCGATAGCGGAGCCGTACATCAGACGTCGCGCCATCCGGCACTTTGAAAAAGGCCGCCTGGTGATATTCGCCGGCGGCACGGGCAGCCCGTATATGTCTACCGACACTGCGGCCGCGCTCAGGGCGCTGGAAGTCGGCGCAGACGCGCTGTGGATGGCCAAGAACAACATCGATGGGATCTACACATCTGATCCCAACTTAGATAAGTCAGCTTCTAAACTCGGCCACATGACTCACCTTGACGCTTTGCAACGACGCGTCGGCGCGCTGGACTCAACCGCGCTCTCGATGTGTATGGACAATGGATTGCCGATCGTCGTGTTTGACTTGTTCAGTCCGGGTAACCTTTTGCGGATACTACGCGGGGAAGAAATCGGGACGTTGATTTCAGATACCGTGCCTGTATAGGTCAAATAAGCGATGATCGCTACCAGATGGACTGGGCACGGTTCATCTCATCTAGATCGGCTTTAACGAAGGGAATCGGGATGACCACGGAGATCCTTGAGGACGCTCGAAGGCGAATGCAAGGCGCGGTAGACGCACTTAATCGAGATCTCGCTGGATATAGGACAAACCGTGCCTCTCCTGCACTCGTAGAGAACATCATGGTGGACTACTACGGGACGGAGACTCCTCTTAGTCAGGTTGGATCTATTAGCGTCGGTGACGCTCGTATGCTCGTGATCCAGCTGTGGGATGCGGCGGCAGTCCAGGGCGTTGAACGTGCATTGCGGGACGCCGATCTTGGGATGAGCCCCCAGGTAGACGGCCAGACAGTTCGGCTGGTCCTCCCGGTACTCACCGAAGAACGCAGGCGCGACCTCGTTCGCCAGATGAGTCGTCGGGTTGAAGAAGGCAAGGTCTCCGCCAGAAATGTTCGCAGGAGTGCGCAAGATTCATTGCGGACACTGGAGAAAGACGGTGAGGAATCGCAGGACGTAGTACGTCGTGCGCTCACCACACTTCAGGACCACACAGATGCGACGGTGGGCGAAATGGACGCGGCGAGTAAGAAAAAAGAGGAGGAGGTGATGGAGGTTTAACCCCCTCCATCATTTGGAACCTCTTGTGACCGTTTCTCCACGCTCGTCATCCCAGAACTCTTCGTATGAGAGGTTGCCCGCCAGCGACCCGGTGATACTCTCAAGCGATGATGGAACGACGCCCAGACACGTCGCAATCATCATGGACGGAAACGGCCGCTGGGCATCTCGACGCAGCCGCCCGCGCGCTGACGGACACCGGGCCGGCACCGAAAACGTGCGCTCGGTCATCTTCAGACTCGTCGAACGCGGGGTCGGCTACGCAACTCTCTTCGCGTTCTCAACCGAAAACTGGTCACGCCCCGGCGATGAGATCTCGGCCCTGCTCGCGATACTGCAAGAAGTGATCCGCTCAGAGGCCGAAGAACTGCACAGCAACGGGGTTCGGATTCTGCACATCGGCCGGCTGGATCGTCTCCCGGCAGAACTCAGTCAGTCGATCGTCGATGCCGTGGATCTGACACGGAACAACGACCGTCTCGTGCTCACTATCGCATTTGATTACGGCGGCAGGGCGGACATCGTGTCTGCGATCAAGGCCATCGTCGCCGAGGGCGTTTCGCCTGGCGAAATCGACGACGCGCTCATCGCGAGTTACCTTTCGACTGGAGACACGCCCGACCCGGACCTGATTATCCGAACCGGCGGCGAGTTCAGGATTTCTAACTTCCTACTCTGGCAGTCCGCCTACTCAGAGTTCTATTCGACGCCGGTACAGTGGCCCGATTTTGATGGAGACGAGGTCGATGTTGCACTAGAGGCGTATCGACTCCGCCAACGCCGTTTTGGTGGCGTTGATCCTGTTGTTTGAAGATTCTTTGAGAGCGGCTAGGGCACACCTCTCTAAATGACGATTCGAATATTCACCGCCGTCATCGGGATCTCGGCGCTGATCGCCGTTCTTCTCATCGGGACATCGGCCGTTGCCGCACTCATGATGGCCCTTGCCGTCGCCAGTGGTTGGGAACTTGCCGACATGGTGCGCGCCAGAAGAACGTGCCCGCTACGCTGGTTCCTCCTGGCCTGGCCAATATCCCTCATCGCGGCTGGCTGGCTTATCGCAGAAGACGTGACCGGATGGTGGGTGATGCTGGCGGCGTTCTTGGTCGGGACGGTGCCAGCTATCGGCATCCTGCTGACCGGTCGTAGGACTGCATTTGTCTACGCTATCGCGGCCGGCCCCTATGTCGGAATAGCATTGGCGCACACACCAATCCTGAGATCGGTGGACGGGGGCGTTCAGTGGCTGGCTCTTGCCGTTATCGTGACCTTTGCCGCGGACTCCGCCGCTATGCTCGCGGGATTAACTGTAGGCAGACACAAACTCTTTCCTCGGATCAGCCCCAAAAAGACTTGGGAAGGCGTCGCAGGCGGTCTCATAGGCGGTGCAACAGCAGCGCTGGTAGTCGACACAATGTTCGATCTCGAAATCGCGTCAGCTATGGCTATCGTACTTGGAGTTGTAATGGCTGTAACAGGAACCCTCGGAGACCTCGGAGAATCCGCGTTCAAGCGGCACGCCGGGGTGAAAGAATCGGGATTTCTGGTCCCCGGCCACGGAGGCGTTCTTGACCGTTTGGACTCTCTGATGCCGAACCTGATTATCGTATACTGGGTTTCCGAATGGAGCGCCACTTGAATCGGTCCCCAAATAACTCCAAGCGCCCCAAAAACGTGGTTCTGCTTGGCTCTACCGGTTCGGTCGGTACCCAGACGCTCGACGTCATACGTGCACTGCCTGACCGGTTTCAGGTCCTGGGATTGGCGGCGGGCCGTAACGTTGAGCTTCTTGCATCGCAGATCGCCGAGTTCACACCCGATCGCTACTACGCAGCAGACGGACATGAACCAGCCAACAGTGGCGATTGTCGGCCCGTATCTCTCATCGAACTCGCCACCCTGGATGATGTCGATCTCGTAGTGGCTGCGATGTCCGGCGCTGACGCGTTGGAACCGGTTATCGCTGCGCTTGAAGCCGGAATCCCGGTGGCCCTGGCAAACAAAGAGCTGGTCGTGATGGCCGGCGAATACCTCCGGGAAGCGGCACAGCACGGCGGCACAGAAATACTCCCAGTAGATAGTGAACCATCAGCCATATGGCAGTGCATCCGCGGTGAAACGGAGAAGCCCAGACGATTGATCATAACTGCCTCAGGCGGGGCGTTCAGGGATCGATCGTGGGACGCACTGCGTTCCGTATCACCCGAAGAGGCGCTCGAGCACCCGACCTGGCAGATGGGCCGCAAGATCACCATCGACTCAGCGACCTTGATCAACAAGGCGCTGGAAGTGGTCGAGGCGCACTGGCTATTCGATATTCCTTACGAGCAGATCGACGTGGTGATGCACAAGCAGTCCGTCATCCATTCGATGGTCGAATTCCAGGACGGCTCCGTCAAAGCCCAGATGGGCCCGCCGGATTTGAGATACCCGATTCAGTGCGCGCTCACATATCCTGAACGGGTGGAAAACCCGACATTGCCCCGCTTTGATCCCATTGAGATCGGTAGTCTGACATTTGAAGAACTGAACTCTTCCCTCTACCCCTGTTTCGACCTTGCACTGGATGTCGCAAAACGCGGTGGTACCTGGCGGGCCGCGCTCATCGGCGCTGACGAGGCGGCAGTCGATCTTTTCCTTGACGGCAAGATCGGATTCACAGAAATAGGTCCGGTGATTGAACAGGGCCTGTCCGCACATCAACCGATAATGGACCCGTCTCTTCGTCAGTTAGCCGAGGCCGCTTCCGAGACCGCAAGCCGCATCCGGACACCGATTTCGGGAGTTAAAGGCTAGCGACGGCTGACGGGCGAACGAGCGTAAATTCATGATTCCAGCAACACTTATATTCGGCATCCTGACGTTCTTACTCGTTTTGGGTCCGCTGATCATCCTCCACGAGCTTGGCCACTTCTTCACCGCCAAGTGGACCCGTACCAAGGTCGTGGAGTTTGGGTTTGGATTTCCGCCACGCGCCACCGGCCTGTGGACCGGAGCCACAGAGGTGTCGATCACTGAAGAGACCATCTTTGAGGGGTTCACAGAACTCGAATCGCTTGAGACGGATAACCCCTCGACTATTACTCATGATGGAGATGACCTGCGTGGAGTGCAGTCGGAATCGTTCGACGGCAGACTCGCAGCACTTGAGGAAGGTATCCAGGTCGAGGCCACAGTCGATAAGCGAGCTGATGGTTCATTTCACGCCCTCCTCCTGCGCCCAAAGAAACGGCGTAACGCTCTCGCTTCAGACGTCGGCGATGCTGTCGTTGGTGATTTCATCAACGGCAAGCTTCGTGCGGTAGGCCCACATAGCATCACCATTTCGGAGATGGTGTGGTCCATCAACTGGCTGCCACTTGGCGGCTTCGTAAAGATGGTCGGCGAAGAAGACCCCGAAGCCGAGAACAGTCTGGCCAGCAAATCAAAATGGGCCCGATCGCTCGTCCTTTCATCGGGCGCCATCGTGAACGCCATCATTCCGATCATCTTGTTCACCTTCGTCCTGATGCTCCCGCAAACCCAGTTGGCGGGCGATGTCACCATTACCGCCGTGTACCCGGATTCTCCGGCCGACCAGGCGGGTCTTCGCGTCGGAGACCGCATCCTTGAGGTCGATGGCCGAGACATTGATGATCTGACCGGCCTTCAACAGGCCATCACCCTTAAGCTCGGCGGCACCAGCAACTGGCTTGTCAGGCCAGGCATCCCGGACCCATCTCCGATGCCGGGCGCGACAGCTTTTCAGTACATAGAAGGTCGCGACAAAGATATTTCGCTCTCCCCTCGGTACCAGGTGCCGGATCGCGACGTGGTGTTCGAAGTCACAGACCCGGAGAACCAGCTACTCCTCGCAGAGGCGCGGCTGCTGGATATAACCGTCGGCGTCAACGACAGGCTCCGCGTCGTTCTGGAAGCTACCGACACCAGCCAAGAAATCTCGATCACCGATGCACGTCTCCTGGACAACCGCATCGCACTGGGCGACGAGCTCCAGGTTGTGGGCCTTATTTCGGACCCCACCAGCGAGATATTACTTTCGGATGCAAGGCGACACGATTTCTCGCTCGGGCTAAAAACTTCGATAATCGATGGCTCGGTCGGTATCCAGATCAAGACTGAGAACGCCACCCAGAAAACTTTCTCGAATAATCCGTGGGACGCATTCACGGGATCATTCCGTGAGATACGGGACCTGATTCTTCTGACCAAGAACTCGATTGCGGGATTGGTTCAGTCTTCAAATAATCCGCAATTGAGCGGCCCCGCAACGGTCGGCCCGATCGGTATCGGACAGCTCACCGGTGAGATAGCGGTGGCTGATGCCGCCGTCTCGACCAAGCTCAGGACTTTCGCCGTTCTTGCGGCGACGATCAGCCTCAGCCTGACCGTGATAAACATCCTGCCGCTGCCGGGACTTGACGGTGGACGACTCTTGTTCGTCGCTATCGAAGCGGTTCGGGGCGGCAAACGAATCTCCCCCGAACGGGAAGCTGTCGTTCACCTCGCCGGTATCCTTGTGCTGCTGAGCTTGATGGCATTGATTAGCGTGCAGGACGTGATGCGAATATTCCGCGGAGAGAGCTTTTTCTGATGAAACGTGTAACCCGAGAAGTATCAGTGGGCGGCGTAAAGATTGGTGGCCGCAACAACCCGATCGCCGTTCAGTCAATGACCACCTGCGACACGCGTGACATCGAAACCACGGTCGCCGAGATCATCGGGCTGGAAGAGGTCGGATGTGAGATTATCCGCGTGGCAGTGCCGGACATAGTCGCTGCGGAAGCGCTTGGCGAGATCAAGCGCCGGATCAATATCCCGCTTGTCGCAGACATCCATTTCCATCACGAACTTGCGCTCGAATCAGTACGGCAGGGCGTGGACATGCTCCGTCTGAACCCGGGCAACATTCGCGACGAGACGAAGGTCCGAGAGGTCGTGGAAGCGGCGAAAAAGGCCCGTATTCCCATCCGAGTGGGCGTCAACTTTGGCAGCCTCCCACCCGTCGGCAAAATCGGCGTGTCGCGCGGTGGCTCCCGATTGCAGGACGGTGTGAACCAGCTGCCCAAGGCTGGTGATTCAGAGGGCGGGTATGCCGTCGCTGATCACATGGTCGCAACGGCACTGTGGGAGATTGGCATCCTCGAGGCGCTTGATTTCGAAGACATCAAAATTTCTTTGAAGGCATTCGATGTACCGACCACCCTGGACGCATACCGCAAACTCGCCCCGCTCGTGCCATACCCGTTTCACCTCGGCATCACAGAAGCTGGCACTCCGTTCAGCGGGGGCATTCGCAGCGCAGTCGGCCTTGGCATCCTCCTCTCCGAGGGCATCGGTGACACGATCCGCGTATCGCTTGCTGGTGACTCACGTGAAGAGGTTAAAACGGGCTTCGAAATTTTGAAATCGCTCAACCTTCGCTCGCACGGCCCGACGCTCATTGCATGTCCGAGCTGTGGACGCGCCGACGTTGACGTGCTGAAGCTGGCGGCTCAGGTCGACGAAGCACTCAAGGGCGTTAAAACGGACCTCAAAGTCGCGGTAATGGGCTGCGAAGTGAATGGACCTGGAGAGGCCAAAGACGCCGACATCGGCATCGCAGGGGGAAATGGCAGGGCCATCATTTTCCGCAAGGGAGTGAAGGCAAACATCGTGCCGGAGTCCGATATGCTCGACGCGCTGATGGCCGAAGTCCGCAAAGGCTAGACGGCCGGGCCAGGTGGATTACTAGGATCTTGGTCTCGGGGTAACTCTTTTTTTATTCTTCCACTCTAATTGGACTTGCTACTTCAGCTCCAGACCACGACACACGCGTCCCCACATTCCGAGCTATGGTTGCGTTGCGCCGCTAAAATATCCGTTCTGATCTAATTTTCGGACATCCCACGTCACACAAAAGGCACGCTCTGATGCGCTTAAGCCGCTCCTTTGGAAAGACCCTGCGTAATGCGCCAGCCGACGCCGAGACCGCGTCGCACAAGTATCTGACCCGCGCCGCCTTCGTACAGCAGGTCGCTGCTGGCATCTACAGTTACCTGCCGTTCGGCCAACGCAGCCTCACCAAAATTTCCAACATCATCCGTGAGGAGATGGACAGCGCCGGCGCGCAAGAAGTGTCTATGCCGGTCGTGCAGCCCCGAGAACTGTGGGAGAAATCTGGACGAGCCGATACATATCAGCCCCCCCTCGCGTCCCTAAAAGATCGGCGCGACCGAGACATGGTGCTCGCCCCCACGCACGAGGAAACGACCACCTTCATGGCCGCGGCAAACCTTGAGAGCTACCGCGATCTGCCGTTCAACCTGTACCAGATACAAACCAAATTTAGGGACGAAGCACGCCCACGAGCCGGCCTTCTTCGGGTGCGTGAATTCGAGATGAAAGACGCCTACTCGTTCGATAAAGACGAAGAAGGTCTGGACGTCAGTTTTCAGGCCATGGCCGCCGCGTACCATCGAATCTTCAACAGGTCTGGGATCGACGTCAGGATGGTCGAGGCGGACAGCGGGCCGATTGGCGGCAAGGATTCTAACGAGTTCGTACTGCTTGCCGAGTCCGGAGAGGACACGATCTTCGTTTGCAGCGACGAGAACTGCTCGTACGCCGCAAACGCCGAGAAGGCGGAGTTCAAAAAGCCCGCTGCAGAACCGGAACAGGCCCGCGATCTGGAAGAAGTACACACCCCCGGTATCAAGACGATCGAGGGACTGGCGGAGTTCCTAGAAACGCCTGTAAGTAAGACGGTCAAAGCCGTCTTTTACGCACCCGAAACATCTACCGGTGACGAGATCGTATTCGTCTCGATACGAGGTGATCTTGAGGTCAACGAGACAAAACTTCGGAATGCGATGGACGGCGCAGAGCCGCGCCTCGCCACCCCGACAGAAATCACTGCTGCCGGACTTGTGGCCGGCTCGGCATCTGCCATCGGACTCGACGCAGATGACGGGCCGCGTTCACGCGCAAAAATCACGAGCATTGTGGACGATTCGGTTGTGGAATCTCCAAACCTGGTTGCTGGCGCCAACAAGACCGACTACCACTTCAAAAATGGCAACTATGGCCGTGACTTTAATGGCGATGTAGTCACAGATATTGCGATGGCAAGCGAGGGCGACGCATGCCCGAACGACTGTGAAGGACATCTCGTCGCGCATCGTGGCGTTGAGGTCGGGCACATCTTCAAACTCGGCACGAAATACTCAGAGACGATGGGCGCGACCTTCGTCGACGAAGACGGCATTGAGAAACCCGCCCTGATGGGCTGCTATGGGATCGGCGTTGGCCGTCTTCTTGCGGCAACCATTGAAGCCAATCACGACGACAAGGGAATGATCCTGCCCCGTGCCATCGCGCCGTATGAGGTGTACCTGGCCGGGTTGAACACCAACGACGAGACGGTGGTCGCCGTTGCGGCGAAGGTTTACGAAGACCTAACTTCGGCTGGAGTAGAAGTGCTGTATGACGATAGGGACGTGCCGCCGGGCGTCAAGTTCAACGATGCCGATCTGATTGGCTTGCCACTACGGGTAGTTGTGAGCGCGCGGGGCCTGAAAAACGGTGAAATTGAGATGAAACGCCGTGACGCAGACGATGCGACTATGGCCCCACTTGCAGATGTTGTTGGGGCAGTCAAAGCTGCTCTCTTGTAACGGTACGTCGTCCGTCAGTTGCCATCGAAACGACCCGATCACGAACCCCGTGAGTTATGCTCCGCCCTTTTAATTGGGGAGCACACATCATCCATTCCTTCAAGGGAGCACAGCGTTGTATCTAATCAGAAGAATCTTCAACACAAAACCCGGCGAAGCACGCAAGGTGGCGGAGCTGGTGCAAAGACAGGCTCAGGCGTACCGGGACGCCGGTCAGAGAAGCGAATTTCGGGTTTCGTACAATGGCGCAACGCTCCCGGGCGACCAGAATGTCGTGATTCTGGATTGGACTGACGACGCCATCAAATCGCCATCTCGCGACGGTCTTGTGCTATCGCCAGAGGCGATGGCGCTTGGCGCGGAGATACGGCCGTTTCTTGAGAGCCAGCGGATCGAGTTCCTGGAAATGATCTCCCCCGCCAAAAACTAGGGACGGACCTGTGCCGACGACCGTAATCGCCAACGCTACTATCGTCACTGGAGACTCGACGCGCAACGTGCTGCACGATGGCGCAATAACCATAACGGACGATGTCGTGGTGGCGGTCGGACCAACGGTGGACCTTCTCTCATCACACCCAGGTGCTGTCGTGATCGATGGCCGGGGTAAGGCCGTATTCCCGGGCTTGATCAACTGCCACGCCCACCTGTTGAACGTGCTGTCACGCGGGATCACGGAAGACTTCGGCTTTCCGCCGGATCTTCCATTTCCTGTGGGTATCTATTCGTTGGTGAGTGATGAAGAGCGAAACGTGCTGGCGACGCTGGCCGCGTTTGAAGCGATTCGGTCAGGATCAACAACCCTTCTGGAGATGGCCGGTCGGATAGCCGTTTACGCCAACTCTATCGTAGATACCGGAATGCGCCTGATCCTGGCCGAAAATACTGACGACGGCGTGATCGGCCCGGCGTACCGGCCTGGCCAGCCGCCAGATGAATTTTCCGCTGAACAACGTGAGACAAAGTTGAGTAGAGCAGAAGATCTGTTCTCAAAATGGCACGGCGCTCGAGATGGACGCGTGACCTGCTTCGCATCGACCCAGCTCGTCGAGACAAGCTCTCCGGAGCTGCTCGTTGAAGTCATGGCGCTGGCTGAGCGTCACGGTACGGGCTACACGATCCACCTCGCACAGAGTCGGCTTGAGATCGAAACGATGCTCGCGCTCCATGGGGTGAGGCCATCAAACTACCTGGCCGAGCATGACTTTTTGGGTCCGAGACTTCTCGCCGCACACTGCCGCTACGTGGATGAAGGCGAGATCGCCGCACTGGGACAGTCTCGAAGCCACATCACACACCAACCCGGCATGGCATCACTACGCGCTGTACACCCACCTATTCCGGCGCTGCGGGACGCTGGGTGTGTTGTCGGACTTGGGACAGACAACAACACGCAGGACATGTTCGAAGTGATGCGGACAGCTCTGCGCACCGAGCGAGTCGCCACAGAAAACGCGCTCAGCCCGCAGCCCGAGGACGTTGTCGAATGGGCCACGATGGGATCAGCCCGCGCACTCGATATGGATGACCAGATCGGATCGCTGGAAATTGGGAAGAAGGCCGATCTCATCATGATCGACATGATGCGCGCCCACCTCGTCCCGACCACGCGCATCGTCTCTTCCTGGATTCACAACGGCCAGCCGGGCGATATCCAGGATGTGATGGTCGATGGCGAATGGGTTATGCGAGACGGCCTCGTGCTCACGGTGAATGAACCCGATCTTATTGAGGAGGTAGATCGTATTGGACGCCGTGCGTGGTCCCGCATGATCGAACAACACCCTGACGTGTCGTTCCCGCTCAACCTGTCGCCCCCAGCGGAGTATTAGACGCTGGCTACTGGAGAGCCGAGGAGTCGTTCAAATGGACGTGGCTAACTTTGTATCTGGGGCATTGACTTCTGTCCGGTCATCGGTGGCGCTTACCCTCGACGGCCTGTCGCAGGAACAGCTCATGCAGCGTCCCGGCCTGGCGTCAAACCCGGTCGGCTGGCTGATCTGGCACATGGCTCGTATGCAGGACCAGGGCATATCTGTGCTGACCGGCGAACCGCAACTCTGGATCAGCGGTCACTGGCATGAGCGTTATGGAATGGTCGCTGACCCCGGCGACACGGGTATGGGCCACGACGCCGCGCAAGTCTCCGCTTTCACACCGCCAGACGCAGTCACCTTGCTGGAACACTACGACGCAGTCCTCGAGAGCACCCAGAACTACCTGTCCGCGCTCGGCCCATGCATTATCCATCGAATGATTGAGACTCCGTCGCCGGCCACAGTAGGGGAGCGACTCCTCGCCGTACTTAACGGCAACATGCAGCACGTCGGCCAGGCGGGGTACGTTCGTGGCCTGAACGAAGGGCGCCGCTGGCACCCGCGCTAGGCTTTGGTTGGGCGCGGATTTGATGGCGTTTCCGTCATATTGTGTTATCGCCCAACATGAGCGCTTCATTCACTAATTTGTAACCAGGGCCTCCACCATCGCAATACATGCGCGGCCGCTGGCGGCAACAAGCTCAATGTCGCTTGCGCGATCGATCGAATCGTTCGGGCTATGGAAAAACGTGTCGGAATCCCCATCGCTGATCGCCCACCCGCCACGCAATGAGACATAGTGCCCCCCCGCTTTGGCAATGTTCTCGGCCTCGCCGCCGCGCTGATTCCACATCATCCAGCGATCAGCGCCAGACGATTCAAACGAAGACTTCGCCAGCGCCCCAAGCTCAGGGTCACTCGGTTCGATCTTGACCGATGTCGCACGACTGCCGATCAGCGCGCCAAGATGCAGCCAGGCGATCGCTCGCGTCTCTAGCCCGTTCCGTGAGTTCAGGTACGCTTGCAAACCGTAGTGATTAATCTCGTGACCGCTTGACGCCAACATGTGCACAGTGCGCCGCCGCGACGGAATCGCCGAGATCGCTTGAGCTAACCCAAGCCAGATTGCGATTCCCCCGCCCCGCTCCGAAGCGCAGATAAACCAGCCGGATCGTGGTGTCATGATCGCTACCGGCGCAGCGTCGGGATCATTGCCCGGCAACGTCGCCACCACGTTCATAGCACTGGCCGACTCCCTTGTGGCATCGACAGTGAGAGTCCCACTTTCGCCGGCTTTCGCCGCATCGGACAATCCCGCTGAATCTGGTCCTGAGACCTGGAGCACTGGAAGCGAGAATGGCTTGCCAATGCGATAGGCGTTCAGGACGTTTATAGCGCCCAGAGAATCGGTGCGCCGCAACACAAGGCCCGCCGCGCCTGCGGTCTCCAGATCAACTATCCGCTCGTATACGGGCCGCTGTTCAAATGCTGGGTCGTTGTCACCGCCGACAACGATCTTGCCGCTGAGATCTGATGCACGAGCAGCATCCGCCAGAATAAATTGGCCCGATACACCGTTTGGGCCCGTGTTTCCACAATCGTGAAGTGCAACGCCGTCCGCTTCGCCGCCGACCCAGGTGACACGGGTTGCCTCCGCTCGAAACATTGGAAAGTTGAACGTCTCAAGTGAAGTCTCGATACCGTCAGATACAAGCTCCGCCTGCGCCCAATCCGCGGAACTCATATCACCCGGCCAACCGGTGCGGTGAATGCCGAACGACTGGTACTCACGAATCCGTCGTGCAATCGTTTCCGGCGACATACTGTGTGTCATTGCGCACCTCTTAAGACAACGAGCGATGACTCGGTCGGGGTCTTAACTTCTTCTCATGTTCAGGCCTGCCGGATACTACCGTCTGGGGCTGTACGATAAAACGGCCGATGGTTCACGATTACTCGGCTAGCAAAGTGTTCAGTACCCGCGATACGTCATCAAAATCATCGAACTGGTTGTGCGTGAGGCCGTTCTTCACGCAATGATCCCTCAATGATGACCTTGCGATGATGAAGTCGGCTTCTTCTTCGGCAACGCAAAAATCAGAAATACCGTCCCCAACGAATACGATCTTTCGATCGCCGAAGCGCAACCGGCGGGCGCGGGCGCACTTGCACAGCCCTGTGATCTCACAGGTCTCAACCCCTTCAGCGAAACTAACAACAGGGCCGTTGCCGATACCGTTGAGGGTCGGAGTAGGCGCAACGAACGCCAAGTCTGGCAGCCTCTCCCGACCCAGGACAGCCTCGATGTAAAACATCATCCCGTTGGAGACCACTTCTACGGGCACATCGTTGGACTGGCATAGCTCAAGCAACCCATTCAACCCGGGTCTGATTATTGCCTCGTTGAGCGCGAATTCACGCATCTCCGGAAGACGTTCGCTGGGAAGCCTTGCGAACTCCCACTCCATGAGTTGTCGTTGATCGAACTCGCCCGCCTGCCATAGACGTAGCCCAACGTCCCAATCGGGACCGGCGTACTTCTTGATGATCTCGACACCGATATCTTTCGTGGTAATCGTGCCGTCGAAATCTAAGATCAGCGCAAGCTTCATGTTTCTTTACTTCCGTCTATCACCACAACCGATAGTTGGGAAGACTAAATGAATGTGTTACTGGAAAAGCCATGCTCTGCCTGAGCATCAGTGGAAAGCGCGTCGAATTTCGTAAGGAGATACCTTACTCACGTTTGGAGAGCGTCCAACAACGATTGCGAAGGAACTCACCGTGGACTATACTTGCAGTTGAATTTGATCGGGGTAACGATCGCTACTGAACGAAGTGGGTTTGCCCCACTTTTTTTATTGTCCGGGCGTTTTTTGAATCAGAACCAGAAGGTGCAACTGTGAAGAGTGACCTGCTCCTTGCAGTAACACAACTAGCAGCCGAAAGAGCTCTCCCACATGGTGTCGTCTTAAGCGCCATCCAGGAAGCTCTTGTCTCCGCGTACAAACGTGATGCCATATCTGAAGGGCAGGGCGTCACCGTCGTACTCGACCCGGACACCGGGGAGATGGAGGTTCACACCGTCCGGACCGTCGTAGAAGACGACTCCGAGATGGAAGAACCTGATGCCATGGTGTACCTGACCGACGCCAAAGAGATTGATAAGACGGCGACCATCGGGCAGTACGTTGTCACCGGGACCATTACGCAACACCCTGGCCGAATCGCCGCGCAGACCGCGAAACAAGTGGTCATGCAGCGACTGCGTGAAGCCGAGCGTGAGATCGTCTTCGATGAGTTTGAAGACAAAGCCGGTGAGGTCCTCACCGTGACCGTCCAGAGGGGCGACGCAAGGGGCGTCGTGCTGGATGTCGGTCGCGCAGAGGCGATCATGCCGCCGACCGAACAGGTTCCCTCGGAGAGATACCGACCTGGCTACAAGGTCAAGGTCTACATCGTTGAGGTAGCCAGGACCGTCCGCGGTCCAGAGATCATCGCATCCCGCACCCATCCCGATCTGATCCGAAGGCTTTTCGAGGCCGAGGTTCCAGAGATTTTCAACGGAATCGTCGAGATCAAAAACATCGCCCGTGAGCCGGGCGCCCGAAGTAAAGTCGCCGTCCTGTCTCATCAGACTGGTGTTGATGCGGTAGGCGCGTGTGTGGGACTCCGTGGCATCCGTATTCAGAACGTGGTTAGCGAACTCCATGGCGAGAAGATCGACGTGGTCGAGTATGCCGAGGGCATTACTACCTACATAGCCAACTCATTGAGTCCGGCCCAGGTAGACGCTGTGATCATCGACGAAGAGGAAAAATCGGCGATCGTGGTCGTACCAGACCGCGCTCTGTCCCTGGCCATCGGACGTGAAGGACAGAATGCTCGCCTGGCCGCGAAACTGACCGACTGGCGGATCGATATCAAGTCGGCGTCAGAACACGCAGAACCTGCTGAACCAAAAGCGGAAACACCGCCAGTGGCAACCGAAATCAAGGAAGCCGTATCTGAAATCGTCGCTGCTGTTGAAGCTGCGCCGGATACGGAAGTCCTGCCCGTCGCCGTCGAATCTGAAGCACCGGCCACTATTCCGGATCCGGCCGTCGAGCCGATCGCAGCAGAAGCAATCCCGCCAATTGAGAAACAGGTGGAACCAGAACTCGCCGCAGTCGCCGATCTAGCGCCCGAGGTGGAATCTTCTGTCGCTGAGCAACCCGCTGTCGTTCTTGAGACCGAGCCGGTGAGCGAGGTCGTTGCCGTACCGGCACCGTCACCAGAAGAGGCTATTGCCCTTCAGGTGCTCGAAGAGGAAATCGCGGCACTTGAGAAGAAGGAAAACGAAGAGGCAGCAGCCGCAGCGGAGGCCGAACAGATCATCGACTTTGGTTCCGAGGACATATGGCAGTTGCCCTCATCAGGTGAAGAGGAAAATCCCGGGTCTCTTAGATTCGCTGAAGACATCATCGGGTACCGAGATCAAGGTGGTTCCCGCCGGCGTGGTCGTGGGCGACGTGGTGGCGAGAACTTGAGTGCGAAAGCACGACGTGCGGTTGCTCGAAAGACAACAACGCAGCCCCCGTCATCGGGCGACAACGCACGGACGCCGAATTAAAGGTTTTATCGACGAAGTACGAATTACACCGGTCTGGCGATTAGGAGGTGCCTATGCGCGGTAACCATGTTCCGCTCCGCACCTGCGTCGCCTGTCACACCAAGGGTGCACAGCGGGACTTTGTCCGCATTACACGGCGGGCCAACTCTGAGCTCGCTGTTGGGACTTCGCGAGAGGTCGGCGGACGCGGTGCGTATCTGTGCCGGCGGATGGAGTGTTTCGAGAAGGCCATCCAACGTGGCAGCCTTGAGCGCTCGCTAAAAGGATCTGGGACGAAAGACTCCCAGGCTGATCTTCTGGCTTGGGCTAGTGCGGAATTCACGAGCCCATCCAGCGTATGATCCGCCAGTAGCGCCAGCAAACCACAATTTCACATAATTGGGACTAGACGAAACGGGAAAGACGGAGATTTATGGCCAGACGACGAAGCGGATTTGCAGGTCGGCCCAGAGGGCGGGGGCGCAGGCGCGTTCGGCCCGGAGCATCGGCCGTGGTCGAAGAGCGTCAGGTCCCAACGGAACCTATCGAGATCCCGGCTGTCCTGACCGTCGGAGAACTTGCCGAGAAGATCGGCACGGATCCTGTTGAGACGATCAAGCTCCTGATGCGCCGCGGCCTGATGATGACCGTTAACGACCCTGTGGATTTCGCAAACGCCGCTGCCGTTGCGGGCAGTATCGGCGTTAAGGTACTGCGCCCACAAGAAGAAGAAGAGAGCATCGCTGGCGATAATGTTGGCGCAGAAGAGGTTGTGGAAGAAGATCCAGACGCAGAATTGCGGCCGCCGATCATCACGGTGCTTGGACATGTTGACCACGGCAAGACCACTTTACTTGACTCCATCCGCGGCTCGGCTGTGGTTGATACAGAGGCCGGCGGGATCACACAGAGTATCGGCGCTTACCAGGTCGATAAAGATGGTCAAAAATTGACCTTTATAGACACGCCTGGTCACGAAGCGTTCACGATGATGCGCGCCCGTGGCGCACAGGTGACAGACATCGTCATTCTCGTGGTCGCGGCTGATGACGGAATCATGCCGCAGACCGACGAGGCTATCAACCACGCCCAGGCGGCCGGGGTTCCGATGGTCATCGCTATCAACAAATCAGACCTACCCGGGGCAGACCCGGAGCGAGTGAAACGCGAGCTCTCTGAGCGCAGCATTCTCGTAGAAAGCTGGGGCGGTGATGTCGTCTCGGTGGAGGTGTCTGCCCTCAAAGGCGACGGGATCGACGATCTTCTTGAGAACCTGACTCTGCTTGCGGAAGTGCAAGATCTGAAGGCCAACCCGAACACTCCCGGAGTTGGCGTGTGTTTGGAAGCCCACATTGACCCCTCAAAAGGCTCGCTCGCGACGATTCTCGTAAGATCGGGCACGATCAAACTCGGCGATCAGATAGTCGTCGACAAATCTCGAGGCCGTGTCAAAGGACTTGTAGACGGCTACGGAAATGCGGTCAAATCCGCGGGCCCGTCGGCCGTTGTAGAGGTGATGGGCCTGAGTTCCGTACCGGATCCAGGGATTCGCGTCGACGTCGTCGCCAACGAAAAGACGGCGCGTCAGATCGTAGAAAAGCGCGAACGAGCAGACCGTGGAGGAGATGGGCGCTCTCTGGCAACCCTTTCCGAAGTGATGCGAAGGCTCAACGCTGGAGATGCGGAAGAACTTTCGGCCATCATTAAAACCGGCACGCAAGGCAGTATTGACGCCCTTCGACGAAGCGCGGAACAGGTCTCTGACGATGAAGTCCAGATTAATCTGATTCACGCCGCCACCGGACCTGTAAATGAGAGCGATGTGATGCTCGCCGCTGCTTCAGGTGCAATCATCATGGCGTTCGAGACTGGAACGCAGGCGGGGGCCGAGAAACAGGCCGGAATCCACGGAGTGGATATCAGGCAGTACAACATCATCTACAACCTGGTCGACGATCTCAGGTCCGCTGGACGCGGACTGCTAGCGCCGATTGAGAACGAAGTGATTCTTGGTCACGCCGTGGTTCAGGCCATATTCCCCGCCGGACGCAGGTATCGAGTTGCTGGTGTGAGGGTTCTGGATGGCGAAATTCCACGCCAGTCGAGCATTCGCATTAAACGAAATGATGAAGCGGTCTACACGGGCCAAATTGCCAGCCTTCGGCATTTTAAGGACGATGTCCGAGAACTAGCTGCGGGACTCGAAGGCGGTGTTGGCGTAGAAGGATTTATCGATTTCCAGGAGGGAGACATTCTGGAAGTGTTCGAGATTCAATTGGAGACTCGTGTCTAAGGTAGTACCCGGGCCTGATCTGTTTGATCCCTGGTGCTCGCCGAGCTACTGGAATACGTGCTTGGCGATGGATGGTTCGGCACCGATGTTGATATCGTCCTCTCCGACTACGCGCTGACGCACCGCGGCCGATGCTCAAGCGAGATCATGCGGAAAGTCACAGACCGGGATGGCCTGCCGGCGTTAAGTGCCGTCGCCCGGTCGAACACCGCAATCATGCTGTTGCTTCGGAGCATAAGGCTCGATGTGGTGATGATGATCGCCGCGATTAGCCCTCTGCTCTGACCGTTACTCGGAGTCTCTGGGCTATGCGCGCAGCGATTGCGATAGGTGTCGGGGCTTCTCGCGTCTACCTCGGGGTTCGATTTCAGGTGTACGAAACCTGGCAGAAACCGTGGTTGCAGTAGCCGTTCGGGATCTTCGCCAGATACTGCTGGTGAACCTCTTCGGCGTGGTAGAACTCACCGGCAGGAGCGATCTCTGTGGTTATCTGGCCAAAACCGGACTCGTCCAACTTTGATTGATAGCTGACGCGACTCTCTCGTCCCGCTTCAAGTTGCGCCTCAGTGGTCCCGTAAATTGCGGTCCGATACTGACTGCCGATGTCGTTGCCTTGGCCCATGTACTGCGTCGGGTCGTGGTTCTCCCAGAACACCTTGAACAGCGCCTGTAGGTCCACCCCATCGGGGTCGAACACTACCAACACGGCCTCCGTGTGCCCCGTCATAGACGTACAGGTTTCCTGATAAGTCGGGTTGGGCGTCGTGCCGCCAGCGTACCCGGCTGCCGTCGTGTAAACGCCTGGAACCTGCCAGAACAACCGCTCGGCTCCCCAGAAGCAACCCATCCCGAACACGATCGTGTCCATATTGGCCGGGAACGGTCCATGAATAGACCGACCGCTCACAAAATGAACGTCTGAAGTCGGAATAGCATCAGCCCGACCCGGCAAACAGTCTTCAGGAGCCGGAACCGGAGCAGGAGTACGTCGAAGGCCAAACATCGAGAGCCTCTCTTTTCATTGGTGTCAGCGATCTAATTCTACGGAATAATCTTGATAGGAACGTTTTCGAGATTCCGTTGTGCAGAGTTAACCTACGTGCCGATGTTACACGTCGGAGACGCTGCCGTTCTCGAAAGGCACAAAACAGGGCCCGGCTGTATTCGCCGGGCCTTCCGTAGATCTACTTGGACCTGAGTATGGCCCAACAATTGAACGTCGCTAACAGGCCCAGCTAATTGACTCTCAAATAAGTGCTACTGGTCGGGGAGCCGGGATTTGAACCCGGGGCCTCTTCGTCCCGAACGAAGCGCGC
>JAPKBN010000120.1 GCA_026421215.1 Dehalococcoidia bacterium
CATGCGGTGATTCGTTTTATCACGGATCACTTTCCCCGAGAAGTTTATAACCTTCCCCCGGACCCCGATAAAATTCCACGCACTCGGGAAGGGGCTTGATATGATCATCAGCCTGACCAATCGTCTGGCCAACAGTAGGAGGATGGATGGCCGAATCACCGGCCAGCGCCCAGCCCGTCGTGACTGACGGGACGCGCCAGCAGGAGTCCGTTGTCATTCGCTTTTCCGGCGACTCAGGCGACGGCATGCAACTAACTGGAGACCAGTTCACCAATACGTCCGCCATCCTCGGCAACGACGTTTCCACTTTTCCTGATTTTCCTGCAGAGATCCGGGCTCCGGTCGGTACGATTCCTGGTCTGTCAGGGTTCCAGGTAAATTTCTCTGCCAACGATATCTACACGGCAGGGGATGAGCCTCAGGTGTTGGTGGCAATGAACCCGGCGGCCCTCACGGCAAATCTCGAGGACCTGCGCCCGGGTGGAGTTATCATCGTTAATGATGATGCTTTTACTAAGAACAACCTGCGCAAGGCAGGGTATGACGAGAATCCTCTCGACAACCCGGACGCGCTGCGCGGCTACGAGCTGCATCGGGTGTCGCTTACGACCTTGACCCGCGGTGCCCTTGAGGGTATCGAGGGCATGACGACGCAGCAGAAGGACCTGTGTAAGAACGGGTTCGCCCTTGGTCTTGCTTTCTGGCTCTTTGACCGACCTCTCGACAGCACACTGGCCTTCTATGCAAAGAAGTTCGCCAAGCGCCCGCAGGTGGTCGAAGCCAACACACGGGCGCTGAAGGCTGGTTACGCCTATGGGGAGACGACGGAAGCCTTCTCTGGCCGGATTTCAGTGCCCAGCCGCACGGAAGTTCCCCCGGGAACCTACCGCCGTATCACCGGCAATGAGGCGATTGTTCTCGGGCTTGTAACCGCTGCTCGTAAGGCCAACAAGCCGCTGTTTTACGGTAGTTATCCTATTACCCCGGCAAGCCCCATTCTGGAGGGTCTGGCGGCTCTAAAGCACTTCAACGTGCGAACTTTCCAGGCAGAGGACGAGATCGCCGCAATCGGCTCCGTTATCGGTGGTGCCTTCGGCGGAGCCTTGTCGGTGACAGCCTCCAGTGGCCCGGGAATCGCGCTCAAAAGTGAAGGCATCGGCCTTGGCGTTGTGCTTGAGTTGCCAATGGTGATCGTCAACGTGCAGCGTGGTGGACCGAGCACGGGTTTGCCGACAAAGACGGAACAAGCCGACCTGCTGGAGATGTTTTTTGGCCGCAATGGCGAGTGCCCGGTTCCCATCGTGGCCGCCTCTACTTCCGGCGATTGTTTCGACATGGCCATTGAAGCGTGCCGTATCGCCTTGCGATCGATGACGCCCGTCTACTTGGTGTCCGATGGTTATCTGGCCAACAACTCTGAGCCTTGGAAGATTCCCGACATAGACGCCATTGCGCCGATTGATGTTGAGTATCGCACGGACCCCAAGGGGTATGAACCGTATATGCGCGACCCGAAAACTTTAGCCAGGCCTTGGGTCGTGCCCGGTACACCTGGTCTCGAACACCGGATCGGTGGGCTTGGAAAGCAAGATGGAAGCGGCAACGTTTCCTATGACCCCAGTGACAACGAGCACATGATTCATACGCGCGCCGAGAAGGTGGCGCGCATCGCTGATTTTATTCCCGAGTTGGAAGTCAGCGGTCCAGAGCAGGGCGACCTGCTGGTGATCGGATGGGGCGGCACGTATGGTGCGATCCGTTCGGCAACTGAGTTCATG
>JAPKBN010000021.1 GCA_026421215.1 Dehalococcoidia bacterium
TAACCGCGTCGCTGCCAGAGTTCGCAGACGACCGCAGGACCCGATTTCAAGACGAATACGATCTCAATGAGTACGACGCTGCCCTGCTCACCGCATCCCGGGCAACGGCCGACTATTTCGAGGCTGTCGTCATCTCCCAAGACATGACAGGTGATGAACGCGCTGCATTCGCCAAGGAAGCGGCCAACTGGATCAACGGCGAGTTAGCCCGGCTGCTGAACGCACCAGAAGGTCCGTCCGATATCAATGACACGAAGATCAAACCCGAACACCTGGCGGCGCTCGTAGCATTGTTCCAGGCGCGGAAGATCAGTAACGCCGCGGCACGTGAAGTTCTTGAGGAGATGTGGTCGTCGGGTGCAGACCCGGATGCCGTGGTCGCAGACCGTGGGCTGTTGAAGGTGAGTGGAACGGACGAACTTCTCCCAGTCGTGCAGGAAACGATAGACAACAACCCTAACGCCGTAGAGGATTTTATCGGAGGCAAAGAGACCGCTGTCCGGTTCCTTGTCGGCCAAGTCATGAAGGCAACACGCGGGCGTGCAGACGCCGGCGTGGCCGCGGACCTGTTAACCAAAACTCTTGAGGAAGTGAAGGCCGCACGTTAACGTTGATTAACACCCCGGCCCGCAGTGCATGCTTCCCGATGTCTTATGCGGGATTCTACGGCCTCGAGGGAACAGCGGAGTACCGATGAATAGCAATCTTCTCAGCGTCCTGGAAATCATCATTGCGGTCACCCTTGTGGTGGTGATCCTTCTACAGGTGCGTGGCTCAGGCACGACGTTGTTCGGACAGGCCGAAAGCTCCTTCCGGACCCGACGAGGTATCGAACGGTTCCTGTTCCGAGGCACGATAGTGCTCGCCGGAATGTTTACGGTGATCGCTGTACTAACAGCCCGGTTCAACTAGACCCGAGCGGGTGATTATTTTGGGAGCGTCTTTGTCAGTGCGCTCCGCGCAAATCGGCGCATAAATACTTACCCGCGCTTGACTATCATGTTGGGCCCGAGGCGAAGGATCTACCGGGCGGCACCCCATGACATCTGCCGCCCGCGTAACAGAGCGTCCAGCGACATAGTCTTAGGGGTTCCATTGGTGTAGAGCTCGGGCCGTATCGCCATACGCTGCTACATTTTCGTACCGCGGTTAATAGGCCAAACCCGTGTCCTGAAGTTCTCGAAGGAACGGGGGGGCTGCAATCCCATCTACAATGGGCCGAACCTCCCCACATCACTGGCATCAAGAGAGTCGGATGACGACAAAATCCCCTGAGATCAAGATCACCGACGACGCGCACGTTCGGACTATCCAGCTCAACCGTCCACACAAAAAAAACGCGCTATCACAGACGTTGGCATGGGACATCATTCGCGCGTTCGACGCGGCCACATCAGATGATGATGTGTGGGTGGTGGCGATCACCGGAATTGCCGATTGTTTCTGCTCTGGGGTGGACCTCACGCCGGCGGGGAACGCGCCCGATCAAGGGCCGATGTCCAAAATTCAATCGCAAATCGACGACCTGAGCTGGGTCGGCCAGATTCCGATTGCAATCCGCGAGCGATGTGACAAGCCCGTGGTCGCCGGACTTAACGGCGTCGCGGCTGGCGCCGGGCTAGCGCTAGCGATGGCGTGTGACATACGGATCGCAGCTGAAAACGCATGGTTATTCCCCGGTTATTCCCGAATTGGTGGCTCTCCGGACGGTGGCCTATCGTGGACCCTCCCACAGGCCATCGGATACGAGAAGGCGATGCGGTTCTTGCTGGAGAACAAGAGAGTGGACTCAGATGAAGCGCTGTCGCTCGGCCTGATCGGTGAGATCGTCCCGGACGACCAGTTCCAGGCCCGATTTGCCGAGTACTGCCAATCCCTCACAACTATCTCCCCGATCGCCGCCCGCCTGACGAAACGCGTCGTGCGTGAGGCAACGAAGATCGACATTGAGGCACAGGTCCGATACGAACTACAGACCATCGGCACCGCCTTCGCCAGCGAAGACGGCCAGGAATCCCGACATGCATTCCTCGAGCGTAGGAAGCCGGAGATCAAAGGTCGATAACGGGGCGATCGAAGCTCACAACATTCGGCGCCCTAGACACGGGAATGTGGGGGCATCAGCAGAAGGACAATTTGTCAACACGTTTTTGAGACGTGAGAATCATTCGTGGATAGATCCCTCAATCCCGATCGTCCAAGAATGACGGTACTTTAAAAGCTTTGAGCCAAGCCGCTTAAATTCGAGTCCAAGTTGTTCCGTCTGGACCGTCCTCTATGAGGACACCAGCCTCAAGTAACTCATCGCGTATCGCATCGGCGGCCGCAAAATCCCGGTTGGTGCGAGCCTCCGATCGACTCGCGAGGCGGGCCTTTATATCCTCGTCCGACAACCCGTCCTCGGAAGCCCCGGGCTCGGCCAGTGTGAGGCCCAGCACCGACGATAGAGACCGCATCCCCGCCTGTGCGTCTGCGAGATCATGGCCGGCGTCGCGACCCCGGTTGATCTCGTGTGCAAGATCGAATATCGCGGCCAACGCCTGCGGGGTGTTCAGATCATCTTCCATCGCCTCGATATACCGTTCTCTAAACGGCGTCGGATCCACAGACTCACCGCTATCCGCGCTTGATACAGCCGTTACTGCCTGTCTGAGCCTGCGTGCGGCGCGCTCCTGCGTGTGGATATTGTCTTCGTCGTAAAGAAGCGGACTACGATAGTGAGACGTCAAGATATACATCCGAATGGCATCGGGACTGTTACTGTCCAGCGCATCACGCACCGTCACGAGATTGCCAAGCGACTTGCTCATCTTTGCGCCATCAAGCCTGAGCAGTCCGTTATGCAGCCAGAACCTGGCGAACGGTTTCTGCCCGGTGTAGGACTCGCTCTGGGTTAACTCATTCTCGTGGTGTGGGAACACCAAATCCAGCCCACCGCCATGGATATCGATCGTCTCTCCGAGATATTCGAGCGCCATAGCGCTGCATTCGATATGCCATCCCGGACGACCCTGCCCCCATGGGCTGTCCCATGCCGGTTCACCGCGCTTTGACGCCTTCCACAGAGCAAAGTCGGCCGGAGATTCTTTGCCGACCTCAACATCGACGCGAACTCCTTCCAGCAGTTCTTCCACGGTCCGGCCGCTAAGCTTGCCGTACTCCAGGTCGCTATTGACCCTGAAATAAACACTGCCACTTTTGTCGGTCGCCGGGTAAGCGTTCCCTTTCTCTATCAACCCCTCGATCATCTTCAGGATCCCCGCTATTTCTTGCGTCGCACGGGGATGTACGGTCGCCCTGCGGACGTTCAGTTCGTCCATGTCAGTAAAAAACTCTTCGATGTACTTTTCCGAGACCTCGTCAGATGTCAGGCCCTCAGCGTTGGCTTTCGTGATGATCTTGTCATCTACATCCGTGAAGTTCTGGACCCTGCGCACCTCGTAACCCCGGAACTCAAGATAGCGGTGCAAAACGTCAAATACGACCGAGCTGAGCGCATGGCCGACGTGCGACGAGTTAGAAGCGGTTATCCCGCAGACGTACATCGTGACGGCATTGCCTGCGGGTTCGAAGTCGCGCTTGTCGCGCGTCAATGTGCTGTATAGCTTCATAAAATTATTGGTCGCTCGTCCGGATCGGTCGAGCGTTGTCCCGTGCTCAGAAAATTGGTTTTATCGAGAGCGTAGCAACCGCCTGAGCGGCTATTCCCTCGCCTGCTCCAATTGCCCCTACATGGTCTGTCGATGTAACCTTGATGTTGATGGATTCGACCGGTATCGAGAGCGTCTCGGCGATCGAATTGTTTATGCGGATTACGTACGGAGCCAGCTTTGGCTGTTGGGCGATGATTGTAGCATCGAGATACGACACCTCCCACCCTGCGTTGGCCGTCATAGAGACCGTCCTTTGGAGAAGTTCCCGGCTATCAATACCGGCGAACGCAGGATCGCCTGAGGGGAAGTTAGATCCAAGGTCACCTAGGCCGGCGGCGCCAAGCACGGCGGACGCGATCGCATGCAGAAGCACGTCTCCGTCCGAATGGCCCTCGAGGTGACTATGATGCTCAATATTCACACCACCAAGACGCAGCGGCCCGCCTGAGACAAGCGCATGGCCGTCGAAGCCGGTCCCCCACCTGTTCATGGCGCTTGCGCCTCCGGCGGCTCGTCTGGTGAGAATGGCCTCCGCTCGCTCTATGTCGTCCGGCGTGGTCAGCTTGATGTTGTCCGAGTTCCCGTCAAACAAGCCGACCGATCCGCCGACCAGTTCGACAAACGTGGCATCATCGGTAACATCCTCTGTAGGACGAAGGGCCGGAGCGAACACATCTACCCGGAATACCTGCGGTGTCTGTATGGCTCGTAGACGCGATCTATCAAGCGTCTGCTCCACCGTCCCATCACCCTTAACGCTCTTGATCGTGTCAGAAACGGGCAACGCCGGGACAGCCGCGCCATGCTCTGCCGCAGCCATCAAGCCTCTCTCGATCATCGCTTCGTCTACGAACGGTCTCGCTCCATCGTGTACGAGAACAAATTTGATGCCAGATCCGCGTTCACTAATCAAATGATCAACGCCGTTGGCCGTCGAATCCTGGCGTCTGGCCCCTCCAGACACCACGGCCGTCACCTTGTCGTAATCGGAGCTCGAAACCAGGTCACTGATTGCATATCGGTTTGCGTCAGAGGCGACGATTACGATCGCACTCACCCGGTCCGAGCGTTGGAAGGTTTCAAGTGAGTACTCAAGCACCGGCCTACCGGTCAGTTCCAACAGCATCTTGTCGCCACCCATACGCGTACTACCACCGGCGGCCAGAAGCACTACACCGGAGTCAGCTTGGGTACAGTTGGGCACGCCTTCAGGCGGCATTGATTATCCAATTCACTAATGTGAAGCCCTTGAACGGTTTTATCGTTTCTTTTGAAGAATACAAATGTATGACCTGAAACACCGTAGGGGCGAATAACTATCCGCCCTCGGGTCGATACCAATCGACCCTAACAACGGTTTGGCAAATCAGCGGGTTCAGATTAGAACATCGTCGAATACATATTCTCCGCAACCAGAGAGAGGCCGGCATCCCTACGAATGCCAGCCTCTCTTGAAGACTGAACTATTACCGCACATAGCTAATCCCCGGCCGTCGCCCCCTCAGGCTCCTTTGCCGAGCCCTCGTCCGTTTGATCCGGCTCAGACCGGTCAGCAATTTCATCGTCAGAATTCGGTCGGTCGACAGCCGTGAACTCGAGACCATCTTCGCCCAGGATCACCTTCACGTGATCACCCTCTTTGAACTCGCCGCCCAGAATTCTCTTGGACATCGGGTTCTCGACGAAACGCTGAATTGCTCTACGCAGAGGCCGTGCTCCGTACTCAGGGTCTGCCCCTTCTCTCGCCAACCAGCCCAGCGCGCTATCTTCAAGTTCCATCGTCACGCCCATCTCACCGAGCCGATCGTTCACATCCCTAGCGATCAACCGCACGACATCACCCAGTTGCTCCTCTGTCAAAGGGTCGAAGACGATAATGTCATCGATCCTGTTGAGGAACTCCGGCCGGAACGCACGCTTCAAAGCCTCTTCGATCTCGGACCGCAATCGTTCCTGTTCGGGAACTGTTTCCGGTCGCGTTGCGAAGCCGATTGCGTCGCGCGCCACAACTCCGGTCCCGAGGTTACTGGTCATAATGATCACAGTGTTTCGGAAATCGACCGTCCGGCCATTTCCGTCCGTAAGCCGACCGTCCTCCAGAACCTGGAGCAATGAGTTAAACACGTCCGGGTGCGCCTTCTCTATCTCGTCGAACAGTACCACCCTGAACGGCCTGCGCCGGACGGCTTCGGTGAGCTGGCCACCCTCGCCGTAGCCGACATAGCCCGGAGGCGCGCCGATCAGACGGGAGACGGTGTGTTTCTCCTGGTACTCGGACATGTCGATCCGGACCATGTTGTCCTCGTCATCAAACATGAACTCCGCGAGCGCCCGCGCCAGCTCCGTCTTCCCCACGCCTGTAGGACCAAGGAATATAAAGCTACCAATTGGCCGTTTGGGGTCCGCCAGGCCTGAACGAGCACGGCGAATGGCGTCCGCCAGTGCCGCGATCGCAGCCTCCTGGCCAATCACTCTTTCGTGTATCCGGTCCTCCATGTGCAGCAACCGGTCTGCCTCGCCCTCGACGAGTCTCTCGACGTGAATCCCGGTCCTTTCTGCGATTAGTGCCGCTATCAGTTCCGAGGTCACCACCATGTCGTGTGGATGATCCTTCTGCCACTCCTTGACCCGTGTTTCGTGGGTCGTCTGAAGTGCAGACCGTTCAGCCTTCTTGGCATCCGCGGTCTGGTAGTCACGCCGTTCAGACGCAGCAATCTCCTCCTCACGTAGGCTCCGAACCACATCCTCCTCGTCACGCAGATCGTCGGGCATCCGATCCGATTCGATACGCAGCTTGGCAGACGCCTCGTCTATGAGGTCGACAGCCTTGTCCGGTAGAAATCGATCAGACACGTACCGGCGCGCCAGTTGAACTGAGGATGTCAACGCCTCGTCCGTAATACGGACGTGGTGATGCTCCTCGTACCGGGGCCGAAGCGACTTCAACATCTCGATAGCCACGTCAGTCACCGGCTCTTCTACGAGCACGGGTGAGAATCGACGTTCCAACGCTTTGTCGGACTCTATGTACTTTCGGTACTCGTCTGGCGTGGTCGCCCCTATGGTCTGAAGCTCTCCGCGCGCGAGCGCTGGTTTCATGAGGTTCGAGGCGTCGATAGCGCCGTCGGCGCCGCCGGCTCCTACGACCATGTGAATCTCGTCAATAAACAGGATCGCCTCGCCCTCGGACTGCCGAACTTCGTCCATTACAGCCTTGAGGCGTTCCTCAAACTCCCCCCGGAACTTGGAACCGGCTATCAGAGAACCCATATCCAGTGCTATCAGACGCCGGTTTTTTAGTGACTCAGGAACATCTCCGCTAACGATCAGATTGGCTAGACCCTCGGCGATGGCGGTCTTGCCAACACCCGCGTCACCAATTAAGACGGGGTTGTTCTTGGTGCGACGCGTCAGGGTCTGCATCACCCGGCGGATTTCGAGCTCTCTGCCGACCACAGGATCGAGTCGTCCGTCGCGCGCCAGTTCTGTCAGGTCGGTCCCGTACTGCTCCAGCGCCTGATAACGCTGCTCAGCGGTTTCTGACGTGACCCGGTTGCGGCCACGAATCTCGACGAGGGCCTGGTAGATCTTCTCCTTGGTCAGGTTGACCTCTTCGAAGATCCGCGCGCTATCTCCGGAAGTCTCGTCAGCAACAGCAAGCAGCAGGTGCTCGGCGCTGATGAACTTGTCCCGTAGGCGCTCGGCTTCTGCCCGCGCGTTGTCCAGGACCTGCTGAAGTCGCGGCGTAGCGTATATGGTTTGCGCCACCACGCCCAGCCGGGGGCTCTGCCGCAGCGCTGCCTCGACGCGATCCGCCAGCAAATCAGGGTCGACGTGTGCCTGGGACAAGATCCGGGCCGGGATGCCATGCGCCAATTGGAGCAGCGCGAGGAGTACGTGCTCAACGTCCCACTGCGAGTGACGATACTCACGCAGCAGGTTTTGCGACGAAGCGATCGCCTCTCGTGCCTGTTCAGTGAAGTCAGATTCTTTAAAAACCATTACTAAGGAGCCTCTTTTTCTCTCGCCTGCGGAGCCGGAGCCGAATCCGGCGGCTCACACCATGGCAGTTCGGTCGTCCGTTCCGGGGTAGCCCCGGTCTGGGTCTGGGTCTGGGTCTGGGAGCGAGCGTTGGTCCGCAGCAGCCCTACGGCGCACCAGCTCCATCGTCAGTTGATTGACCCTGTCTTCCAGTTCGGTCACCCGATCTGAAAGCTTTGTCATGATCTCCACACCGGCAAGGTTCAGGCCCAGATCATCGATCCATGTCTTGATCTGGATCAACCGGACTATGTCTTGCCCCGAGTAAAGCCGGATGTTGCTGTCCGTTCGATGCGGCTCTATCAAGCCGGCACGTTCATATGTCCGGATTGTTTGCGGGTGCAGGTGAACGTGCGCCGCCACGATAGATATGGTGAAGACAGGTTCAAATTCAGTGAAGTTCATGCATCACCTCCTGCGGCTTCGCCACTTTCACGGGTGCCGGATTCGGTTTCGGGTCCCGGATCAATTACATCGTCCTGAACGATCTCTAACTCGCCCATCTGCAAAGTCCGTAACTGTTCCAGTAACGCCTTCTCTTCGTCCGACGACTCCCCAGGCACCGAAATCACCATCCTTGCGACCAGATCACCGTGCCCTGCGGCGCCCCGACCGTGCCTCGGCATCCCCTTGCCTTTCATCCGGAAATTACGCCCTTGAGTCGTCCCTGCCGGGACCTTGAGCGCCACCTTTCCGGTCATCGTCGGCACCTCCACCTCACCGCCAAGCAATGCGTCCAGATAAGACACTGCTACATCCGTAACGAGATCGTCGTCGTTTCGTGTGAATACACGGTGACGCCGAACATCAACTTCGATGTTCAACTCCGTCCGATCGTCCGGACGCACGCGAATGCGATCGCCTGACTCGGTCCCCTTCGGCAGAGTGACCTCAAGAGTTCGTGGCATCTGACTTGTCCCGGATCCGCCGCAGTACGAGCAGAGTACCGTTCCGTCGATGCCGGTACCGGTGCACTCCTTGCAGGGAGAGGCGCCCTGGATCGTGATGCTCCGCTTCGATCCCGCAAATGCCTCTTCAAGAGTGATCTGAACGTTGGTCTGCAAGGCTTGCCGCTGTGAACGACCGAACGCATTCCCCAGTCCGAAATCACCAAACAGTCCGTCGAGACCTATGCCACCGCCCCCCCGGTGGCCGCCACGCGACCTTCGGAATCCGGCACCCCTGGCATCGTTGGCACGCATCTGCCCGGCGTGCTTCCAGTTATCCCCGTACTGGTCGTAATCGCGACGAGTTTTCGGGTCTGAGAGGACCTGATACGCCTCGTTGACCCGTTTGAAACGGGCTTCAGCGTCCGGGTCGCTCGTGTTCACGTCTGGGTGATAACGACGCGCCAGGCGCCTGTAAGCGGTCTTGACCTCTTTATCGGCGGCATTTCGTGGAACGCCTAGTTCTATGTAGTAATCCTGTGGCATGTTGAAAAATTGTAGTTATATCAGTGCTATCAGTCAATTAACTTAAGTGTTTTCAATGCACTTAGTTGATATATAGACACTCATGTTTATATATTTCACACGTATGAGGCTCCACTACAAGAAAAGGCACACCTTCGGCTTCCCCTTCTACGGGTCTCGTCCTAGATCCGGCCACCCCCGGCGCGCGGAACGGCGACAAGCCCGGAACATGGCAAATCCCGCTCGACATCGTGGACAAGGGCGATGAGTTGATCGTGAGCGCTTCCACTCGCCCGACATCAAGGTCAACATCGACGACGACGTCCTAATCATCCGTGCGGAGACACGCGAGCCTGCCACAACACAGGGCGAACTGATGTCGTCACGTCGCGCATGGTCGTTTACACGAGCGGTCCAACTACCCAACACCGTGGGCTAAACAAGGCGACGCCCGCCGATACGAACGGCGTACTGACGATCACCCTGCCGAAGTCGGAGACCACCAAAGCCCGAGAGATAGCGACCAAGTTAACCTGAACCACCAAACACCCCAGAACCAAGAGGTCTCCCGACTCTTTCGAGGGCCTCTTATGGGTTGTGTGATAGCTGATTCTTTTCTCTCCCGGTGGGAGAGGGTTAGGGTATTCGAGGAACCGTTTCTTGATCGCGATACAACCCGTCGGTGAAGTTCCCTCGATTACGCTCGGGGAGACAGTGCCGAGTTTATGACAAAGAACCTGTTTCTTCTGTATTTATTGTCGAGTGGGACGTTTAATATCCCCCCGTCAATTCCGAGTCGCGTTGACACCCGTATTTACGAAACATAGCATCGAAAATTATTCCCTCACCCAACATGCCTGATTCTCCACCCCCTCAGTCGACTGGCAGTTCGGTCGTAAAAGAACTGCCACCAGTATTTACTCGACACCAGGCGGTCGTCGGGGCGGCGTTGCGTGCCGAACTGGATGGCAGAACCCTCCCTATTTACGACTCACTCAGGTACTACATGGGTTGGGCCGACGTCGACGGGACCCTTACGCACAGTCCTGAGGGCAAACGTCTGCGGCCGACCTTATGTCTGCTCGCCTGCGAGGCCGTTGGGGGCGATCCAGCGGACGCGTTGCCCGCCGCAGTGGCGATCGAGTTTGTCCACAACTTCTCGCTCATCCATGACGACATAGAGGATGGCGATCGCACCCGCCACCACCGGCCGACGCTCTGGGTCCTCTGGGGCGAGCCGACTGCGCTGGTAGCGGGCAACAACCTTCTAGCAATAAGCGACATGGCCACCCAGCAACTCCGTGATGTAGGTGTTAACACGGCTATCAAGGCCGGGCACATACTCACAGAACGTTACCTCTCCATGATGGAGGGGCAGTATCTGGACATCGCGTACGAGGGCCGAACAGACGTCACCGTCGATGAGTACCTGATGATGATCGAGCGTAAGACCGGTGCCCTGATTGAGGGAGCTGTGGAACTTGGAGCGCTTGTCGGAGCCGGAGGTTCTAGCGAGGTCGTGGAAGGGTTACGGGCCGTCGGTGATGACATCGGGCGCATCTTCCAGATACGTGACGACGTGCTTGGAATCTGGGGCGGACCTGCGCTAGGCAAACCTATCGGTGCAGACATAACCCGCAAGAAAAATTCCCTGCCCGTTGTCCACGTCCTCGAACACGCGCGCGGCGCGCAACAACGAGAGCTGCAACGAATTTACGCCAGAGATGAGATCAGTGCCATTGATGTCGAACGCGTACTTGATGCAATGGACGGGCTGGGCACACAACGCTGGTGCCAGGGACAGGCGGAAACGCGATGGAACCGGGCGCGCAAGCGATTGGCATCTCTGCAGTTAAGCTCCGATGCCACTCGAGAATTTCTGGAACTGGGTGAATATCTGTTAGTGCGGGAAGTCTGATGTCACTCGCTCTTGTCGCCTCGAGGCGAGAGGAACTTGCCGCCGTGCTGAGCCGTGGTGCGTGGCGTCCCTGGCGCCAGCGTAGCGAGGGCGCATGGAGACAACGCCGGGCGCCGGAAGGCGCGCTCGCTTACCAACGACGGGACCACAGCGTCTCCATGATCCTGACCGGAGCCGGCCGCGCCCAGACTGAAAAAGCGATGGCCTGGTTGCTGGAGACCGAGCGACCCGACTCAATACTCTCGCTCGGTTTCGCCGGAGCCTGCACGCCCAACCTAGACATCGGGGACCTCGTGCTGGCAACACGACTCAACCACATCGAAGGCAGCCCGTTTGATTGGGACTCGGAATCCCTCAATCCAACCGACCCGCAATCCGGGGAATCACAACTAGACGTAAGACATGAAGAACTTCTAGCGGACGGTAAAATGCTCGATCTTGCGCGCAGCGCGGTCGAAATAAACGGAATCGACTTCATGCCCTCCCCAACCCTCACCGTAAATTCATTGGTGCGAACGTCTGGCCTCTCAGCATGGCTTGGAGCAACGTACGGTGTCTCGGCTGTCGACCGGGAAAGCTACTGGGTGGCCGCGGCCGCGGCCCGGGCAGGGGTGCCGTGTTTGAGCGTCCGATCTATCGTTTACGGGGTGGACGAGACACTTCCAGAGGTCGCATCAAGACTACCTGACACACCATCCGGTGGGCGATTCGGACCCATCTTCAACTACGGCGTTAGGCATCCCAAGGAAATGTGGCGCTACATGCGAGCAATGCGCAGTGCGCGTAACGCAGTGGCGACACTGACAGCCGTGCTGACCAACAGTGACGTTTTCAATGTTGGCATAAACCGATGACGGATTCCATTTCAACCTCGAAATGAAGCTGACGCCGCTCATGGAATCGGCTAGATTGGACGTGACTATGTCATTGGATAGGATTACCGATCGTTTTCTATCGCGTAATTTTCTTAAATACCATCAGGATGGAGAGGTCACGTATTGAGGGCGTTCACAAAGTGCCTCAACGTGAGATCGACTCGAGCACCAGAGTTCATCGACATCACGGATCTCGTTGTCGATGTCGTGGGGGAATCCAAGGTCGAATCCGGAATTGCGATCGTCTTCTCGCGCCACACAACTGCGGCGATCAAAATAAACGAAAACGAACCACTCTTGATCAAAGATATGGAACACTTCCTGGGTACAGTCGCGCCCCAGGACTCCTACTACGGGCACAACGATTTCGCTATCCGCACCGTGCACATGAATGAAGACGAATGTCCCAACGGTCACGCGCACTGCCAGCACCTAGTCCTCGGCACCAGCGAAATGATCCCTATCGTAAACGGCGAGTTGGCGTTCGGAAAATGGCAGCGAGTCTTTCTAGTGGAACTAGACCTCCCGAAGAGCCGAGAAGTTGTCGTCCAGATAATGGGCGGGTAGCGAACCAGGGCTCATGCACCGGAATGGACGATATCGATGGCTCTAATAACGCAACGTGATGAGTTGATTGAGGCCGTCAAAGAGATGGACCGTCTTGGACTCGTCTCCGGCTCCAGCGGGAACGCGAGCGTCAGGATTGACGCACCCGGTAGCCCCAATGCGTTTCTTATAACACCGGCCGGACTTCCCTACCCGTCGATGACCTCGGATCAGCTGGTGGCCGTCGATAACGACCTCAATCCGATCGATGGCGAAGGCGTGCCGTCCTCCGAGTCCCTGCTCCATCTTGCGATCTACACGGCGAGACCGGACGTCAACGCCGTCATGCACACGCACTCGCTTCATGCGACCGCACTCGGGGTAGCAGGTCGCCCACTTCCGTCGATAGTGGACGAACTTGTCGTGTACGTGGGGGGGGCGGTCCAGGTCGCTAAATACGGATTCCCTGGTACCGAGGCGCTTGCACAGGCAGGTGTTGACGCGCTTGGCGATCGTCGTGCGGTCCTGATACCTCATCACGGTATGTTCGCCGTCGCCGATACGGTGTCCGAAGCGCTACGCGTATGTGCACTGGTTGAGCGCGTTGCGCAGATCTTTATCAATGCCGAGGCCATAGGCGGGGCAAAAGAGGTACCAGAAGAATCGTTCAAGGCGGAACGCCGTATGTATCTTGAACGCTCCGGTCTTGACCGATAACACACGCCCCTTCAAGTGGAGACGCTCGTGACTTCAGTCAACGTAATCATCGATACCGACCCCGGCGTGGATGATTTCCTTGCGATAGCACTCGCATTGAACTCTCCTGAACTTGTGATCGAAGCGTTCACGACCACAGGCGGAAATGCAGCGTTACGACACACAAACGCCAACATGCTCCGGATACTTGAGGCGCTGAATCGACCTAATCTTCCGGTATACCGGGGAGCACAACGCCCGCTGGTCGGAAGTTTCGGAGATGCCGAAGATGTCCACGGCGTAGGCGGGTTGCCGATATCGCTCCCGCGTTCGTCGATCCGTACGCGTGACGAGCATGCAGTGAATTACATGGCGCAACGCCTAAATAACGGACCGCCTGTGACGCTGATCGCTCTCGGCCCGACGACCAACGTCGCACGATTGTTCCGAGATCATCCCGGTTCCGTGAAGTCTGTGGAGCGCGTTGTGATCATGGGCGGCGCCCTGGACGTCCCCGGGAATGTCACGGACTATGCCGAATTCAATGTCTGGTCGGACCCGGAAGCCACCGCACTTGTCTTCAATTCCGACGTGCCCGTGACAATGGTCGGTAGTGATGTATGCAATCAAGTACGTACCTACGCCGACAAGACGCCTGTACCCATCAATCCTGTAATACGACGTCTCACCCAAGCGCAGTACGCCGCCCGGCCAGGTCGCCGGATCACCCTTTACGACCCGGTCACAGTGATGGCCGTTGCACGGCCGAGTATTGTGAAACTGGAACGGTTAAACATTGCGGTAGACACTAGCGACGGCCCGGAGCGGGGTCGAACGCGTCGGCATCCGGCCGGGGCGACGATCGACGTAGCGACGGGCGTAGATATTGAAGCAGCAATCGGTTTGTTCACCGGACGTGTAATACAGGGTCGGTTTTAAATAGAGCTAGTTCAGTCTTAAAGATTGTTGACAATACCAGGATTATTTACGAGCGATATGTCATTCCCGTGATGATCTTTGTGCCATTCAGCAATCGCGGATTTAAAGAAACATCAGAGGACTCTGGGATTCGAATTAACGCTGACGCGGAAATCACAGGCTGTTTTTCACGTATGTGGCGGTAAAATGATTTCATCTGCGACAACAGTTCCAGACCTGCCTCTACCAGAACGGGTAATCTGTACCGCTGTCCAGGACATCCGAATTCGATCGCACCGGGTACGGGAGACTCAATGACCACGAGCACCATAGAGACTGTGGACCGAGAGATCTGTAACGTCGTCCAGTCTGACTTCCCACTGGTAGAACGCCCTTTCCTCAAAATTGCGGAAGGCCTCGGCATCACCGAAGACGAGGTGATGGGGCGGATAATCGAGCTAAAGCGTAAGAACATCGTTCGACAAATCGGAGCAATCTTCGACACACGTCGGCTCGGCTACACAACCACGCTCGTCGCTATGCGTATCCCCGAGGAGTCGCTGGATGACGCTGCACAGATCATCAACCGCCACCCGGGCGTCAGCCACAACTACGCCCGCAACGGACGCTTCAACCTCTGGTTCACACTCGCAGTCTCTCCGTTTGAAGATATGGATGAGACCCTGGCCAAAATGGTCAAGGAGACAGGAGCAGAGGCCACCCGCAAGATGCCGACGATCAAATTCTTCAAAATCGGCGTCAATTTTGACATGGTGAAACAGGAATCCGACGCCACCACTTATTTCAAGCCGGACGAGCCGGTGGACTCGAAGTCAGACGCCCCGATGATGGACGCTGATTGGAATAAGGCACAGGCCCTGACCGATTTCGACATCGCGTTCGTCCGGGCGATGCAGGAAGACCTGCAGATCATCCCCGAACCGTTCAAGGATATGTCGGATGAGCTCGGGATAGACATCGCCGCGTTGTTCGCGCATGTCGATGACATGGTGGGCCGCAAGTTGATGCGCAGATTTTCCGCCGTCTTGCACCACCGCAGAGCTGGCTTTGCCGCAAACGCTATGGGCGTATGGAACGTCCCTGAAGCCCGTTCGGAAGAAGTCGGCAATCTGATGGCGCAGTCACGATCCGTGACTCATTGTTACGAGCGACCACGTTTCCCTGACTGGAAGTACTCCCACTTCACCATGCTTCATGCGACCTCCCAAGAGGGATGCGAGGAACTGGCGAAGGAGATTTCAGACACTACCGGAATAACCGACTATCAGCTGCTGTACTCAAGTCGCGAGTACAAAAAGACCCGTGTCCGTTATTTCGTGGACGAGTAGGCCACCAAATCTGACATTTCGTCGAGAAACGTCGCATGCAACCCGAGATCAGGCTGGCGAGTCGCGACGGTTACCGCTATTTAATGATGACTTCGCGTCATCACCCAGAGGAGATACCTATGCCCGCGTATTACCCCATTTTCGTAGATATCCGTGACCGCAAATGCCTTGTCTTTGGCGGCGACCACGAAGGCGAACGCAAGGTCCGATACCTCCTCGAATGCGGGGGCGAGGTGACGCTATTCAGCCCGGACAATGACACCCTGCCGGGACTCATTGAACTCGCTTCAGAGGGCAAAATTTCCTGGCAGCACCGCAAATACGAGACGGGAGACATCGCAGGAGCCTGGATTGTCATCGTTGCGGACACCTCTTCCAAAGAGATAAATAAAGCGATCGAGACAGAATCTCAAAAGCGAAACGTTCTCTGTAACGTCATGGACGTCACCCCTCTATGCAACTTCATCGCCCCGGCGATCATTCACCGTCAGGACGTGACCGTCGCCGTCTCAACGGCCGGAACCAGCCCAGCTCTCGCGCGCCGGCTTCGCGAGCGTATGACAGACGCGGACTACTGCCAGTGCCTGCGTTGGGCTGACATGGGTCCGATGTTCGCAGATGTGCGGGTAGAAGTACGTGGCCGCGAACTTCCAATAAGTCCGGATGACTGGGCAGAATCCATCACAAACAAGATGCTTGAGCAGTTCGAGTCCGGGGATAAAGATGGCGCAAGGGCTATGCTGGTCTCTGCACTCGAAGTGCGAGCTGCAAAGTAAACGTTGGGGCTGAGTACAGAATCCTGACGATCTCACTCTCCCAGAAACCCACGGCGGACACATCAAATGACCGGTACCAAACCGCCCCTTGTCCGGGTCGGGACACGCGCAAGCGAACTTGCGGTCATACAGACCGGACTCGTTGTGTCGATGCTCCGCGAGGCACATCCAAATATCGAGTTCGAGATCATACGAATCAGCACCGCGGGCGATCGCGACAAACGCTCCGCTCTAGAGACCATTGGCGTTTCCATCTTCGTGAAGGAACTGGAGGCGGCGCTTGAAGACGGCCGGGCTGACATCGCAATCCACAGCCTGAAAGATATGCCGTCCGAGTTGCCGGAAAGATTCACGCTCGCGGCCTTGCCGGAACGTGGCGACCCGCGAGATGTACTTGTCAGCCGTTTCGAAGGCGGCGTCGCGAACCTGCCGTCCGGCGCACGAATCGGAACCAGCAGCCCGCGACGCGTCGCACAACTCCGCGCAGCAAGGGGTGATCTGGAGATCATCCGAATTCGTGGCAACGTCGATACCCGCATGACCAAGGCACTCGGCGGCGACGAGACCGGCTACGACGGCGCCATCCTCGCCGCCGCCGGGCTCGATAGGATGGGCCGGATGGGCGAGGTTTCAGAAGCGCTGGATCTGGATAATTTCATCCCAGCTTCCGGACAGGGAACGCTCGCTGTAGAGACCATGGCGTCGAATACGATCCTGACCGAACTCATATCAGCCATTGATCACCCCACCACCCGAGCGGTATCAACCGCCGAGAGGGCCTACCTGGCCCGGCTCGGAGCCGGTTGTGCCACAGCCGCCTCAGCTTTCGCCACGCTGGACGGCGACAGCATGACCATCCGCGGATTTGCGGCATCCCTTGATGGAGATCGATCGATGACTAGGACGGGTTCGGGTGATATCAGCGATGCGTCCGAACTAGGAAACGCACTGGCCGAAGACATGATCAAAAATGGTGCCCTGGAGTTGATCCATGCCTGAGGGTTCCGACAGCGAGACCACTCCCGGACTCGTCTCGCTTGTCGGCGCAGGGCCCGGTGACCCTGAGCTTATCACCGTAAAGGCCATGAACCGTCTCAGGACGGCAGACGCTGTCGTCTACGACAGGCTGTCATACGCAGGACTGCTCGCCCAGGCGCGCCCAGACGCCGAGATGTTCGACGCGGGTAAAGGCCCCGGCGATGTACGGATGACGCAGGACGAGATCAACGTATTGCTGGTCAAACTGTCATCGGAAGGAAAGACCGTATGCCGGCTAAAAGGCGGCGACCCCTTCGTCTTTGGACGGGGCGGCGAAGAAGCCCTGGCGCTGTCCAAACAGGGGTTGCCGTTCGAGGTCGTACCCGGCGTGACATCTTCCATAGCGGCGGCGGCCTACGCGGGCATCCCCATCACACACCGGGGCGTCTCGACCTCGTTCACCGTCGTCACCGGCAGCGAAGACCCAGCCAAGCCAGACTCACAACTCAACTGGGACGCGCTTGCCGCCCTTCCCGGCACGCTCGTGTTCCTCATGGGTTGGAAGGCGCTCCCCGGCATCACCCGTGAGTTGATCTCACGGGGTACATCGCCGGACCGACCAGCCGCTCTTGTGCAATGGGGAACGACTCCAAAACAACAAACGGTTACCGGCAGGCTGGAAAACATCGCTGAGGTCGGCAAGACCGCCGGACTTGGATCACCAGTGGCCGTAATAGTCGGCGACGTCGTCGGACTACGTGATGGCATCGCATGGTTCGACAACAAACCTCTCTTCGGGAAACGCGTGCTCATCACACGCACTCGCTCCCAGACGTCAAGACTCCGCACCGAGCTGGAAAGTGCCGGGGCTGACTGCGTGGAGTTCCCCGCCATCAACATCGTCCCGGTAGTCGATCCCACCTCGTTAGACAGAGCCTTGAAAAATCTGGGCGACTACGACTGGGTGACCATCTCAAGCAGCAATGGAGCGCGCGGACTGCGTGCCCGTATGGACGTGCTGGAAATGGACGGTCGTACCTTCGCAAACGTTAAAGTCGCTGCGGTAGGGCCAGCTACGGGCGTGACTGTAAGGGAAGAGCTCGGGGTGACTCCCGACCTTGTGCCTGAGGAATACGTTTCAGACGCCGTCCTGCGTGACATGAAATCTCTAGGAATGAACGGTAAACGCGTGCTCGTGATCGGCTCA
Source organism: Dehalococcoidia bacterium (assembly GCA_026421215.1). Taxonomy (GTDB): domain Bacteria; phylum Chloroflexota; class Dehalococcoidia; order Lucifugimonadales; family Lucifugimonadaceae. The sequence continues at coordinate 18,370 of JAPKBN010000021.1, forward strand.
GACATCGGACGAGACGTACTGCCGGACGGCCTGCGGGCTCTAGGCGCAAACGTGGATCGCGTCGTGGGGTATGAGACTCATAGACCGGATAATTCCGGCAATCAACTAACGGCTATATTTGAATACCCCGGCATCGATATCACGACATTCACCAGTTCCTCCGGTGTAGACAATCTTTTTGACCTGGCGGGTGGGCCCGATCTCATCAATAGGACCGTGACCGCGGCAATGGGGCCCATCACAGCAGAGCGCGCACGGGAGCGAGGGCTTAGAGTGGACATCGTCGCCTCGGAGCGGACCATGAAATCTCTGGCCACTGCCATTGTTGAGCATTTCAAAAACGGAGAACCCGATGCCTGATAACGGGCTACCCCCCTTCACCCGATACCGCCGGCTGCGGACATCGACCGGCCTTCGACGACTGGTCGGCGAGACGAAGGTTAGCGTAGACGATTTCATCTACCCTCTTTTCATAACCGCGGGCGAGAACATAAAAGCCGAAATTCCGCCGATGCCCGGCTGCTACCACCTGTCGGTGGACCGTCTCTCCGAAGAACTGGATGAGATTGAAGCGCTCGGAATCCCGGGCGTGCTTCTATTCGGACTTCCGGCTCAGAAGGACGCCGTTGGCACCGACGCTTACGCCGAAAACGGAATCATCCAGCAGGCCATTCGGGAAGCTAAGCGGACCCACCCTGAACTGCTCGTGATAACGGACGTGTGCCTGTGTGAATACACGGACCACGGCCACTGCGGCATTGTGTTGGAAGACGGCACGGTCGATAACGACGCCACACTTGAGCTGTTGGCAGAGGAAGCGGTGTCACACGCACACGCAGGTGCAGACCTTGTGGCCCCGTCCTCGATGATGGACGGCCAGGTTGCAGCGCTCCGTAGTGGCCTCGACAACGCCGGTTTCCTGAACATGCCCATCATGGCGTACGCCGCAAAGTACTCCTCCGCCCTGTTCGGTCCATTCCGTGTTGCGGCCGACTCCGCCCCGGAGTTTGGCGATCGACGGAGCTACCAGATGGACCCTGGTAACGCTCGTGAGGCGATGCTGGAAGTCCAGTCTGACATCGACCAGGGCGCAGACATCGTCATGGTGAAACCTGCTCTCGCGTACCTGGACGTGATCCGGGAGACGCGGCGCATCACTGACCTCCCAGTAGCCGCATACAACGTGAGCGGCGAGTACGCGATGGTGAAGGCCGCCGCCGGAAACGAGTGGCTGGACGGTCAACGCGTGGCCATGGAGATCCTCGGTTCAATCAAACGGGCTGGAGCGGACATCATCATCACCTACCACGCCAAAGAGGCGGCTCGCTGGTTGGCGTAGACCGTACTGACCAAAGGCTGAATTACGCAGTCGCTGTCCATCACCTGAGCAAACCTGACCAGCGATCCACTGGTCACCGTCATAGCCAACGGCCGTAATGATGGTGCATCCTCCCAACCACTTCAACCATTACGCGACCCGCCCCGTGACCGCTTCCAGTCGATAAAACGGTTCGTTCCCTTATCGGTGATTGTCTGCTAATTAACATTTTTTACTCGGTTATAACTACTTCCCCAACGGTAAGCGAAGTGGCATCGGGAGCCGATAATTCCCTCCTCGCAATCGAGATAAGGTCCAAAATGAAGGGAGCTTCCGAAGAAGGATCACGGCAGGTACCACTCTTTACTGTGGTAAACCTATGTGAGTCGCCGACCCTAATCGTCCGCCAGTATCGGCTCCGCGCTGATCCCAACGGCCTCGTCATACCGCTCGACCGCGTTTGAGACCATCAGATCGATATCTTCCTCAAGCGCATATCTATTTATCACCAGCTGATCGGCGACAGCGCGAACCCGGGCCAAGTAATCGTCCCTGCCCTCGTAGCGTTCCTCGATAGACGGACGCGGATCACCGTTAAGTTCTCTTTGAGAACGCGTCACCGAAAAGAAAGCTGTGGTGCCGGTCATGGGCACCATCTGTTCCGGCGAACCGGTCTCCGCTGCTCTCGGATTCCAGCCCGTGTGCGTGCCGACCGGGACCTCGATATCTGGCAGCCTGATACCGCCGATCTCGTTTCCGTCCGCGTCCACGGCTGAGACGTGTGATGGATAGTAATCGCCCTCTTTTGCCGGATATTCTCCAATTCCTTCGGCACTCCGAGCACCAAGGTCTACTGTTCGCAGATAGAACAGCCGGTCAACATCCGGGACCACGACATCCGGGATGTCCCTGAATATTTCAAGCACGGATGACTTTTGAGCTGCGGTGCCATCACCAAGACGTGGATGCACACTTGGCGGAGGCTCAATCCCCTCTGTTACCCAGCAGTCCAGGTTCACCAATGATGCCCTGAGTAGTGGCGAGTAGTCGGTCACATTCAATTCGTGGCGCACGCCTGAACCGTCGGGGGCGAATCGGGATTGTCCGATGTAGCCCGGACCGTGCTGTGTGCTCGCAAACAGGTAGCTGCGACTTTCCGGAGCTTCCTGGATGTCCGAGTTGGCGGAGGTATCGACATGCCCAAGCACACCGTCACCCCGCCAGTACTCGGCCGAGCTATTTGTGTAAATGATCTTCGGCACGGCATTTGCAGCACGAAGCGCGTCCAGCAACCCACCCGACTCCTCAGTCAATGTGTCGCTTGTCGGCTCATCAGTGAATGGGAAGACGTGGCCCCAAATCGGAGTCGATTGGTTAGACGGCTGTGCGAACCGATGGTTGAAAGCCCCACGACGAGCGCCGGCCACGTGCGGCAGGATCCCTTCATAGGCGAGTTCACCCTGTTCGGTAACATTCAGGCCAAGGTGCATGAAGTGGCGTAAAAATCGGCCTGTCTGTGAGACGCCCCATGCGTACATGGCGTTGAACCCGCCGGGGGTGGGATTAATATCCGACGGTGCTCTGAGGAACGGCGCTACGTCCCGCAAGGCGATCAGCCCTGCCCCAGCAATAGGAGCGCTGTCAGTCTCGTAAACGATGTAATAGATCTTGCCGGGCTCGAAACCGCCCTCCATGTAGATGTGCTCACGACTGGGTTCGACCCCGGATTCCGTCTCCCGTGCAAAGCTCCATAAGTCACTGGGTACCAAGGTGTCCTCATCGTCCTCGTAATCCCGCACAAGCAGTCTTGCGGTTGGATCATCGACGCCCACAACCGGCAGCGGTGTGTGAATGCCACGATCCGACAGCTGATACGTACTCCGTCGATCGTTAATCCTGATCTCTACGATGGTTTGTCCCGAGATCCCCTCGGCGAACGGCGGGTTGAGACCCATCATCGAATCTGACTGTGTAACGTCCCATTGCCAGCCGATCGATGCCACCGTGAAACCCCGCTTGAATAGAAAGCCGTCTCCCGGGTGTGCTATTCGAGACACCGGTGCAGAAGCAGGAGCGCGGTTAAACACCGGTACCATGCGACGGCGGCCCCTATTAGGAAGCTCCACTAGCGCCCGCCCATTGCCCCGAGCCGGATCCACCGGAACAACAACGGAGAAATCAGCCGTGAACCGCACACGACCCTCGTCATCGCGAGGAGCCTTATCTAGGTCGACAATCCCACGGTTGGCGGCATGCTCCGGATCCGCCGCAAAGGTCATCAGCCCATCAATCTGCTCATACGCCCCGGTATCGCCAAACGACACACCATCGGCGTAGGGCTCTCGACCAGAAACCGTGAAATCAACAACAGCCATCGCTGCACCTCACTAGGGCCCGGGCGCGGGCGATAAGAAATCATGTACAAACGAACGCAATATACGCTAGGCACGATCGGTGCTGTTATTTGAGGTCCCATACCAAACCACTGACCCATCGTCATCCCGAGCGTAGCCGAGAGGCCTTCACCAGTACATCGATCCGCCGAAAACACTCTTCTGAGCAAATCATTGAATCTTCGTCTCCCCGCCCATCTCCCACCTAGGAAGACTTTGCACGCTTTCACACCAAACCCACCCTGAGGCTCTCAAAGGGAGGTCACGCGTCCAAGCGCGCTCCCTACTCCACCGGATCCTGCGCTTTCAGCACCGCGTAGATGAAGTCGCACCCAGGCGTTTCTATTCCAAGCTCTCGGCCCATCCGTCCGACCGTGCCGTGGAGCGAATCGACTTCGAGCCGATTTCCCTGCAGTGTGTCCACCGCAAGCGACGATCGGGTGTCCGGGCCGAGTCGGTCCAAATACGCCATTACGTCCTCGCGCTCGCCGTCCAACTCCACACCGCTCGCCAGACCGAGCGCCTCGACCTCGTCGATAACCCTGTTAAGCATCGCCCACGTCTCGGGAGTCTTTTTCAGAGCCCCCAACGTCTTGTGCGTCACCGCAGTCATTCCTGCAAGGCCATTAATAAACATGAACTTGTTCCACAAATTGCGGTGCACATACTCCGAGAAGACGGAGTCGATTCCCTCAACCTCCAACGCCTTCTGCACGCTGCGACCACGCTCGCTATCGCCACCAGCGCCCTCGCCAAAAACGATCCGCCTTGGTCCGTCCAGCTGGTTCACCGCGCCTGGGCCTTCTATGTGAGACACGATGTAGGTCAGTCCCCAAAGGACATTGTCCCGGTTTTCCCGTGGCAGATCACCTTGCAGTCTCTCGGTTGCATCGACCCCGTTCTGGACGCAGAGGATAAGCGTGTCCGGGCCAACCATCGGAAGCATGTCTTTGACAGCCTGCTTGGTGGCATATCGCTTTACGCAGAACAGGATAAGGTCGCACACACCGGCATCCGCCGGAGAACCCGCCTGCACCTTCACCACACGCTCGCCCGAACCAACGCTGGTGATCTTCAGTCCATCATGCTGAAGCGCCTCTAAGTTTGGCCCACGCGCAACCAACCAGACATCGCGCCCGGCCTCGGCGAGCACGCCACCGTAGTAAGCGCCAACACCGCCGGCGGCCATGATTCCGATTTTCAAGGACTCGTCCTGACTATTTTCTATCGATCATTAGTCGCGATTTGAGTTCCACTAATCACAATACGCAGTGGCTGCGATTACGACCCTGCGAGAGCCTCAGGGTACGGTTTAACTTATTTGGACTAACCGTGAGCCCCAAGCTTGCGGTTGACGGCCTCATCGGCGACCGGGCTACTTACTTGCACGATGTTGACGTTCAACAGCGCCGGCTTGTCCTGGGCGAAGGCTCGGGTCATCGCACCATCAAGATCGGCTGCATGCTCGACGTTCTCGGCGTATGCACCGAGGCCTTTGGCGACCGTGTCCCAGCGCGTCGGCAGAAGATCGGTCCACACCGGTCGGCCGTACAGACCCTTCTGAATCTGCCAGTCGATGCCCCAGATGCCGTTGTTCCCAAGGATCGTGATGACCGGAAGGTTGTGACGCACCATCGTGTCGATCTCGAGTCCGTGGAACCCGAAAGAACCGTCCCCGGTTACACACACAACACGGTGGTTTGGAAGTGCAACCTGCAATCCCAGCGCGTATGGCATGTTGATACCAATCATCCCGAAGCTACTGACGTAGAGCCACCGCTCAGATTTTCGCGCTGGCACAGATGCTCGGAAGAAGTGAGCGTAGTCACCCCCATCGAACACCATCGGCGTCTCCGGGGTGATGTGCCTCTGTAGCGTCTCCGAAACGAACATCGGGTGCGGAGGGTCGGCCTCAACAGCCAGCTCTGAAAGTTCAGCCTGGTGCTTCTGGCGTTCTTCCTGAAGCGTTTTGTTCCATGTGCTGAAGGACGGCCATGACACTTTCTCGGCTGCATCCGACATCTGCGTGATAACGGGCCCTATGTCCCCGAGAATCGCAACATCCACGCTTCGTGAACTGCCGAGGTGGTGGGGAGAAGGGTCAACCGAGATCCTTTTGACGCCCTCGGCAAACGGTGGCGTGCCCCCGAGTCCCCAGGTGTAATCAAGCTGCTGACCAAGAAACAACACGGCGTCCGATTCACGAATACGGGCAACCGCTTTATTCAACGGCAAGTATCCGAAACCGATCGAAAGCTCATGATCGTCCGACACCATTCCGCGTGCGCTGTCCGTAGTGGTAACCGGGATGCCCATCGTCTCGACAAGACGCTGAAGTTCTTCCGGAAGTGCGGTCGCCCCGGCGCCGGTACCAGCGACGATAAGGGGCCTCTCGGAGTTCTTGAGAATGTCTATGGCGGCAGCGATCTGGCCCGGGTCTCCGGATACTGCCAATGGAACGCTGTTTTCACCTATTCCGTATCGCTCAAGAACGTCTTCATCGACCATCGCTTCTTGCAAATCTTGCGGGACGGTCAGGTGGACCGGGCCGCGCTTTCCGGTCATTGCGGTGCGGATGGCCAGGTTGACGAACTCAGGAATACGGTCTGCACTCGGGATCTCCCACGAGCCCTTCGTAATCGGCGCGGCGGCGCCAACTTGGTCGAACTCCTGCATCGCTCCACGACCGATATTCCGGGAGTCAGATGAACCGGCGATGTTGATGATGGGCGCCTGCGAATGCATCGCATTGGCAAGCCCGGGTAAAGCGTTGGCGTGGCCCGGCGTTGTGGACAGCACCACACCGGGTCGTCGAAGAGTCCGGGCGTAGGCATCAGCGGCGTGAGAGGCGGCACCCTCGTGCCGAGTGTCTATCATCCGAAACGGCTGATCCACCAACACGTCCAACAGGTGGAGAAAGTGGTCTCCGGCGATCCCGAACAGGGTATCTATACCATGCGCCTGAAGGGATTTGGACAACACTAAACTACCGGAGATTTTTGCCATTTTTTGTTCCTGTTGTAGGGCCTGACGTGGGATCTGTGGGGTCGATCAGGCTATATGAGTTCGAAGTGAAAGGCTCCATTTTAAGCGACCGCGAGAGTATCACAGCCAGCTACGAATTCCGTCACTTTTGTGAACACTCGAATGGACAATGTTGAGTGTTACCGGCCGGATAATCTGGACGTGTCGATGCTGGAGCCTGAAGAACTACATGTTCTACTAGGGAGCGTTGTTAGGGGACACCGAGAATCCTATGCTAGGGTGCCCGACATCGTTTCAATGGCAACCACCCCGGAGAGCACATGGCCACCGTCATCGACTTCAACTGCGACCTCGGCGAGTCTTTCGGATCCTGGAAGCTCGGCCTCGATGAAGAGGTCATAAAGTACGTGACATCGGTCAACGTCGCGACCGGATTTCATGCCGGCGATCCGGACGTGATGGCGTCCACGGTGAAGATTTCAGAAGAACTCGGCATCGGCATCGGGGCGCAGCCAGGATATCCAGATCTGGTCGGTTTCGGCCGGCGCGATATCGACATGACACCGTCAGAGATCGTCAACGCAGTGACGTACCAGATGGGAGCGCTAGCGGCATTTACCAGCGATAAAAAACTCCAACATTTGAAACCCCATGGAGCGATGTACAACAAAGCCGTGCGCGACCCTGCACAGGCGGCAGCAATCGTGAAGGCCGGGCTGGATTTTGAACCGTCGATGATCCAACTAGTACTGGCGGGTTCCCAGTGGGAGAAGGTCGCACGCGAAGCCGGAGCGCGCGTCGCACGAGAATGCTTCGCCGATCGTGCCGTCACACCGGACGGAGCGTTAGCGCCAAGATCGCAGCCCAATGCAGTGCTTCACGACATCAACGAGGTGATAGATCGCTCACTTCGTCTTGCCATCGAAGGCCGTGTCACCGCCGTAGACGGCACCAACATAGATTTCGTTGCGGACTCGATATGCCTCCACGGCGATAATCCCGGGGCCGTGGAGTTGGCGGCAGCACTGAGGCAGGCATTCGAGAAGGAAGGCCTTCAGATTCGCCCTATGCGGGAGTTTATCCCTTAACGGGGGCGACGTGACCGCCGGCACACATCTAGAACCACGCATCCTGATATGCGGCGAGGACGCCCTTGTCGTCGAGTTCGGCAATGGAATCGATCCCGTTACCAACGATCGCGTCTACGCGCTTGCAGCAGCGGTAGAAGTAGCGAAAAACAAGTCAGTTATAGAACTCATCCCGACCTACCGTTCACTGCTCGTCCAATACGATTTGGAGCTGTCATCGGTCGCGGACATGACCGAGTTTTTGAACGATTTGGTCGCTAGCTCTATGGTGTCCACTGAAGATCACGACAACACCCGACGCCAGATCTACGAGTTGCCGGTCGCGTACGGCGGTGAACATGGCGAAGACCTCGATGACGTAGCAGATCATGCAGGGATCACGACGGATGAGGTGATCGCCATCCACTCTGGCACCGACTACCGGGTCTACATGCTCGGCTTCGCGCCGGGCTTCCCGTACCTCGGTGGCATGGATGAACGCATCGCCACGCCCCGGATCGCATCGCCACGCATTCGCGTGCCCGCAGGCTCTGTTGGTATCGCCGAGACACAAACCGGCGTCTACCCGATGGCCTCCCCGGGCGGTTGGCGGTTGATAGGAAATACGCCGGTGTCGCTGTTCGACCCCAACGTCCATCCCCCGGTGCCCTTCCTTCCCGGGAGCTTCATAAGGTTCATGCCCGTATCTTCAGAAGATACGAAAAGAATTGCGAATCAAGTCGCTAAAGGCACATACCGGGTCCAGATGACGGAACAGGCCGAATGACCGTGGACGCATTAAGAGTCGTGTCCCCGGGACCCCTATCCACGATTCAGGACCTCGGCCGTCCCGGTTACCAGCGATTTGGCGTATCCGTATCCGGTGCCGCGGATCGATACGCGCTGAGGCTCGGGAACCTGCTCGTCGGCAACGATCAGCGAGACGCAGCGATAGAGGTCACGATCGGGGGAGCGGAGTTCGAGTTCACGAGCCGTGCCATATTCGCGATCACCGGGGCCGACCTCACCCCGACGTTGAACGGCACACCGTTGGCTTTGTGGGAGACCTTCGGTGCAGACGTTGGCGACCGACTGTCGCTCATGTCGCCGGCCGGGCCGGATTCAGGACTACGCGCCTACGTCAACGTATCTGGAGGATTTGACACTCCCGTTGTACTGGGTTCTCGATCCACGCACATTGGAGCGCGCCTGGGTGGAATCGAGGGCCGTGCGCCGAAGATCGACGACGAAATTCTCATCGGACCGGTCACGAACCCGGTCCTCCCTGGGAGACGTGTGCCACCAAAGCTATTGCCACAGTACGGCGGAGATATCCTCGTCCGCGTCATTCCTGGCCCTCAGGATGACCTGTTTGATTCAGACGCCACCGCCACCTTCTACAACTCCACTTACACCGTCAGCGACAAGAGCGACCGGATGGGCTGCCGACTTGAAGGCCCGGAGGTTCCGACCATAGACGGTGCCCACGACATTGTTTCGGATGGTGTGCTCAGCGGAGCGATCCAGATTCCGGGGAATGCCCTACCAATCATCCTTCTTGCGGACAGCCAGACCACCGGCGGCTACCCAAAGATCGGCGTTATCGCCAGCGTAGATCTCGCCCTCGTGGCACAGGCATCGCCCGGGACAACGGTCCGGTTTGAACGTATATCTGCCGAGGACGCTTCAGCATTAGCCCGTGGCCGCATGGCAACGCTACGTAACATTTCATTTGACGAGCCTGCATCGGGAACAGTTCATTCCGAAGAATTGCGCCGGGAATACGATATGCGAGTAAATGGATCTAAATATCATGTCGAGATCACTGCGGGCGTGGATGAGGGTCAAACTAGCGCCATGGTTAACGGCATCGAGTACGTCGTACACGTCCATCCCGGGGAATAGTCCTCATCTCACCGATTACAGTGAGAAATCGCCCGCGGCCTGATAAGATTCTCCCCGTTCAGGAAGACCTCTTTCGATCACGATCTGGAATCGGCTGTCTGAACATAAACGCGGCATTCATTCGGACCCCGGAACACACCCTTGGAGCCACGCTACGTCCAACGTTGAACTTCTGGAAGACGGACTACTTGTAACCGGCATCGGCATGGGTGTCGTTGTTAGCGTCCTGGTATTGCTAATGTTCACAATCCAGGGGCTGGGCCTGTTTGACCGTATCGTTCAGAGGCGGCAAACAGCCGTGGCCGTACTCGACGCCCCATCCCTCGCCACAGCCATCCCGGAACTCCCGGCAAGTGAAGTCACAGCGCGCGGAGAAATCGTAGCTGCAATCGCAGTGGCCCTGGCTCTCGCCGAAGATGAATCACAGGTCAAACACGTTCTTAACAACCCACCCTCTGGCACTTCGCCAAACGCGTGGGCGCAGGCGGGCCAAAGGCACCTGATGAACCAACGAGGAAGGCCGTTACGATGAGTCCACGGCGATACAAGATCAACGTGGACGGCACGCCCCACGACGTTGAGGTGGGTTACGTATCGGAATCCCCCGTCCGCGTGAATGTGGACGGCGTTGACTACGACGTCGAGGTACCGGACAAACCGGTCCGAGGATCCACGCCAGCACAGCCATCTGTATCAACCCGTCCGATCGCTCGGCCGTCCGTAGCGGCATCTCCCACGACACCGACGCGCTCCCCGGGCGCGTCCGCAAATGCCATGACGGCCGTTATGCCGGGCCGGGTGTTATCGGTGGCTGTCTCCGTTGGCGACTCCGTAAACCTTGGCGATCTGGTATGCGTGATCGAGGCCATGAAAATGGAACAGCAGATCGGCGCAAACAGAGACGGCGTCATATCAGCAGTCCACATTGCCGGTGGAGATTCAGTAGCGCACGGCCAGACCTTGGTCGAGTTCGAGTAACCAAGAAATATGGAATTTGAATCCCTCTGGGAAGGCTTCATTGCGATAGGCGACGACCCTCGCATGGTCATCATGTGGGGCATCGCCGGGTTCCTCTTCTACTGGGGCATCGCCCAGAAGAAAGAGCCGCTCTTACTCCTCCCAATCGCCTCCGGTATCCTGCTCGCCAACATGCCGTTAGAGGCCTTGACCCGTGAGGGCGGCGCGAGTGGCGAAGAAGGGTTGCTCCATTTCTTCCAGGAGAACGCGCTTAACAACGACCTGATGCCACTACTCATCTTTATGGGTCTCGGCGCGGCGACCGATTTCGAACCGGTGCTATCAAGTCCTCGCTCTCTTTTACTTGGCGCCGGCGCCCAATTTGGAGTGTTCGTAGCGCTGATGGGCGCGCTTTTACTGTCGTTCACGGGCGTGTTCGACTTTGGACTTCTTGAAGCGGCGTCAATCGGGATAATCGGCGGCGCCGATGGACCGACCACTATCTTTATTTCCAACAAGATGCACCAGTTCGGGTTGGACAACGGCGTGCCGGTCTCAGACATCGTCGGCGCTACGACCGTGGCCGCCTACTCTTACATGGCGCTCGTCCCTATCATCCAGCCTCCAATCATCAAACTCCTCACGACCAAGCGCGAGCGGCTCATCCGTATGCCCTACCCAGACAAGCCGATCTCGCGCCGCGTCAAGATCATGTTCCCGATACTTACGACCATAGTCATCGGTGTTCTTGTGCCGCAGGCCGTGCCGTTGATCGGCATCATGATGTTCGGGAACCTGATACGTGAATCCGGCGTCGTGCCCCGTCTGGCCAACACCGCCCAGAATGAGCTGATGAACATCGTGATCATATTGCTCGGCTTGACGGTCGGGTCTCTCATGCCGGGGCGTATATTCCTCCAGACCGAAACCATCGGAATATTCCTGCTAGGACTGTTCGCTTTTATCGTGGCGACGATCTCGGGATTGCTGTTAGCGAAGGGCATGAACCTGTTCAGCCGTAAGAACCCGATCAACCCGATGATCGGAGCCGCAGGCGTATCCGCAGTTCCGATGGCTGCACGGGTAGTCCAGGACATGGCGAGCAAGGAAGATCCTGACAATTTCATACTGATGCACGCCATGGGACCGAACATTGCGGGTGTGATTGGAACTGCCACAGTGGCCGGAATTCTGTTAAACATCGTTCCGCAACTTGTGACTTAGACAATCAGATCATGTGGCCGCCTGAATCTTCACAAGATCGGATGCCACTTACTCAGGAGTACCGATGGTCGATCACAGCATGCGTGGCATCTTTCCGGTCCTAGCAATGCCCTTCGATGCAGAAGGCAATATCGTCGTCGAAGACCTCCAGCGTGAAGTCGACTGGATAGCCGGACATGGTATTCCCGGAGTCGCCATCGCCCTTGGCAGCGAGGTCTACAAGCTCTCGGACGAAGAACGCGCGTTCGTCCTAAAAACGGTAGCCGAGGCCGCAAAAGGACGCCTGAAAGTGGTCATGAACACCGGCCACGAGGGGACCGGCGTTTCGATCGATTATGCGAAATCCGCGCAGGAACTCGGCGCTAGCGCGTTGATGATCAGGCCGCCATCGTTCGCACAGCTTTCCGCCTCTGAGGTCACGAAATACTTTGTCGCCATCGCTGAGGCCATCGATATTCCGATCTTCATGCAAGACGTAGTCGGCTCCGAGGTGCCCCCGCCGCTCGCGGTCCAGCTCGCAAATGCACATGAGAATCTTTGCTACATCAAAGTCGAGGTTGCGCCGACCGTTCCCAGATTTGCCGACCTCGTGGCACGCACCGGCGCATCAGGGTTAATCCCGTTCGGTGGGTCCGGAGGTCAGTTCCTACTAGAGGAAGCCCGGAGAGGCTCACAGGGATCGATGCCGTGGTCGGTTATCCCGGACGTGTACGCCCGGGTTTGGGACGACTTCCAGTCCGGCAACGAAGTGGACGCTGAAATCCAGTACCGGCGTTACGCAGCGTTAAATCGCACAATCGCACAGGGCATGGGGACTGCGATGTGGGTTAACGACTGGATACTGATACGCCGTGGCATTTTCCAGGAAACCTCGCAGCCAAGGCAGCCAGCGCCTAGGCCGGATGACCAGACCAGGAAAGAACTCGACGCCATGCTGGAAGAGCTTGACCTGGTCGGGAAATAACGGGTCGGATGACCTTCATGTCACCAAGCAGTCACGGGGAGCGCAACATTGGTTGATCGCACCATGAATGGGATCTTCCCGATCCTCGCAACGCCCTTCGACGATAAGGGGCAGATCGATTTCGAAGACCTCGAACGCGAAGTCGAGTGGATGATCGACGTGGGAGTCAACGGCGTTGGAATTGCCGTGGCAAGCGAGATATACAAACTCACCGACCCTGAACGGGACGAAGTCCTGTCCTCAATCGTAAAACAGGTCAATGGGCGCGTACCGGTCGTGATGAACACCGGTGCAATGGGCACAGATGTGACGGTTTATTACTCACAACGGGCGGAGGAACTCGGCGCAAACGCGCTGATGATTCGGCCGCCCAGCTTCATCTCCATGCCGGCCGGTGAGGTGATCGAGTTCTTCGCTCGCGTCGGTGCATCGGTCGGAATCCCAATCTTTCAGCAGGATCAGGCGACTGCTCAGGTGAGCCCGGGAATGGCGGTCGAGATCGCCAGACGTCACGAAAACCTCTGTTATATCAAGGTCGAGACGGCTCCGACGGTGCCACGAATGGCCGAAGCGGCCGCCCTCCGGGATGCAGCGACAGATGCCGGCGGTGATCTCATTTTGTTTGGTGGCGCGGGCGGCACGTTCCTGTTCGAGGAGCTGCGCCGAGGATCAGTCGGGACCATGCCCGGATCCGTGATACCCGATGTGTTCGTCAATGTGTGGGAACGTTGGCAGGACGGCGACGAAGAAGGCGCAGAGGCGGAGTTCCGGCGTTACAGCGCGTTGATCCGGACGCTGAAACAACCTCAAGGTCTCGACAACTGGATTTATAAAGAAATCCTTGTCCGGCGGGGTATCTTTAAAACGGCCCATGCTCGTCACCCGGCCGTGAGGCCCGACCGTTTCCAGATTTACGAGCTCGAACAGATGCTGGACGAACTGGAACTCGAAGATCTGGAAGCCTAAAGAGCGCTGTTAACTTTAGGCATGAAAACCGCAACACGACAATCCAAAACAGTCTCACGCTCCGCCTTCGCGAAAGCGACCTGTCTCTGTTGCGGTTCCGATTGGGCCTGTATGCCGGAAGCCGGACTGTGCAAGGCGTTCCATACAGCTCCCCCCAGCTCCCGCAACCGGCCGCAACGCCCCGGCAACTCGCCTCAGGCAGGCATCCAATGATTCCGCTCCTCGACGTATGGTCCAGAAGTCCGTTGTCCGATCTTTCGAACGTGGAGATCGTTCTTCTATCCGTCCTCGCATTCGGCGTGGCCTATGTATCAGGCATGGTCGGAATGGCGTTGGGCGTCGTCCGATTTCCGCTCTTGATCGCGTTCGGTATAAGCGTACCGATAGCCGCCGGCGTGAACCTCGCGGTCAGCGTCGTCACGGCCGTGACGAGCGGGCTGGAACACTGGAAAAACCACCGAATAGCATTCCGAGTAGTGCTGCTCATTGGCGTGCCTTCATTTATCGGCGCCTTCTTCGGCAGCCTCGCATCGGACTCGATACGTGTCTGGATCCTGTTGTCGATCATCACCCTCCTTCTGTTGTGGTCCGGCCTGGTCGCACTTGCGCGTGCTCTACGCACCAGGGATTCGGAAGAAGTAAGGGATCAATCCATACAGCTTCCATTGCCGTCGACCCGCCGTTTGATCCTTGAAATCACGGTCGGTTTTCTCATAGGCGTGCTAGGGGGAGCCGTGGGACTGGTTCTCGGTACCGTACGTATGCCGGCGTTAGTAAACGTTCTGAAACTTCACCCTGCTATCGCGATCGGCACCAACACAATTATCGGTCTGCTGGTCGGTGCCTCTGGGTTCGTCGGCAAGCTCATCAACGGGGACGTCGATATCCTGCTGATCGCGCTGCTGGGCACCACGGGCATGGTCGGCAGTTACCTGGGCGCTCGACGGACAGGCCAAATGAACACCAACAACCTCCGGCTCGCCATCGGAATAGTGTTGATAATAGTGGCGCCCTTCATGGGCGTGAGAGCAGCAATCGAGTTCCCAAACTAGCCCCAATGGGGTGAGTATTGGGTAGCTTCTGGTGATTTAGTTGAGGTCGCGGGTCCGTCAGATCACAGATCGCTGTAGGGGCGTGGCAATACGCCCACGAGCGGCGTTTACCACAACAGTATTTACCGTCGAACACAATGTTCTGTCGCTTTGAGTTCGATGTGGAGAATCTCCCGGGGAGCCACCCATCATGGAATTTCGGGTCGGACACCCTTGGTTCCGGTGTACAGGTCGTTCATCAGGCACATGATGTACGTTTCCTAGTGATCCGCGGGGTTCGCCGCGAATAGATGCCGCGACCCGTTCTCCCAAATCCCAGCCCTACACAGTCACCAACTCCACGACCGCCTCAGCTATCTCATCAGGCGCGCCGGGCGACAGCACCCTCATCGTGACCTGACGTGAGGACGCCAGCCCGGTCATAGGCTTGATCGCCGCCGAAACCGATACCGGAACCCCGGGCTCGTCAAACGTCTTGAGCGCCGCGGTTACTTCTTCCTCAACCGCCACGCCGACGATAAGGCCCCCTGTTGTCTGGATGCCCATGAACGGCAGCACTTCATCCGCAGCCAGAGCCTGACCTCGGATGTTCACGCCGACGGCCTGCAAACGCTCGCCGGCGGTTGCGGAAGCTATATGATCAGGCCATTCCACTTTTTCGGCGTTAACAAGAACATCGATCTTGCCGACCTGGCCCTGGACCCACAGAAATACCTGCCTAACCGACGTTCGATCCGTCACATCCATATGCGCCAGCAGACATCCTGAACCGAGGGTCTGGATATTTACGTAGACCGTATGCGCTGCATCTCGATCCCCCGAGTATGTAATCGCCACGGTCTTCGCACCGGCTCGCGCGAGAGCCTCGGCAATCGCTCGTCCGCGTGCCTGCCCGCCGCCCGTCACAACACACACCTTCTCCGCTATCGGAACGTCGACGTGATAAGTCTTATCCAGGTCGAACCCGGCCGGGCCGTTTTCCTGGGGATCGTTAGTCGGTGTAATCAATAATCGCTCGGCCAGTAATCAGGCCCGCCTGCAGGTCGTAGCACGCCTTGTTGATGTTTTCAAATTGATATCGTCCCGTCACCAACTCATCTAACTTGAGCTTTACCCTCCTCATACCATCTCAGATACATCGGAAAGTCCTTGCAAGGGTTGACTTCGGGCCGCTGGCAGACGCGTAAGCAGAGCGAGAGTCGGTTGAGTCTAGCAGCGAGTTCGGTCATGGCGATGGAGAATTTAATGCTCAATTCACGAGGTCAGACAGGTTCACTTCGCAGGTACTAAGGACACCGATGAACGAGAGCATCCTGAGCGAATTTACCTCTCCGTCCACAAGGGCCTGAATTGTGTCTATGTCGATCTCTGATATAAGGCACTCAAGTTGCTCCGCCGTGAACGGGAGATCGGACGCCAGATCCGTAAGATCAGTAGTTTCCAAGACTCCTAGAATATCTGGTACGTCCATCTCACCGGGGAGCAGTTTAGGAAGATCGATTGGGGCGCTGTCCGCGGCCATGTCATCTAGGGTCGACTCAATATCTAAGCCACCAGTCAACTCGAGCAGGTCTGCGACATCGATGCCAAGCGATGCGATATCGATTGAGGGATTCGCAGCAACCGTTGGCAGCGGGGTCGCCGTAGGCCCGGGATCGTCGCTGGCGCAAGCGGCAACAATAAAAAGCGCCGATAACATAGGCGCCAGCACTATCCAAGAATCTTTGAATTTGCCCATCATTGCAATGGTCACGTCTTTAGACGTTGACCTTAGTCCAATCCCAGCAAAACCCGTCGCACTAGGCTCAGGCTGCTTAACGCCGCACGTCGCCTGTCTGGCACGCCTCGTCCGGCAGAGCGAACGTGGCGCGTGTGGGTGCCATCAGTATCCGTCACCGCTATATACGTCTCTCCGCGCCCAAGGTTTTCGGTGCGTTGGTCGCCCTCTTCAACGGCGTGAACCGCCACGCCAAGCGTCGCCCCTGATACGGCCTTAACCGCCCGTGACAATGCGGCGGCACGTTCCGGCCCTCCGGCAAACGGTGGTGACTCGCCACCCGCCCGCGCCAGCCGATCCAGCGCATCTTTAGAGTTGATGATGTTGCCCTCGACGTATGCATCGCCCGCAGCTCGTTGGAAAATATCTGCGATCGCGCCGCCTGCAAGGTCTTCGTAGGTCGCAACCGTCAATCCTTTGTCCGCGATCAAACGCCCAACAACGGCTTCGAGGGTGTCTTCTTCGGTCCCGAATATGTTGTCGCCGAGAAGTTTGCGCACTTCCTCTTCGACCGGGCCAATCAATTCCTCGGCCTTGGTGGCCGAATTGGCGCGTGCGGCGATCCTGACATCCACCTGTCCCGGATGCGCCATGGTGCCGACACCGGGGTTGCCATCGTCCACCATCAGATGGCCGATCAAGTGATCAACATTACTCTCGCCAAGATCCACGGTCTTGAGGACCCGGTACTGGATCACATCGGTGACGTTGAACTTCTCTTTTATGAAGGGAAGCACCTCGTTGTC
>JAPKBN010000022.1 GCA_026421215.1 Dehalococcoidia bacterium
GGAACGCATACGGCAGAACGCCCCGGAACCCGCCGACCACGATGACCGTGCCCTGCGATCGCGTGGCGGCGCACGCCGTCTCAAGCGGGGCCATCGAATTGCCGCCAACCGTCTCTATCGTAACGTCAGCGCCGAGACCGTCGGTGATCGACTGAGCAGCATCTTCCAGCTCGCCCGGCTCACTTCCGACAACGAGGTCCGCACCGCAGGCCTCGGCCATTGCTTTCTGCTGTGGGTACCGTGCAGACGCCACGACCTTTCGAGCTCCATGTGCCCGGGCGGCTGCGATCGCCGCAAGCCCGATCGTCGCAGAGCCGACCACCGCAACGGTATCGCCACCACGCATCCCACCCCAGCGGACCGCATGCACCGAAACGGCTAGCGGCTCGACAAGCGCGCCCTCTTCCCAGGACATGTTGTCGGAGAGCTTGTGCAGCCCGAAGGGAGTGCGGGTCATGTACTCGGCAAACGCGCCGCCTGACTCTTCAGCCATGTCGATGCAGTGAGGGTACTGGCCGGTACGGCAGAAGTAACAGGCTTGACAGGCCTTGCCGGAGCCGGTCGCTTCGATAGCCACGCGGTCGCCAGGCTGAATTCGGATCTCGCCTGGCGGAACTTCAATCACCTCTCCCGCAGGCTCGTGACCAGAGGGAAGCGTTTGTGGATCCGTTCGCTCGTTGTTCATGTGGAGGTCACCCCCACATATGCCCATCTGCTTCATTGCGATCAGGGCCGAGCCCGGGAATCGCTCCGGCATCGGAATTTGATGGATGCTTACGATTCCGTTGCCGTCATCCAGTGCGGCGCGCATCGTGTCAGACATGGGAGCTCCTCGTATATGTGTAATAGGTCGAAGGTGTGCCTAGTTGCTTCGGGCCTTCTTCGCTGCGGCAAGTACATCGGGCGAAACCCGTACCTTCATCGTGAGGGCAAGAAATGAAAGCGTCTTGCCATGGCCGTCTAGATTCAGGCTGTTATTGACGCCACCCTGTAGAGCGTTCTCGATAACGAAGTTGAAGGCACCTAGTTTCGGAAGGTCGTAGCGGCGCGCTTCCGTGGCACCTCGATGCTGAAACATTTCGAACATTCTCGACTCGGTTACCTGTTCAGCGATCGGCGCATAGCCTGTCTCGTCATAAGGAATAACACTGAGCAATAAACGGTCGCCTTTATCTCCTGTACGGCCGTGCGCAATTTCATGAAGAGGAACCTCGATCAACGACTTAGACATCCTCTTCCGTCACCATCGATACTCTGGGCATAACGTCCCTGCGCGATACAAGGACCGAACCGGTCTTAACACGCTCGGTGATATTCCGCCGTACCCCTCCACCGCCCGCAGGACCGTTGCAATACAACGCTTGAACTTCACGCGCCACCGTCCAGGCAGTCGCCTTATCGTTGGCGTTCGCGGCAGCACGCACCCGAACTTCCAGGGGTTCGCCGTCGTAAGACCTGGTCAGTTCGCCGGAATCGCCGTCGTGGATGCTGACCGTTCCGATCAAATCCGTCCGAAGGTCGCAATCAAGGTGCAGTAGATCAACTCGTTGTCGCAAGATCTCGGCAGCCAGCCTGGCGCGGGCCAGTGCGTTTGGCCCTGCATAAGAGATCTCTCCCTCGCCGAGCCATCCGCCATCAACACTTACCGTGACCTTCAACGTGTCCGGTGCCGGTTTGCCCTTAACTCCGCTTACACGAACCCGGTCAGGACCAACCTGCTGCAATTCGACTTCGGAAATATCCAGAATCACATCCGGGGTGAGGTAGTTAGACGGGTCATCGAGCTCGTAAAGAATTTGTTCTTTAACGGTTTGTTCGTTCACAACGCCACCCGTGCCATCGGGCTTTGTTATTACAAAGCTACCGTCCGCTTCGACTTCCGCTATTGGAAAACCGAGATCGGCTAGATCCAAAACGTCTTTGAATCCCGGGTCGGCAAAATATCCTCCGGTGACCTGGCCACCGCACTCCAGTAAGTGACCGACAAGCACGCCTGCGGCCATTTTGTCCCAATCTCCAGCCTTCCATCCGAAATGCTGCATTAAAGGCCCGAGCGCGAGGGCTGAATCGGTAACACGTCCCGTGACGACGATATGTGGTTCGAGATCAAGGGCATCGGCGATCGGCTCGGCACCAAGATAGGCGTTAGCCGCCAGGATCTCTGTGTTCGAAAGATCAATCGGCTCCTCATCACCCCACTGTTCTGTCCCCACGTCTCGTATGACATCCCGGAGATCGTCTCCCTCCACGACGGCGACTCTTAGGCCCTTGACGCCCAGTTCTTTAGCTAATTCATGAAGGCGCATTGCCGCGCCCATCGGATTAGCTGCGCCAAAGTTGCCGATGACAGGAACTCCGTTCTCCACACAGCGTCTCAATACCGGGCTGACGAACCCGGCCAGGTCGGGTGTGTAGCCTTTGAGAGGATCTTTCCGAAGTTCGCGGTGGGCAAGTGCGAGGGTACGTTCCGCCAGGTTTTCATAAAAAAGCGCTGCAGGCTTGCCCGAGTCGATCAATGCGTTGGCGACAGGAATCCCGACATCCAGGCGATCGTCCGCAAAAGCGGCAGCGCCACCGATATGCATATTTTCTATTGCCATTGAGTTCCCTTTGTTCCCACCGTCCGGGTTACCGCGGCCCGGAGTCAAAACACATCATTATCAGAAGAGGACGGCAAAGCCAAGATTCGCGTGATTTATGTCGGATCAGGGGAGAGATTCACATGCCATTCCGTCTTCGTCTCCATCAAGCCGATGTGGGTCTTCCCCCGGCCTGCCGGCCGCCTCATAGAATTTCTGCGCCTCGGTCTGAGTAATAAAATCGCTGCAATCGCGGTCAGGTCCAGCCGGGTCGAATTCCTGAAAATCGTCATCACTAGCTGCCACCCACAAGCAACCGGCTCGACTCTCTCGCGCACTCTGTTCCAACCCAATCAGCACGTCTCTGTGCTGCCCATCCTGCGTCCACGCACGAGCATAGCCACCTACAACTAACTGTACGTCGATGCTGTTTCCGGTCGCGTCGTAGACGTAAGCGAGACGTCGATCAAAGCTGTCGGTAAGCCTTGGGCCGTCCTCCAGCCTCACGTGACTGCCTGCGAGCCTCTCCGTGGCCGTTGTCGCCTCTGAGAAGCACACCTCAGCGCGCTCGGGAGTGTCAACGCCGTAGAAGCGGACACGTCCGATGCTTGTGTCGATGGTGTCGCCGTCAATCACCCGGTTCACGCCCACGAGCAGGCAATCCGGACAGTTGATTTCGGTCTGTGGTGGTCCTGGCCCTATCGCAGGTTTTGACGACGTTGCGGAAGTGTTGCCGCTGGAACAGGCCACGGCGAGTAGAACGACGAGCACAGTTATGGCGGTAGTGAGGCGCATGCGCCACAGGGTAGACCCAAGAGGGCCTAATTCTTGGTGGGCGCTGGCGTGATCCGTAGATAAAGACTGGTGTAGATTCATGGTAACGCCGGAATTAATGCAACTGAGGTGCGTGTCTGGCCGTACGTAACAGCCTAGGAGGTTAAAGATGAAGCATGACAGCTACCAGGAATCGTGTTCGGTATGCAGGACAAATGCCGAGGGAGTGCCAGGTCACGGTGGTGTGATCTGGGAAGACGATTTGTGGTTCGTGCGTCATGCGCCTTCGCCATCCGGATTGGCTGGCTGGACGATGCTCAACGCCCAGCGGCATGTACAGGGTCCGGCGCATTTCAATGATGAAGAAGCTGCTGCTTTCGGACCGGTGCTGCGTCACGTGACACGGACATTGGAGCAGGTCACCGGTGCCCCACGCATTTATGTGGTCGCCTTTGGCGAAAGCAACCCCCACATGCACTCGCACCTGATACCGAGATATTCGAACTTGCCGTCCGAACACACCGCTTTTGGCGTCGCTGACCTCATGCGCGGAGTAGCAGGAGGGGATTTGGCAGGAGTACCGGAGGAGGATGCACTGGCGATGGCAGCAAAGATCAGTGACGCCCTCAAGGCCAGCCCGCCCCCGTCATGACCTCCTTCGTGTCCCTCCAGCCTCTTCCGCTCTATTCGTGTGCCTGAGCAGCACTGATGCGAATGCTCCAGACTTCGTTAACTCCCCCCGTAATGTCCCCGTAGGGAGCACGGGAACAGACCGCGTACTTGTGACGCCCAGATCAATCGCAACCCACGAGGATATCTCAGTGCAACGGCGGCAGATGTTTACCCACTAGAGACCGAAATCAACCTACACTCGTAGTGCAACTTACTGGAAGATTTTCTCAGCACGCCGCAGGCCTCCGGTCGGCGGCTACGGTCGATTTAGTTGACTCGCCTGTTACGAACCCATGAGGAGTGACTTATAGCCACCTCGACGCCCCGGCCAGCGAAGTCCGATTACGCAGATTTGAAACGGATACTGGCTGGCGCCGGTTTACGTGCGGCTCAGCCCCGTTTTTACATCTTCATGGCGACGTTTAATTTCATTGCCGTCGCGGCGACCGTTGCACTTGCCCTGTGGTCCCCACATCCAGCTGTCTTGGTGCTTAGTGCAGTTCTATTCGGGTTCATGATTACGCAAAACGGCATGCTGGGTCATGATGTGGCGCACCGACAGGTGTTCCGCAAAGGGAAATCTGTGTCGGTGGCAGGATGGATCCTGGGCAATGTGCTTATGGGTAATAGCTACTCGTGGTGGACCCGCAAGCACAACATCCACCACGCCAATCCCAACCACATCACAGAAGATCCTGACGCCAGCTACCCGATGCTTGCGATATTCCCGGAGCAGAAGGCGAGGCGGAGTTGGTATGTGATGCCGATCATCGCCATACAGGCATACATCTACCCAGTTCTAGTGATGTTCATCTTCATCACAATGCGTTCAGCGAGCATCGCTGTGCTCTTCGCCAAGGACACACCGTCGCGGGTACGGCAGGCACTCGGAATGGTGTTGCACTGGACTCTATTCGCCCTGCTTCTCACACAACTTGGTGGATGGCCTGAGGCGTTGATTTTCCTCGCCATTAGTCAGCTCGCTTTTAGCCTGTACATGGGCTCCGTCTTCGCACCCAACCACAAGGGAATGAAGATGATGGACGAGGACGAAGAACTGGACTTCTTACGAACCCAGGTCCTCACGGCCAGAAATGTACGTGGTAACTGGTTTGTCGATTACTGGTACGGCGGATTGAACTACCAGATTGAGCACCATCTGTTTCCGACGATGCCCCGAAACAGGCTGGGCGATGCAAAGCCCCTGGTCGAACGATTCTGTGCGGAGCGAGGGATCGCCTACCACGAGACGTCGATAGGAGGATCATACAAAGAGATCTTCCAACACCTCAGGCGTTCAAGCGCGGGGGAGACCGCAGAGTAGGGACCTGGCGAGCGTTACCTGGCCCCGCCCGTTTCCGCCAGGACGGAAACGGATGATCCTTCCAGAATATTGGCCCGGGAGCGGATTCCCCGACCATTAATGGATTCCGGGTGCGGTCCAGTCTGCCGGGTATTCCCGCTGCGAGTTATTTTTCTATCGGAAAACCGACGATGGAGCCCCACTCGGTCCAAGACCCGTCGTAGATGCGCATGTGATTCCATCCGAGGACATGGGTAGCGGCAACCCACGCCAATGTGGCGCGATGACTAAGCCGGCAATAGCCCACGACTTCCGAGACCTGATCGGGTCCAGCGCCGGCGCCAGTGAATTTCTTCCGTAGTTCGTCCTGCGAGAGAAATGTGTCGTCCTCGTTCAGTAGCTCCTGGAAGAACAGGTGGACAGCGCCAGGGATCCGTCCCGTGCGTTCCGCGCCGTGGTCGAACCCCGGTGACGGCATAACGCGTTCACCGGAATACTCCTCAGGTGAGCGGACATCGAGCATCAGCCGACTGTCGTTCTCCAAATTGTTCCGCACGTCATCGCGACCAACACGCGAGGAAGCGTCCGCCGTCGGAGACTCATAGGCCACGGCGTCAAATACGGGGACCACCTGGCTAAGGGGCCGCCCCTCGGCAAGCCATTTGGTACGGCTGCCGTCGAGCAACCTCAGGTGCTTATGTCCGGCCATAGTCAACGCCCAAAACACATATGTACCGTACTGAACCTTGTCCGAATATATAACCAGCGTTGTATCCGGAGCGATGCCGATGGCCCCCAACTTGTGGGCCATCTCTGCCGGGGTGACGAACACCCGGTCACTTTCATGCCAGCTCAGATCTTTCCAGAAGAACCGGGTCGCACCTGGGACGTGCCCTGAGCGATAGGCATCGTCCGTATCCGTCGCCCCGATTTCGAGGATTCGGACCGACGGATCATCTAGATGTTGCTCGAGCCAATCGGTCGTGACGAGAATGTCTGACATGTTGCTGGCTGGTCTCCGAATATGTATGAATAGCGGCGCTCGATGATTCGGCCGCTATTGTAGGCGTATGAGGCACCACGCTCTCGGTGCTGCATGCACGCGAGCACGTGGCGACCAACTGTCATTTCTAGCGTGGTCGAGAAACCTTTAGCGAGGGGAGCCCATAATTCCGATCCCCGGTCACGTTGAAACGGGCCTACCGGAAACTCAACAGCGAACGACCCTCAACAAACTAGTCAGCCCCAGACGATCCTGATTGAAACTCTTCAATCACTTCGAGAACCCCTCGCCCAAAGCGATCGCGTTTGGCCGCACCAACCCCGAACACGGTAAATAACTCGTCCATGTTTGTCGGCCTTGCCGACGCCAGTGCGGCCAGCGTTCGGTCCGAGAACACTACAAACGCTGGGATTCCTTCTTCCGCGGCACGGGTCTTACGCCACTCACGGAGTACATCAAACAGGGGCATATCGTCGTGGCCTGGACGGCGGGATTGCGTGACGGTCGTCTTGCGAGCGGCAGTAACAAGTGACCGCGGGGCTGCATCCGGGTTATCCGCTTCCCACTTTTGCACCTCATCCAACAACTGCTTACCCCAGCGTCGGGCGCGAACCGGACCGATGCCCCAGACCTCCAGCAGTTCTGTTTCATCCCTAGGCCGTACGTCCGCTAGAGCGCGCGCTGTGCGGTCTTCGAACACATCAACGGGGTCCATCCGGCTCTGCTGAGCGATCTCTGATCGTACTTGAATGATCCGTCCGACAAGGCCAGACGCATCCGATCCAGCCGGGTTCTGGCAATTGTCGCAGCTGCCGCAAGATTCGACAGAGTTCTCGCCGAAATATTCAAGAATGTAAGATCGGCGGCAGCCCAACGTTTGTGCGTACCCGAGCATCCGTTCAAGCATCTCAAACTCGTGCTCTCTGTGACGATCAACCACCATCGAATTAATACGGGCGTCGGGGTTGTTGTCCATCAAGGTATCGGCCGACTCATCGAGCAGACCCGACTCCTGGAAAGCGCGTATCGCCATCACCTTGCCGTCAAAATGCCCGAATCCGGGTTCGGGGACACGTGAATCAGACCCCGCCATCGCGCACAGACGCCGCCAGGCGATACGCAGGTCTGAAGCAGGTGGATGATCCCGGTCGATGAATCGCCTCGGGCCGGAGGCCGAATACGGCGTGTAGATCAGCACGCATTCAGCAGGTTCACCATCGCGTCCAGCCCGCCCTGACTCCTGGTAGTACGCCTCAAGTCGGGCGGGCATGTCGTAATGCACGATGAATCGAACGTCCGGTTTATCGACTCCCAGTCCAAAAGCGTTGGTTGCGACCATCACGTCGATCTGGTCCGTCATAAACCGTCGTTGAACATCTGACCGAGTTTTCGCCACCATGCCTGCGTGATAGTGCGCCGCTTTCAGCCCCGCCCCCGAGAGCAACTCGGCCAGCTCCTCCGTTCGTTTACGCGAGCCCACGTAAACGATTCCACTTTCCCCACGCCTTTTCATAGCGTACTCGAGTAAGAAGTCCTGCTTCTCACCGTTCCCGCCTCCAAAATTCACCGTGAAGTTCAGATTGGGGCGGTCCACCGAGTGCACCACGCGAATAGCATCGTCCAGCCCGAGCCGTCGTGCTATATCGTCACGCGCCTGACCGGTCGCCGTTGCCGTGAGTGCGATAGTTCGAGGGGACCCGAGTTGTTTTCGGACGGAATCGAGTCTCAGGTAGTCGGGCCGGAACGTGTGGCCCCACTCTGAAACACAGTGCGCTTCGTCGATGGCAA
The DNA here is from genome assembly GCA_026421215.1 of Dehalococcoidia bacterium. GTDB lineage: Bacteria > Chloroflexota > Dehalococcoidia > Lucifugimonadales > Lucifugimonadaceae. The sequence goes on from JAPKBN010000022.1 coordinate 8,120, forward strand.
GGAGATTGATCCCCGCTTTGGCCAACCCCGTGACGAACTTATGGTTCGCCAACGACTCCGGCGAGGTGTACAGCAGATCGAGATCGCCATCCCGAAAATCCATGTAGGTGTCGCGTTTCTGGACATTGGTCAGGTTGGAGTTGATGAAAGCAGCACGGATGCCGTTAGCGACCAGACTTTCGACTTGATCCTGCATAAGCGCTATGTGCGGCGAGACCACCAGCACGCGTCCAGACACGAGCGCGGGTAGGACGTAGGCCATGCTTTTGCCACTTCCCGTAGGGAGCACAGCGAGAACATCCGAAGTGTCCAGTCCGCGCAGGGCCTCTGATTGGCCCGGACGTAATCCGGGATAGCCGAATTTCTCGGCCAGCAGGGCGATGTAGGTTGCGTGATCCACTGGAAGGTCAGCGCCCGCGTTGGGAGCGCTCTCAGGAGTTTCGGTAATCAGGGTCCGGTCCAACTAAAACTTGTGTTAGGCGATGAATACTGTCGGATGATAGCGACCACCTCGGCCAAACCCCGGGGGAATGTCACAACCGCAATTAACTGGGGAATTAATCAGGCCTTTACGCTCGTTCAAAAACCGAGGCCGGGCCGATTATCGAGTCCCGATCGGTCCAAACCGCTCTGTTCGAATACGCTCGGACGCTATCCCGGCATTCACGAGGGCATTTGCGGCCGTTTCCACGAATCCTTCCGGGCCACAGATAAAGGCCCTACCTATGATTCCTAACCGGTCGGACACTTCGGAGATCATCTCAACATCCACTCGTCGAGCGAATCCATTCCATCCATCCGGTATTTTTCTCGTAAAAGTGTGCTCCACCTCAAAACCGTTCCCGGCCGCAGATAGAGCGTCCAGTTCGTCGCTGTAGATTACGTTTCCAGGAGAACGTGAGCTGTAGAGCAGTAGTGTCGGAACGAGACATGCTGTGCTGTTCCGGTGACGGAGCATCGACATCAACGGGACTATTCCAGACCCGCCGCCGATCAACAGAAGTGGACCGCCCATCGATCCGTCCCAGGTGAATGGGCCGCCGATAGGGCCACGAACCTCAACCTGATCTCCTACTTCCACAATGTCGTGGAAGTAGGGAGAAACTTCCCCGCCTTCGATCGTTTCAACCGTGAGGTCTACGACGTTACGCGTCTCAGGCCCCGTAGCAATCGAGTAACTTCGCTGGGCCTGATAGCCGTCAGGCGCAGTCAATCGAACGTCGTAGTGCATCCCCGGGCGGAACGGCTGCCATAGGGGCAAGAGCAACCGAAATGTCTTGACCCGATACGTCTCAACGGTGATCGATTCCACGGTCGCCACCTGCCATGTCAGATGGTCTGGTTGAGAGCCAGCTTGAGGTCGATCAGAATCTTGCATCGTCAAATGTCCGGGACTGATTCGTTGAAAACGGCGAGTCCCGAACTCTGAGTGGGCCGCATCCTGAGGCTTTCGAAGGACCGAATATCCAGCAACAGCCTAACCTTCTCGCGTCGGGGAGAAGTCGACCTCCAGCCGGTCAGTCGCCCCAGTAGCGCTGTTCTTTCCAGGGATCGCCGTACATGTGATAACCGTTTGCCTCCCAGAAACCGGGGGCGTCCTCGTCCATGAATCGGATGCTCTCCACCCACTTGGCGGATTTCCAGAAATACAGATGCGGCACGATCATACGGACAGGGCCGCCGTGCTCCTGGGTGATCGGCTCGCCGCCGAACTCGTGGACGATGTACGCCTTCCCGCCACGCACATCCGCGACCGGCAGATTCGTCGTGTACCCGCCGAACGACCGGATCATCAAATAGTCCCCGGCGATATTCTCTCCCAGTCCCGCCTGCTCGAAAAAGACGTCTAGATCGACACCTTTCCAGTCGCTGTCCAACATCGACCACTTTGTGACGCAGTGAATGTCGGTGTGGATATCGGTCTGCGGCATAGCCATCAGGTCGTCCCATGTCCAGGACTTGAAGCCGCCTTCGCCGAGGTCGATCGTGAACTTCCAGTCTGATTGCGACACACGTTCCGTAGGCCCGTATGTGAGGACCGGGAATCCGGTCTCGTAGTACTGGCCCTCGGGTATCTCCCGCGGTGGTTGAGGACGGCGGAATCCAGAGAATCCTCGACTGAGCACGGCGACGTTTCCTTCCAACTATTCTGGCCAACTCCCGGACATGGATCGGGGAGATCCCGTGCTCCTGTTCACGGCAAAGCGGTATGCCGAAGAGAGCCAGGGAGGTCCGATTGTATCCCGACCTGGGAATTAGCGAGCCTCTCAATCAAGTCCCGTCTGGGAAATCAACGCGCCTATACTCCGGCGCACGTTCAATTCATTGCATCAAAAAGGTTAATCACGCGAGGAGAATTCCGAATGAGACTCGAGGGCAAATCGGCCATCGTTACCGGGGCTGGAAACGGAATCGGACGGGCGATCGCCATGCTTTTCGCCCAAGAGGGCGCACGTGTCCTGGTGGCCGATATCGAAGATGACGCCGGAAGCGCCGTGGTCGATGAGATCCATCAGTTGGGCGGTGAAGCTGTTTTCAAGCACACCGATATCTCAGACGAGGCGTCAGCCGAATCTGCAGTTCAGGCTGCCGTGTCCGCCTTTGGCACGGTGGACATCCTGGTAAATAACGCCGCCGTTTTCATATTTGGCAAGGTCGAAGATGTGACGCGTGACGCCTGGGAACGCGTTTTTGGTGTCAACGTGATCGGGCCGGCCAATTGCGTGAAAGCGGTACTACCCGTGATGCGCGCCAATGGCGGGGGTGCGATCGTAAACATGGCCTCTGTCAGCTCATTTATCGCCCAGCCGGAATTCATCCCGTACAACTCGTCAAAGGGCGCGGTCCTTCAGCTGACACGTTGTCTCGCTATGGATCTTGCACCGGACAATATCCGGGTCAATGCCGTGTGCCCGGGAACGATATACACGCGGGCCACTTCGATACATATTGATTCGCTTGGTCTCGATCATGAAGATGCACTGGTCGCGTTTGGGCAGGGCGCACCGATGAAACGCGTAGGGCAGCCACGGGAAGTTGCCAACGGAGTGCTATTTCTGGCCTCCGATGATGCATCGTTCATCACAGGGGAACATCTCGTGATCGACGGTGGAGCGACGATCGGCTAATCGCACAGAACCATCCGCACGATCTACCGACGAATTGTCGCTACGTGCGCGGGCTCCGGGGCCCTGTCATGGATAGCTGATGTTTGGCCTCCACACGGCGTCCGAGGTCTTGCGTGTTCGGGGGCGCTCACTCAGATGGATTTGAGCTGACTATGGTCTGATCCATACAATGCGGCGTCAGAGTAGACAGTTCATATCAAATCCACATACCTATCGGGAGAAGTAGTTTTGGCAAGCCTGACTTCTGAACAGATCGCCCTCCTGAAAGAGCCGCAGATCGCTCAACTTGTGACGCTCATGGCAGACGGATCGCCACAGATATCGCCGGTCTGGGTGGACACGGACGGCACAGATGTCCTGGTCAATTCGGCGCTCGACCGAATCAAGACCAACAACATCGAAAGAGACGCCCGGGTCGCGGTAGGCGTGTACGATCCCGAGAATTCCTACTCCCGGGTCGTGAACATCCGGGGCCGCGTCACGGTGATGACCGAAGAAGGCGCAGATGCACATATCGACATGCTCGCTAAGAAATACACCGGTGCGGACTCATACGGCGGGCACAACCCGACAGAAACACGTGTCATCATCCGTATTGCTCCCGAAAACATTACCGGGCACTAACACCTGTTTACTTGATCCACCCCAACTTCGGGGTAGAAGTTCGAGGCTAAATTGCACTCCGTAAAAAGCGGCATCTTCATTATGCCGTTCCATCACCCATCAAAAGATCTGGCTCAATGTCACGACGAGGACATGGAACTCGCCATCAGATCAGATGAGCTGGGTGTACATGAATTCTGGGTGGGCGAACACCACACGCTGTCCTGGGAGCCCATCGTCAGCCCGGAGATGTTCATTGCCGCCGTTTTCCGGCAGACCAAACAGATGCGCATGGGACCTGCACCGGTGCTTGTGAACATGCATCATCCGGCTCAGGTCGCCAATCGTCTTGCATTCCTGGATCACTTCTCCCACGGTCGGTTGGAACTCGCATTCGGGTTTGGAGGTGCGCCTTCTGATTTTGAAATGTATGGCCAGGACCCCAAGCAGATGCATTCCAGGATGGCTGAGGCGATCGACATGATCCTCAATGTCTGGTCGTCCGATCCGCCATATGAGTTCAAGGGTGAGCACTGGACCGTGAAGTTGAAATCAGTGAACGAGGAACTTGGTTATGGTTATCCTCCGAAGCCCTATCAGAAGCCACACCCACCGATATCGGTCCCCGTTTCTTCGCGAGGTTCAGGGTCCGTTAAGGCGGCTGCGCGCCACGGGTTTCAACTCTTCAGCCATTCCATCATTCCGGCAGATGTGCTGAAAGATCAGTGGGTTACGTACGAGCAAGCGGCCCTGGAGGTGGGTAACCCGGCAGATCGGTCAACATGGAAAATCGCTCGAACTATTTTTCTAGCGGATACCACGGCGGAAGCGGAGAAGCGTGCCCGCACCAATTCAATCGAGACCGCGTATACCCATCTGACGGGAGCGATCAAAGCCGGACCTGGGCTCGGAATAATGAAGCAAGACCTGTCGATGTCCGACTCAGAGGTCAACATGGACTACTTCATCGGCGAGCAGATAATCGCAGGGGACGTAGATACTGCTCTAGATCGACTACTGAGACTATGGGAAGAGACTGGTCCATTTGGAGCCATCGACGTGATGAGTTTCGACTGGAATGACGACGATGACAAACGAGCCTGGAACTACAGCATGGAGTTGTTCAACAAGGAGTTGTTGCCACGGTTCAACCAGGCTGTGGGAGCCGAGGTCGGAGTGACTGCTAGCGATTAGACCGGTCGCGTCTACGACGCTGATTTTCCGAGCGTCGTAGTCCCTGTAGGCGGCGGATGTTTTTCGCTTCAACCTCCGCCTGGAATCCGGGCGGGCGGAACATGACCCAACTGACAATCAGGGTCGCCCCGATCAGGACAATCCACCCCAGCGCCGCGTCCCTTCCGCTCCTCTCGCCGAGATCCAGCAAAAGTGGAACAACGAAGAACCACAAAATCGCAAGTAAAACGACCCCTACGACGATCGCGACCAGATGATTCCGATTCATGTGTTCAAGTTGGCCGCGGTTAACTGCAACTCAGCCTTTGCCTACCAGTTCGTAAACGCGCCGTCGTTTCGGCGGAGCTGCGAGACCCATCCTCGCGGGTCAGCACGATTCGACTCCGCCACGCTCTCGTCAAAGTCGACACCCAGCCCCGGTGCGTCCGGTACCCAGGCGTAACCGTCTTCCCACTCGATCTGTTTCGGGAAAAGATCGTTGGCGAACGTGCCCGGCTGGCGGGGCATCTCCTGCACACCGACGTTGGTCGTTGCCATGCAGAGATTCACGCAGGCCGCGGCACTTACCGGGCCGAGCGGGTTGTGCGGGACGATATCGATATAGTGCGTCTCCGCCCAGTGGGTGATTTTGAGCGCCTCGGTGAGGCCGCCCACGATGCACAAGTCGATACGTGCGTAGTCGATCGTTTCGTTCTCGATCACCTCTCGAAACGGCCACTTGGAGACCCATTGTTCGCCGGCGGCGATCGGTAGATTGATGTTGTCTGCGATCTTCCGATAACTCGCCGGGTTCTCTGACCTGATCGGGTCTTCTATAAAGAAAGGCTTGAACTCTTCCAGGTCCCGGCACATTTCGATCACGTGGGTCGTGTCCAGGCGGGTGTGTACGTCAAAACATATCTCGACATCCGGGAGGGCAGCTCGAACTCCACCGATCTGTTCCACCGCCAACTTCATCGACTCCCGCGGTTCCAATACGCCGTGCCCATCGAGGTCGTTGTAAAGGCCCGACGTTTGCGGCTGATGCCAGCGGACGAATTTCCAACCGCGATCCACGTGCGCCTTGCAGTCGTCAATCAGCTCCTGGAGCGTGTTGCCGTTAACGTGTGGGTAACACACGACCTTGTCCCTGACCGGTCCACCCAGCAACTTGTAGACCGGCATGTCCACCGACTTGCCTTTGATGTCCCACAGGGCGATGTCAATAGCGCTAATAGCGCATCCGTAAACCGTGTCAGCCGGGAAGAAGTTGGCCCTGAACATCTTCTGCCAGAGCTTCTCGGTCGACCACGGGTCCTGGCCGATCACGACCTCAGACAGGTGGGCGATAGCCGTCTCGATGGCGTTGCCCCAGTTGCGTATACCGATCTCGCCCAGGCCGTATATACCGGCGTCCGTCTCCACCTTGACGATGAAGTAACCACGCCCCTCGCCATCCTGGACCGGGTAAGACTTGATTGCGCTGACTTTCACTTGAGGCTCCTCGTGCGGTAGTGCGGTGTGGTGATTTCCATATGTGCGGTTACGTGTTCGTCTGTGCACCATCGTCCCGGTACAGTTGCGGCACCCAGCCCTGCGGATCCACCCGGCTTGCTTCCGCTGCGTCTTCGTCAAACACGATCCCAAGCCCCGGTGCATCGTGACAGAATGCGTAACCGTCCTCCCAGCCGATCTGCTGCGGGAACAGGTCAGTGGCAAATGTCCCCGGGCGCTTCGGCATTTCTTGAACACCCACGTTTGTGGAGGCCATGGTGAGCGATACGCAGGCGGCCGCGCTAACCGGTCCTAGCGGATTGTGCGGAACGATGTCGATATAGTGCGTCTCCGCCCAGTGGGTGATTTTGAGCGCCTCGGTGAGGCCGCCGACGATGCATAGATCAATGCGTGCGTAGTCGATCGTCTCCTGTTCGATCACCTCACGGAACGGCCACTTTGAGGCCCACTGTTCACCGGCGGCGATCGGCAGGTTGATGTTGTCTGCGATCTTGCGGTAGCTCGCCGGGTTTTCTGACCTGATCGGGTCTTCTATGAAGAACGGTTTGAATGACTCGAGGTCACGGCACATTTCGATTGTGTGCCGCGTGTCCAATCGCGTGTGCACATCAAAACAGATACCGATGTCCGGACCGACAGCGTCACGTACAGCTCCCATTTGTTCCACGGCCAGACGCATGGACTTCAACGGCTCAAGTCGGCCAGCGCCCCCCCTGTACTCAAGCTCGCCGTGGGTCTCGGGCTGACCCCAGCGCACGAACTTCCAGCCATCATCCACCGCCTGTTTGCAGTTATCGACAAGCCCAGCCAGAGTCTTGCCTTGCGTATGCGGATAGCAAACGACCTTGTCCCTGACAGGACCACCCAACAGCTTATAGACCGGCATATCCACGGACTTGCCTTTGATGTCCCACAAGGCGATGTCTATGGCGCTGATGGCGCACATGTACACCTTGTCTGCCGGAAAGAAGTTGCCCCGGAACATCTTTTGCCAGTGACGCTCCGTAGACCACGGGTCTTCCCCAACCAGTATCTCTGAGAGGTGCTCAACGGCCTTGCCGATGGCGTTGCCCCAGTTGCGAATACCCGCTTCTCCAATTCCATCTATGCCGGCGTCCGTGTAGACCTTGACGAAAAAGTATTTATTGCCTTCAGCGTCTGCGACCGGGAACGACTTGAGTCCAGTGATCTTCAACATGCGACTTTCTGGCTGGTTATTTAAAGGGCCGAGCAAGCGTCGGCACGACACCGTGTTTACTAGTTCAAGCCTTCCAAGGAACTCCAGACTTCCCGTCGAAAAAGTTCTCGCCGACATCGTTTCGGACACGGTCACGGTTCTCTTTTGCCAGTAGATCTTCAGACAACGTGCTAACGTCCCCGCCGTAGCCGACGGCAACGATAAACGCCACTACGTTACCTTCAGGGATATCGACTGCGGCCTTCACCTTGCCCTCGTCCCATCCCGCCATAGCGTGCACCCTGAGCCCCTGGTGGACGGCCTCGAGCATTAGATTCTGGCCTGCGAACCCGGTGTCGAGCATCATCTTAGCTCCAGAAGCCGGTCGTTCCGGGTCCGGCACGTCGGTCGCGAAAACCACAAGCAGGGGAGCGCTCGGCGCCCACTCCTGATTGCCGGGCGCAAGCGCCTCATTTAGAGCCTTTCGAGATTCCCCGTCCCGGACCAGCGTGATCCGCCACGGCTGCCTGTTGCTGGCAGATGGCGCCCAGCGCGCCGCCTCAACCATCGCTTGAAGTTTGTCGTTCTCTATCGGTCGACCGTCAAACGCGACGACGCTTTTGCGATCAACTATTTCGGCGATGAGTGTGCCCTTAATTGCGCTCTCAACCATGTATGGATCTCCTTGATATCTCAGGTCGGTTAGTTGCTGAAATGCGGTCTAACTTCTGTGTCGAATCGATTCAAGTTCTCGACGGTTTCCTGAATCGAGTTGCCGACCACGGACAGAACCATATAGTCGACCCCCGCCGTTTCGTATCTCTCAATATCTTCAATGATCTGCGCTGGTTCGCCGCTCATCAGCCCGCGTTGTTCGCTGTGGCCATGCTCCGTCTCGGTTCCTCCCATGGTCACACTTGTGCGGATCGAAATCCCGACATCTGCGGTATCGCGTCCGGCAGCGATACACGCCTCTTCAAGTAACGGCTTCTGCCCGGCGATTTCTTCCGGCGTCAGGCGAATGCAGTGCCAGTTGTCTCCGTATTCTGCCGTTCGCCTTAGCGCACGCTTCGAGTTGCCGCCAATCCAAACCGGTACACGCGGTCGCTGCCCGGACTGCGGGAACAATCGCATTCCTTTCAGGTTGACGTGATTCCCTGAAACGGTCGGGACCAGGCTTGATTCTGATGCCCGGAAAAGATCTAAGTGCTCGTCGGTCAAATGCCCGCGGTCGTCAAACGATGCTCCCATTGAAGCGAACTCTTCGGGCATCCATCCTGTGCCGACGCCCAGTATCAGCCGACCACCAGAAAGCACATCCAGCGTATTCAGCATTTTCGTGTTCAGGACGGCGTTCCTGAACGGCAGCACCAGCACGCTGATACCAAGACGAACATTTTCGGTGCGTCCAGCTGCGTATGAAAGTGTAGTGACCGCCTCCAGCACGTTCTGTGCGTCCGGGTCCGCCAGTCCGGGGCCGTACTGTTCCGGATATCGGTCGACCAGGTCGTGTGGATATACCGTCCGGTCCGAAACCCACAAAGAGTCGAATTCGAGCCGCTCTATCTCGTCGGTCATCGCCTTTACGTAGCCCGCCTGACCATTGGATGTGGTCGCAGGATTGACCGATGTCGTGATAGCGATACCGAATTTCATGCTGGAAACAGGCTCCCGGGTGGCTCATCTCTCCGGTGAGATTTGAACGCACGCAGAGTTTAGATGGGGCGTTGAGGCCGGTCAATCAAAGGTGGTCGGGCCAGCAATTCCCAACCAAGCCCGTAGCTAAATCGCCTTGCGCTTGCACGGTGCCGATTCCTAGCCTCAGGTGACTGCTTATGAACACGCGCGAGACGCTTGAACGGGAAATTATGCGCCGACTACTAGTAACTCTCCTCGGAATCACTGTGATGGCGACGGTGTTTACCGTTGGAACCGATACAATTTCTGCTGACGACCACGAGTCCAGGGTGACGCTTATCGCGATCGACCTTGGCAGCACATCTGTAAGCGAAAAAGACGCCGCCGTCGCCGAAACTGCGTTGCAGATCCTCTCGGATTCCACCACCGATGGCACCGTCGCGTTGCTGTCGTATTCGGATGAAGCCGGCACCGTGGTCGGTCACTCCACATCGGGTCCCGAACTAACGAACGCTGTATCGATACTCGCGCAGCGCATCTCCAGTCGTGCAGAGAGCGGAGGCAGCGATCAGTTCGCCGCTCTGGCCTCTGCGTTTGCATACCTCTCCGGCGTGAGCGCACCCGCCGGATCCGAGATAGTTTTGATCACGGGTCGAATGCAGGACGGATCTCAGGAGAACCGAGATCGGATAATCGGTTTCGCCGATCTGTTCATCGCTGAAGGATGGAAGATCAACGCTGTCATGCTTCCGTCAACAACAAATGAGGCGCGTGGATTCCTATCATCTATCGTAGAACGAGCCTCAGGACGCTGGGACGACACCGGCACACTGCTTGGACTGGATATGTTCGTCCACAACGTGTTGGAGATGGATGGCGATCTCGTTTTGGACTTAGCGCTCCAATCCGGAAACACGGCGGTCCAGCCCATAGAGGTGGCTCCAGAGTCGACACGGCTCAGCCTCGTCATGGTCCGCAACTCCACGAACGCATCCCTGGATTTGTTCGATCCGCACGGGGTTCAACTTGTAACAACTTCTAACGTAGCAACATTCATCACAACTCCGAACCTAGTAGCGGTAACGATCAGTTCCCCTGAACCGGGCACATGGTCGTTGCGCGCTACCGGAGACGGTCTTCCCATACTGGCTTCTGTCGAAGTGCGAAGCCCGCTTGAACTTCGGCTGGTTGGTCAGCCACCGCTCCCGGCAGGGCTGCAAGCCGTCTTGATGGCGGAGGTGACCGTGGATGGAGTGGCTCGAAGGCTGCCAGGATCTGTGGTCACGGCGACTATCACATCGCCCGAAGGCACATCCGCCGTTTACCGGCTTACCGATAACGGGGAGGGCGGTGATGCATTATTGGGAGACGGCATCTTCTCGGTAGTGTTTGATGCGTCGGGAGAGCAAGGTTTCAGTGAGGTCATACTCGAGCTCGGCTGGGACGACTACGACGCAAGTGTCAAGGCGATCGACTCATTCCAGACAGAGATTTTCCCGACACTCCAGGCAGAGCCCTCGGAAGGTGGGTCGGTAGAGGCCGGATTCGAGATAGCGGTTGGTACCATTGAGGTGACCGTCGGCGGATATCCACACCCGGTACTACCCGCTGCTATCACGGCAATTGTCACCGGGCCGACCGGCGAATCCGTCACGGGTTCGCTGCGACTTATCGATGCGCTTGAGGATGGCACCGGATGGAGATTCGAGGTCATTGCAACACCGAGCGAGAGCGGTACGCAGACGGTAACCGCCGAGCTCAACGCCGAGTACGTCGGACGGAGTTTCAACACATCTGGACCGATCACACAGACCCTTGTGACGGTGAACTATCCGGTGATCGTTGTGTTACCGGTAGAGCAGGAAGAGAGTTCGTTGCTGCTCCCGATCATCGGCGCCGTCCTGATCGGTCTGTTGATCCTCTCGGGAGTCGTGTTGTTCGTGATCTCTCGAAAACAGGTGATGCCGTACGGCTACATCTACGACGACCGACAGGAGCTTGTCCTAGACCTGTCATCCGTACGTAGAGGCGGCATAAAAGGGGTGGTGTTTAAGGGCGTCATCTCGATAACGGACGCGCCTGACCTGCCCGTGCCTGGGGCGATGTTGATCTTCAAAAAGACCGGGTTGGAACTCCACTACGACAACTCCGACGGCGTAACTATGCGTGTGGACGGCAGGCCGGCTGAGAGGATCGTTGAGCTAAGCGACGGGTCTCGCATCGGATACGCCGGGCGACTGTTCGAGTACACGACCACTCGACGCAAAGCTCGACCTGTTAAGCCCGTAGAACCAACGAATCCAGAGCCTGATGCCGGTTAAACCCTGCGCAATCACAACAAGAATAAGAAAGGCCCGACGGAGTTTCCGTCGGGCCTTTCTATTAGTGACGTCTGTGTTTCTGTTTAGCTCTCGTTGATCGTGATCGACTTGATAGACTCGCCGGGCGTCCGGGAGCTGCCTGGGTCGCGTTCGGCAATCCCTAAAACAACGTCCATGCCATCGGTAACCTCTCCGAAAACGGAGTGCATTCCGTCAAGGTGGGGAGTCGGAACATGGGTAATGAAGAACTGGCTGCCGTTAGTGCCGGGACCGGCATTGGCCATCGAAAGTACGCCGGGTTTGTCGTGCCTTCGGTCCGGGTGAAACTCGTCACCGAATTTGTATCCGGCATCGCCGGTGCCTGTTCCGGTAGGGTCGCCACCCTGCGCCATAAAGTTCGGGATCACGCGGTGAAAGGTAACGTTGTCGTAGAAGCCTGAAACAGACAGGTTGATGAAGTTCTCGACCGTTAACGGCGCTTCGGCGGGGAACAGGCTGATCACGATCTTCCCACCGCTGCCAAGCTCCATGGTTGCCGTGTAGTTCTTACTCGTATCAAGTGCACCGCTAGGGGCTTTGGGGCTGTCTCCGTGCTGAAGCATATTTATTCCTTAATAACGTGCGTCGATTGACTGACTGGTTGGCGTCAGTGTTTAGTTTTCTTTGATATGAATCGTCTTGATGGCGTCACCCGGGTTCGGGTCTGTACCGGGATCGCGGACCCGTATCTTGTTCACTACATCCATTCCGCTCACAACCTCACCGAACACGGCGTGACATGAGACGGAGAAGCCTGCGCAGTTCTTAGGCTGATCATTGTCATCAAAGGCGTCCAGAAAGGGCGTCTCTACGAACGTGATGAAGAACTGGCTGCCGTTCGAGTTGAAGCCCGAGTTGGCCATCGAGAGAATTCCCGGCTTGTCGTGACGGGCATCCACGTGGAACTCGTCGGCGAACTTGTAGCCAGGGCCTCCCGAACCCGTACCTGTGGGGTCTCCGCCCTGCGCCATGAAATCAGCCATCACGCGGTGGAACGTGATCCCATCATAGAAACCGGAGTTAGAGAGATTGACGAAATTTTCGACAGTCTTCGGAACAAGATCGTCGTACAACAAGATGTCGAACTCATCGCCCTTCACGAGCGCGAATGTAGCTGTGTACGTCTTACTGGTATCCAGGGAGCCGGTAGGGGGTTGCGGGCTAGACCCGTCACCCGATGGCGCAGATGTCTCCACCATCGGTATGGGGACCGATGTCGGAGCGGGTTCATCACTACTACATGCAACCGCCGCAACAAGCGCTATAGAAAGCGCGGCGAGAAGTGTCCAACGTTTCATCGTTACTCCTAGAGCGTTCTTCAAGCAAATCATTTCACGTACTGGCGTGTGGCCGTATGAAAGCCACGTAATTTTCGCACTCTTTATGCGTTGGCCTTATTCGATCTGTCCAATCCTATGAAAGTCTAGCGTCTTGATCGCCGGCCAGAGCATCTCGAAAGCACGTAAAAGGTGTGTCAAACCCACAAGCAGGGTCAACGCCAGACACAAAACGATCTCCGCCAAAGGCTGGCCAGTCACGATCGTCAAAGTGTTGATGGAAATGAACGTCATCACCATCCCCCAGAAGGCGGATCGGAAAATCAAGTATCCCAGGATCAACGCCGGGATCGATAGTAGTGTCAGATATGGCAGCATGACCAGAAAGACACCGGTCATTACGGCGGCACCTTTTCCGCCACGGAAACCTACATAAACGGAGAAATTGTGCCCAAGCATCGTCGCCAGCGCAGCGGCATACATCGACCAATCCGGCGCGTCGATCACCATGACGAGCAGCATCACGAGCGACGCCTTGCCGACATCCACGACGAAGACCACGGCCGCAGCACGCTTGCCCAGCGAGCGAAGCGCGTTGAGCGCTCCGATATTGCCCGAGCCCAAAGCCCTGATATCGCGTCCTTGCCTCCGCGCAAGGATGTGCCCGGGCGGAATCGCGCCCACAAGGTAAGCGGCGACCACGACGGCTATTCCAAAGGCTAGATCGCTCAAACCCAATTAACTGCCCAGAACATGTCTGAATTACGAATATTGCATTCAGGGTCGTAGATAAGTCTTGTCCGTCCTTATAATTGCCGACATATGTTCAGTGAACAATCTTCTTCCGCAACACCGGGCCTTTCCGATAACGGATCTGCGGTGTCAGACAAGTACGGTGCCGGGCCACCGCCGTTAACCGATACCGACCTGCTTGAAATGTACCGGACAATGGTACTAAGCAGAAAGCTCGACCAACGCATATGGCAGATGAATCGCCAGGGTAGGGCGGCTATCGTCGCCTCTGCCCAGGGTCATGAAGCCGCACAGGTTGGAGCCATCCGGGCGTTAGACCCGGAACGTGACCGTTTCTACATCTACTACCGTGAGCTGACCACGATGCTCGCACTCGGCGTTACGCCGCTAGAACTACTGTTGGGTTTCCTTGCGAAGGAAGGAGAACCTCTTTCCGGCGCACGCCAGTTCCCGTTGCACGGCGCCATAGACCGCGATCGACGGGACATAGTCTCGTTTTCCAACGTGGTCGCCACCCAGCTGCCCCAGGCCGTCGGTGTTGCACTTGCAGACAAGATGCGTGGCGAGAAACGCGTGACGGTAGCCTACTTTGGCGACGGTGCATCAAGCATGGGCGAGACCCACGAGGCAATGAACTTCGCCTCCATTCACCGTCTTCCGGTAATTTTCTTCTGCGAGAACAACAAGTACGCGATCTCGGTCCCGATCTCCCAGCAGATGAATATCGAATCAATCGCCACACGTGCATCCGCTTATGGAATGCCGGGCATCGAGGTCAACGGCTTTGACCCCGTAGCCGTGTATGAGGCTGTTGGAGCTGCCGCAAACCTCGCGCTCTCTGGACAGGGACCGACTCTGGTAGAGGCCGTCGTGGAGCGATTCCTCCCGCATACCAGCGATGACGACGATACTCGATACAGGCCACCAGAGGATCTGGAAGGAATCAGGGACCTTGACCCGATCCCTGCAACAGAGAAGATCCTGCGCGCAAGTGGCACACTGGACGACGCGCTTGACGAAGAGATCAAGTCGTTGGCACAGAAAATAGTCAACCAGGCAACGGAGGATGCCGAAAACGCACCCTTCCCGGAGCCACAGGATTTCTACGAGCAGGTGTACGCGCCAGGTTCTCCGGGAGATCAGTCTTAATGGCCGAGATGACGGTGATAGAGGCGGTCCGGGAAGCGCTCCGTGAAGAGATGGAGCGAGACCCAGTTGTTTTCACTATGGGAGAAGACATCGGGGCAAGAGGCGGCGTGTTTCTTGCTACAGAGGGACTCTTAGATCAGTTCGGTCCGGAACGGGTGATCGACACACCTCTGGCCGAAGCCGCTATTGGTGGCATCGCGCTGGGCGCGGCCGTAAACGGCATGCGCCCCGTTGCGGAGATCGAATTCGGCGACTTTATATGGCCCGCCGTCAACCAGATCATCGGCGAAGCGGCGCGGGTTCGTTACGGAACTCAGGGCCGGCGTACCGCTCCTCTCGTGCTTCGCGTTCCTTATGGGGGCGGCGTTCGGGGAGGACTGTTTCACTCGCAATCGATCGAGGTGGCGTTCTCGCACCAGCCCGGCCTGAAGGTTGTCGCCCCGGCAACACCATATGACGCCAAGGGCTTACTCAAGTCAGCGATCCGTGACGATGACCCCGTGATTTTCTTCGAGCACAAGCGCACGTACCGGCTTGTGAAGGGCGACGTTCCAGAAGGTGACTACACGATTCCGATCGGCAAAGCCGATGTGAAGCGAACCGGAACCGACCTCACCGTGGTGAGCTACGGCCTTGTACTCCACTACTGCTTGGAAGCGGCGGAGACACTGATGGCAGAGGGCATCGATGTCGAGGTCATCGATCTCAGAACATTACGTCCTCTCGATACGGACACGGTTCTGGAGTCCGTGCGGAAGACCAGCAAGGCGATGATCGTCCACGAGGACACGAAAGCCGGCGGCATCGGCGGGGAGATCGCTGCGGTCATCGCCGAGGAAGCATTTGAAGATCTGGACGCACCGGTGAAGCGGGTTGCCGGCCCAGAAGTCCCGGCTATGCCGTTTTCGCCTTTGCTAGAAGCTGAATTCATGCCATCGGCCGAAAAGATAGCGGCAGCGATGCGAGAGTTGGCGGCTTACTAATGGCCACAATCGGAATCGAACTGCCACAGGTCGGTGAATCTGTTACCGAGGCCGTTATCGGGAAATGGCTGAAACAGCCAGGGGACACGGTCGAGAAATTTGACGCACTTGTCGAAGTGGTGACCGACAAGGTCAGCATGGAGTTCCCGGCTCCACATACCGGGACTCTGACATCTATATTTGCTGCAGAGGGCGACACGGTCCCGATGGGCGCCGTAATAGCAGAGATGGAAGTAGACAAGGCAACGGCTGAAGGGGCGGCATCTGAGCAGCAGGCGGAAGCACCTGCTCCGAACCGGGTCGGCACTCTCATACAGGGCGCAAACGTTGGTCCAACTGGCGGTACGTTCAAGGACACTGCGCTTGAAGAACAACTGGCAAATCGTCCTCCGCAGGCATCACTCGCGCCAGATTCGACCCCAAACACAGCACAGGCCACCGGCCGGGTCTACTCCCCGGTCGTTTCACGACTGGCAGCGGCCAACGGGATCGACCTCGCGACCGTCACAGGAACCGGACGAGGCGGGCGCGTCACAAAACAGGACGTACAGGCGCAGATGGCTACCGGGCCTTCTACTATCCCGGCTCCCACGCAACCCCTCACCGAGGACAGTACGGTTGGTGAGGACCGCGTAATCCAACCGTCTCCCATTAGACGCATGATCGCCGACCACATGGTGAAAAGCGTGAGCGAGATACCGCACGCATGGAGCACTGTTGAAGTAGACATGACGGGGCTGGTGGCATGCCGGACTGCACAACGCCATCTTTTTCTGGAACGGCATGGCGCAGATTTGACTTTCCTCGCCTTCACCGCACATGCAGTCGCCCGGGCGCTCAGGGACAATCCGCTCGTCAACTCCAGTTGGGAAGACGGGAAGATATGCCTGAAAGGCCGCGTAAACCTCGGACTTGCTGTCGCCGCGCCGGATGGACTTGTCGTGCCCGTAATCCAAGACGCCGACCGAGAAGGAATCTCGGGCCTAGCACAACGTATCGCTCCACTTGTCGAACGCGCTAGATCCGGCTCTCTGACCCTGCCTGACGTCCAGGGAGGGACCTTCACGCTGAACAACACTGGAGCGCTCGGCTCCGTACTCGGCGGGGCGATCATCAACCATCCACAGGCCGCTATCGTCACGACAGAATCGATAGTCAAGCGGCCGGTGGTTATCTTCGGTCCCGGCGGAGACGCAATAGCGATCAGGTCCATGATGAACATCTGCCTGTCGTTCGACCACCGGATCATTGATGGCGCCGAAGCTTCCGAGTTTATGCAAAGTTTCAAGCGTGAACTTGAAGCCTGGACAGCCGATTCGGAGCTCAACTAGCCCGGGTAATTCCGGCAGTTGTTGACGTGTCTGACGCCATGCAGGCCCGATGGATTGGGACACAGGACTACGAAGACGCGCTATCACTACAACGGGCGCTTCACGAGTCTCGAGTAGTGGGCGACATCCCAGACACGGTGCTCCTGCTTGAGCACCCCAGAGTCATCACTATGGGTCGCCGAGCTGTGGACTCACACGTTGTTTCTGACGCAGCGACTCTAGCCGCGGCCGGGGTGGAACTCAGAGAGACCGACCGCGGGGGAGAGGCCACGTATCACGGCCCGGGTCAACTCGTCGTTTATCCGATCGTCGATCTACGCCGCCTAGGCCTAGGTCCGGTCACGTACGTTGCCGCGCTGGAGCAGGCGATCATCGATACGCTGGGCGTTTATCTGGTTGAGGCACACCGGGTATCCGGCAGAACCGGTATCTGGGTGGACGGAGACGGCGTTGACCCCGGCGAGGGCAACAACCCATCGGGACGAAAGATAGCCGCGATCGGCGTACGGATCAGTCGGGGGGTGGCGATGCACGGCCTCGCCCTGAACGTATCAACGGACCTCTCGATGTTTAACCACATCGTGCCATGCGGCATGCCCGGACTGAACGTAACCTCCATAGACGCAGAGCAAGGCGCGGCACCGCCTGTGAGGATCGTTGCCGAGGAACTCGCGGGCAAATTGAGCATCGCACTAGGCATTCGCTACGATGGCGCCGTTGACGTGTCGACTGCACCACTCTAGACAGGCCGTGGCCGACTACGTGGTTAAGACGCCGGGATCGGACCACCGTGTCCTGGCTCAGGATTAAACGGGTCCACGTCGTTATTGAATTCACCTGTCAGTCACTGTAAACGACCAACAATCCGCAAGCCGTGCGCCTGAGTGATATATCGGGTTCGATCACAAGTTCGACCGTGACTTCCGTATTTGGAGGGCGCCACGCGAAAGCCAGATGATACCCCTACACGGATCGTGAACCGGGATCTAACGCTTCGAGGAAATTATTCGGGCCAGGAGCGGGATTCGATATACCGGTGTGCAGATATAGCCGCGGTAGCGCCGTCACCGGCCGAAGTCACAAGCTGCCGTGCGGATCCGGATCGAATGTCCCCAATGGCGTACAAACCGGGCGACGACGTGCGCATGGATACGTCAGTTTCGACATGTCCCCCGCCGTCCAGGCCAATGAACCCGGACATATAGGACGACCGTGGGTCGGTGCCGACAAAGATGAACACACCAGCAACGTCCAACGTCGAATCCTCTCCTGTGCCAGCGTCCTTCACTCTCACACCGTTCACTCCGGCGTCGCCTCCAAGTACAGCGGTCACTGTGTGGCCAAACCTGATATCGATCTTGGCGTTCTCGCGCACACGCTCCTGAAGGTGTGCCTGCCCAGAGAACTCATTGCCCCGCACAAGCATGATCACATTGGAAACAAAAGCTGTAAGCGACAACGCCTCGTCCAAGGCACTGTCACCGCCTCCAACGACGGCGACTGTCTCGTCCAGGAAAAACGCTCCATCGCACGTTGCGCAATTTGAAACGCCCCGTCCGCGGAACTCCTCCTCTCCTTCAACGCCAAGATTGGCGAAGTCCGACCCCGTGGCAGCGATCACCGCCTTGGCGCGGAAAGTGGCTTCTGGCGTAGAGAGCGAAAGGTAAGGCTCCTGAGACTCCAGCGACTCTACCTCGGTAAACATCCGAACCTCCGCACCGGCCGCAGAAGCTTGACGTTCGATCAACGGAGCGAGGTCAGCGCCAAGAAGGCCGTCAGGAAACCCTGGGAAGTTCTCGATCTTCTCCGCGTTGATGATCTGGCCGCCGGGCATCATTCCCTCAAGCACAACGGTCTTCAGTCCCAGTCGTGCGCCGTACATGGCCGCGGTCAAACCACCGGCACCGGCCCCGATAACAACAAGATCAAATCCCTCAACCTGTTCAGTCATCCCGGTAAGCACTCCCTGAGTTGGTCGCAGTATCTATTCGGCAAAATGAATAACGGGCCAAAACCCTCTCGAACAGCCGCCCGGCGGGGCTAGATCATCCCTTGTTCTCTGACCTGTTTGAGTGATGCTTCGAACGCTTCTAGGGTTTTGGCGATGTCTTCGTCGGAGTGGACCGCCATCATCAGGAAGCGCCTGCCATTGTCGACGCCGTTGTTGAACATTGCCATCTTGAACTCGTGATCGGCGTCCTTGCTGATCGGTGTTCCAGACGGCGCGCCCTGAATAATGCCCCACTCATCGATCTCGGCGTCGATGCCGATACGGGTGTGAATCATCGATCCGATGCCGTACGCGTGCCCGGGAATTTCAACGCGGCCGAAAACTTCGTTGATTCCTTCCTTGAGTTTCTGTCCCGCCGCATCCGCTTTCTCGTTAACATCGCCATTCGCCACCATCTCCAGCGCGGCTATTCCGGCGACCGCCGATAACGGGTTTCCGTTGAACGTCCCCTGGTGAAGCATCTGACCGCGCTCGATGGTATTCAGGATGTCAGCCTTGCCTGCGACCGCGCCACCAGGCAGCCCACCACCGAGGATTTTTGCGAGCGTGCACAGGTCCGGGGTTACGCCCCACAGTTCCTGTGTCCCGCCTCTGGATGAACGAAATCCGGTCACGACCTCGTCTAGGATGAAGACAACGTCGTGCTTTGTCGTCACGTCTCGAATTTCCTGCAAGAAGTCTGGGTGGATCGGCGTGCCACCCATGTGTGCGCCGGTGGATTCTATGATGACGGCGGCGACATCGTTCGCCTCAATCGCCGCCTCTACCGCTCCGATGTCGCCCGGCTGAAGCACGATCATCGTGTCCAGCACTTCGCCCGGTATGCCCCCCATACCCGTGAGATTGCCGGCGTTTGCATAATCAGACCAGCCGTGGAAATGGTCGAAGAACTTGATGATCTTGGAGCGCCCGTTGTAAGCACGCGCCATGCGCATCGCCATCATCACGGCTTCCGTGCCGGAGGATGTGAAACGAACCTTCTCAGCACACGGGATCAACTGTTTCACAAGGTCAGCCCATCGGATTTCAAGATCTGAGGAAGCGCTCAGGTGTGTTCCGAGGGCCATCCGATCCTGGACCGCCTTGACGATGGACGGGTTCGCCTGTCCAAGGATCATGGAACCGTGTCCAGTGTTGTACTCAACGTACTCGTTGCCGTCCACGTCCCACTTACGGCTGCCGAGTCCGTGGGTCATGTGCACTGGGAAGGGCGCCATATTCCGAGCCTCGTGGGTGACTCCCTTCGGGAAGTTCAACTTTGCCCGTTCGTACAGCTCCGCCGATTTCGGGTGCAACTCGTAGTAGCGGTCCTCGATAGCGGTCCGAGCCATGGGTAAGGCCTCCGTATTTGCGTTCCGTATTGGATGATCGGGGTCATTCACAGGCCCCCATAACTCTGGGGGTAACCAATCGCTGCTATTCTATGCGCTCGAAATCACGTACCGCCACGTCTGTCCATCGGCATTGGATCTGTGGCATCACATAACATCCATATCCCAGATCAAATCAGGTGATAACCGTGCCAGAGAGCTTCATTACGCATCTTCAGTGCAGCAACTGCGGTGAAACCTACGACGACCGCGATCCCATGCGCACATGTCCTGCATGCGAAAAGGTGTTATTCGCCCGATACGATCTTGAAAAGGCAGCAGGAGCAAAGGCTGAACTTAAGGATCGCGACCCGAACATGTGGCGCTACCGAGAGGTGATGCCCGTGAGGGACCCGGCCAACATCATCACTCTCGGCGAGGGCATGACCCCGATGATCGACGCCAAACGCCTGGCAACAGAAGTGAACTCCCCGGGCTTACTGTTAAAGGATGAGGGCGTTTGCCCGACGGGTTCCTTTAAGGCACGCGGTCTGTCAGCCGCTGTTTCCAAGGCCAAAGAACTGGGCCTCATGAAACTCACCATGCCGTCAGCCGGAAACGCTGCCGGAGCGATGGCCGCGTACGCCGCGGCGGGTGGGCTTGAATCGAATGTGTTCATGCCAAAGGACGCGCCCTCAGCCAACCAGGCGGAGTGTCTTGCATACGGCGCAAACCTGACACTGGTTGACGGGTTCATCAACGACGCCGGTCGCATATCTGGAGAAGCGGCCGCAGAGCGCGGCCTGTTCGATGTGTCGACCCTCAAAGAGCCGTATCGGGCAGAGGGCAAGAAGACGATGGGATACGAGATCGCCGAACAGTTGGGTTGGAAGCTGCCGGACGTGATCGTGTACCCGACAGGCGGCGGCACGGGAATTGTCGGCATGTGGAAGGCATTCAGTGAAATGGAATGCATGGGCTGGATCGGACCGGAGCGTCCACGCATGGTGATGGTCCAGGCTGAAGGCTGCGCCCCGTTCGTCAAGGCGTTCAAAGACGGCAAGCGTCATGCCGAACTGTTCCCGAACCCACACACAATTGCAGCCGGAATGCGAGTTCCGGTTGGAATCGGCGACTACCTTGTGATCGACGCCGTTCGTGAAAGCAACGGAACAGGGCTTACCGTCACCGACGATGAGATGGTTCGTGGCGTGAGAGACCTGTCTTCATATGAGGGCATATTCGCTGCGCCGGAGGGCGGGGCATTAGTCGGCGCTCTAAGGAAGATGCTCAACGACGGAACCGTCAGCCCGGACGAGCGCGTCCTACTCCTTATTACGGGCTCCGGTCTCAAGTACCTTGACGTCCTTACTCCTGCGCTCGCTGCGTTGGCATAGTCGCCCTACGACAACCAGGCGCTCGTAGTACCCTAACGCGGCTACCGAAAAGTGCCTGGCTTAGTCCGAGTTGCGTGTTTATGGCCAACCACGCAACTGAAAGAAGGGACTGGCTGTCTATGGACGATGCCCAAATGGCCGGAGTAACCACGGTGGCCGGAGTCGACATCCCGAACGACGGATAACGGATTGATATCGCGATAACCAATCAACGAGCACGGTATCTCGCCACAACACAAGTTGAATCAGGTTTACATAAGTCAGGTCAAACTTGAAGGAGCCTCATGGAAAATATAGTCGGCTTTGAGGCGCTCTGCCCAACATCGTTCCTGGATCGGAGCGCCTCCGTTTACCCGGACAAGGCGGCCGTCGTGTACGGGGACACGACCTACTCGTACGCTGAGTTTTCCGACCGCGTCAGGCGACTGGCATCCGCGTTGAAACAAGCGGGAATCGAGTACGGCGATAAGGTCGCATTCCTCGTGCCAAACATCCCAGCGATGCTGGAAGGGCATTACGGCCCGATGCGTCTCGGCGCAATTCTCGTGGCGATCAACATCCGTCTGTCAGCTCGCGAGATCTCCTACATCCTTAACCACTCTGGGGCAAAGGTTCTGGTGTTCGATTCCGAGTACGCATCGGTCATAGGGTCCATTAAAGCCGAAGTGCCCGGCGTGACCACATTTGTGCAGGCAGTCGATACCTTTCCACGGGCTGACGATATCGAAGGTCCAGACTACGAAGAGTTTCTGGCATCAGCCCCGGACGAAGACCCCTCGGTAAGACTTAATTCCGAGATGGACTCGATAGCGATCGACTACACGTCCGGGACGACCGGGATGCCGAAAGGTGTCGAGTACAGCGGGCGCGGCGCGTATCTCTCGGCGCTCGGAGAAGCGCTTGAGATCGGTATCAACTGGCGCAGCGTGTATCTCTGGACTCTCCCTATGTTCCACTGCAACGGTTGGTGCTTCACATGGGCCGTAACCGCAGTCGGCGGCACCCACGTATGCCTCCGTCGAGTGGACGCTGGAGATGTGTATGACCTCGTGTCCAACAAGAGTGTGAGTCACATGTGCGCCGCTCCGACTGTGCTCACAGCACTCTACTCCTCGCCGCTCGCCGGTGAGGGCAAGCTAGCCGATGTACGGATCATGACGGCGGGAGCACCACCAGCTCCACAGGTCATCCGGTCTATAGAAGACATGGGAGCGGTGATCGTCCACACATATGGCCTTACGGAGACGTACGGCCCAATAACCGTTTCAGCAGAGCAACCCGACTGGGATTCGATGGAGATTCACAAGCGTGCGGATCTCAAATCGCGCCAGGGCGTGCCGTTCGTCCTCGCCGAGCCAGGCTTAAGAGTGGTGGATGAGAACATGAACGACGTTCCGCGCGACGCCGAGACGATGGGTGAAGTCGTGATGCGCGGGAACATGGTCATGTCTGGTTATTACAACGACCCGGAAGCGACGGCGACGGCGTTTGCCGGTGGGTGGTTTCACTCCGGGGATCTTGGTGTCTGGCACCCGGACGGATATATCGAACTCCGAGACCGCGCCAAAGACGTCATCATCTCGGGCGGAGAGAACATCTCCAGCCAGGAGGTCGAGAAGGCGATCATGGAGCATCCCTCCGTGATGGAGGTGTGCATCGTCGGTGTGCCGGACGAACGATGGGGCGAGGTGCCAAAAGCCTTCATCGTCAAAAACGAGGGTACAGAGGCGTCTGCGGAAGAGATAATTGAGTTCTGCCGTGAGCGGATTGCGCACTTCAAAGCGCCAAAGCACGTCGAGTTCGGTGAGCTGCCCAAGACGGCAACCGGGAAAATTCAAAAATTCGTTCTTCGAGACAAGGAGTGGGCCGGACATGACAGGCGTATCAACTGAGGCGCAGGACCTGATTCTGGACGAAATCCAGGATGGGGTCGCTATCCTCACGCTCAACAACCCGGCACGGCGCAACGCAGTTTCGTCGCAACTTCTCACCGTTTTGAAAGCGAAGTTGGACGCGGTCGCCTTGAACGAAGAGGTGAGGGTCGTCATCATCCGGGCCGAGGGCCCGGTATATAGCTCCGGCCATGATCTGAAAGAGCTTCTTGAGGGTGATGAGGCAAACAACGCACACGTGTTTGGGATGGCAACGATCGTCATGGAGGCGATTCGTCTCCTGCCACAGCCTGTTATCGCCGAGGTAGGCGGACTGGCGACGGCCGCGGGATGCCAGCTTGTTGCATCGTGTGACATGGCGGTCGCGTCCGAAGAGGCTCGGTTTGCGACGCCCGGCGTGCGCAACGGCCTGTTCTGCATTACTCCGGGGGTCGCTCTGGCTCGTGCGGTGCCTAAGAAGAAGGCCATGGAGATGCTGCTTACCGGTCTGCCGATCTCGGCCGACGAGGCGCTCCAGTTCGGACTGGTGAGCCGGGTCGTCCCTGCCGAGGAGCTGCAAGCGCGCACGATGGAACTGGCGCAGCACGTTTCGGCGGCAAGCTCATACACGCTGGCAATAGGCAAGCGATCCTTCTACGCACAGATCGGACTCGACTACGGACCGGCATATGAGGTCGCAGAACAACTGATGACGGAGAACATGCAGGCACACGACGCCCACGAGGGCATAGACGCATTCCTCACAAAGCGGTCTCCTGAGTGGAAGAACCGTTAGCTGACGGCCGATCCGTAGCCATTTCCGTGAAAGTGTCGTCGCGTCCGGTGATTAGACCGTGTGGCTGCCCTGGTTGATCGACTCGCTTAGACGTGTGTACTCGTTTGCGAGCATCCCGAGGATCACCGAGTTATGGCGTGCACCATCGTGTGGACGACTTTGCCGTAATGTTCCTTCGTGGACGAATCCAAGGTGCTCAAACATGTCACGGGCGGAGGTGTTGTATTCCGGCACGTCTACCCACGCACGGAACAATCCAAGGTTCCGGAAGATGTGATCAAGGCAGGAAATTACGGTCGCCGTTCCGTAGCCACGATGCTGCAAATCTTTGCGTCCGATAAGGACGGATAGTTGAGCGTCGCCAAGGGCTTCGTCTATTGCCAGTTGCGCCTCGCCGATGTGCTCACCGGACACGGTGCGTACAGAAAGGATCGAGCGGTGCGGCTCGTGGTGCGGGTCGTTGAAGACCTCATCCCATTCCGCCTGTGTAGCGTCAATCATTTTGAGAGGTTCGTAACCAAGGTGGGCGGGTTCGCCGTACGTATATCGTCCAAACCACATCTCAGAGATCTCTGGGTCCTCTAACCACTCGGAGATACGTGTTACGTCCTCGCGTGTGACCTCGGAAAGTACTACTTCTGATCGCATGAGCGCCTCCTCGTGGTTTGGGGGGGTGCGTTGGTTGGGCAATTATATGGTAATCAGGCGATTACGGTTGTGGCACCTGCAAGTTCCTGTATGCCTCACATGTATCACTCCTACAGATTTGACAGAGACACAGAACGCAACTAGCGTGTACTTCAAACGTAAAGACCGGCGTGACCGGGAGAGGAGCCTTATGGCTGAAGGTAAAGTACAGGCGGAGATCACTTACTGCGTTCCTTGAGGCCACCACAACGTGGCTACCTGGATGGCAGCCGAATTGTTTCAAGCCGTTGGAGCGGACGTCGCGGTAACCGTCACCCCCGCCGGCGGGGGTGTTTTCAAGATCGCATTTGACGGCGAGATTGTCTTCGACAAGGCGACCAACGACGGCAAGTTCCCAGACCTGAATGGCAACGTGAAAGCTCTCAAGAAGCTCCTTCAAGACAAAGTTGCTCGAGTTCCGGTTGGAGCAGCTGACTAGAAGACCTTAGAAGTGACTTCAAGGAGGCCCCGGCATTGTCCGGGGCCTCCTTTTTTTACGCCAAGGTTTATGGGCGAATTTCATCTAAAACGAACCGCATCGCTGTTAAAGTGACAGCGTCATAAGTCACCACGTCGTACAGCTACAGGAGACACATCCCGTTGACCAAGGCAGCCGTACTCTACGAAGCAAATACTCCCCTTCAGGTTAAAGAGCTAACTCAAGACCCACCGAAAGCAAATGAGGTACGGGTTCGCATGGAAGCGGCGGGTGTGTGTGCGAGTGATATCCACGTGATGCACGGAACGGCCATCCTGCCCTTACCAGTAGTCCTCGGACATGAGGGCGCAGGCACCGTAGTGGAGGTAGGCCCGGGCGTAACCCGGGTGAAGCCAGGCGATCGCTGCATCATGTCCTTCGTGTCCAATTGCGGACACTGCCGATCCTGCCGGAGCGGCAACCCACAACTGTGTGATACCAACGCCCAGACGGGTGCGCTCCAGTACGACGGAACCGCCCGGTTGCACGACAACGGCGATGACGTGTATCAGATGGCGAAGGTCGGAATATTCGCCGAGACCATTGTTGCGCCGCAGCAATCCTGCCAGGTAATTCCAGACTCAGTGCCGATGGGAGTAGCCGCTCTTATCGGATGCTCGGTCACGACCGGAGTAGGGGCCGTGATCAACAGCCCGGCGGCAAAGGTCGGGATGACAGTCGCCGTATTCGGGTCCGGAGGTGTCGGCCTGAATGTGATTCAGGGCGCAAGGATGGCCGGGGCGTCACGGATCATCGCCGTGGACATCTTTGACCACAAACTTGAGTTCACGTACAAATTTGGCGCAACCGATGTCGTGAACAGCAGGGAAACAGACCCCATCGAAGCTATTCGTGAACTAACGGGCGGCGGCGTCGACATGGCGTTCGACGCTTTCGGAGCGGCAGAGACAACCCAGGGTGCCGTAAAAGTACTCCGGAAGAGTGGCACGGCCGTGATCGTAGGGCTTGCCCCGGTAGGGGAAACAGCGGACCTCGATCTGATCGATCTGGTTCGAAACCAAAAGACCGTCGTAGGAAGCTACTATGGTTCGGCGAGCCCGCACGAAACCTTTGACGTGATTGTCGATGCCTATTTAAAGGGAAAGATAGACATCGACAGCTTGATCACGCGTAACTATCCGCTTGATCAGATCAACGAGGCGTTTGATGCACTCCACGCCGGTGAAGATGGTCGGGGCATCATCGACTTCAAGCTGTAAGGCAGGAACTTACACGGGGTTCGGGCCGTCCATGTCCAGTTGCGTGGATGACCCGGATTGATCCGATTGTGGCGCATTTCACTTGTGGGCGTATCGGGGCTTTGATATGCTCCAGCCCGCAACTTGAACACGAAGGAATTCCGCTTGGGCGAAGACTACTTCAGACAGTACGGACTGGTCGCGATATTTGTACTGATCGCGATATCCGTGCCTATCGGCATGCTCATGCTGTCAAAGCTTGGAACTTTGACCGGCATGCGGCCGACGCGCGCTACGCCGAGCGAGCCCGAACCGATCGACGTAGCGATCACACCAGAAGAGGTCAACCGACGCGCACAGATCGTAAAAATGGCGACCTACGAGTCTGGCATGCGGGCCGTCGGCTCACGATGGACCCGGTTCAACTTCAGGTACTACTACTTCGCACTGCTGTTCGTGGTGTTCGATGTGGAGACCATTTTCCTCTACCCGTGGGCCGTGAG
>JAPKBN010000059.1 GCA_026421215.1 Dehalococcoidia bacterium
TCTCGTCGAGGGCGCGATCAGTATCGGACGCGGCGAGGGCCGTGATCTGTGAATCGTCCAGCCCCGGGCCTTCCGGAAATAACTGATCGCCCCACCTCAGCAACATCCAGCGATACAGCATCGATGCCATGTGGCTGGTCTGCCTGGAGATGCTCCATGCGGCCCACTCGAACCGGTCAGACGTCCAGTTCAGTTGCTCTTCGGTCAGGTCCTTGATCTCGTCATGGATCGATGCACCGACGTCCCAGAAACCCGGGAGTAGGGATCGGCCAGTCAAGGGTTGCGTCGCATCACCTGTCAATCGTCATCGCCTTTCATTGTTGTGCATGGGCGGAGTCTCGGATGGAGTGTGACGACTGTCAAATCGGAATAGATTTGACGATACGACAGTTGCTCGCTAATCTGATATTCCGCTCTCGACCGGGAGTACATGCGTGAAACCCGCATGTGGAGGCCTCCCGGCCAGGTAATGAGCGATATGGCGCGGGATGGCAATGTCATTTAACGCGTTGTAACTGCGACTCGCTCGGACTACTCCGAAGCTGAGTCACGGATTCTGTGGACCCATTTTCGCGACGTCGCGAATTGACACTGATACCCGTGCGCGTGGCGCGCCCGGTCAATGACCGTGGAAAATAGCGCCCCGGATGATGACCGGTAGCTGGAGGAACAAAGAATGACCCAGGTTGATGAACATTTTGCAAAGATCGCCAGTGCATACAGGGATGCCCGGACTACAGATCTGGAACCGATCGTTTACATAAAAGAGTTAATCGGTAAGGCTCGGCCACTTGTTGCAGCGGATGTGGGATGTGGCGCAGGGCGCTATGACCTTCTTCTTCACAGGCGTCTTGGGGACGAAATGTTCCTGCATTGCATAGACGCCAACACCGAGATGCTTGAGGAGTTGGACGACCACCTCGCTGCGGAAGGCATCTCCGATTTCCAGACACACCGCGCACTCGCGGACGATCTCCCGCTGGATGATGGCTCCCTGGACTACATGTTCACGTTCAACGCGTGCCATCACTTCGAGTTGAAAAGTTTCTTCGCCGAGGCGCGCCGGACCCTGAAGCCGGGCGGGAAGTTGTTTGTATACACCCGAACCCGCACGCAGAATGCCCGGTCATGCTGGGGAGTTCATTTTCCTGGTTTCAATGAAAAAGAAAAACGACTTTACGAAGTCCACGAGGTTACGCAGGCCGTAGCTGAAATACCGGATCTTGAGATGATCGAGTTCAAAGCTTTCAAGTACGACCGAACGGCGGCTCTCGAACGGCTTCTGGATCAGGCGCGAAATCGCCACTACTCCACGTTTAGCCTCTACGACACGGAAGAGTTTGAGGTCGCGTTGGACCAGTTCACCGAAAACGTGAAGGCGTCCTGCGACGATATCGAAAACGTTCCGTGGCGCGACGAGAACATCCTCTACGTCATCGAACGCACAGGGTAGTTACAGGGCGGTCAGGCCGCCCTCAGTTGGCCGTGGTTTCGGGCATTCTGGTGACCACGGCCAAAACCGCAGCGCCACCGGCAACCAGGGCTGAAACGTAGAACACGCCATCCAGCCCGGGGCCATCCGCGACAAGCCCGGCCACTAACGGGCCGGCCAGCACGCCCACTCCGTACATCGACTGATAAAAGCCCATCGCCGTGGCGCGCAATCTGGGTATCGCCGTCAGGGCCACGATCGCCATGAGCGCCGCCGAGAGCACGCCGTGGCCCAGCCCCGCGATGCCCTGGGTGATGAATAGCGGGAAGACGGTCTCGGCGAGGGTGACGGCTGCTGTTGCGGCGCCGACCACGACAAGTGACCCCGCCACGGTGACCCGGTATCCAACCCTGGCGATAATCATCGGAGCGATCAGCGTCCCGGCCATCGCCGCGCCCAGCGTGAAGGTGGTGATGTAGCCGATTGTCGAGAGCGATGCGCCGATGCTCTCCGCGTAG
Source organism: Dehalococcoidia bacterium (assembly GCA_026421215.1). Lineage (GTDB taxonomy): Bacteria > Chloroflexota > Dehalococcoidia > Lucifugimonadales > Lucifugimonadaceae. The sequence goes on from JAPKBN010000059.1 coordinate 1,951, forward strand.
ACGGGGACAAAGGCGAAGTAGGTGGCGAACGCGATGAACTGCACGCCGATGCCGATGACGGCAAGCCTTAACAGAAGCCCGGACGATGCTACCCGCCTGACCGTCTCGAAGCCGTAGCGTTGCACCCGCTCAAGGTTGGGCTCGGGCGCTGACAGGATCAGCGCGGTGCCGATCGCTCCGGCTCCGACCGATCCCCAGAATGTGGCCTTGCTGCCGAAGAGGTCTGCGACCACTCCGCCGGCGAAGGTCCCGAGCACCAGTCCGGCGGCCCATACAGTCATGATCCGGGACATCGCCTTTGCCGTGTCGTCAGGTCGGTAGTAAGAGGCGAACAGGACGGTTATCGCCACCCACCCGGCGACGGACGCGCCGGTGAGCAGTCGGGCAGCGAACAGCATCTCGGTATTGGGAGCCAGCGCCAGTCCCAGCCCGCCGACGGTTGCGAGGACTAACGAGCCAACGGCGAAGGGCTTACATCGTCCGATGAAATCGGCGCCGATGCCGATGGGTAGCCGGAGGACGACCTGCCCGACCGCAAACCCGGCGATCACCAGCCCGATCATCGTATTGCTGGCCCCGAGCTCGGCAGCTCTGAGCGGCAGGAACGGGACGTACAGGTACAGCGACAGGTAGAGGAAGATCGTCGCCGCAGTAACGGTGATTATGCCGCGGCGAGCCTGGGCGTCAGTCAGCCTGTGGACGGCTCCAGATTCGGCAGATGAAGCGACGTTTCTGGTCGCCACGTCAGGGAACCGCATACCGAATCAAGATCATGCAGTTAGCGTATACCGAATCCGGCCAACTACTGCCCCCCACCCGCCTGGGCCCAGTGCGGGTCCGGGTGCGCCGCCATGAACTCAACGTCCAGGTCCACTCCGAGTCCCGGCTTGTCTGGGAGGGTCAGGTGGCCGTCAATGAACTCGATCGGTTCCGTGAGTACGCGGTTGTACTGCTCTGGCGTGGGCCTCGATGTTTCTAGCCGGTAGAAGTTTGGCGTCGTCATCATGACGTGCGCTCCGCCGACCACGTTCAGAGAACCGCTTGCGTCGTGGGGGCTGATAGGCACGTAGTAGGTCTCCGCCAGCGTGGCAATCTTGCGCATCTCTGAGATACCGCCGGTCCAGCAGATGTCCGGCATGATGTAGTTCGCCAGACCCTCAGACAGAACGTCGGCGAAATCATAGCGCGTGTACAACCGCTCACCGACACAAAGCGGGACGTCTGTCCCTGCCTTTACCTGTCTGAGTGCGTTCAGGCTTTCCGGCTGAACCGGCTCCTCGAACCAGGTCAGATTGATCGCCGTCATACGATTGCACAGGTCTATCGCCGTCGCCACGTTAAAGTTGCCGTGGGCATCGATCATTAGATCGATTTCCGGGCCGACCTCTTCCCGGATAGCGGTCATCACGTCTACCCCGTGTTGGGCTCCGGCGGCCGAGATACGACCGTCCATGTAGCGGCGATGGTGCTGTCCCATCTCGGGCGAGAACGGGTCGGTTTTGAGGGCGGTGTGACCCATATCCACAACCTCACGAGCATGGCGGGCGGCAGCAACAGGGTCGGCCTGGTTTGATACGTGAGTGTAGAGCTGGATCCTGTCTCTGACCTTGCCGCCCAGCAGGTCGTAGACGGGAACTCCGAGGGCCTTGCCCTTGATGTCCCATAGAGCCATATCGATGCCGCTGATTACCGACGTGACAAGGCCGCGTGGGCCAAGAGTGGTAAATCGTCGGTACAGGTTTTGCCAGATCCGCTCTATGTCATTCGCGTCCTGGCCGATCAGGCCTTCTGCGAAGTCGGCACCCTGCACAGTGTCACGGATGAGCTCGACTAAGCGGGCGACCATAATCACGCCGCCGCCGCCGGAGTTAGTCGCCTCTCCGAATCCGGTGATGCCCTCGTCGGTGTTGACCTCGATAAATATCCAGGATCGGTTTTCCACGACGCGTGTCGGCCAGACCTTAATGTCAGTGATTTTCATATGAATGGAATGCCTTCAGGTTGGTCTTTGAGTTGACAGCGAATTGCGGAATTTGAATGAAGCGGCGTAATCATACAGTCGCGGCGCCGGCAGTCTTGTCAGGGGATTATGGCGATTCGAGGTCTGAGGGCCTACGCCGTGCTAGACTCCCGTCGCTTAAACTAGGCTAATATAATCCTGTTATTCAGGGTCAGGATAGGCGCTTTAAGAAGGTCGATTCGATGAAGTTTTGTTACGCAAACCGACGTCACGCTTTGTACCCGGACAGCCAGCCCAACTGGGACGTTAAGGCGGAGGACTATACCGATAAATTCCTCTCCAAAGCGCAGGACATAGGTATGGATGGGATGGAGATCGGTTTTCAAGCGCTTGAGGCGCTGGGTTCCGATCAGAAGGTAAAGGATTTCGGCAAGCGACTTGCCGACCATGGCGTTCCTGCAATGGCCATCCGGTCGGGTGGTTCCCTGACCGCCGCCGCCGGATATCAGGAGAACCGTGACCGTCTGCACCGAATGATCGATACCGCACAGACGGTCGGTGCGGACATCGTCAATGGTGCCCTCAGTGCTCCGACCCGTTATCCGGGCAAACCTGGCAGTGGCTCTGGTTGGTACAAGTCCCAGGACGCCAGCCGTGACGCCATGATTTACGATTACGAGCGACTGGGCCAGGAACTACAAGAAGCCAGCGATGTAGCCGGTGACAAGGGTGTAACGATCTCGGTAGAGGTGCACCAGAATTCTCTAGTGGACAACTCTTGGTCTGCGCACCTGATCAACGATCTGGTGGACCGTGACAATTTTGGCATCAACCCGGACTTGGGTAACGTCTACTGGACCTACGATACGCCGGAAGAAACAACGGATGCACATATCAAGTCGGTTGCCCCTATCTCGGTGTACTGGCACTGTAAGAACCTGTTTCGGGTGAACCACCCGGAGAATGAACGCTCGGTATTCCTCCGGGTCCCGATTTCAGATGGTGAAATCGACTATCGTTATGCCATCACAGCTATGTCTGAAGCCGGTTACAACGGCTACATGGCAATCGAGGGTGCTGTGACCGGGGATCAATGGCTGGCGGATGGGAAGAGCGTTGAATACGCGAAGTCAGTACTTTCTGACATTGACGCTGGACGAGGATAGATCTCCACTCCACTAAGTTCGAATTGCTAATTGAGGCGGGCTTCGGCCCGCCTCAATGTGTTTTCAGGTGTGAAAAATTCTATGAAGTACTGCTACGCGAATAGACGACAGGCTGCATTCCCAGATGTTTACAGCACCTGGAGCGCGCGCCCTTCACACTTCACAGATGCATGGCTTCGATCTGTCAGTAAGCACGGATATGAAGGGTTGGAAGTGGGTGCTAACGCACTGTCACTACTTGACGGGGCCTCTGCCGTTAAGGAATTTAAGGATCGCTTTGAAGGGTTCGGGGTACCGATAGTGGCTGTCCGCGCTGGTGGTTCCCTCATAGAAGCGAAATCGGCAATGCGTAACCTCGATGTATTACGCCGAAGCGTGGATTATGCAGAAGGGGTCGGCTCATTACTGGTGGTCGGCAACCTCATGGCGCCTCAGCGCTACCTTCCTGCCGGTTGGGAAGCGACTGGGAGGACTCATTCTCAGGATTCGTCCAAAGACGCGTCAATTTATCTATACGAACGCGTGGCTGATTCGATTCGTCCTGTATGTGACGAAGCAGCCGACCGAGGTATTACAGTCGCGATAGAGATGCATCATGCGTCTCCGGTCGATAACTCTTGGTCGGCTCGACTGCTACACGATCTGGTTGACCGTCCTAACTTCGGTATCAATCCTGATATCGGGAATGTCGCGTGGGAATATAACGAACCCGAAGAAACACCTGAAGAAAATGTGAAGGCGCTGGCCGACGTTTGTGTTTACTGGCACTGCAAAAACGTGGTGCGAGTCAATCACCCCGAAAACGAGCGGGCGGTGGCGTGGAAGGTCTCACTTGAGGACGGCGAGATGGATTATCGGTTTCTTATGACAGCCATGGTCGACGCAGGCTATGACGGTTATGTAGCGATCGAAGGCGGCAGGGAAGGGGACCAATTTGAGATGGATACTCGCAGTTTGAAGTACATGCGAAAACTTGAAGCTGAGGTTCGATCAGAGCTCGGTTGATCAGGTGTATGCCGGTACTGGCTCAGCCGTAGGTCGTCTGGGCGGGCTGGCTAGGGTCATAAACACCGCGCCAACCATAAATATCACGATTGTGATCCCGAACGCCAGATCATAGTTGTCCGTTCTGTCGAAAATGATCCCGGCCATTAATGGGCCAATTACTACGGGTAAGACTCCTACCATGCTGATGGTCCCGAGAATACTTCCGAAGTAACGGATTCCAAATGCTTCAGTTACCGTAAGTGGGATAAGTGCCCCGATACCACCGAAACCAAGGCCGAATACGATCACGGCCAACCAGGCCATGCTGGTGCCGTCAGAGATGACGAGTAGCACGAGTCCGGCAGTCTGAATGCTCAGACTGAGAACTGCCGCCCATCTGGCCGTTATCGTTTCGCTGAGTCGTCCGAATACCAGTTTGCTGATGATGCCGCATGCTGCAACGATTGAAAGGCCCGCGGCGGCCTCGTTTTTTGAAAACCCTTCGGCCTCTAGATGTGGGATTAATTGGGTCAACACGGCAGTGTAGGTAAACATGGCTGCGGTGACACCGATGGTTATGAAGTAGAAGGTCTTCATCCTGAGAACCTGTTTCATGCTGTAACCCGCGGCCGCAGCGGCTGCCGTCGCTGCGTCGAGTTCGGGGGGCGACCAACGTTTGTTGTTTTCTTTTGCGACGTCTGCCGGCCTGTCTCGTACCAGGTACCACGTGGCTACTGCTATCCCGATGATGATGAGACCAAATACCGCGTAACCCCATCGCCAACTTGCGGCAGCAATCACAAAAGTGCCAAGCGGCACCATGGTCAATCCACCGAAATTATTCCCGGCGGTAACGATTCCCATCATTCGTCCGCGTGTTCGAGAGAACCAGATTGATATGAGCCGGCCAGCCGGCATGACCGTGGCACCAGGAAATCCGACAAAGAGGAGGAGGCTGAACAGATAGAACTGTGTCAGGAAGGTGAAATGGATATCCGGTTGCCAGAAAATCAAGTTTGGAGATGTGTCTATCGTCACATTCCCAGCGTTGGTCATAACCGCACGTAGCAGGAAACCTGCGGCAAGAAACAGAAGTGAAATGACCATGACAGGTCTTGCTCCAAACCTGTCCATCCATCGACCTACAAGCGGAGATAAGAACCCGGTGGTCAAACCCAGGGTCAACGAAAAGTTGATTTGGGTACGAGTCCATCCAAATTCCTGTTCGAGTGGCTCTACGAACGAACCAAAAGCGTACTGCGCCATCCCGATGGCGAATCCTGACGATAGGAATGCGACACCGGCAATTGGCCAGCCGCGGTAAATGCCCGTGCGCTTGTTGGAGTCTGAAGGGGTTGAGACTTGTTGAGTATCTCCGGCATCAATGCTCGAAGAGTCGGTAGCGGCTATTGAGATTACTCCGGTGGGTAGGATTTTCGAGCGAGTCGTAGCAGATTAAGTTTAGAAGACGGATTTACTGCCTCGGCCAGTTCAAACCCTACTTAGAAACGGTCACCTTAAGCATAGCAAACGAGGGTCCGTATCCGACCATTGGTTCGATAGAGATCTGGTCACTCGAATTGGACCTCGACCATCGGGCTTCTGGCGATTAATTCGTCCATCGTCGCCCTCCCTCGGTACCACTCAGTTTCAGGAGCGGACATGACTCGACGCCTCTCCTCAGGTTCGATCACTGGGTAAGCCCGGGCCGTGAGATCTATCTCCGTCGACTCTTTGAGGTGGAAGGTGAACTCGGGGGTTGCCACGAGATTGGCGTACCAATCCCGGCGCCCAGGAGTGCCTGTTATGAAAACGCGCTCCTCGATGTACATGAACCAGATCTCAGTTTTGCGTGGCTGGCGTGATCGTTTGCCCGTGGTCGTAATGTCTATTGTTTTGTCTGTGGCCAATGCTTGTTTGACGGTTTCATTCAAATTACCGACTCCTGAAAATCCTGCGGAACGTTTAGGGTGATTATCTGGGAATATTCTCGCAGCTTAACTCTTAAGGCTCTACCATCAGGACTGCGCCCCGAACATGCCTATCACCCCGGAGATTGAGATGGTCCAGCCGAAGCGGACTATCGGCCGGCCCCGATCTCTATCGAGGAAGAACCAGGAGAGAGTTTTGAGCCTGTCTAAGGCAGGTCTAGGGAGTCGAACCCGCACGGGCGTTATGCCCAACGGTGTTTGAGTTCGCCCCGGCTGTCCATCACCCATAACCGCCACATCACGTACAGTGGCCCACGCGACCAGGCCCCAATTCTCAGGAGTATCTAAACGTGGCAAATCGACTCGACGGCAAA
>JAPKBN010000121.1 GCA_026421215.1 Dehalococcoidia bacterium
CCACTGATCCCGACACACAACATCGGTGTGGCAGATACCAGACGCCGCCACCTTGATCAGAACCTCGTCCGCGCGCGGCTCGTCAAGGTTGACCTCTTCGACAATGAACGGTCCCCCCACCTCACGTACAACCGCTGCTTTTGCGTTCGTTCTCACGTGCTCTCCCAACTCGTCCTTCACTGGGCAACAAACCGCCCAGCACCAGATTTGACACTAATTCGCCGATATCTAAGATATCAGATGCCGACTTGCTTCGGAAAAGTTAAAGTGGGGTTGAATAGCCCCCGCAAGGGGTCAATCCCTAAAAGGGGCCTGAATGAAATCATCATATGTTGCGGAGCAAGTTCTGGCAGCAGTCGACACCCAGCGTGCAGTTGAACTGACCCAGAAGGTGTGTCGGGTCCCGAGCATCCTCGGGACTGAAGGCGAGCTGGCCGAACTATTGGTCGGCGTTATGCGAGAAAGCGACTTTTCTGAGGTCGAGTTGCAGCCGGTTCTGCCTAACAGGCCAAATGCGATTGGCGAGATCAGTTTCGGCGATGGACCGCGTGTGGTCATGACCGGACACATGGATACGAAACCGGTCTCTATCGGCTGGTCGCTCGCCGAACCATTTTCGGGAGATCTCATCGACGGTCGCGTCTACGGACACGGCATCATGGACATGAAGGCCGCACTCGCCTGCCAGATCACTGCCATCGAGGCAGTGCGCTCCAGTGGCCTCGATCTCGGAGGCACTGTGGCCATGGCTGCGGTCAGTGATCACATGGGCGATCAAACCGGAAGCATTCGGTATTTCGAAGACCATCAGGCCGACATGTGCGTATTGGGTGAACTCTCCGACAACGAAATCTTCCTAGGCCACCGAGGACGCTATTACTTCGATATCACAACCCAAGGCCGTTCTGCCCATACCTGCCACAAACACCTCGCCATCAACGCCAACACACTCGCCGCTCAAGCCATTATCGAGCTCGACCTATCCCGGTTGGAACCAGAACTGGACGCACAAACCACAGCCCTATTCGGCTCCGAGACAATGATGGCGCCTGGCCGTGTATACGGCGGCCTGGCTCCAGGCGGTCCGTCGATGATCCCTGACGAATGTGTGATCCGGGTCGATTGTCGTCCCCAGCCCGGCGTCTCCGTTGAAACCGTGCGGGCCGAAATCAACCGTTGCCTTGACAAGGCCAGAGAGCGCGATAGCAGGTTCCAAGCCAAGGTCGATTTGGTAGATGTTAAGGATCCATACTTGGCAGACCCAGAATCTCCGGTAGTCCAAACCATGGCCGAGGCTGTACGTCAGGTCCGCGGGGTGGAACCCGAGTTCATGGCGGCCGGTTGGCTCGGTGATACCTCCAGCTTTGGCTCGAATGTGCCGACTGTGATCTTCGGCCCTGGCGGTGAGCCGGTCTACTGTCCTAACGAGAATCTGAGCGTGTCCGACATCGAAGAAGCCACCCGAGTATATGCGGTATTCGCAGCCCTAGCATTAACAAACGACAGGTGAACAAGCCGGTACGCGTACTAATCGTAAAGCCAGGACTAGACGGACACGACCGTGGCGCGAAAGTCGTGGCTTTCGCTCTGCGCGACGCCGGGTGTGAAGTGATCTACCTCGGTCTGCGATCCACAGCGGAAGAAATCATGACTGCAGCGACCCAAGAAGACGTGGATCTGATCGGCGCCTCCGTTCTTTCCGGGGCCCACATTGAGTTGGTCTCTG
>JAPKBN010000023.1 GCA_026421215.1 Dehalococcoidia bacterium
CCCAAATACACCTAGAAAAGCCGCCGGATTCGAGCACAGTGTCATTGCCGTGACGGGCGATTTTGAAGATCTCTTGGAGCTCGCTTCGTCCCGGCGCGAATACTCTCCGGGCCCCACATCGTGAAAGCACCGACACCGTAGGCCCGTCGCTTGCCCGGCCCTAGGCCTATGACACCCCCCTGATAGGCCACCTACGTCTCAACCACCCCGTAACATCGTCGCGGCAATCTCTCGCCCCATTTGGATGCTGTAGTTCGTACCTCGGTCCTCCGGATAGATCTGTGTCGTGTTCGCCAGAAACAGCTTTGAAACGGGCGTCTGGTGCTCCGGTATGTGCTGTGAGTAGTTCGTTCCGATCACGGGCTGGGCGGCGCTCACCCGGTTCACGTGGACTCGTGTGATCCATGAGCGCTCAAACGCAGGGTTAAACCGCGGCAGCCACGGGGCGTACACCTCAAGCAGCTCTTCGTCCGACATCAGAAAAAGCTCACTCTGGCGCTCGACGTAGTTGGTCAGATAGAGGACGTTGCTGCCGCCGTACAATTCTTTTGGCATCAGGTTTGTGTGCTCGATCAGTCCCAGGAACGGCACCTCGTGATCGGCGATGTTCATCCAGTAAACGTCCGTGAGGGGGTGTGTCATCTCAAGGATCATGACCACAGCTCCCATGTACTCAACCGCCCCCAACTTCTTCAAATAGGTCTCGGGTAGATCCACCAGCTTGGGGAATGCAAAAGACGGGACGGTGGACAAGATAAGGTCGAAGTTCTCTTCGGTCTCAGTACCATCCGGATGTTTGACCCGTAACCCTGTCGCCGCACCGTCCTCAACCAGCACATTAGTCACGGGGGTTTCGAGATATACCTGTCCGCCCATGGACTTGATACGTTCCTCAAGTGTTTCAAACACCTCGTCAAAACTGTTTATCGGGTAGCCGAGCTTCTCCCGACCCAGCCGGTCACGTGACGCAAACCTGGTCTGGATCTTGCTCCAGAACCAGGGCATGGCGACGCTCTCGAACCGGTCACCAAACTTGCCCCGCAGCAACGGTTCCCAGACCTTTGCGTAGATCGACGCCCCGGCGTTCTCTCGGATCCATTCAGCGGCCGTGATGTCTTCCAGCGCCCGCCAATCCTTCATACGCTGGAGCTTTTTAGCGACCATCCCCATCCGAATACGGTCACGAAAGGACAGTGCGCTGAACCTCAGCAAATCTATCGGTGTGCTCCATCGATACACCTCGTGGTCCGTGTAGATGCCCACGCTTGAAGGTATCCACCGCATCGATTCGCCAATTCCAAGCTCGTCCATGATTTCGAGGATGGCATTATCGCTCGTGAACAGGTGATGATACCCGCGCTCCAGCCGACCTCCTCCGACCTCAATGGTCGAGGCCTGTCCGCCGACAAAAGGCGCGGCCTCGTAGACGGTCACACCATGGCCCGCTCTGGCGAAATCGTATGCCGCAGAAAGTCCCGCCGCGCCCGCGCCGATTACACCTATTCGCATCTATTTAGTTTCATTTTGATGAACATGTACTCAGGTATACGGCCGTCTCGGCAATAGCGCCTTTTAAATTGTTGATTTGGTCGGCACGGGGGGGTCATCGATTAAATCGTCGCCCGCTTCACCCTCGTGTGCCAGTCGGGTCCTCCCCAGAAGCGATTTTAGCGACGTGTGATCGAACAAGAGAATCGCTAGGCCCAACAATGTAACCGGCAGTAGCAAGGCTATGTGCGCCGTCAAGACGTATGCACCCGCCTCCGCCTCGTTAACACCAAGCGCCACCAACGTTACTGCGCCAAAAAAGTTAAAAGGACCCACCCCGCCCGCGGTGGACGGCACCACCAACGCCAGGTTGGCGATCGCCATAAACAGGCTGATCGCAGCGATCATTTCTACGCGCCCACCAAAGGCAGAATCGATATCGAAGCCGAGCGCGATCACGTACAGCATCAACACTTCGGCCGCCCAGATCGGCAGGGACAGCAGCAGCACAGCGACTAGTGCACGTGGCGTCCTTACTACGGCCAGGCCCTCGAGCAGTCGCCTGGCAAGCTCGAGAAGTTTTCCCTTGATGCCAACCGGCACGAAAAACATCATCCGTTCGATCAGCCGCACAGTTGTGGCAGGATCGAGTACGACGATAGCCGCGATGATCGCCGTGACCCCTATGAATGAGAGCAAGGAAAGCGCCAGCAATGTCTGGGTCCCGCCCGGCAGGTCGTCGGCGACGCGCCCAAGTAGGTCGCCCACCGGCAACACCCAGACCGCCGCTATCACCAAGAACAATACGAACACGTCGAACACCCGCTCGACCGCTACCGTGCCAAAGGCAGACGCCGGGTTGACCCCTTCTCGCAGTCCAACGTAGTAAGACCGAACGACTTCTCCCAGCCGCACCGGGAGAATGTTGTTCGCCATGTAGCCAACCACCACCACCGGGAATAACGACCGTTTAGGACTCTCGATAAGGGGCCTGAGAAGGTAGCGCCAGCGCAGGCTGCGGAAGTAGACGGCCGCTAGGTAGAAAAGAAGCGATGGGGCGACGTACCAGAAGTTAGCCTCACGCACGACTTCTTGTACGTCGTTTATCGGAAGAAACAGGAGCGCAAATACGGTGAGGAAAACGGCGCTAACTAGAAGACCGACCCACACACTTCGCTGGGAGATCACCGACTTATCCTACTGCCCAACGTGCTGTCCGACCGGCAGCACGTCCCATCGTTGATCAACGCCTGTTCCGAGTACGAAGCGATCTTCATTCCAGTGCTCTGAGCGGGATGCCATCATCAAAGTATACAAACGCGTCCTCGGAACCAATGGATTGCGACATCTCTCGGTAAACGAAGAAATTCAATGCGTTTTGCCACCGACTCGGGCGCACCAGCGTGTTGAAGAATTGACTCCATGTCGTCTGCTTGTACGTCTCCGGGAACCACTGACGGTGAGGGAATCTACGTCCCTCGGTGAAGCCTTCTTCCGTGGCCGGCCTTGCGATGTTCTCGTTGCGTGTGTGGACGACCGCCACATACGCTTCGCTTGGGCCTTCTGGACGCGCGAATCCCAGGTTGGCATACGAAACATCGGTGTAGTCGCGGAGGTACCAGGTCCAGGGCCATGTAAAACCGCTGGCGCCATCGATAATGATCTTCATACTTTCGCCCTCGCGGGTGAGGCTCGCCACCGCCTCTATCTCCTGTGCTAGGCCCGCGAGAGCAGGAGATGTCTGGGTGTAAACAAGGAGTTCCGTCGGGACACCCGGGTCCTCGTAGGTCGCCACCCAGCCCGTCCTTACGGTGAGTATCGCCATCAGACCGACAACAGCCGCGGCGGTCAGCCCCAGCGCCTGCCGTGATCCGATACGGCGCGTGAGCCAGAACAACCCCACTGCGAGCAGCGCAAAGACGCCCAAAAGCACCACAGCGCCGGCGGCCACCTCAAGACCTACAAGGCCCGGCTGGTCATCGTTCAGGAATATCAATCTCCACAGGACTATCACGGCGATCGGCACACCCACGAACACGTAGTACCCGCCGCGCGCCAGTGACGACCTCCAGTGGAGAGTCGACAGGAGGTCTCCTAGCGCCTTGCCGGCGAGGAATATGAACGGCAGAACAATCTGAACTTCCAACCACGGCATCTTCTCGCCTGCCACCGAGTAAGCAGCAAAGGTGGCCAGCGGCCAGTACGCGAGGAATCGGGTGAACGCGTCACCTTTGAAGGCGTAATAAACAGCCCCTATCAGGCCGATAGTCGCCGGAAGGAACTCGTACACGCTGGTTAGCATCACGTAGTAATAGTCGGGCTGTCCGCCGCGTGCCACATCCTGCTGGGCCACCCAGTAACCGAGACTCTGCCACAGGCCGGATGCGAGTCCGCCCCAGTTCGTAAAAACCGAACTGAAGAGCACCACAAATATACTCGTCGCTATGGCAAAACCGATTAGCCACACCCGTCGGTCCCACATCAACCCGATCACTACGGCGAACACAATCAAAAACGTCGTAATCACCACGGCAACAATTTCGCCCGTCCCGTCGGCAACGCCAAGAGGCAGGCCGGTAGTTACGTCATTGTTGGCGAGTGTGAGGCCAAGCGTCCCCTGGAGCAGTCCGGACGCTGCGCCGATCATCGGCAGGGTCAGGGTTACGATCACAACCAGCATCCCACCGGCCGGATTCCATTCAGAGATCTTCCGGCGGCCCCAGACCCATCCCAGCACATCCGAGCGTGCCATAACAAGTAGCGGTATCGCGACCAGCGCCACGACGATGTACTGCGTTTCCTTCGTGGCGAAACCCAGCGCCACGAGCGCCGCTGTGAAATATATGTATCGAGGGCGGCGATCGTCCATATAGCGCCACACCATCGCCACCAGCACAACCGTCCACACAGCAACAAAAATGTCGTTACGGGCGAAGCGGCTGAAATAGAGCAGCGAAGGTGAAAACGTCAGCATGCCAGCAATCAGCAACGCCGATACGTTGCCAAGACGTTTACGCAGCAACAACGGCGCGAGGATCAGCACGGCACCAAATAACGCCGGTGCGAGCCTGAGACTGAACTCGTTATCTCCGAACAGGAAAAAAGACCCCGCCGTAATGTGAAACAGAAAGGGGCCGTGCATCAGAGGATCGTGCGAGTATCCAGATCCGTTGAAGAGCAGCCACGAGAAGTAACCGTGAAGGCTCTCGTCGTGATGAACCGCTCGACCTCCCAGATCGTATATCCGCATCCCAAGCGCCACCACGAACAGCGCAAGATATACGCCAAACTCCCATCGGAACGGCAGATCGCGGCGCCAGCCCCCACCACTTACGGGCGGCGACTCCGCAAGTGCTGATCCTGAATCCAGTGAGCCGGTCTCCGGCCAGTCGCGAGCATCTGTCGAAACGATCTCGACCCAGCGACCGCTTTCCCATCGGCCGCGCACGGTTACCCCCGAGGTCGATGCCGCCGGACGTCCGTACTCAAATGAAATCGTCGTCTCTTCTCTGGTCAATGCGTTAACTCCCGGTAACGTCAATTATTACGTAATCACGCGGACCAAAATCTGTCCCCCTGAGCGGATAGACACGTTCGCCAATCTGCGCCAGGCGATCAATGTCAAGATCGGGGTAAGTTGAGCGCTCGCGAGGGCCAACCACGATGTAATCGATCTCGTAGCGTTTCAGAATTGCCCTCGTCTCGTCGATTTCTTCATCGGAACCAGTGGAATAAATCCGCTCCACATCCCCCTGCCGGCCGGCAAAGGAGGAACGCCCGCCACGCCACTGTTCCTCGTGGAACGGCCATCCCAACACAGTCGGTATCCCGGTGGAGGACGAGATACGGCCAAAATCTGTGTAACTACCTCCAACCGCCTCTACCAGGACTGAATCCTTGCGTGCGTTTTCTGACAGCCACTCAATCGCGAAAGACTCCGTCGCCTGAAAATTCGCTATGAACGCCGTCCCGTCCAGATTTCGGTCCCCAGAGAATCCGTTTGTCCTGCTGTCCAGGGAGGCTACCGGATAGTACAACGCTCCTAACACCATTACGGCGCTGATCACGGCCCCGGTTTCACTTACGGATCTGCGAATACCTCTCCAATTCTCATGGTTGCGCACCCAGAAATGAAGTCCGTAGGCTCCAACTACGCCTAGGACTATCCACGCCTGATAGTACAGTTTAAAGACCGTGTTCATGCGGTTCGCAAACAGGTCATTGATGTACAGGAGTTCCGCCCCGTACACCATGTAAAGGGCCATTGTGAGCAGCGCCAGGACAAACACCAGCGTGTCCGAAACCGATCTGCGGGCGTAATGCAACAAGGCGAGCATGGACATCCCCGAAAGAACAGACAGTGGGAGGACATCCCGGGCACGCCGGAACAGATCTGACGTCATAGCGGAGTCGTTTGTGGCCAAATGGACGATTGACCAGATTAAGTATGGAACAGCGATCGCCAGCAATACGGCTATCACCGGAGCCGCGTCCGCCTGGTCTACTGGCCCGGAAGATGTGACAACGGCCTGCGCTTCCACATCGTGATCATCAATCATGCAGTTGCCTCGCCCGGACCTGATCCGGTGCACATAAGCGCGCACCACACGAACAGAAACCGTCAGCCATAAGGGTGCAAGGAGGACTACGAACATGGACCACACTGTGAGCATGTGAATTGGGCGTGTCGCGTATTTTGCAGCGCCTATCGGAGCGCTCCAGTCCACCTGGCTGTTGAACGTCCCAAAGTAGAATCCGGCAAATATCGCCAGCCCGAGACCCAGTACAAGCAACGTGGTTACCAGACCTCTGAACATTGCTAACGGGAGGCCCATTGACTCGTCCCTGTACATCTTGACCGCCACGACAATGAACACGAGCGCCGCTGCAAAACCAAGATCCCACGCATTGATGAAACCCAGAGCTCCGACCGTAATCGACAGAAACAACCACTGCATCGGCTGGCCGATCATGCGGCCCGGTCTTCCGGCGCCCGGGCTCAAGAACAGGTTTAGCGCTAGGCCGAGAACGAGCAGCAGGAACGGGATCGATATCAGATGTGGGTGCAGGTCTCCCAGCAACAGGCTGAAGAACGGAAACTCCTGGATTGTGAAATCCAGTCCGGAATTTGTTGCAACGATCGGCACGATATCGAACGTGTTGATGACCCGCGATGAATGCCACCACCACCAGTAGTTGTCGGGCCGCCAACGGTTGGCGGTAGCCCCGCCATCGGCACCTTCTATCGCTATGTCGTTGATGGCAAGCCAGTCGTAAAAACCTTCCGCCCCGAGCGATGTTCCAGCCCCGAACTCCCAGAGACCTGCGTAGTTGGACGCCACGAGCAACAGTACGGCAGCAGACGCGGCGATCGGGAGCGCTGCCCGATCCTTAAGTCGACCGGGCAGGATCATTCCGTACGCCACGGAGAACGCCGCAGAGGCCGCCATTCCAGCAATGAGTGCCAGGGACAGGTTGAATCCAACAGATGTCACAACCCCGGACATCTGTCCGATGCCGCCGAGAATCCAGTAGCCAAAGTAGTAGTAAGCCACCGCCTCACCTGCCAGCCAGGGGTCTGTCGGAGGTGCGCTTCCCGAAACCGTGGTCGCGTTGAGCATCAACAGTTCCATCGGTTTCTCGGTGCCAGAGATGTCCGGTTGGTGTGATCTTATGAAGGCCCAGGCGGCGAAAAACAGGAGAAACAGGAGCTCGCCGGCGAGTAACGCCGGCCACTCTTTCTTCACGAATCGGCCGAACCGATGCCGGCGTCCCCGGAGTATCCACACCGAAGCCCCGGCAAATACGGCCGTGACGAACCAGTAGGCCGCGCCGGAATTTGGAATCAACCCCAGGTCGCTGGCGAGCCACACTGCCCCCCCCACCAGGATCAGGCCCAACGGTTTAGCAAGTCCCGCGCCACGGTCGCGAAGGTATGGCAACGAAATCCATACGATCGGCAGCGAAATTAGGCCGATAACCTCGACAGTTACCAGCCAGCGCAGGGTTTCAGTCATCGAATCTCAACGGCCTCACGCCGCGTGCTTGTAACGCCGGAATTCTCAGGTGTTCCTAAGAGTCCAAGGACGTCGGATCTAGGTCCCACAGTGTTTAATTCTGACTATCCAGAATACGAACTAACGCGGAAACAGGGATTCGTAGCATCGGAACGAGTTAAGCCGGAGATCAATCTGATATTTCCGCTGCCTCTTCTGGGAGAAGAGCTTCCACGAACTCGTCCGGATCGAACACCGCCAGATCGTCCAGCGTCTCTCCCGTTCCTATGAATAGAACCGGGAGGCCCAGCTCTCGGGCAATTGCCAACACTATGCCGCCGCGTGCAGTACCGTCCAGCTTAGTCAGAATCACCCCGTCACAGTCGACAGCTTCGGTAAACGATCTGGCCTGTATCAGGCCGTTCTGTCCGGTTGTGCCGTCTATCACCAGCAGCACCCGCTGGTCAAAGTCGCCAGCCTGTTTCGCGATGATCCCCTGGACTTTCTTCAACTCGTCCATCAGGTTTGTTTGAGTATGCAAACGGCCTGCGGTATCGATGATCACCATGTTGGCGTTCCGCGCCCGGGCAGCCTCCATCGCATCAAAGGCGACCGCTCCTGGGTCGCCGCCGGCCTGGTGGGCGATGACATCGACACCCACCCGTTCGCCCCATATCTGAAGTTGTTCGATGGCGCCAGCCCGGAACGTATCCCCCGCGGCGAGTATTACCTTTTGATCATTGGCTTTTGCCGTATGGGCCAGTTTGGCGATAGTGGTCGTCTTGCCTGCGCCGTTCACGCCAACAATCAGCACGGCGGTATCGATGTCTTCAGATAACGCATTCCCGGCGCCGGTATTCCTCAGACGCGCCGTCATCTCTTCACGGAGAAGTGCACACACTTCGGACGGTTCCTTCAACCCTTCGTCGACAACGCGGTCTCGCAGAGTATCCAACAGTTCCATGGTCGTAATCGCTCCGACATCTGCAGCGATCAAAGACTCTTCAAGGTCATCCCAGAAATCGTCATCAAGCGCGGTGCGTCGGAACAGAGCGCCTATAGATCGAGACCACAGCGCCCCGGTCTTTGAGGAGCTTGATTCGGTCTTTCCTTTGCGCCGAAAAAGTCTAAGCAGATCGATCTCCCTCGTCCGTTGGGCAGCGTCTCATCAATGATTGGTTAGAGGGCCAGGACTCTTCGGTATCAATTATCGTCGTCAACGGCGCCGGGAACACAATGATCTGTCGCCGTTATCGCAAATCCCTCAGAATCAAGTGCCTTACTCGCCGCCATGCGTTCGGCATCCAACTTCCTGCGTCCCACCCCGGTCGCGATGGCGTTTCCTGCGATCAGAACTTCCACGGTAAACCGTCCGTATTCATCCTGTGCGTCCTCTTGCAGGACCCGGTATACGGGCAGAGCTGCGCCATTCACTTGGACGCGTTCTTGAAGTAACGACTTCGGGTCCTTTGGTGAACCTGCACTCATCGCCGCAGTAAGCTCAGGTTCCAAGTACCGGACGACGAACTCAGAGGCCATTTCGTAGCCTTGGTCCTCCATAATTGCACCGATTATGGCTTCAAAAGCGTCCGCCAAAATTGACGGTCTCTCGCGTCCACCGTTGGCGTCTTCACCATGACCCAGGGTTAGATAACTACCTAGGCCGACCCGTCCAGCCGCTAGTGCGAGAGCGCGTTCTCGGACCACCTGCGAGCGAATTGCGGTGAGATCTCCCTCTTCTGACTCCGGAGCTTCATGGAAGAGGTAATGCCCTATCCCGACGCCGAGAATAGCGTCGCCCAAGAACTCAAGCCGTTCATTAGATTCGAGAGACTCCGATGGATTCTCGTTCAGATACGAGCTATGAGTGAGCGCAAGCCTGAGGAGCGACCTGTCCTTGAACCGGACACCGAGTCGCTCCTCAAGCTCACCCAGACGTTCATCATCTGCAAAATGCCCGGGCACGCAGTATCTCTACTTGTCGTCTTCGAAAATACCACGCGGCCACGGCGGCTGCGGGCGCTTGATCTCGCCGAAAAGTTTGCTGTCCCGAGAAAGGGCGATGAAGTGGCGGAACGCCGCAACGGCCTCATTTTTCGGGGGCGTGTAAGTCTTCACAAAGGTCGGTGGGGAGTCCGCAAACACGAATGTCGGCGTGCCGAAAATCCCCAGCTCTGCCGCCCGTTCGTGGTCCGCTGCGACCTTCTTCAAGGTCTCGGGATCGTCCAGATCTTTCTCAAAGCTGTCCATGTCCAGACCGCTGTCTCGAGCGATCTCAAGGATCACGTCTCGCTCGCGGACGTCTTTACGGTCCACGTGACGTGCTTCAAGCAGTTTCATGAAGAACACGTTATGCAGTTTATTGCCCTGGCCCTTGGACGCTTCACCGGCGCACAATGCGAGTAGTCCCCGGCTCTCGTAGTCCGGGCCCTGCTCCCACGCCTTCCAGTCATCGCCCTCCTTGCTGTTCACCTGCTCAAGAGCAAAGCTCCGCCAGGTAATCTCAAGCTCGTCGCCAAGTTCTTCACTTACATCAGCGAGCCAACTGCCCGCCTGTTTGACCCACGGTCAGGTGAAGTCGATAAAAATTTCGGTCTTGATAACGTCTTTTGTCGTCAAGTCGATCCCTCCGCTCTTTGATGCGTCCGACCTCTACACATTGGCCGTCAGATCGTCGAAAGCCCCGATAGTTTAGTTAGCCTACGAGGCCGGGTCAAAAACCGATTACCTGTGACAGTTTTACAGGGCCGTTTAGATCACCCTCCGCTAGACTGAGATTCGGCCCCGAAAACGTCCCAAATCACGCCAACTCCCTGCCCCTCCAGATCACTATGTCTAACGTCGCCAACCTGATGGAACGCTCAGTGCCCCGACCGGTCCTGGATGCACTGCGTTCCGCCGCGCTCGTGGCATCCCGGGAGACGGTAAAAGTTCAGGAACTGTATCTGGTCGGTGGCATGGTACGTGATCTGGTGCGAGGCGAGAGCTCGGCCGATATCGATCTATCCGTGGTCGGGAACGGGCCCGGTTACGCAACGGCACTCTCCAACGAGCTAGATGGGCAGGTCACGAAGGTCTCCAAATTTGGGACGGCGGCCATCGAAACCGACACTCTCACGATTGACGTGGCGACCGCTCGAGTCGAAACGTATGAACATCCCGGCGCGCTTCCTAATGTGACGCCATCCGGTATCACTGAGGACCTGGCCCGACGAGATTTCACTATCAATGCGATGGCGATCGACCTAACGAGCAACTCCTGGGGTGAACTAATCGATCCCCATGGCGGGATGTCCGATCTGATGATGAAGCGGATCAAAACACTCCACGTCGACAGCTTTGCTGACGACCCAACACGTGCGCTTCGGGCGTTGCGATACGAGAGTCGCCTCGGTTTCAAGATTCAAAGTTCTACTATCGACGACATGCAACGAGACGGTGCCCATTTTGACGCTGTATCTCCGGCGAGGGTGCTGGCAGATTTTCGATACATTCTGGGAGAGACCAGTCGAGCGGAGGCTTTGAGCCGGGCGGAAGAACTTGGTGTTCTTGGCTTTATCTCTCCAGCGTTCCGAATCTCCAGCCGATCATTGCAAGGGATCAAGGCCACACCCGATCGCGAACCTTTATTCCATGTTTCCCTGATCGGCGCTCGACTCACTAAATCCGAGGCGAACACGTTGATCCAAAGGCTCGATCCGCCCGCCGATTGGCGTGAGGCGCTGAACGCGGGTTCGACGTATCAAGAGATCGCTTCTGTACTTGAACGCCCCGATCTTCGTCCAAGCGAGATCGCCGATCTGCTTTCGGGATTCCCGATACTTGCGCTTGAGGCTCAACTCCAACTGGCGCCTGCAACCCGGCAGCGTGCGGCGCTCCGCTCATGGCTGGAGGAGCTGCGGTTCCGAGATCCGTTACTCTCCGGGGACGACCTTCTTGAAGCAGGCGTCCCCCAAGGACCGTTGATCGGCCGATTGCTTGACGAGCTACGGCGCGCTCGGTTGGACAGAACCGTCGGAACCCGAGATGACGAGTTGACGCTGGTGAAACGCCGTCTGCCGGTGATGCTGTCCAACGGGAAGGGCCGTTAGGCGACGAGCCTGATTCTTATAACTGGACGAGAAGCTTGTGGAGCCAATCAATGTCTCGACTGCCATTCTGATCCTTCACAGGAAGCGCACACCCTTACAAAAAGCCCCTAGTCCCGCGCCTCCAGCCGTTGGCGGTGGAACAAATACTGCTGGGCGTACGCGGCATCCTCGCCGAATCGGTCCCGTGCCATCTGACCGATCGCATCGTTGGACATCTTCTCTGACGCCCCATACCACTGCTCCATTGCCCTACGAACCCAACGATCGACCGGGAACGCACCCCCTTTCTGAAGGGAAAACGCCAGCACGCAGTCGGCGATCTTCGGACCAATGCCATCCAGTGTCACAAGTGCGTCGCGGGCTTCTTCGTAGGACATATCCAGCAATTGCTCCAGCACGAATTTCCCGGAAGCCACAGCGATAGCAGCACCCTCAAGATAGCGCGCCCGGAAGCCCCATGCGAGATCACGTGCAGCTTGTTCGCCAGCCGCTGCGACCGCTTCCGGTCCCGGAAAAGCAAAATCGTCTGGTTCGGGACCGATCCGCTCACCGTAGTTAGAAGCGAGTGCGCCCATATTCAGCTTGATTCGCGGGATATTGGACGTCGCCGAACAGATGAACCCGCAAAGGCATTCCCACGGATCCTGGTTGAGCAATCGCAAGCCCAGATAGTCGTAAAGCGCCGGTCCAAGGCCTGGGTCGTTCGCATACTTCGTGCGTAGTCCAACCAGATCGTCTTCAAGACCCAGATAGGAGCGAATCGCGTCCACGTCAGCGGGTTCTCCGGACACGACCATCACGGAAAGACCACCGCCAGCCACCCTCACGTCAAGTACCGAACGCCCGACTACGCCCCTGTACCCAACAAGATCAGGCGATCCGCCATCGCCTTCAATCGCGTGCCAACGAAACGATTGCCCGCCGTCTATCGTGCCCGCCAGGTCAATCTCGGTGACCGGTAAGAACGTGCCTTCGGTCGAAATCTGTTCGGTCACTCCGGCGTCTCGGCACGGGAATCTTGATGCCAGCGGCTAACACGGGCGGCCAGTTCAGACGCTCTTACCACCTCTATTTCGCATCCCGGCAGAGCGTCGCGGAATGCCGCACCGTAGCCGCGTGTGGCCATACGGGAGTCGAGGACTATGAACACGCCCCGGTCGGACCGGCTACGTATGAGCCGTCCAAACCCCTGTCGGAACCGGAGCACGGCAGACGGAACGGCGTAATCACCAAATCCATCGTCATATAACTCGGACCGTGCCGAGAACACCGGGTCGCTGGGCACCGGGAACGGTAGCCGGGCGATCATGAGAGCACCGATCGACGATTCTTCAAGATCCACACCTTCCCACAGGCTTGCAGCCCCGAGTGCGACCGTCGCTTTGTTGGCGTCAAGCGCCCTCATCACGCGATGCGGCGGACCGTCGATCCCTTGTGCAACCAGCTTGATGCCCTCTCTTTGAAGAGGCAATTTGATAGCACTTCGCGTGGCGTTCAGTGCCGAATTTGATGTAAACAGCACGAGCGTCCGATCCTTAAGAACCTTCGCCACATCCGTGATCGCCTGGGCTACCCCTTCGTTGAAACCGGGGCGGTTGGGTTCGGGAATGTCACTAGGCACCAGTACAAGTGCCGCTTTTTTGAAATCAAACGGGGATCCAAGTGCGACCTCTCGGCCACTTTCAACGCCGAGCGTTTCACGAACCCTGTCGAAGCGGCCCTCGTCGGCCAACGTTCCGCTCGTCAGAACTACGCAACGCTCTCGTTCAAACAAAGTATCCCGCAGCGCCGGCCCGACGGCCAGTGGCGCTCCGCTAACAGCGATCGGTCCGTTTGGTGGACGTGTCGACAGCCAGCAGACCATGCCGTCCTCCGGCTCTGGAATGCCCTGCCTCAGACACCTGCGAGCCTCCTCAAGCGACTCGAGCGCAGCGGTGACGTTTAACCCGACAGCCTGAAGATTTCGGGATTCAAGCGAGGAAGGCGCCCTGTCAATTGCGATACCTATGTCGCGCAATCCAAGAGACACGGTCGAGGCCGCTAGGTCGAAGTTCTCCCACGAAACTTCAAGATCCGACCAGGCCGGCTGCTGGCGAGTCCCCTCAGTGATCCGCATGTCGTTGCCCTGAAAGCCGCGTCCCGGAGTGAGCACAGTCACCGTCTCTTTTAGGGACCGGAACAACTCGGTCGCTACGGAACGAGCCCTACCAACCGCCTCCAGAAGTCCGGTGGCCAGCGTCTCCACCGCTGGGTCGGCCTGCCCCGCCGCCCGCAACGCCCTTATGGCGTCGCTCACCGTGCCTCGATCTCCGGACAACCCTGACAGATCGCCCTCAACCTGCCGTTGATCTACGCGAAAGCCAAAATTATTAGTGGCAACCGACTCCAGGTGATGCGCCTCGTCGATGATCAGCGCATCGTGCTCGGGCAGAAGCCCGCCGCCCATGACCAGATCGGCGAGCAAGAGCGAGTGGTTGATAACGACAATGTCAGCACCGTGGGCACGGCCTCGTGCGGTACGTAAGAAACATGGGCCGTCAGGCGCGGGACAGCCGCGTGCGCCTTGCGCGGAGATTCGCGTGAAGGCCGCCTGATCGTCGCGATTCAATCGCAACTCTGAACGATCACCCGATGCCGTCGACTCCAGCCAAACCATCGTTTTGGCCATTAGTCTGGCCTCCGGTATAGTCATCTCCGTCGAGCTTTTTGAGTGGCTCCAGCGCCGGTAACACAGGTAGTTTGAGCGGCCCTTCAACTGGGCAGCAAGTAGTTTGTCGCCAAGATAACCGGTCGCACGCAGCACCGACTGCGCGGCCGGAATGTCCTTGGCTATCAGTTGCTCTTGAAGGTTGATCGTATTGGTAGAAACGATGATGGTACGGCCGCCAGACAGAGTGTGGAGCGCGGAAGGTACCAAATAGGCGAGCGACTTCCCGACACCAGTGCCCGCCTCAACAATCAGGTGCTCACCTTCTTGAATCGCGCCGGCGACCATCTCAGCCATTCGCTCTTGTTGTGAGCGATGTTCGAACCCCGCCAGTTCACGCGACAAGTGTCCATCCGCTCCGAACACGTCAGAAACCGATGCGCCACCCCCACCGGGAGGATTATTTTCAAATCCCTCGGGTTCGACGGTATTTTCGGCTTGTTCGATCTTTTCTGGTTCTTCAAACTCTTTCGAGTCCGATGGCCCACGGCTGGATCGTCTCACCCGCAATCTGCTGCCAAGTTCGCGCGGATCTGGCCTGGCCTCGCCGGCGGCCTGGAAGACGGCGGCGGAGTCCATGTGGTCAAGGGTCCGCCCTGCGAGGATCCCGGTAGTCCATCCGGAAGCGGCGGCAAGCCGACTAAACTCGGAAAGCACGCCCGCCGGCAGCTCTGCGAGTTTCTCCAGCATCAGCAGAAACAGATCCCGAGTGACCAGCGCGTCCGAAAGCGCCCGGTGCGGGTTGTCGTGGACCAGCCCGAACGCCATGCCAAGACCCCCGAGGTTGTACTCAACCGCTCCCGGCAACAGTGCGTACGTCAGGTCATACGTATCAAAGGTCTGGGTACGCGCCGGAACGCCGTTCCGTACCAGGAACCCGGCATCGAATGCTACGTTGTGGCCGATCATAGGGTGATCGCCAAGGAATTCGATCAGATCCGGCAGAACCGCCTCAATGGACGGAGCACCGGACACATCTTCGTTGGATATCCCCGTCAGGTCGCGAATGAAAGGAGGGATGTCCCGTCCCGGATTGATCAGCGCGCTGAACTGCTCGATCTCTTCATCACCGCGGAACTTCACTGCGCCGATTTCGATGATCATATCCGAGCGTTGATCCAGCCCGGTCGTCTCGAGATCAAGCGAAACCATTACGGTCTCTTTCAGGGGCTCACTCAGACTCGGTTGCCAACCAGACGAACTCGTCACGACGGTGTCTGCGCGTCATGATCAGGAGCCGTTTCACGATCCTGGGTGTCCATGAATCGAAGTCGGCCAACGTGTAGATCTACGCCCGCCTTTACGCCGCCAGCCCGGATAATCTCCGCCAACTCCGCCGGGTTACGCGGGTCACCATCTACCTCCGTCACACCCGACGCCAACCCGTGCTTGGAGTGTGCATCGGAACCGCCGGTAGACGGGTAACCAAGTATCGTCGCGACATCTAGCGCGAATTTATTATCGGTCTCAGGGGTCGCCCCGTTCACCACTTCAAGCGCATGGGCATGTTGCAGAAATGATATCTCCGATGCGCCTTTGACATCGCCCGGCTCCACTCCCGCTTTCACCGTGAGGATGCATCTCTGGGGACCGGGCGCGTGCAGATGGCGGAACGGGTGCGCAAGCACTATCGCCGCTCCCGATTTGCTCGCCCGTTCACCTAACAGAGCAAAGTTGCGCATATCTGAGTGGTACCCGTTCTCCCCGATGACGAGCGCGTGTCCGGCATCTGTCTCAACCTCGAGAGCCCGAAACAGGCGGATCCCGGTCTCACCGATGACCCGCTCTATCTCATCGTCCGTCCATGAATACGTGTGCTCGGTCAAGCAAACGCCAGCAAGCCCGAGGCGGATGGCCTCTTCGACAAGCTCTTCCGGACGAAGACTGCTGTCGCCGCTGCCGCGGGTAGTGTGTACGTGAAGGTCTAGCAGCAAGAGCGGGCTAAAGCCCCGCCTTCCGGAGTGTGAGTTCGATGTTGTCTGGAGAAGCGTCAAGCTGTTTCGCATCGATGGCCGCCATGACCTCGATGACCGCATCTGTGACGGGCGTCGCGACCCCGGCTTTTTTTCCGGTCTCGGCGACAAAACCGTTCATGAATTCGGTCTCAGACCGTCGACCCTTGGTGATGTCCTGGGCCATCGACGATTTCCAGTTGATGCCTCCGGATCCGCTCGGGACCAGCATATTGTCCAACTCTTCGTAAACGTCACCCTGATCCGCGCTTGCCCACTTTTCAGCAGACACGCCCCGGATGTTCGCAAGGTTGAATCCCGCAGCCAAGCCCACTTTGGCGCATTCGTTGAGAAGCATGATGGTGATCTGCCGCCCGCGGGCCGTCGAGACCACGTCTATCCCGCCCTGGAGGGTCATGGCCTGCACGGGGTTGCCCGATGCGTTCTGGCACAACTTGGTCCAGCGCTCGCCAAACAGGTTGTCCGTGGCGAAAGATCCGTCGACGATCGACATTATCTCGGCCAGTTCTTCCGTCCGAGGGGTGATGGAGCCGTCATGCTCTCCGGCGCGGAACACATCGTGGCCGAGCTCGCGGCCCGTCTTGTTGGCGCCCCGTTCCACTTTCCCCGGCTCCCACACTGCTACGCTTATCCCGGACATGATCATGCCGATAGCCCGACCTTCTCCGACGGCCTCCGCCAACACGCCGTCCGTCCAACAGTTCTGCGAGGCGACTATGTAGCCTCCTGGCTTAACGAATCGGTCGATAAACGCTCCAGCCCACCGAGTGTCGTATGCCTTCATGGCAACGAATCCGATGTCGAATTCATCTCCCGTGGAGAGGGACTGGGCTTCGTTGATGTGCAGCGCACGAACCTTCTGATTGAAAGGCTCGTGGGGGCCGGTGGCCGAAATGCCGTCTGCATTGATCTTGTCGATCTGCTCGGGCCAGCCATCGATGAGCGTTACATCGTGCCCGTCTTTCGCCAGAAACGCCCCTATGTAGCAGGCGATCGCGCCGGAACCTATGAAACCTATCTTCTTCTTGGCAACTGCCAACGGAGCCTCCTCACACAGGGGTATAGCGGGACATTGGGACCTGCGCCGGATAAGCCCTCGCGCCGTCCCAGAAACCGGTTGCAGAGTATACAGGTGGCCGGGCACCTTGACCGCGATTCAGGACTTTACAACCGCGTCAAGATAGTGAACCGGAGCGCTAAGTTTCGGCGGATCGCAGCGTCAAAGGCGCGCATAGGGCTGGTCCGGGTGTATCATCCCGCTCGGCCCGTACCGGAGATGACGTAGAGAATCGCACACATGCGCGACATGCGCGTCCGCCATGTCAACATAGTTGGAGAGCAGATGAAAGCCGCACGACTTACCTCCCCTCAGACCTTTGAAATGGTTGATGTAGAGACGCCGTCAGTAGCTGACGGGGAAGTCCTTATCAAGGTCCAGGCCTCCTCGGTCTGCGGCAGCGACATCCACGGGAGTTACCACGGCCTCACCAGAGAAGAGGACTACCCGCTTCCCCCTGGCCGTCCCTGCCACGAGATTGGCGGAGTCGTCGTCGAGAGTAAAACGGACGAGATAAACGTCGGTCAACGGGTAGTCGTGCTAGCCGGACCCACATTTGGAGGGCTACAGGAATACGTAGCCCAGACCCCAGACAAGGTTTTGCCGGTCCCGGACGATGGCCCGATTGAAGAGTGGGTAATGTGCCAGCACTCTGGCACGGTCCTTTATTCCGCCGGCTACTGGAACAATCCTGCGGGAAAGACCATCGGTGTATTTGGCCAGGGTGGAATCGGTCTTTCCTTCACCATGCTCGCCGCCGCCCAGGGCGCAGAGCAGGTCATCGGAATCGACCTGGTCGAGGCCCGGTTGAACAAGTCTACGGAGATGGGCGCTTCGGCCACCCTGAACCCGGATGACGTCAACCTTGTCGAGGCTATTGACGACCTCACGGACGGTCAGGGGCTGGATTACGTTATAGACGCCAGCGGCGCGGCCGAAGGTCTAAACACCGTGGTTTCCATCGTGAAGCGTCACGGGACCATCATCAACTTCAGCCTCCTCGGCGGACGCTCAACCGAGTTCAACCATTCGGCGTGGATGCGAAAAGCGGCGACGATTATCCCGACTCAGGTCGCAGGCACGGACCATCCCACCGACACGATTCGCCAAATGATACGGATGAAGGAAGTCGGCTACGTCGACCCGGGACAGCTCATCTCCCACAAGGTGGGATTTGGTGTTGAAGACATCCAGGGTGCGTACGACATGTACTCAGACCACAGCGATGGCGTGATCAAAGTGGTCATGCAACAGGACTAATCGATCACGATCTCAGGCTGCCCAGAGTCGGCCAAAAGGACAACGCAGCGCACGTAATGCGCGAAAGGAACTTGAAGACGCAATGAAAGCGGTACAGCTCACCGGTCCCCGAAAGCTTGAGTTCATCGAAGCCCCGACGCCCACACCAGCAGATGGACAGGTTCTTCTCAAAATCGAGCAGGCATCGGTCTGCGGTAGCGACACACATCTCTCTTACGAGCCGGTTCTGCCCGAGGAACGCTACCCGTCCGTTCCCGGAGCCCCCTGCCACGAGATCGCCGGGACAATCGTCGAGTCCCGTAACCCGGACTACAAAGTAGGACAGCGCGCCATCGTGCTGCCGGACTACAACCCGGAGACCGGTCCGTCCGGTGGCGGACTTGCCGAGTACATCGCAAGCAGCCGCATCATCGCCCTTCCGGACCACGGTGGCCTGGACGAGTGGGTAATGTGCCAGCCGTCCGGGACGGTCCTGTACTCCGCCCGCCAGTGGGGGAATGCATCAGACAAGCGTATCGCTATCCTCGGTCAGGGCGCTATCGGACTCTCATTCACGATGATCGCTGCAGCGCAGGGCGCACGACAGGTGATCGCTATAGACCTTGAGGACTACCGTCTGGACAAGGCCAAAGAGATGGGCGCCACCGACATCATTAACGCCGATAAAGAAAACGTTGCAGAGGCCATCCAGGAGATGACCAAAGGCGAGGGCGTGGACGTTGTCGCAGACGCCTCAGGTGACCCGGAGGGCCTGAACCAGGCCGTCAGTCTGGTCAACCGTTTTGGCCTGATCGTCGGATTCAGCCTAGTTTCCGCAACCGAGCCGGTGGTATTCAACCATCAGGCATGGATGCGCAAGGCCGCCCGCCTGGCGCCGACCGTATCTGGAGCTTCCCCTACCCCGACAGAAGCCATAGAAAAGATGGTCGCTCTCCGTGAGCGTGGCTGGGCCGACCCCGCCAAGCTGATCACACACCGAGTTGGCTGGGACGGCATTCCGGACGCGTACGAAATGTACGCAAACCGGTCAGACCAGGTCATCAAGGTCGTAATGGACATCAACGGCTAGAGCGATTCGGAGACCGACATGAGATCTCAGGGATCGTTGTCGAATCTCGGAAACCCGGGATGGAGATTAATGCGGAGTAGTTATACGGCGGTGATGTCCGCTTGAGGGCTTACCAGCAGACCGGTCCCCGCCGGCTGGAACAGGTCGATGTCGATAACCCGAAACCAGCGGACGGTCAGGTTGTCGTAAAGATCGAGTGCGGCTCGGTTTGTGGCAGCGACACGCATGTGAGATACCAGCCGACGCTGCCAGAAGAGCAATACCCGCTCGCGGCCGGCGCGCCCTGTCACGAGATCGCCGGAACTATTGTCGAGAGCCGCAACCCGGATCACCCGGTCGGAGAGCGAGTGATCGTCCTGCCGGATCCATCTTCAGCAGGTGGGCCCGGCGGTGGGCTTGCCGAATACATCGCCAGCGGCCTACTGATCAGTCTTCCGGAACACGGCTCCACTGAAGAGTGGCTCATGTGCCAACCCACCGGAACCGTCCTGTACTCCGCACGGCGTTGGGGCCAGTCCACAGATAAACGCATTGCCGTCATCGGCCAGGGCGCAATCGGACTATCGTTCACAATGATCGCCGAACGCACTGGTGCGAAGCAGGTGATAGGTATTGACCTATTGGACTACCGGCTGGATAAGGCGAGCGAGCTTGGAGCGACGCACACCATCAATGCGGACCGAGAGAATGTCGTAGAGGCCCTTGCAGAGGTGACCAACGGCGAGGGTGTCGACGTCGTCGTGGACGCATCTGCCGATCCGGACGGACTCAATCAGGCTGTCAGCCTGGTGAACATGTACGGCACCATCATTGGTTTCAGTCAGATCCCGCGCGATCAGCTGCCTACCTTCCGTCACCCGGACTGGATGATGAAGGAAGCACGCATCATCGCGACCGGCTCCTCACTCTCACGAACGCCGACCGAGGCCATACAGACGATGGTCGATCTAAGGGACCGGGGATGGCTTGATCCGTCCGTCTTAATCACCCACCACTCCGCCTGGAGTGACATACCGGACGCATACGAGATGTACGCCGGATACACGGACGGTGTCATCAAAAACGTACTGGATATCTCCGGGGCTGCCGGTTCAGGAATTAACGCATGAAGGCTTATCAACTCACGGGCCCTCAGACCCTGGAGCAGGTCACGGCACCTGATCCAGAACCCATGGATGGCCAGGTGTTGCTGAAGATCGAGCACGTCTCCATCTGCGGCAGCGACACTCATCTCAACTTCCATCCGACCCTTCCAGAAGAACAATATCCGTTTGCACCCGGCCTTCCCTGCCACGAGATCGCCGGGACGATAGTGGAGAGCAAAAACCCGGAGCACTCGGTTGGTCAACGGGCGATTATCCTGCCGACATTCACCCCCGCTGCCGGCATGACCACCGGCGGACTTGCCGAGTTCATAGCGAGCGAAAAGGTCATCCCCCTTCCAGATTACGGGGACACCGCGGACTGGGTAATGTGCCAGCCTGCCGGGACGGCAATCCAGGCCAGTCGAGAGTGGGGTACGACCGACGAAAAGACCTTCCTCGTACTGGGACAGGGCGCTATTGGCCTTTCCACGACGGCTGTGGCGTCCCGCATGGGCGCTCAGATGGTGATCGGAGTTGACCTTGATGATTACCGATTGGAAAAGGCGTCCCAACTGGGAGCCGAAGTGACGCTTAACGCCGACCGGGAGGATGTCCTGGAAGCGGTTATGGACCTGACAGAGGGGAAAGGCGTCGACTGTGTCGTTGAAGCCACGGGGGATCCGAACGGCATCAACGTGGCACTCCAGTTAGTGCGAAATCGCGGCACCATCATAGGATTCAGTCTTGTGGCGGCGGACGAGCCCTCGATACTCAGACACCAAGAATGGATGCGCAAAGAAGTTCGTATTCTCCCGACGAACGCAGCAGGAGCTATCGACCCTGTCGCGCCCATCCGTGACATGGTCGGTCTTCGGGATAGAGGCTGGTGGGACCCGGCGGAGTTGATCACTCACCGCGTTGGATGGGACCATGTACAGGACGCATACGAGATGTACGCAAATCGCGCCGATGGGGTGATCAAGATTGCGATAGCTATCGAATAATTAACTTGTCATGACCAGAATTTCTCCGCCACGGTAAATACATAACCAAAAGATAGGGAAAACCAGATGAAGACATATTCGCTCACAGGCCCACGGAAGCTCGAAGTTACCGAGGCGCCGGACCCGACCGTTGCCGACGGACAGGTTCTACTTGAGATTGAGCATGTATCGATCTGCGGAAGCGACACGCACCTGAATTACGAACCCGTCTTCGCTGAAGAGCGGTACCCGTTCACGCCCGGCATGCCCTGCCACGAGATAGCGGGCACAATCGTCGAGTCCAAGAATCCGGACTACGTCGTCGGACAGCGTGCAATAGTTTTGACGGAACGCAACGCAGCTGGAGAGATCTCTTCGGGTGGCCTTGCAGAGTTGATCTCCACAAGCCGAGTAATCCCCATCCCAGATTACGGAGGTACGGATGAGTGGATCATGTGCCAGCCATCCGGAACCGTCCTGTACTCAGCAAGGCGCTGGGGCACCACGGACGACAAGCGCATCGCTGTCCTCGGTCAGGGTGCTATCGGTCTGTCGTTCACAATGATCGCTGCCAACCAGGGTGCGCAGGAAGTGATCGCAATCGATCTCGAAGACTACCGGCTCGCAAAGTCCTCCGAGTTCGGCGCCACGGGGACTATCAACGCCGATAAAGAGAACGTTGTAGAGGCTCTTGCCGAGCTAACCGGTGGTCACGGAGTGGACGTAGTTGTAGACGCCTCCGGTGACGCCGACGGCCTTAACCAGGCGGTAAACCTGGTGAATCCACGGGGACTCGTGATCGGCTTCAGCCTCGTAGAGACCACAACCAGCCCCACGGTGTTCCGTCACCAGGAATGGATGCGAAAAGAGGTCAAGGTAATCCCCACCGGTTCCGCCGGCTCTGAGGACGCCACTTCTTGCATCGCAGACATGGTCGCCCTCAGAGACCGAGGATGGATGGACCCATCACGATTGACCACCCACGCTCACACGTGGGATCAGATACCGGAGGCCTACGATCTGTATGCTGACCGCAAGGACGGCATCATCAAGACGGTCATCTCGATCAAGTAGTAACCATCGGTTGGCTAACCGACTGGAATCCGATCGTCGACCGACGCAACAGAAACGAGGATATCGATCCAATGCGAGCAGC
This sequence comes from Dehalococcoidia bacterium, assembly GCA_026421215.1. Classification (GTDB taxonomy): domain Bacteria; phylum Chloroflexota; class Dehalococcoidia; order Lucifugimonadales; family Lucifugimonadaceae. Next base: position 22,866 of record JAPKBN010000023.1, read on the forward strand.
GCGTATGTCGGCGCCCCACACTATCGAGTTCTTCGAGATGGACACTCCGAAGCCAGCAGAGGGTGAGATCCTTCTGAAGGTCCAGCAAGTGTCAGTCTGTGGTAGCGACACGCACATGTTCTACGACCAGGTTCTGCCCGAGGAGATGTACCCAAGTAGGCCAGGATCTCCGTGCCACGAAATCGCAGGGACGGTGATCGAATCACGCTCCGATAAAATTAATGTCGGACAGCGGGCGATTGTGCTCTCCAGCTTTAGAAACCCTGACGCCCTGGGCGGGCTCGTTGAATACATCAACATCCCGGAAAACATGGTAATGCCGCTGCCAGATCATCGCGGCCTGGATGAGTGGTTGATGTGCCAGCCAATGGGTACGGTACTTTTCGCTACCAAGCTCTGGGGGCCGACCGCAGGTCTACGGATCGGGGTTGTCGGCCAGGGCGCCATCGGGCTGTCGTTCACAAACCTCGCCGCAGCGCAAGGCGCAGCGCAGGTAATCGGGATTGATCTCCTTGATTATCGGCTCGAAAAATCCATCGAGATGGGCGCATCGGCCACTATCAACCCGGACAACGTCGATCCAATTGAGGCGATCGCAGAGCTTACCGGCGGGCACGGCCTTGATGTAGTGGTGGACGCCTCTGGTGACCCTGAAGGCCTGAACCAGGCGGTCTCCTATGTCAACCAGTACGGCAAGGTGCTCGGATTCAGCCTGATCAGCATGGACTCTGTTATCCCGTTCAAGCACATGGCTTGGATGGGTAAAGTCGCCACCCTAATCCCGTGCTCATCGATCAATTCTCCTGACCCAACAGGGGACATAAATGAGGTCATTTCGCTGATGGACAGAGGTTGGATAGACCCGTCCAAACTCATCACACACAACTTGACGTTTGACGATATTCCTAAAGCCTACGAGATGTACTCGAAGCAGCAGGACGGCATCATCAAGGCTGTGATGGCTGTCAATGGCGGCGGGTAATCACCGGACCGACCCTGAACGTGACATAATCGCCACCCGGGCGCGGTTTAGAACCAAACGCGCATAACAAACGAATAAACACAGGAGTCCGATATGCCGCTCGAAGTTGGGACACAAGCGCCCGCTTTTGCTTTGAAAGACAGTGACCGAAATGACGTCAGTCTCAGTGACTACTCGGGCAAGACAGTCGTCCTATCCTTCTACCCTGCCGCGTTCTCTGGCGTGTGTGACACCGAGATGTGCACATTCAGGGACTCGCTCTCAGATTTGAACTCCGCCAACGCCGATGTCCTCGGGATCGCTGTGGACAACTTCTTCGTTGCGAAGGAGTTCAAGACCAAGCACAACCTGAACTTCCCGATCCTTGTTGATCACACGGCAAACACCGCACGGGCCTACGACACGGTTCTGGAGAACTTCGCAGGCATGGACGGTTACACCGCCGCCAACCGCACGGTCTACGTAGTAGACGGTTCCGGAACGATTCAGTACGTATGGCGCGGCGAGAACCCAGGCATCGAGCCAGATTACGACGCAGTCAAGGCAGCGGTGGACGCCCTCAAGTAGTTCGCCAACCTGTGCAAACAGAGGTCAACTGAAAAGGCCCCGGGAATTCCCGGGGCCTTTTCGCGTTTGGTCCATTTCGATGTGGCTATCACGCCTTTGATACAAGGATCGGGACCACAATACCGAAAATTATAAAGAACGCCGCAAATTCGGCCAGCAGATGAAGTCTCCTCCCCTTCGCCAGAATCAAAAGCACCGGCGCCATTAACAGTTCTGTCACCAACACTCCGACCACGAATACCCAGTCACTTACCTCCCCCTGTACTGCCGAATACGCCACAGCAATCACGACCCCAATTATCGGCCAGATAACCAATGCCACTCCATGCATCATCAAAATCGAGCGCGCCAGGTGGTTGTCTTCTGGGTCAGTCGTCTTGATGAAACTCGGCGGGTTGTACACGAACATCAGAGACAGGTGGGCGACGAACACGAGCGCCATTAACGTCCCCGACAGAAATCCTGCGACGATCGTCATGTGGTGGAATCCCGGGTCAGATGCGGCCTCTGGGTAGACTTACGGACCTGACCCGGGGGGTCCCAGCGGCGCACCAGAAATGCACGAAGGCCATGCTGCATCTGGAGCATAAGTTGCCAGGCTACTCCGACCTCCCGGCTAGGGGCCAGAGCGAACATGCTTGGCCCCGCGCCCGACATCAAGATCCCCATGGCACCAAGGTTTCGGAACGTTTCACGGATCGCTGCATATTCAGCAAATACCTTCTGCGCATAAGGTTCAAATACGTTGAAGAAAAATTGAGCAGGCGCGTCGCCACCACCCCTAATGCGTCCTGCCAGTTTGTGCGACAGAACGCCCCGCGTGTGATCTGAATCGCCGATTTGATCGTACAAGAGAGCCGTTTTGTTCGGGAGATCTGACTCCGGAGAAACCACCACCATCCACTGGATGTTCGCGTGGACCAACGGGGCCACATGCTCACCCCTCCCCTGCACTAGTGCTGTCCCACCACTCAGAAAATAAGGGACGTCGGAGCCGATTTCCGTTGCTATCTCTTCAAGGGACTCAAGCTCGAGTTCGAGTTCCCAGAGATCGTTAAGGCCTTTCAGAACCGATGCCGCATCACTGGATCCGCCGCCTAGTCCGGCGGCCACGGGAATATGTTTTTGCAATGTGATATCCACACCTAGGTCAACGCCGCTCACTTCTTTAAGTTTTCGTGCGGCGACGAGCGCCAGATTGTCCTCACCGGTAAGGTCTGGATGGTCACAGGTAAGCGTAATTTCGTCGGCCAGATTCAGCGTCACGTCGTCATGGAGATCGATCGTCTGCATGATCGACACGATGTCGTGGAACCCGTCATCGCGTTTACCAATCACTTCCAGTGTCAGATTAATCTTGGCGTGCGCCTCTAGCTCAAGGACCGACTCTGAGGCCATCAGTTTTCCGTCTCCGGTTCTAGTTCTGAATACGCCTCATACAACCGTCCCCACTCGGCGATCGATAGGGTTCGCGGACGCCGCATAGAGTCCAGCTCCGCCCGGGCGACAATGTCTGACGCTTGCCCTACTTCTATGATCAGACCCCGTGCCAGCGAATTATGTAGTTGCTTGCGAGGCGCTTTGAACCCGGCCCGGACAAACTTGAAGAAACCGGCTTCATCGTCGAGATCCAGTGGTTTGTCACCGCGCCTGACAAGTCGAATCACAGATGAGACGACCTTCGGCGGCGGGATAAACGCGGAGCCGGGCACATCGAACAGTACTTCCGGGTCGGCGTAGAAGCGCGTGGCTACCGACAGCATCCCCATCTTTCCTTCCGGGGCCGCCATTTCCAACGCCACTTCACGCTGAATCATTACCACGATCTCGGTTGGGGGATTGTTCGATTCAAGAAAACGCCGGATGATGTTTGCGGCGGCGTAGTACGGCAGGTTTGCGACGACCTTGTAGGACCGTTCAACAGCCTCCGGAACGTCACCACCCTCTTCAAAATGAAGGTCTCGGGCGTCCGACTCGATAACCCGGACGTTGTCCTGGGATTCGTAGCGCTCCGAGAGCATCGACGCCAGTGCGCCATCCAGTTCGATCAGGACTAGATGGTCAGCCTTATCGGCAAGCATCCCGGTGATAGCGCCCCGGCCCGGTCCGACCTCAATAATCGTCTCTCCGGGCTCGATTCGCGCCGCATCTACGATGCGCTCTGAAATAAAAGCATCTTTCAGGAAGTGTTGTCCCAGGGACTTTTTCGGAGATCCGCCCCGCCGACGTTTCACATCGGACGTTGCGGATCTCCGATCAAAATTCTGGGAGTGGTCGTGCACCTTCATTCGATCAAACAACGCTAATATGCGCGTAGAAAACGACTCGAGCCAGGCCAACCTGCGTCACCCGAGGTGACTCACTTACCGCTGCTTCCTTCCGGATCTGACGGGGTTCACGAGGCCTCGCCGCGCAGGACCCAACTCTCAACACCGTATCTACGACGTATTGACCAACGTGTCCGGCCTCCTGAAGGGATTAAGCCCTGCTAAAGCGGATTGCAGGTACAGGACACCGCTAACTCCCCGCCTAGCACGACCACCGTCCAGTATACGTCGCGCGCTTTCCATTTTCGGCACGAATTCACACCCAATACGACTGCCCGGTCACCTAGATCGCGCCGCTGTCCATTTTTCAAGGACGGTGGATACACTGTCCACATGCCTCAGAAAGTTCGCAAAGCCGTAATCCCCGCAGCCGGACTCGGCACACGTTTTCTCCCGGTCACCAGCGCCGTCCCAAAGCCATTGCTACCCGTCATCGACAGGCCACTCATTTTCTACGCCGTCGCAGAGGCGGCTGCCGCGGGCATGCATGATATTGCCATGGTTCTATCGCCCGGTCTCGAAGCCGTTGCCGATTATTTTTCGCCGAACGGTCCCATGGAGGAGGCGCTAGAAGAACGAGGCGATACAGAGCGGTTAACGATGCTTCACGAGATTCATAGCCTCGCCCAGGTTACGGTGCTAGAACAGACCGAGGCGAAAGGGCTTGGCGACGCCGTGCTGATGGCACGCGCTTTCGTTGGAGACGAGACGTTTGCCGTAATACTGCCGGATGACTTGATCTGGGCCAATACGCCGGCCATAGCGCAATTAGCTCAGGTGGCTGCAGAGCACGGCGGCAGCGTTGTGGCCGCCAAGCACGTTCCGAGTGAGGCGATCCCAAATCTCGGAATCCTCGACGCCGATGCTGTGGGAGAAGGTGTCCATCGCGTCCAGGGTTTGATCGAGAAGCCCTCCCTCGAGGAAGCTCCCAGCGATCTGGCGATCATCGGGCGATATGTCCTCACACCCGGAGTGTTCAATAGGATCGAACATGGCGCCGTGGGGGCCCTTGGTGAAATTCAGCTGACCGACGCCATTGCCGCAGCGATCGGCCATGAGCCTTTGCATGCGAGGGAATTCGAGGGCTACCACATCGATGCAGGAACGCCGGCCGGCCTCTTCGCCGCGAACGTTTACGAGGCACGCAGACGGGACGACATGGCCGGGGTTATCGCCGAGTTGGGGCTGCTTCCCAATTGAATCCAATTAACGAATATCGCATCGAATAATCAGTCCGAACAATTAGATCAATTCCCCTAATTACAAGATCCGACTTATTTGGCCCACGCACACCCATCCGTGACGATACTCACCGTCCCTCCGAAATCAAACCATGAATCGACGAAATATGTCCCCCCTGAGTCAGTTCAGATCTGAAAAAAACGCTTACTTTGGCAACGATTCTGCCTCACCACTTACAGATGGCCAGCGTGAGCGGTTCAACGGCCTATCTTATTTCGACGAGGCGCCTCAATTCGCTCTCCGATTGACGCCGTCGCTGGTCGAAAATTCCACTGAGGTCGAAATCCCGCTGTCCACGGGTGGAGTGACCTCAACCCACCGCTGGGCAACGGTAACTGTCGAGATCGGCGGGAAGCAGGAAACACTCACGGTCTTCCGTGAAGATGAGTACGGTCCGCTCTTTTTGCCGTTCCGAGACGGAACCGCGGGCGATGAGACTTACGCCGTAGGGCGATACCTTGAAGTCCACTCACTCGAGGACGACAACCTCTGGCTGGACTTCAACTACGCGTATAACCCGTTCTGCGCCTACAACGACAACTGGGCCTGTCCGATACCGCCGCCAGAGAATCGCATCGCAGCGCCGATCAGGGCCGGGGAGCGATCATACCTGGACCCGGAACACTAGCGCTGCTGTTGCAGTGTCGATCTTTCGAGATCCTCTCGATACAGGAATAACGTTCTCCCAGATGAGAGAGAAGGATCGACTTCCTCAACACCGTATGGGCGACGCTTGTTCCGCACATCACTAGGTATCAACCGTGCATCCAACAGACCGTCATCACGGGATGTAGGCGGGGCAAGCGCCGTCTCTACAGGTTCACGCTAACGGCGCGTGCTGAGACTGCTCAAAGCACGTTGTCTTGCAAGACAACCGTCCGAATAGCGCTAGTCACGCTCCAGAGATAGCACCGCCATGAATGCCTCTTGCGGAACGTCCACGCTGCCGATCTTCTTCATCCGCTTCTTCCCCTTAGCCTGTTTCTCCAACAGCTTTCGCTTGCGCGTCACATCACCGCCGTAGCACTTTGCAAGGACGTTCTTTCGCATTGCCTTGACCGTCTCCCGGGCGACCACTCGGCTGCCGATAGCGGATTGGATCGGCACCTCAAACATCTGTCGAGGAATCAGTTTCTTAAGCTTGGAAACCAGTTCTCTGCCCTGCCCCTGGGCGTTGTCCCTATGGAGCATCATCGAAAGTGCGTCCACCGGCGTGTAGTTCACAAGAACATCCAGCTTCACCATGTCGCCCGGTCGTGACTCGCAGATCGAATAGTCCATCGATGCATACCCCTGAGATCGCGACTTCAGCTGGCTATGGAAGTCGACCAGTAACTCCGCCATCGGCATCTTGTACTCAAGTAGAACACGGGCGTCCGCGGCGGCTGAACTGGAGGAGTCTTCCCGATTGGAATCTACCGATTGCAGATACTCCATCCGGGTGTACTCGCCGCGGCGGCTCGTGACCAGCTCCATCACGGCGCCAATGTGCCTTGACGGGGCCACTATGCTCAGGTCCACCCATGGCTCGTGGATCTTATCGATTTCCTGAACGGGCGGCATCGCAGAGGGGTTATCTACTTCCACCTCGCCACCGTTCGTCAACATCACCTTGTAGCCAACACTCGGCGCCGTTGCAATAAGCGTCAGGTCATACTCGCGCTCAAGCCGCTCCTGCGTGACATCCATGTGGAGCAGTCCAAGGAAACCACAGCGGAAACCGAAACCCAGCGCAGCGGATGACTCTGGTTCAAAAGATAGCGCCGGGTCGTTCAGGCGCAGTTTGTCTAGCGCATCACGCAACTCTGGGAATGATTCGCCGTCTGCTGGGTACAATCCCGTGTACACCATCGGTTTCATGGGCTCGTAGCCCGGAAGCGGGTCGGCATTTGACGGCCCGCCGATGGTCACCGTGTCGCCAACACGGCAGGCTGCGACATCTTTCAGTCCCGTGGCGACGTAGCCAACCTCGCCGGTCTCCAGAGACTCTTCACTAGTCATGGCCGGGCCGAAGTAGCCTATCTCTAGCGCCTCGGCCGTTGCACCGGTCGCCATAAGCCGGATCGGGCCGGTTCTATCAAGTCGACCGTCCACCGCCCGCACATAAGCAATAACGCCCTTGTACGAGTCGTACTTGCTGTCAAATATCAACGCCCTTAGCGGTGCGTCCGGATCACCCTTCGGCGGCGATACGCGATCCACTATGGCCTCAAGAATTTCGACCACTCCCTCACCAGTCTTGGCCGAGACGAAAACAAACTCATCGTCGGAGAATCCGAACACGGACGCCATTTCACTGGCGACCCGTTCGGGCTCAGCAGCCGGGAGGTCGATCTTGTTGACTACCGGGATGATCGGAAGGTCATACTCCATCGCTAGGTAGACGTTGGCCAGCGTCTGGGCCTGGATGCCCTGCGTGGCGTCGACCACCAGCAGCGCGCCGTCAGAAGCGGCCAGGCTTCTCGAAACTTCGTACGTGAAGTCCACATGGCCGGGCGTGTCGATCAAGTTCAGCTGATATTCAGACTTGTCTGCCCCGGTGTACCCCAGCCGAACCGCCTGCGCTTTGATAGTTATGCCGCGCTCACGTTCCAGATCCATCGAATCCAGATGTTGCGCGGTCAACTCCCGGTCCGAGACGGCGCCGGTGGCTTGCATCAGTCGGTCGGCAAGCGTGGATTTGCCATGATCGATGTGGGCGATAATGCAGAAATTGCGTATGTGGGAGAGATCCATCACCTGAATGATAGAACGTATGCGGCATGAACACCCGCGTAAAAGCCGAACGCGTCTTGGCTATTCACGCATATCGTTGCCACTCAATCGAGCGTCACCCCGACAGCGCTACCGATGCCGAAGGTCACGGCGGCGGCCGTTGCGCCGATCACGAACATGCGAAATCCCCCGCGCAGTATCGAATTTCCAGTGAATGCCCCCATGATTCCGCCCACGATCAGCAGTGCTATTGTGGAGGCAGTGGCGGCGGCAATTAAGGCCGTGTTTCCGTCGGTAAATATGAACGGCACGACCGGAAATATCGCGCCGACCGTGAACGCCAATATGGAGCTCGATGCCGCAGCCCATGGCGATCCAAGTTCATCCGGATCCACGCCCACCTTCTCCCGAGAGAGGGTGTCCAATGCGGTGGTCCTGTTGGACATCAGCTGCCTGGCGATATTCGCCGCCTGTTCTTTTGCGATGCCCTTGCCAACGTAGATCTCGGCTATCTGTTCGGCCGCTAGCGCAGGATGATTATCGAACAGGCGCTCTTCGAAGCGGATCAGGTGCTCATACATGTCCCGCTGGGAGCGCATCGAGACCCACTCGCCTGCGCCCATCGAAAACGCTCCAGCAAACAACCCGGCGATTCCGGCAAGCAATACGATGTTGGAGTCATTCGTGCCTCCGGCGACGCCCATTACTAAGCTGAAGTTGGACACGAGCCCGTCGTTTATCCCGAGCACCGCAGCACGAAGGCTGCCACTTGAACTGGCACTTCGGCCTATGGCAATGCGTATTCCATCAAATGCGTCCGGTCCGGCGAGTTCCGCAAGCTCCGTTGCATGCGCCCGGGCATGGTCCTCAAGCTCGCGTAAAGATGGGTGCGCCGCGTAGGCAGCGGCGGCACGTTCCTCGCCGCGTATGAGGAGCGGCAGCAACACTGCCCGTTCTGAGCCGATGAGTTTTGACGCCCACCAGACGAGCCTCAGGCGAAAGCTCAAGTTGGACTGCCGTATCGAATCTGGGTCTATTCCCAGCTTCTCGGCCCACTCGCGTGCGTGTTCTAGCTCCTCCGCCGCAAGACGGGCATACCCCGACGCTTTCTTGGGATCAGATTCTGCGTCCCCGATTCGCCGGTACAGTGCCGCCAACTCCATCGCATGGCGAAGGTACGCACGAAGATCCGCAGACTCTGGGGGTGTTTCAGGGTTTAATGTCATCGCGTTAGTGAATTTACCAGAGCAAACCCCATTGAGGCCGCATGTTGACCGTAGAGGTTGGCAGGAAAACGCTGATGGCCCTACCCGTCTTACCGGCCGGTGGCGTCACTGAGTACCGGATCCGGTCGTACTTCTCAAGCGCTATTAGCAGCCTGCATTAAATGCACCTGTATGATCCGCTCCGCCAAAAGTCGCCTGCCGACGACTTTGATGGATCAATGACCCGTCGGGGCCAGGCTTCATCCCACAACCACCCGCGCGGGGGTCCAGAAACAAATCGATGACACAGCAAGTCGTATATCAAAGTCCGAACGGAACGCCGTTTCCAGTCAATTGGGCGCACGTCGACCTCGCACGGGATCCATGGCGTTGGGATCAGGTCCACAATCCCACGCCGTTGACTCCGCTGGCGCAGGACTTAATCTCCGTAAAACGACAGGGGATGTACCGGGGTGGCGATACCACCGGACGGCCCTTCTATGAAGAGCGAATGTACGCCAACGGCTACGGATTTTCACGCAGGCTGGAGGGTGATCCTGAAAGCGCAGGAAAATACCAGGCACTTGCCGCACGAGATTCCGAAGAAAGAAGCGATCGCCTTATCGATCTCTGGGAATCCATCTATTTACCCGAAACCGAGGCCCTGACCCGTCAGATCCAGAAGTGGGCCTCTCCGGACGATTCACTTCTGGATCTGTTGAGCCGATACGACCAGATCGAAATAGCGTGGCGGAGATGTGGCGAGCTGCACACTCTCTCAACAGGACTGGCGAGTGTCGCGATGCGACAGTTCGACGAGTTCTGTCGCAACAAGTTTGGCAACGAAGGCACCCGCATTGCCGTGGAATCGATCTCCGGTATGCCAAATATGTCCGTCAAATCCGCGTGCGCTCTGTGGGAGTTGTCGCGCGAGGCCATTGACCGTCCGACTGTCGCTGATCTACTACGTTCTCACCCCACAGAAGAATTCCTGCCCAATCTCGATGAGGTTGCCCAGGGACCGGCTTTCAGGAACCATCTGAATGAATTTCTTGAAATCTGGGGACAGCGAAACGAGTCGTACTACGAGGTTGGGTATTTGACATGGCGTGAAGACCCTGAGGTTGTGCTGTCGATAATCCGTACCTACATCGACGTCGCTGAAGACCAGAACCCATCTGTTCTCCACCAGCGCGCTATCGCGTCCCGAATCGCCCGGACCGAAGACGTCAAATCACGTCTGACCGACTCTGCGGCATTGGACGAATTCTTGATCGGTCAACGAAGGGCGCGACAACACACGGTCCTCATGGAGGACCACAACTATTTCATCGACCAGCGCGCCTATACATCGCTCAGGACGCCCCACCAGGCGATCGGTACGCGATTGCTAGAAGCCGGAGCTCTGGATGATGCAAATGACATTTTTTATCTCCACATGAAAGAGATCAAGGAACACGCCGATCATCCTGGCCGCAAATATCAATCGCTGATCACACAACGCCGGGAAGACAGGCAGAAGTGGATGCACGTCCTTCCCCCGTCAGTGATCGGCGGAGACGCAACACTTGCTACGCCGCCCCTTGCCGGTGAATCCAAGCCCGTACATATCGCGACCATTCAAGGCCTTGCCGCTAGCGCCGGTGCGATCACCGGCATTGCGCGATTGATCCTCTCGTTGGGCGAAGCCAGCCGATTGTCACCGGGCGATATCCTCGTCACCTACGCCACCGCGCCACCCTGGACGCCGCTTTTTGCTATCGCAGGCGGTGTCGTGACTGATGCAGGCGGTCCGCTAGCCCACTGCGCGGTGGTCGCCCGTGAATACGGCATTCCGGCAGTCGTGGGCGCTACGAAGGCCACGTCGACGATCAAAGACGGCATGACCATCAGCGTCAATGGGACGACGGGCCTAGTTACCATCCTGGATTAGCACAGAGCTCTGCGCCGAAATAAAAACGGGGCCACCAACGTGGGAACGAAGGCAGCCCCTGAGTCAAACCGAAGTAGCGGCCCGACCTTTAATTACAGTACTACGAGAAGCAACGAGATCACATCACATGGTTGAGTTCGTCCTGGGACGATCTTGAGCAGATGACTATCGCGGAGTATTGCGCCAGTGCCCAGACCATTCAGGCACTGGATGTGATCTCACCAGGTGATCTCAATATCGCAGATTCTCATTACATGAGAAGAAGTTTTATGGTCGCCAAACAAGGAGAGGTAGGAAATCTACTTGAAACACTCCTCGAATGGCAGCAGGCCTTTCCTGATGGCTCGCGTCCGACCGTTCAAAAAGCGATCGCTGGCAATGTCGATCAACTTCGCGTCACACATACGTTTAGGAGTCTGGGTGATCTCGTCGAAAGATCAACCGCGATTGCTACAAGTCCCGATTACAAGCAATTCAGATCCCGCATGGATAGCTCTACCATCAGTGTGTCTGGATACAATAGTCGGATCGTTTACAAGAACGTTGCGGGTTAACCTGCAGGCGTCTCAGTAACCGGGTCAATGTAAAGCAAATTTTAGTAAAAGAAGAGTCAAAATGTTAGGCGAAAAAATAGGCCACGCAACGGCACAAACTCAACTCAAAGTTCTGCCCGCAAAAAATGGTGCCCCACAGATAGAAACTACGGCCACTGGAACCGGGACATTTCTTGGTGTTGAAGTCCAAGTCATGTCCACTTATGCGGCAGGGTTCCAAGCAGACGGCAGTCTCTACGGTGAATGCCCTGACTCAGGATTAATAATGGCAGCAGACGGCGCTGCGACATTTCGGGCGTCGGCTACTGGACACATGACCGAAGATGGTGGAGCTGTGTTCAAAGGAGTTGCGTACTTCAATACTTCTGCACCATCACTTTCGGGTCTAAATGGGAAAACCTTCGTGTTCGACTGGGTAACTGATGCAGACAGCACAGCCACCTGGGACCTGTGGGAATGGGCCTAGTTTCCAAATGAGATGGGCGTGAGCCCGTTAGGTGAACAGAGCTCGAATCAGATTCGAGTTGCTGTCAAACGCGAATCGGTCCCGGGAGCTGAATTGCCCCGAGGCCGATTCTACGATTGATGAGTTGGTGGGGAAGGCGGGATTCGAACCCGCACGTCGATTAAGACACATGCTCCTAAGGGCGTCTATGCGAATAGGATGGCGCACGTAGAGTAGCGAGACCGTCCTTGTTACGTGATCGACGGCGTGTTCGTAGTGTCGTGAACTTACTGGCGCAATACCGACTATGG
>JAPKBN010000122.1 GCA_026421215.1 Dehalococcoidia bacterium
CGGTCTCTGCCCGTCCATAACCGACACGACCTTCGCACTGCAGTTCCCGCACATGTTGATCATTCACGCCGTCGTGGACCATGACGTGAGCCTGGGAGGACGTAACGCGATCTAGACGGGTGGTTGCGCCTTCGGGAACGGTTCTCTGGCGGCTACCGGACAGACGCGAGCTAGCGGTGCTGTGGCAGGTGACGGACTACCGGAGTTGAGCGGAAGTGCGCCCGGGTTGCTGTCAAACCCAGGATTCTGGAGATTGACAGTACGATGCCAGTACGTTCAAGTGCTGATGGTCGGGGAGCCGGGATTCGAACCCGGGGCCTCTTCGTCCCAAACGAAGCGCGCTACCAAGCTGCGCCACTCCCCGTATCAGTACATGTCGCACGCCGAACGCTGTCGGGCGTACGTGACATATTTAAGTCTATTTGAACTTGATGCGCGCGTTACACGGGATTTCGCACAATTGGTTAACAAGATCTAACAAATCATCGCAAGTGAGACATCGTCGTCATTCCCGTGTAGTCAAAAATCCAGATACGACCTCAATCCATAAGACGCGTGACCATACAACCAAACATTCTTGGATTCTGACCTGCGTTGGCAGCCAGGAACAATGGCCCAGCAGTAGGATCCCCGCCGCCCGTCTGGCCTACTCCTGGTGCAGCGTTGGAGACCGCATCGGAGGTGCTATCTGTGTGGCGTCCAGCGGGATTACTTCCTTCTGGTACACCTGCACACGATACGAATCCGTATCGGTCACATACATACGACCGTCGTCGCCGATCACCACAGACTTCGGACGTCGTAACGCCCGCTGTGGCTCCAGATTCGCCATGTCTCGGATCCGGTTCGGGCTGGCGTTCGTCAACATGTACTCGCGGGCGATCTTGGATAGCGTCGCCTCACCGAGGAACTTCTGGACAAATCGTGGCTCTGAGTTAAATAGCTGAATTCGGTCATTGCCCCAGTCCGCCACATAAATATCGCCGTCCAAGTCCACCGCAACATCCGTCGGCCGATTGAACTGACCGTCCCCGTTACCTGAAGAACCGAAGGCGAAGATGAACTCGCCGTCGCTATTGAACTTCTGGATGCGGTCGTTGCCCCAGTCCGCCACGTAAACATCGCCAATCTCGTCCACCGTGATGCCCCATGGTGACTCAAACTTGCCATCACTGGAGCCGCGCGATCCCCACTTGTCGAGGTACTTTCCACCAGTTGTGAACTTCTGAACCCGATGGTTCATCGAGTCCACGATCAAGATGTTGCCGTCCAGGTCGAACGTCATCCCGGCCGGCCGGTCGAACTGACCGTCCAGGGAGCCTTTTTCGCCCCAGGTATTGAGTACTTCGCCCTCTCTGTCGAACTGCGTGATCCGGTTCAGAGCCTCGTCCGACACGAAAAGATTCTCATCGGCGTCGGCGATAAGCGTCACCGGCCACTGGAACTGGCCCTCGTCGGTGCCCCAACTGCCGATTGATCCAAGGTCGTCGTCGGCGTAGTTGTACTTCCTGATCATCGCCGCATTTTCCTGTCGACATAGGATGTAAATTCGATCCTCATTGCCGAGTGCGATGTCGATAGGGAAGTTTGTTATCCGCCTCATGCCCAGAGTTTTGACGTAAGGGAACCCTGCCCTAAGCAGTCCATAAGGTCGTGCCACGGATATCGCTCCTGTTGTTCTGAACTTCTAAGCTACTAAGTGACTGTCCTGAGTCTGG
>JAPKBN010000060.1 GCA_026421215.1 Dehalococcoidia bacterium
GTTGGATTCAAATTCCAGATCAAACGAAACCGTTCCCCGCGAACCGTTCGGATAGCATTTCATATAATTAGCCTGTCCCTATTTATACACTTGCACGCCATCCCTGGTCTCTTGGGCATCGCCGCTCTCGCCAGTATTTTCTTCTACACGGCCGGCGGCCTCTCGACCAACCGTTTCGGCCAAAGCCACCCAGAATGGTTCGGCGCCAACGATCAAAACGAGTTCTCCTTTCGGAGCTACTCGCTTGTCAACTGCACTCGTTCAGATTGGAATGATCCCATTCTTATTATTAAAACAAAGTTCATGGTAACCATTTCACACTTCCAGAGGTTATTAGATTAACCACTCCACACAAAAAACGTTCTTCTACACCCACTCACAAAAACTCTCGTTGAACCAGCCCTAATGCGGCTGGGTACTTTGCACTGAAAAATCCACACATCGACATCCTCCCCTGCCTTGTCTCGCCATAGTTTGAGAAACAACGGCGGAAGCTCTGTCGAATGGCTGTGCCACAAAAAACCAATTTCTATCCGTAAATCGAAAAACACAACAAACCCATGCAACTGCAAAATAGCTTCACTGAATTGTTCTGGAACCCGGTGACCATCGAGTCACTGCCGACCTTAGCCCTTAGCCTGCTTACGGCTGCCCTACTGGGCTGGATACTAGGTCAAGCCTACATCAGGTTCGGCACAGCCCTTTCAAACCGGCGTCAGTTCGCACGGAACTTCCTGCTGCTGACCGTGACCACGGCCCTGATCATCAGCATCGTCAAGTCGTCGCTTGCGCTATCGCTTGGCTTGGTGGGCGCGCTTTCGATTGTACGTTTCAGAGCGGCGATCAAGGAGCCCGAAGAACTCGCATTTCTTTTCCTGGCTATCTCAGTTGGCTTGGGCATGGGAGCAGGACAAGGGCTCGTTACCGTGGTGGCCTTTGTATTGATCCTTGGACTCATTGCGCTGCGAAGTCTCTCCCATCCAAAGACTGATTCGGGGAATCTGTTCCTTACCATTAACAGCCCGGCTCCAGGCCAACTGACTACGAAGCAGATTCTGGAGGCCCTCTCCAGCGTCGGGGCCACGGCCAGCTTGAAGCGAATTGATGATGGACCTGAATTAATGCGAGCCTCGTTCCGTGTCGGTTTTGTCGACGCTCAAGGCATTGAAACGTTTAGCGAGACCATGCGCAAACTCAGCCCGTCGGTAGAAATAACCTGCCTTGAGGATGGTGGCCTAAACCATTGAATCAACCCGCGACCTCGCTGTGAACTCGGCAACTGATGATTTTCGCTACGAGCGCAAGCTGCTTCCTGCCGGCTACGCTCAGCCAGAGGTGTTGGCATTGATCCGCCAGCATCCATCCGGATTCCACGAGGCCTATCCGCCCCGCTGGGTGAACAACCTCTACCTCGATTCACCCGGTCTAGACGATTATCATGACCACGTCACCGGCCTTGCGCAAAGAAGCAAGAGCCGCATCCGTTGGTACGGCGACCTGCGGGGATCGATTTCAAAACCGGTGTTCGAACAAAAGCTCAAGCGAGGCACGCTGAGTGGAAAGCGTACGAGCGCTGTGCCACCGCTGGTCCTCAACGGTAGTTTGAACGAACAAACGTTGCGAGCGATGCTGAGCGACCTCGGCATGGAGAATCCTTTGACGCGCTGTATTGACGAACGGCACCCTACTCTCATCAACCGATATCATCGTCACTACTATCTGAGCGGTGATGGCCGTGTCCGCCTGACCGTGGACTCTGATCTCGCATTCTATGCGCCTGGCCGCACCGCTGCAGCGCTATCCAGCCGAGCGCCGGCAGAATACGCCGTGGTAATCGAACTCAAGTACGCGCCAACCAACTCCGAGTACGCCGCTGACATTGCCAACTGGTTTCCCTGCCGCATCGCGCGCTGCTCCAAATACGTGCTGGGCATTGAAGCTATTAGTCGCGCCTGACCATAAATCCAAATCCCGAACAAACCATGAAGCGTCACCTTTTCAAACACCCTCACTCTTCGTTGCTGGATCTGATCTTTGGAGTGCTGGCCGTTGGATTCGTGATAGGCATCCTGGTCACGGTAACCCAATCGGGACCCTCATCTGATGACGAAATCGCAGAGGCGGAGAATGGCAGGCAATCGAACTTAGGTAGCCCACCGGCTTTCGGCGGGCCAGGAGCTGGAGGCCCAGGAGGTCGCGGCGGACCCGGGGGTCCTAGAGGACCCAATCGTGAGCCCACCAAGGTCCTCGAGCAGTTTGACGAGAATCGCAATGGCTGGCTCAACGCGACGGAACGACAGGCAGCCCTCGCCCATTTGAAAACTCAGGGTGGCAACGGCGCTGCTGGCGGAGGACGGGGTCCTCGAGGCGGTGGCGGCTTTCGTGGCGGGCCTAGAGGTGGAGGAGAACAGAGCGAACCCGAACCCGGTCCTCGGATCACTCCGACGGATGTGGTCTCCCATCCCGACGCGCCGCTGTATGATCCGTTTACGCTCCGTACCTTGTTCCTCGAATTCGACAACGACGATTGGGAGAAAGAGCTCGAATCGTTTCACGACACCGATGTCGATGTGCCGGCGAATCTCAAAGTGGATGGCCAAACGCTGCGTCACGTGGGCGTTCGATTTAGGGGGAACACTTCCTACTCGATGGTAGGGAGCGGTCGGAAGAGACCGCTAAATCTCACCCTTGATATGGTGCATCCGAAACAGGATATCGGTGGATATAGCACACTGAATCTGCTAAACGCCAATGGGGACGCAAGCATGCTCCGATCAGTCCTCTACTATGAAATCGCCCGGCAATACATCCCGGCTTTCAAGGCGAATTTCATGCGGGTGGTTATCAATGGCGAGAGTTGGGGCGTCTACGCCAACGTACAACAGTTTGACTCGAAATTCTCCAGGGACTTCTTCGGTACTCCGAAGGGCGTCCGTTGGAAAGTGCCCGGCAGCCCAGCAGGACAAGGTGGCCTTGCCTATCTCGGAGACGAGATCGATCCATACCGCCAGATTTTCCAACTAAAGTCGAAAGAGAATCCTAAAAGCTGGGTGAGTCTCATACTACTTTGCCAGACTCTAAACAAGACGCCAATCGAGTTGCTTGAAAGCGCTCTTGCTCCGATTCTCGATGTGGACGGCGTGCTTAGATTCCTCGCCTTGGACAACGTGCTGGTAAACAACGACGGTTTCTGGGTTCGAGCGAGTGACTACAGTCTCTACCAGGATGCGCACGGACAGTTCCATATCTTGCCCTACGATGCGAACGAGACCTTTGCCATCGGTGGCGGCGGCGGGCCTCCGGGCGGTGGCGGACCTCCAGGCGGTGGCCGCGGAGGTCGCGGACCCGGAGGAAGAGGAAGGGCCGGACCAGGTAGTTTTGCCCCAGGGACATTTGTGGCTCCAGCGCTGATCGCCGAAGCGGACGGAAACCAAGATGGAAAGACCGAACGCGCCGAACTTGTGGCCCTGGCAGATGCTTGGTTTCTGGATACAGGAGTGGACAATACTGAAACACTCAATCGCGATCAATTCGTAGCGGGCCTGACACAGTGGGTGAATAGCCAAGACGAATCAGGCGGACAGCCGACGCCAGGCGGTCGAGGAGGCTTCTCCCCTATTGAATTTATTGGCGGCGATCTATTCAGATCGGTCGATATAGACGAAGATGGTCTAGTGGCGCACGCCGATCTGCAGAAGCGTCTTGGCGATTGGTTCACGGAATGGGATGTGGAGAACATTGGTGACCTCACCGCGACGCAGTTGACTGACGGGATTAACGGAACGTTGACGAGACTCCGCCAACAGAACGCGGGTGGAGCGGCCCGGGCCGGCTCAAGACGAGGTCGAGGGGGCGCGGGTGGCCCTGGCGGTTTCAGGGGACCAGGGGGCCCGGGTGGCGGTGCTGGCGGCGCTGCTGGCGGAAGGCCTGGCCGCGGCGGCGTGGATTTGGACCCGCTGGTGCTGGAGAACGACACGAGTCGACCTCTTGCTTCGAAATTGCTGGCGGTTCCGGAACTGCGAGCGCGTTACTTAAGCTACGTCCGCGACATCGCCGAGAATTGGCTCGACTGGGAAAAGAGGGGGTCTCGGATTCTTCGCTATCAGGCCCTGATCGAGGAAGACATCAAATCCGATACCCGAAAACTGGATACGACCGAGGCATTCTATGCGGGAATCGACAGCGGTCAGCGAGCCGAGGAGCCCAGTCTGCGAAATTTCTTCGAACGTCGTCGGGCATTCCTACTGGAACATGAAGAGGTCGGAAAAGCCAAAAAGATCAGCCATTGATGGCGGAGACATATAAATAGGGACAGGTTAATAATCAATATGCGTGAGCGGAGGCGAAGGGCTGAGGCGACAACCTCCAAAAAAACCAGCTCTGCCCACGAGGGGACAGAGCTGGCTCAAACAAACTAGTAAACTACCCAATCTAGATTTTAGAACTTAAAGGTGTTCGTTAGACGGAACGTGGTGGGATTGTTCGCGCCTACTACGGGCGATCCATCAGCTAAGATGCGGATGACCCGGACATCGTCGCCTTGGCGGAAAACGTTGTCCGCGTTGAGTTGAACTCTCCAGTCGACCTTATCGTTACGGAGCTTTCGCTTGTAGTTGAACATGAGGCCTCCGGTTACGATTTGATCAGTCTCGAAGACGTTATCTAGATCGGCTATCAGAGCGGGGGAGTTCACGCCGCCGATGGTCGTATCGATCTCCTTGAGCTGGGTGCCGAGGATCTTGCCGTCTTCCCAGCGCAGATTGGTTCCGACTGAGAATCCCTTGAAGCGTCCTTCGTTGAAACGGTAGTTGGCGGTCACGCGGGCATTGTACTTCGAGATGCCCGTGTTGGAAAGGCCGTTTGCCTGCATTTGTTCCAAGAGTTTTGTACCCATGTGGTCTAGGAATTCTTGTTTGAGGTCCGTGTCGGGGTTGGTGTCGTCTCCATCTGTGTGGAGGCCCTCTGCGAATAGCTGGCCCCACAGCGGTTGACGGTAGCTGACATACTCCAAGACCTCCTGTTGAGCGTTCGATATGCGGTTCTCAAGTTGGCTGAAGTTGAACATCAGGCGAAGGTTGCTTGTGGGATTGTAGGTAGTGGACAGCTCCCAGCCTTCGGAAATCGAATCCGCGGTGGCGGACGTGTTGGATCCCGTCATGTATTCGCCGACGGCTTCGAACTGCGGCACGCCTTCCACATCGACGATTTGCACACCGTTTTCGTCCAGAGCAGGTATTTCGGAGGAGAATTCGATGACCGGATCCCCACTGGCCTGGTTGAAGCCAGTTATGTAGGAGTACTCGTTGATGCGGCTCTTCCCGGTGACGGGGTTTTTGACGTTGAACAGGGCATTGCGGAAGTTGATCTCAACGCCTCTCATGGCGTTGCGAGCGAGACCGAAGTTTACGCTTTGGAACCGTTGGGAGCTCTCGTAGAACGTGAGTTTGGTATCAAGCTTGCCTTGGAACGCATTTAAACCGATTCCGTATTCCTCCACCGTGCCTGACTGCGGCGCAATGGTACGGAAGAGATTGTCGGAGCGCGGCGTGGTGAGGTCGAAGTTTTCGGACTTGTTGCCGAAGACTCTGAGCGAAGGAGTGATGTGGTAGACGATGCCCTTGGTGATGGTGGGCTCCTTCAAGCTGACGATCCCGTTGTCTTTTATGCCGACATAATCCGAGCGGCTTGCGCCCGGGTTGTAGTTCGGGTCAGATGGGTCCTCAGTTAAGCCGACGAGCTGATGGTTTATCTGATCGACCTCGTCTTCGCGCCAGCCCAAAGTGACGACAACGCGGTTTCCGAAGAGATAGCTCTGCAAGCTTCCGCCGAGGCCGGTGGCGTCGATTTCCGTGCGCCTTTGCTGGAAGCGCCCCTCGCCCGTGCTGACTTCGCTGTCAGATAAAAGCCATTGGTCCGAGGAGTCGTAGTAGAGGTAGGGATGCGAAGTATCCACGTAGGGCATCACCGTGTCGGGCATTCCAGTGATGCGGAGTGAAGTGTCGCCGGGCTGAACGGCGTCGCCGATGTAGAAGATCGGGTACTGTTGGCGCGTCCCGCTGTTGGCTATTCTGTCGGTGAAGATATCGTTGTTGCCTAGGACCGCATAGCTCCACTTGTAGTAGAGGGAGTCTTCAGTGCTGCCGGATGTGAAGGCGCTGATCTGATGGCGTCCCAGCCAAGCGAAGCGATCGGTCTTCTCAGCGAAGTCGAGATCGTAGGTTGCTTGGAAGAGATAGTTGTCGGCTTCGATGTGTTCCGATTCCGCGATGCTGCGGCCAGCGATGAAGGGGCGGAGGAAGTTCTGGTTCACGCGTCCGTCGGGGAGGGACTTGTTGATGTCGATCGCTACCCCCTGTTGTTGGGCGATCGGGGCGAACGTCTGCCGCCTCAAATCATCTTCCTTGAGGAAGCTGGCCGACACGTAGAAGTCTTCGTTGATTTTTTGCTCGATCGAAATCTGCTGCTTTTTGTTGTCAACGGAGCGGTAAGAGCCAGGCATGCTGGATAGGTCATAATCCAGGAAGGGGAAGATGCTCTCGTCTGTCACCTGCGGGTCGAGGAAGTTTCTAATGCTTGCGAAGGGATTGCCCGACATGTGGAACTCTTTACGATTGCCGGAGCCTGCACTGGGCTGTCCTCCATTCTCATTGCGGGTACCACGGCGCGTGTAGTGCCCGCCGATGGGCGTGTACCAGTCGTTATTGTCGTAAAAGCCAGCCAGGGCCAGCTTGTGACCGGGGAGGCGGTCGCGCAGCATCGCTCTGATGGGTACGGGTTGGCCATTTTCGTCGACCGTGAACGGGTGATCAAAGCTGTAGTCAGGCGATGCAGGAGCGACACCGTTGGCGGTAGGTGTATTGACGGGATCCCAGTAGAAGTTGCTATCGAGGAAGGCGTCGAGTTCCCCCGCAGGGACGTTCTGGTGGGCCTGGTTCCACTCGTCCAGCCATAGGCTGGCGTAGTCGGCGGGAATCCGGTAGTTCGGGCGGTTTCCGAAGGTATCGATTTCCTCGACGTAGGCAGTGATCTTGGTTCCTTCGAAGGGCTTGAAGGAGCCGGTAAGGTAGATACGGCTGTCTCTATTCTTAGAGTCTTCGTACATGTACCTGTCTTCGGAGTGTTTGAGGACCGCTCGCACAGCGAGAACGTCCTCTTTCAGCACGCGCGATACATCCGCTACGCCGCGTACTGTCCCGAAGTTGTCCAGCATAACCTGAAGTTCGTTCAGGTCACGGCTGAGGTGCGCCTTCTTGGTGGTGTAGTTCACCAGTCCGGCGGGCTTTGCCAGTCCGAATAGGATGGAGTTCGGGCCGCGCAGGAATTGAGCGCGCTCGACGTTGTAGCGATCCACGCCGCTGCGGACCTTGAGGAAATCCGCGGCAGTGGTCGCGCTGCCTAGGCCGCGGACGCGAATGGATCCCTCGAAATTATTCCGATCGCCGAAGTCAGTCCCGATGAAGCCGAGCTGGTGAATCCCTGTTTGGTCGCTGGTCACCTCGGTTTCGACGCCGGCGACCATTGAGAGGCCGTGGGCGAGATCGGTGGCTCCGAGATCGTCTAGGAATTCGTTGGTGAGGACGGTTACTGAGGCGGCAACGTCTCTGAGCTGAGTGTTGAGACGACTTCCCGCGATGGTTGAGGTCGCACGGTATCCAGTATCACCGGAGGCATCAACTGCGAAAGGCGATAGCTCGAAAACCTCTTGTTCTCCTGTGGAGTCTTGAGCAGTTAGAAATGCCCAGGGAGTGGCAGCCGCAAGTAAGAGCGCGAGCCAACTACGTTTTAGTTTGTATTTCATGATGTGGTTATTGGTAGGTGCTAATTGATAGCCAATCGGCTAATTTCGAGGTGAAGGTTTTGTGTTTGAATCGTGGGTTAATTAATGAGCAGAACACTCAATCCATCTAGAATAGCAAAATCGGATGGGCAAAAACAATGTCCAGACTGCTAATTCTTTGTGTTTTTGACTGCCAAACATGATATTAGAACCATTTTTTAGAAATACTTTTGCTCCTTTGTTTCCACTCACATTATAAGCCTTTCCTTTAAATCCGTATTTAATTCCCCAACCACCATATTCTTTTAGAGGAGAGTATTCCATAGCTTTAAAACTTTCAATTTCATCCATTTTAATCGTATGAAATTTCAAATGAAAAGGAAAAAATTGGTAATGAAATCCATCTTCATTAACTTTTATTCTCAACTCAAATAAATAAAACAAAAGCG
>JAPKBN010000061.1 GCA_026421215.1 Dehalococcoidia bacterium
GTCGGCATAAAGTCGTAATGACTTAACAGGCTCTCATCCACCACACCGACCGGAACGTGGCCCGGCCTCGAGATCAGTGTTGGTACCTTAACGGCTGTATCAAACATGTTTGGCGGGTAGGTGCCGTTGCCCTTGCCCCAGATGCCATGGTGGCCCATGTTCATCCCGTTATCGGCGGTAAAAACGATCAACGTGTTCTCGCGAAGACCATTCTCCTCCATCCAGTCGATCAACCGCCCGATATTCGAGTCCATTCCGGTGACCGCCGCAAAATAGCCGCTCAGCAGTTGTCGACGCTCTTCTGCCGTGGTACCAACACTTCCGGACGAGCCCTCTTTTGCTAGGTGATTCGGGTGAATCGGATCCCAACGAACCGATTCGAACGCGCAGTTCTGATAGTAGTCGTCGTAAATCTCGGAAGGGTGTTGCTCGGAACCCCAGGGAGCGTGTGGAGCGGTGAAATGGACGTTGAGCGAGAACGGGTTATCCGAGTCCAACTGAGACTCCATGAACCCGATGGCGTGGTCCGTTATGACATCGCTGAAGTAGCCGTCCGCCGTGTACAAATCACCATCCTTGAACATCGGCGCGTTGAAGTAGTTGCCTGATCCGGTGGCGTGAACGTTCCAGTACTCGAAGCCCGTCTGTGGGGTTGCGGAATCGCCAAGGTGCCACTTTCCACTCAGCGCGCAGGCGTAACCGTTATCGGCGAGAATCTGCGTATAAGTCGTCCGTCCTTCCAGGTACTGCACCGTCTTACCGTCCCCCGGCAGGTTCACCGAATTTCCTGCCCTTAGGAAATCCTGTACGCCGTGTTGTGACGGCATCTGGCCTGTGAGGATCGATGCCCGTGCTGGCGAACACACAGGGGATGCGCAAAAGAAGTTCTCGAACCGGATCCCGGTGGCCGCCAGTCGATCTAGATTTGGCGTGTGTAGTTCCGGAGTTCCCGCGCAGTTCATCGCCCAGTGTCCCTGATCGTCGCTCAGGATGAAGAGGATGTTGGGTCGGCTAGTGTCGGTGCTTGCCACGGTCACTCCCGGGGATAAAAACAGAATTAGCTACGAACGAGGATTCTAGCGGGTTGTTGTGTGAATACGCTCCGTCGGGCGAATTGGCAGAGCAAGCGCAGCCCCTTTGGTCGCCAGCTCGTAAGCGTGGAATCCAACCTACAGGCGTTCTAATTAAATCGATCTCAAATCCACGTTGGCGCTTTCGGCGAATGCCAGCACAATAAACGACCATGGTCGAGAAATCTGGTGACCCCACCGCATACACAGACGCGCCTATCGTTGCGGCGCGGCCAAATGTGTTGCGTCAGAGCCAGTTCATCAGGTTCGTACTTTCCACCCTGACGTGGGGCACGGGCCACATGCTGGTCTTCATGTCGCACAGTTTCCTGATCTACGACATGACCGGGTCTGGACTGTGGCTTGCTGCGCTGGGCGCCTCGATCGCCATCCCGCAGTTCCTCTTCGCCGCCGTCGGTGGTGTGCTTGCCGATCGAATGCCACGAAGGGTCATGCTCATCTCTGGCTCTGCGATCGGGGCCATCACGATGCTCATACTGGCGGTTATAGCGTTCGTCGACGCTCTGGAGCCGTGGCACATCGTAGGTGCCGGCGTGGCGTTTGGGGCTGCCCTTGGAAATGATTGGACAACCCGCCAGGCTTTTATCACGAATCTGGTGCATGAGAGCCAGCTGATACGGGCGGTCTCATTCGATCAAACCTCGTTCCACATCTCCCGTATTATCGCCCCGATCATGGGCGGATTTCTCTTGTCCCGGGTCGGGGCAGAAGGGGCCTTCACGTTTGGCGCTGTCACGTTCACGCTGGCCGCATTACTGCTTGTCACCCTACGGCCAAAGCAGGAAATAGGTGAACGACAGCCACCAGTCTGGGAAGGCATCGCAGATGCCATAGATAAGATCAAAAATGACACGATCATCTTGATCGTCCTCGTATTCACGGCAGTAAACGCTCTATTCCTCGGCGGTTTCATCTACCTGGCTCCGGTGTACGCGAAGGATATCCTTGGCGGCGGTTCGGTGGAGCAGGGCGCTATTCTCACCGGAATGGGAATCGGGGCGGTTGTCGGAGCATTCTGGTTGGGTTGGCGCGGGAACGTGCGTATGGCCGGGCTCGGGATGCTTATTACAAACGGATTGACGGTAGTAGTTATAGGCGGATTCACCGTTTCCACGATGCTGGTCGCTTCCATAGCGTTTGCCTTTGTCGCAGGCGTGGCCAACGCCGTCCACATCACGCTCGGCACCGTGGCCATTCAAACCCGTGTCGACGACGAGATGCGCGGGCGCGTCTTCGGCGTGTACGAGATGGCATGGGGATTCTTCCCTGCGGGGGGAATAGTCTTCGGCGGCCTACTCGCCGTATTTGGACCGGAGGCATCACTCGCCATCGGCGTGGCCGGAACGGGACTCGTGACGGTAGGGATCTGGCTGTTCAGTTCAGTGACCCGGAAATACACGCTCGATCAGTGAGAGTTTTATGCGGACGGCACTCCGGTAATGCCTGATTACCAAACCGTTCAGCAAAACACCCTTACAGCGACGATGGTGGCGCTGCTGACATCCTGAGTCCGAGGCAAGGGGTTCCTCCGGCCAGCACTCCATGGCGACTGTCGTCGGCTTGACGGGCAATCGCCCAGATCCCGTAAGGGTGGATAGCGATCCGCCCACGGGGTTGGAAAGCACGGACTCTAAGCGTCGTCGACGTATCTCGGGTCGAGCCGTCGCATCATCGTGTACAGCAATGGCTGGAACCCGGCGGGGCCGAGCCAGAAGACGGCTCCCTCGGGGTTAGATGTCTCGAAATCTACCGTGGCCGACTTCCAGCCGGAGTCGTGAATCCAGCCCAGAAGCGCGGCTAAAAGTGCTCCAGACGCACCGGTCCGGCGGGCCTCGGGTTTCAGGAATGCACCGGTGATGTGTGGTACCGGTGGCGACATTAGCGACTTTGGATCCTGCGCGCCGGCCTCCGCGCTCATGAAGCCCGTGATGTGGCCCTTAGAACGGCTGACCCAGAGACCCTTCGACGGCCTTTCGATCCAGGTACGATCGTATAAATGTCCGCCGCCCGGCGACTTCGGACGCCAGATTGGAGGGGCGTCCAGGTGGGCGTGGAGGCCCGCCTCCATCTCGTTGACCTCGTCCAGTTCTTCGAGAGTTGGTCTGGACACTTCGGCATTTGCATCAATCACCATTCCGCCATCGCTCGCGCCGATTGCCCTGCCGCCGTCGATCAGGTGGCGACCAAACCCCGTCTGTACCAGGCAGTCGTGTGTGACAACGTCGTCTGCGAACAATATCGCCGTATGCAGCGTCGTCTCGGGGCGACCGGACAGCCGGCACCAAGCCGTGTACATCTCCGAAAACAGCGCCCGGGGAGCATCGGAGCAGGTTGCGTGCGCCCATTCCCACATGACCGACATCCGGACGCCACCGAGGCCGGTCACTGCGCGGCCGGTCAGGTATCCAATCAGCGTCCCGTCCTGCTCAGCGACGATCCCATCGCTGGTCGAAAGCCAGCTTGAAATAAGTTCTCCGACCACCTCAACCGTGTCGAGGTTCGTCGGGTAAAGTGGGTTAGAGGCTCGACGTATGGCATGTCGTTCAACGAACAGTTCGGCGCAAGCAGCCACATCGCCTTCGGTCATAGCGCGCAAAATATAAGAAGCCAGGGTCAGTCCGTGCCCGGTTCCGTCGCAGCCGCCACGCCGATCATGCTGTTTCGGTTCACCAAAGTTGCTAGTTGCCCTTCGCTCCAGCCATCGGTGCCATCAGGCCGGCGTGGTATTACAAGAAATCGGAGTTCGGAGTTGCTGTCGACCACCCGCACCTCTGTCTCTTCATCAAGCTCAAGCCCGAACTCAGACATCACTGCCCGCGGCTCGGTGACGGCGCGGGATCGGTAAGAAAAGCTCTTGTACCAGTCCGGTGGCGGACCAAGCAGTTGCGTCGGATAGCAAGAGCAGAGCGTGCACACCACCATGTGCTGCACCTCCGGCGTGTTCTCGAGCACGATGATGTCTGCGTTGTGTTCCGGCACGAACCCACTCTCGATCACTGTCTCTTTCGGGTGCTCGAGCAACTTCGTTCGGAACTCCGGGTCCGACCACGCTTTCGCCACAAGTGTTGCGCCGTTTGACGGCACCCGCTTGTTCACGGCCTCAGTCATCTCGTCGACCTCGCCCTCGCCGATAACACCTTTCTCCACCAGCAACTCGTGCATGGCGAGCGCCCTTGATGCCCGGACGCCCAAACCGACGTCCTCACGCACACCGGGGTGGTCGTGAGGACGACCGTCTTCGTCTCGATGCACGTCCCCGCTGGGCCGCCATCCAGTGTCGAAAAACCCGCCCCTGTCTTTGTCTTCACTCATCAAATAACTCTCCTGATCATCCATGGAACCCGAACTACTCGGCCCGCTCCAGCCAGTGCTCGTACAGGTCGATCCACAACTTGTCTGACGGCGACTCTGCGTAGTCAAACCATAGGTGTGTCTGTTCAAACTCCACGCGATACATCGGCAACTCCGGCATCCCGGAATCTCCATGTGCCCGGGTCTCAGAGTTGACATACATGCCGATGAACTCCAGCACCACACCTCGGCGGCCTTTTATGTACCAGGGCGTCCGGTGATGGTTCGGCGGTGTCATATCTTTTACGTGCACTCTGTCGCCCTGGGAGAATTCCAACTTCGGAGCAGCCGCGGCGCTCACGACGGGTAGCCCCAGCGATCCCGCAACGCCTTCGCCCGATCGTCGATCTCCTTGATCGTCAGCACGCCCTTCTCAACCAGCATCGTCTCGATGCTTGCCGACCAGCGTTCGAAATACGTCGACGCCTCGTACTCCGCCGGGGCGATCGACTCAATGCCACGACGTAATTCATCCACATTCATGAAGCCTTTGTTATCGAGCACAGTCCTGAGTGACTGCGTCTGGCGCTCCCAGTCAGCCCATTCGTGCTCCTCACGGTCGATCGGGTCGTCCGTAGGCCATCCGCCACGGTCATGTACTGCCGGCATGATTGCCTCCTGTTTTGTTATTAGCGATTAGTAACCCACTGGTTGTAATCACGTTCCATCTCCTCGGAGTAGACGCGATCTACCTCGCCCGCCCTGTACACGCCCTCGGCGATCCGCTGTTGACCGAACTCATCCCTTAATCGCACGTTCTCTGAGCTGACGACGACCTCCTCTGCGAGGTGGGGCGGTATGAACATCACACCCTCCATCGTGCCCAGCACCACGTCGCCAGGGAGGCAGGTCGCCACGCCTATGCGGATGACGCCGTTAATGTCCGGCATCGACACGTCGTTGATGGCGGAGGGGTCCATGCCCCGGATAAAAGCGTTGAACCCGTCCATCTCGTAGATTCGCTGAGTATCTCGCAATCCGCCGTCGATCACCATGCCCCGTTTCGTGCTCACGCGGATGGCCGAGGAAAGGTTGTCGCCCGCAAAGGTGCCGTCGAAAATCTTGCCGAACAGGTCCACAACGATCACGTCGTCCTCGACCAGTTCATCGATCACCCACGAGTTCTGTCCCCCAACACGGCCGTCGGACTCCCCGGTACGCTCGATGGCGTTGTTCAGGTCAGGCCGTGTCGGGACGAACCGGCAGGTGACCGCACGGCCGACGAGGGTCCGCTCAGGGTGGAGGATGTGGAAATCGCCGGCAAAGTTGTGGTGGTATCCGTTGCGCCTAAGGGTGCCCCACGCCTCCTCGCTCGTCACCTTCTCCATGCGCTTGATGATGCCGTCGTCCACAACCGGCCGACCATTACGATCCCGTTCGCCCTTCCACTCGCTAGTGATGCTGCGAATCAAGTCCTGGTTGGTGAGTTTCAAGTAAGGGGCCTGTCGTACTGGTTGGTGAATTTGAGGTGATGTGGGGGGGCTCAGGTCGAGTACCGCTTAGAGCGTTCCAATCGTGGAATCTGGCGTATTGTATCGCCTGGCGACATCGATTTATCAGAGGTCGCGGGACGCGCGTGGGCCTGTTGCCATACGCCACTACGGTGTCATTGTTGATGCAAGCGTGATGGTACAAGCGGGAGGATCACACGCCGGCCCGTAGGTGGCTTCCGGACATTACGCCCGGTTCTTGAGATTCCTGAAGATTCATCGACAAATAAAAACGGCGACACCATGAAGGCGCCGCCGCTTTTGGTTGTCGATTCAGGCCCTCGGTGAGGCTTTACTTACTTGCCGCTCCGCAAACCGTCTCGATGATGAGGCGGGTTACGACGTACGGGTCGCAGTTGGCGTTCGGACGACGGTCTTCGATATAGCCCTTCTGGTCTTTCACAACCTGCCAGGGAATGCGGACCGATGCGCCACGGTCTGACTCGCCGTACGAGTACTGGTCGTGCCGCTGGGTTTCGTGCTCGCCGGTCAGTCGCTCTTCGATGCGGTCACCGTAGTTGGCGATGTGTTCAGCGACGTTCGTACCAAGCGCTTCCGCAGCGTCGATGCAGGGCTGGTAGCTCTCTCGCATCTGCTTCGTCGAGAAGTTCGTGTGTGCGCCAGCACCATTCCAGTCGCCCTTTATCGGCTTCGGGTCCAGGGTGGCGGAGATTCCATGGTCCTCCGCTATTCGGTAAAGCAGCCAGCGCGCCAGCCACAGTTCGTCGGCCGCACGGGGCGAACCAACCGGGCCGATCTGGAACTCCCACTGGCCGGGCATAACTTCTGCGTTGATGCCGGAGATGTGGATCCCGGCCTCGATACAGGCGTCCATGTGGTCCTCGACGACCTCACGTCCAAATACCTCGTCTGCACCGACGCCGCAGTAGTAGCCGCCCTGTGGCGCCGGGAATCCGTTGTCCGGCCAGCCAAGCGGCTTGATGCCGTCGAAGAAGGTGTACTCCTGCTCGATGCCGTACCACATATCAAATGATGCGTATTTCTCGGAAGCGGCCGCGCAGGCTGCGCGCGTGTTGGACGGGTGCGGGGTCAAGTCTGTGAGCAGAGTCTCGGTCATGACGAGCTTGTGGTCGCCGCCGCGTAGCGGGTCTGGCAGTACAAGTACAGGGTTCAGGACGACGTCTGAGTTGTCGCCCGTGGCCTGCTGCGTGCTTGATCCATCAAATCCCCAGATTCCGGGGGTCTCGCCGTCCGCGATTACCTTGGTCTTGGACCGCATTTTGGCCGTTGGCTGGTTTCCGTCGATCCAGATGTATTCAGCTTTGTAGGGCATCCATGTCTCCAGTCAATTAACCGCCGTCCATGCCATTGGACGGTCCGTGTCCACCAATTGCTCGGCCGGAATCATATATATCCGGCCTTCGCTGTCGTATCGCGCCCGACATTGTACGGGTGATCCTCATAAATTTGAGGACGACCAGCTAGCGTGAAAATGATCCTAGCGCGCGCGTGTTTCAAGAATGTTTCAGGAGACCAGAAGATCTCTGAATCGTTACGTTTCGGCAGCACCGGCCGCTAATTGAGAAATCTGGGCCCGAAAGTGGCTGGTCCGCATTGGCCGTCGTAGTCCGTTATGGCACGGTGGGAATTACGGCTGGAGGGGGGCAAATGCCATTTGTAACTACTATTAATTTAACGCGCCCAGGTCAGCGTCCTCTTCGGATGCGGTGCGCCGAACCAAGCGCTCTGACAAAATGAGTCTGAAAGAAAACGACGCGTCGTTAACGAATAATCCAGAAACGTTGGGGTGGCGATTGCTCCGCCCGACGTGAAGGATCTCTGGCCAGTAGAGCGCAATAACTTTCATTCAGCGGTTGCCGTCCAACAGCAACATTCCTATACGGTTACGTGAACCTTCACCGAGCCGCTCGTCTTATCGTACGCAAGGTCGAAACCCTTTTCGATCTCATCCAGTGACACCGTGTGGGTCACGATGCCGTTGAACCCGGTGTCCTTGTTAGACAGCATGTTGATCGCCACGTCGTAATCGTGCCTCCCGTCAACAATCCCGTAGCAAGAAGAGAGCTTGAACGTGAGCTCGCTCAGCATGGGCGGTAGGAACGCATACGGCAGAACGCCCCGGAACCCGCCGACCACGATGACCGTGCCCTG
>JAPKBN010000123.1 GCA_026421215.1 Dehalococcoidia bacterium
GAGCTGAATGATCTTTGCACCACTTACCGGGTCGAACCGTCGATCACACGCCTCGGAAATCCAATGTCTGATGGTCTGTCCTAACTCAGATCCGGCATATCGAGGATCGAATTCTCCGGTGGCTCGTCGTACCAGACGGGATCAGGCTCCGCGGGGTTGTTACGTTTAACCCACTCGCCGATGAATCGCTGCTCCAGATGCCTTGTTCTGCAGGCTTGCAACATGCGGTCACGATCCCAGCCCTCGAGAAGGCGCGACGTCAGATCGCTGACTACGTCCGAGCAGGCTGGGTCATCCCACCGGTCGTTATGTTCGAGCGGATCTTCTTCGATGTTAAAGAGTTGCACTCGCATCTGATCGTAATAGCACAGCTTCCAGGGCCCGCGTCGAATCGTCCTCTGTATGGCACCCACTTCATCCTTCACCCGACCTGTTCCCTCAGAGATGGTCTGGTCTGGCCAGTCACCTGAGTCGCCGTCAATGAGTGAACGAAAACTACGTCCATCGATATTCGGCAACTGCGTCACACCGGCGAAGTCCAACAGAGTCTGGCCGAGATCGAGCAGCCCCACGTTTTCGTTAACGATTCGGCCGCGATCCTCAATACCCGGACCAGCCATCAGCAGCGGAACACCGAGGGATCCGTCGTAGAATGTGCTCTTCCACCAGAGACCATGCTCGCCGAGTTGTTCGCCGTGATCTGAGGTGTAGACGACGATGGTGTTGTCCGCGAGCCCGCTTTCCTCAAGCGCGGTGATGATTTGACCAAGTTGCCGATCGACAAAGGTGCAGAGGCCGTGGTACGCGACGGCGGTTCGGCGTTGCCATTCGACCGGGATCGGCTCCTCCAGCTTCCACTGGGACCGTATGGCTCGATGCACGTCATGAATGCCATCGAGTTGCGGGTCCGGCAGATCGTCTACAGAGATTTTGTCGTCGTAAAGAGCGTAGTCTTCGGGCGGCGCTACAAACGGACAATGAGGCGAGACGAACCCAACCGTCATCATGAAAGGTCTTTCACACTCATTCTCTACGATGCGGCGTCCTCGCTCGTGTAACCAATTGACGGTCGTTTCTGTGACTGCCCGGTCGTAGGCGTGATATCCGGTGTGGCCCGGTCCGCTTTTTCGCAACGGCGTTCGTCCCATTCCGGGCGTATCGATGAGTTGCCCCAAAACTTTCTCAAGTTTCCAGCCGGTGACCGGATTGATGTACGCCGTGCCGCCGCAATCCGCGATAATGCGCTGATCGAATCCATGTCGCTGATCGTGACCGACGAAGTGCATTCGCCCCGAAAGAATCGTTTCGTAACCACCGGAACCGAACCCATGCGCATAAGTCGGCACGTCGCTTTTCAAATGGCATTGATTGGTCAGACACCCTGTTGTGCTGGGATAGCGTCCGGTCATAAAGGCCATTCGTGATGGACCGCAAAGCGGGAACGGGCAGTAGGTATTGGAGAAGCGGAGCCCGCGTTCGGCGAGGCCGTCCATCGTTGGCGTTTGGACATCATGTCCAGCGCAGCCCATGAATCGGTGATGGTGCTGGTCACTCATTACGATCAGCACGTTCGGTTTTTTTGTAGCCATTAATCCTCTCGTAAGGTGATTCGCCCTTTAGCTCTTCACCCAATCAGGCCAGTTGATCGTCATCCCATCACAGCCGCTTT
>JAPKBN010000062.1 GCA_026421215.1 Dehalococcoidia bacterium
TGCCCTAGTAACCCGTCGCCTGCGTCGGCTTGGCTACCGGGTATACAGCGCTTCGTAGTGCGTCGCCGTCAACTGCAATTCCGTTGGGCTCTGCGTATGGGGCTACATCGAACCTCGGGTCGACTATCGTGACCTCGTGACCTCGTGATGCCAATCCGTTGATCGTGTCGTATTCGAAACGACCATCCACCATCACGTCTCCATCCTCGACGTGGATGCGTGGTGCCTGAACTGCTTCCTGTAGCGACATACTCTGATCGATATGATGGATAAGGGTCTGTATGACGGATGTCCAGATTCGACGTCCACCCGATGAGCCAAGAACCCCGCTAAGTTGCCCGTCTTTGAGCAGGACCAAGGGAGTCATGTTGTTGAGCGCACGGGCGTATGGGACGATGGTGTTCACGGTTCCAGGTAGTGGGCAGCTCCAGCCGATCCCATTGTTCATCATCACACCTACCCCCGGGTTCACGACGCCGGAGTAGGCCAGATTTGTTTGCGTCAGCGCCACGGCGTTACGGTCCTTGTCCACGACCGAAATGTGTGTCGTTCCATCGTCGGCCCCCGCACCCGCTGGACCAGGGAAGTCGTCGGGCTTCTTTCGGCCTTCATAGGGCCAGGGATCGCCAGCGTATGCCGGTCCTGCCTTTGCTCGGTCGATCGATTTCGCACGTTCCGCGCCGTACGCGGGTAACGTCAGCGCACCGATCGGAGCACCGGTAATCTCCGGGTCTCCCATCCAAGTAAAGCGGTCCGAGGCGGCCAATTTGATCGCCTCGACGATCAGGTGGAGTACGGCCGGGTCGCCGTGATTGGTCCCGGTAAGTTCGAACGTCGAAAGAATGTTGAGAGTTTCCATCACCGTCGGGCCGGAAGTCGGGCCAGGGAGTCCCATCACTTCGTAGCCACGGTATTCGCCCAGCATGCCGTGTCGATGTAGAAAGGGCGTGTACTGAGCGAAATCGGATACTTCCAGTAGCCCTCCGTTTGCCTGGACGTCTGCGGATATTTTCTCGGCGATCTCGCCCTTATAGAAAGCGTCAGGCCCACCCGAGGCCAGCGTGCGCAACGTCGCAGCATGTTCTTTCTGGATCAACTCTCCGCCCACCGGTATCGGGTATCCACCTGGGTAGTAAATTTCAGCCGTGGCCGGAAAACGCAGGAACAGTTCTCGGCGCGCCACGGTCGAAAGGGTGAAGTGCGCCCCTACAGGGAATCCCTCTTCTGCGAGCTTGATCGCCGGTTGCAGCGCGTCCGAAAGGCTTATCGTCCCCCACTCTTCAAGCGCACGACTCAGCCCGGCGACCGTTCCCGGTATAGCGATCGACTTGTAACCGGACGACAACATGTCGTCCTTTACCTTAGGCCAGGCGAAGTTACGAGAGTAGCGGGACGAGCCCGTGTCCATGCCCTCCATGCCGCCCTCAAGCGGGTACTCATCGGTCGTCGCTCTAGCAGGGGCCTGCATGCCGTAGTCGATAGCTCCACCGCCACCGGCCGCCATGTAGACCGTCATAAGACCGCCGCCGCCAATGCCGTTCATGAGGGGCTGCAAAACGCCCATCGCGAAGGCAGTGCTGACGGCTGCGTCGACGGCATTCCCTCCACGTTGCAAGACCTTCAGACCGATTTCCGAACCCAGAGGATGCTGCGCCACGACCATACCCTGTCGTGTACGGATCTCTTCATGGGCGAGAATCGGGCGGGACGTATACATGAGTTTCCCTTATGCCAGTGCGGTCGAGAATATTGCCGAGTTTTTTCCTTCAGCGACGGCGATTCTACGACTGACCGGTAGATTCGTCCCGGGACCCCCGACTAGTGATCCCGGGTGTACAGTGGCGCCGCCCAATAGATTCCAAGCCGACTCTGACATCTTAAAATAGGAGTGCTCGCCGAATGAAGATCACCGGGATAGATACGTTCGCGGTTGATGGCGGGGCACGGCCCTGGCACTTCGTCGCCATACGAACCGACGCTGGGATCACCGGCTATGGCGAGTTCGGCGAGAGCGGCGTAACTCACGGCCTACAGGGCCTTGTGCAGGACATGAGTTCCTGGCTGATCGGCAAGGACCCGACTCCGGTGGAGCGGCTCTACTTTGATCTGTATCGCGCATACCGGGGTACGCCTTACGGCGTTACGGCGTGGGCGATTGCAGGCATTGAGCTGGCGCTGTGGGATTTAAAAGGCAAGGCGCTTGGATTGCCGGTACACAGCGTCGTGGGCGGCCCGTTCAGGGAGAAGCAGCGAGTGTACTGGTCTCACCTGGGGACATACCGTGCGCGGAACCCCGAACTCTGGGGAGCGAAGCCACTTCGGACCTGGGACGATGTTGCCGATTGCGCCCGGGAGGCGGTCGATAAGGGATACACGGCGTTCAAGACGAACATCCTGTTCCCGGGGGACACTTCATGGGCCATCACCCAGGGTCGTGACGGGAAGACGCACGATCAGCTTGCCGATTCGGACATTATCAACCAAGCGGTGAAGCAGATTTCGGTAATGCGTGATGCCGTCGGGCCTGAGATAGATATATGCCTGGACATCAACTACAACTTCAAAACAGAGGGTGCGATCCGCATCGCCCGTGCGCTTGAGCCGTACAAGCTCTTCTGGCTGGAGATAGACAACCAGGATCCTGAGGCACTATTGCAACTGAAGACATCGACCCGGACATCGATAACTTCCGGCGAACAACTGGTCACGATGCGTCAGTACCAACCCTTCTTTGATCTACGAGCGATGGACACTGTGAAGGTAGATGTGCAGTGGCAGGGTTTTGGCAACGCCAAGAAGGTTGCCGATCTGGCCGAGACCTTTGAGTTGAACATCGCTCCGCATAACTACAACTCCCACCTGTCGACCTTCCAGAGCCTGAACCTGTGCGCTTCCGTTTCTAACGTGAGGATCATGGAGTCAGACCCCGACGCGATCCCGTGGAAGGACGAACTGGTGACGGTGGTACCTGAGCCAAAGAACAGTTACATCGACATCCCCCAAGGCCCCGGCTGGGGCACAGACCTGAACGAAGAGGTGGCAAAGAAGCACGCCTGGAACAAGTGAGAGGCTCAGGGCACGCCAATCTTCGGGCGTATTGCCGTACTCGGGTAGAGACAAATTGTCGGAAGCATTCGATAGGACGTAAAACGTGAAGATCACAGATGTAGAAATATTTGTAGTCGACGGAGGCCGCCGACCTTGGCTGTTCTCCGCCGTGCGAACTGATGCCGGCATTACCGGATATGGTGAGTTTGGATCGGGCGTTGCAGCGCACGCGCTGGTCGGGTTGATCGAGGACTTTAAGCCGCATGTCATCGGCAAAGACCCCGAGGCGGTCGAGAAGCTTTACTTTGACCTGTATCGCCTGATGCGACAGGCTCCAGGTGGCCTTGTGAACATGGGCATCGCTGCGATCGAACTGGCGTGCTGGGACATCAAGGGGAAGGCGATGGGTGTGCCGGTCAATAACCTGCTGGGTGGGCCGTACCGGGACAAGCAGCGTGTCTACTGGAGCCACCTAGCCAGTGCTCGCGCGGGCGACCCGACGTTGGCTCCAGACAAGCCTCTAAAGGATTGGGCCGCAGTGGCGGCCGCGGCGCAGGAAGCCCCTGCGGCGGGATACACGGCGTTCAAAACCAACATCCTGTGGCCGGGGGAGACCCCTCGGGCTATCTCACAGCACCGTGATGGCAAGAGCCACGACCAGCGCGCCGACACGGACGTGGTACGGCATGCCACGAAACAGATCGAGGTAATGCGTGATGCGGTCGGAGACGACGTCGATATCCTTCTGGACATCAACTTCAACTTCAAAACTGAAGGCGCCATCAGGGTTGCCCGTGCTCTGGAGCCGTACAACCTGTTCTGGATCGAGCATGACAACGAAGACCCGGAGGCGCTGGCGCAACTGAAGGCGTCTACCTCCACGTTGCTCTGCTCCGGCGAGCAGCACTTCACGATGCGTGAGTACCTGCCTTACTTCGAGGCCCACGCCATGGACACGGTCAAGGTAGACGTGCAGTGGCAAGGATTCGGCGTTTCCAAGAAGGTCGCCGACCTGGCCGAGACCTACGAATTGAACATTGCACCGCACAATCCGGCGTCAGAGCTAGCCAGCTTCCAGTCGGTACATTTGTGTGCTTCGGTTTCCAATGTCCGAATTATGGAGAGTGACCCAGAGGGTGTTCCTTGGCGATTCGAACTGTTCACCGAACGACCAGAGGTGATTGACAGTTACATGACGGTTCCAACGACCCCGGGATGGGGATGCGACCTCAACGAAGACGCGCTGAAGAAATACGCCTGGAATAAATAACTACCGTATTTACGCATCCCTCATTAATGGATCGGACAAACACAAATGAAAATCACAGCAATCGAGAATTTCCTTGTCGACAGTGGTGGCCGCGGCCCGTGGCTGTTCTGCGCCATCCGCACGGACGCCGGTATCACGGGATACGGCGAGTATGGACAGGGCGCACTTTACCGTGGTCTCCCGGCGCTGATAGAAGACTTGAGCCGAAGCCTTATCGGGACGGACCCGCTTCCGGTCGACAAGATCTTTATGGACATGTACCGCCACAGGCGCGCCGAGACCGGTGGGGCGACCGCGATGGCGATGGCCGGTATCGAGCTGGCGCTCTGGGACATAAAGGGCAAATACCACGGGGTACCGGTATATAGCCTTGTTGGCGGCCCGTTCCGGGAGAAGCAGCGCGTCTACTGGTCACACCTAGCCACCTACAGGACACGTCGATCCGCAGAGATGGGCACGCCGCCGCTGCGCACTATGGATGACTTGGCCGACTGCGCGCGAGAGGCCGTGGACGCCGGTTACACGGCGTTTAAGACCAATATCATCTTCCCGGGTGAGAACCCGTCGATGATTGGCAACATGTTTGCGGGGTCTAACGACCAGAACGCTTCGACCGACCTTGTCAGGCACACCAAGAGGCAGATCGGTGCGATGCGCGAGGCTGTTGGCCCGGACATCGATATCCTCCTAGACATCAACTACAACTTCAAAACAGAGGGTGCGATAGCTATCGGCCGGGCGCTTGAGGAGTACGAGTTGTACTGGATGGAGATCGACAACCAGGACCCGGACGCTCTTTTGCAGCTCAAGATGCAACAGCGCACTCCGATCACAACGGGCGAGCAGCTTCTTGGCCTGCGCCAGTACCAGCCCTACTTCCGGAAGCACGCCATGGACACCGTCAAGGTGGATGTGCAGTGGCAGGGCTTCTCTCAGGCTAAGAAGGTCGCAGAACTGGCGGAGGTGTACGAGATGAACATCGCTCCGCACAACTACAACTCACACCTGTCCTCGTTCCAGAGCCTGAACCTGACTGCCGCCGTATCCAACGTGCGCATCATGGAATCGGACGTGGACTCGGCGCCGTGGCGCGACGAGATCACCACAAACGTCCCGGAAATCAAGGACGGTTTCATGACCATACCGACGGCCCCCGGATGGGGCACCGAACTGGATGAAGCCGCAGCTAAGAAGTACGAATTCAAGGGTTAGATAAAGACGCGTATGGCAATACGCTCATGGTGGAACAGAAAGAGGTTGTATTGCCATACGCCCCTACTACCAACCTCCAATTGGACAACATCACATGAAGATCACCGCAATCGATACCTTTGCAGTCAAGTCCGGCGGTTGGGGAGCATGGCTCTTCTGCGCCGTGCGTACGGACGAGGGCATCACCGGGTACAGCCAGTTCGGTGAGGGCAAGCTCTCGAAGGGCCTTCCGGGGATTATTGAAGACCTGTCCGGCTGGCTTATCGGTAAAGACCCGGACCCGGTCGAAAAGTTCTACATGGACATGTACCGGCAAACACGTTCGATGTCCGGCGGCGCCAACGCGATGGCGATTGCAGGAATCGAGCTTGCCCTCTGGGACATCAAGGGCAAGCGCTACGGCGTACCGGTCCACCAGCTCGTCGGCGGCCCGCACCGGGATAGGCAACGCGTCTATTGGTCACATCTTGCGACGTATCGCGCTGGTAACGCCGAGTTCTACGGCGGCACACCGCTCGTAACGCTGGAAGACGTTGCTGATTGCGCAGTAGAGGCAGTTGACCGCGGCTACACGGCGTTCAAGACCAACATCATCTTCCATGGCGAAAAATCGAGCGCAATCAACCAGGGGTTCTTCCAGGCTGACGATCAGAATGCGACCACGGAACTGGTCCATCACGTCGAAAGACAGATCGGCGCGATGCGGTCGGCCGTTGGTTCGGATATCGGCATAGCGCTGGACATCAACTACAACTTCAAGACAGAAGGCGCCATTCGCATCGCACGCGAGCTTGAGGCCCATGACTTGATGTGGATGGAGATCGACAACCAGGACCCGCAGGCACTTGCCCAGCTCAAAGCATCGACCACGACGCCGATCTGCTCAGGGGAGCAGCTCCTCGGCGTGCGACAGTACCAGCCCTACTTCAAGCGTCACGCAATGGACACAGTGAAGGTGGATGTGCAGTGGCAGGGGTTCTCGCAATCCAAGAAGGTGGCGGATCTCGCCGAGACTTACGACTTGAACATCGCCCCGCACAACTATGGATCACACCTGTCCAGCTTCCAGAGCCTGAACCTGACCGCCTCGGTATCGA
Organism: Dehalococcoidia bacterium; assembly: GCA_026421215.1. GTDB lineage: Bacteria > Chloroflexota > Dehalococcoidia > Lucifugimonadales > Lucifugimonadaceae. The sequence goes on from JAPKBN010000062.1 coordinate 6,628, forward strand.
ATGTCAGGATCATGGAATCGGACGTGGACGCAGCGCCGTGGCGTGACGAGCTGACGACCGTCCTCCCTGACATAAAAGACGGCTGCATGGCTATCCCGCAGGAGCCGGGCTGGGGATGCGATTTGGACGAAGCGGCCCTGAAAAAGTACGCCTATACGGGTTAGGCGACCCTAGTTCAATAAACGTTTAGGGGCGATCATCAGACCGCCCCTACGGTCTTTCGTCAATAACCAACGAATGGATAATCCACCATGAAAATCACCGCAATCGAAACCCGAGTTGTAGACACCGGTGGTGGCGGACCCTGGCTCTTCGGCATCGTACGCACGGACGCCGGGATCACCGGTTACAGCCAGTTCGGTTCCGGCTCCTACCCGAAGGGGCAGGTTGGGCTGGTTGAGGATATCGGCGCAACCCTCATCGGGAAAGACCCGGCCCCGGTGGAGCGCCACTATCTCGACATGTATCGCAAGACGGCGCAGGTGTCCGGTGGCGCTACATCGATGGCGATCGCTGGTATCGAGTTGGCCCTCTGGGACATCAAGGGCAAGGAGGCCGGGAAGCCCGTATATGAGCTTCTCGGTGGGCCCTTCAGGAAGCGCCAGAAGGTTTACTGGTCCCACCTGGCGTCCTACCGTGCGCAACGGGCGGGAGAGTTGGGCGTCGCGCCACTCCGAACTTGGGATGATGTCGCTGACTGTGTAAGGGAAGCCACTGACGCCGGGTTCAGTGCGTTCAAATCAAACATCATTTTCCCGGGTGATCCTTCCCGAAGGATGAGAGACGTGTTCGCCGGCGATTTTGATCAGAACGCCGACCAGGACTTGATCGACCACGCAGTCCAGCAGATCTCCGTCATGAGGGAAGCCGCCGGGCCGAAAGTCGGGATCGCACTCGACATCCACTACGAGTTCAAGACGGAAGCCGCGATCAGGCTTGCGCAGGCGCTTGAGCCATACAACCTGATGTGGCTGGAGTTTGATAGATTTGAGCCGGAGCCGCTGGCCGAGATCAGGTCGTCGACACGTACCCCCATTTGCACAGGGGAGCAACTTCTAGGAGTACGTGAGTACAAGCGTTTCTTCGATCTCCGGGCGATGGACACAGTCAAGATAGACGTGCCGTGGCAGGGTTTCAGCCAGGCGAAAAAAGTCGCCGACCTCGCCGAGTTGTACGAGATGAACATCGCTCCGCATAACTACACGTCACACCTGGCAACGTTCCAGAGCCTCCAGTTCACAGCGATGGTGCCGAACGTGCGGATCATGGAGACGGATATCGATTCATCACCTTGGCGTGATGAATTGACGACCGCCGTGCCCGAGCTTAAAGACGGCTACATGACAATCCCGGATGGCCCTGGATGGGGCTGCGA
>JAPKBN010000005.1 GCA_026421215.1 Dehalococcoidia bacterium
CGGCGGCGACACGATCGCCGAGCATTTCCTGACACTGCTCGCCCAGAACGCACCGTCAGAACTGGCACGTCGAGCTCTCGATTCGTCCCTGATCCTTTATGCCGAGCACGAGTTCAACGCATCAACCTTTACGGCCCGTATCGTCACCAGCACGCTGGCCGACCAGCACTCCGCGATCGTAGCCGGGATAGGCGCCCTACGTGGACCACTTCACGGCGGCGCAAACGAGGCTGCGATGGAACTTCAGTCAGCTCACGCATCCCCCGATGCAGCGGAAGAGGCGGTGATGGGGATGTTGGGACGGCGTGAACTTGTGATGGGTTTCGGGCACCGTGTTTACCGCGATTTCGACCCGCGATCGGCTGTGATTCAGGAGTGGGCTCAACTGCTGTCTGAAGACCGGGAAAGCATGCAACTTTACGACACGGCGCTGCGGATCGACCAGGTAATGAAACGTGAGAAGAACATGTTCACGAATCTGGACTTCTATTCCGCCGTGGCCTACCACCACATGGGAATCCCGACCGATATGTTCACCCCGGTGTTCGTAATCGCCCGGGCATCCGGCTGGTCCGCACACGTGTTCGAGCAACGAGCAAACAACCGCCTCATCCGGCCAGCCGGCGAATACACCGGCCCGATGGAACGACCGTACGTGCCGATCGCGGACAGGTAGGCGCAAAACGCAATGCAAGGTTGAGAGAGAGTTGGTTCCAACTGGGACGGCGCACTCCTTCAACAAGTTATCCTTCGCCGGTAGTTCCCAGTGATACGCCAGGTCCTCCCAGGCGGAATTGGTCGTTTCTATCAACTCGATCTTTCGTGCGCGTCGCAAGCCTTTATCTTCTTCTCCCACTCGATGGCAATAGAAGGTTCATCTGTTGAATCGAACCACACAAGACGATCCACTTCGCATCGGTCGAGAAATGTGGCGCTGGGAGCGGCCCGATCCTAGATCAGGCGACGCACCAGGTCATTGGTCACGCCTTCGTACAGCACCCATGTGCGGCTGGAGAGGATCTAGACGTAGTATTCACGGTCGGTAATGACGTTACCCTGTGAATTCACCCAGATGGACAGCGACCGGCGAGGTTCTTCATCACCCGACTGCGTCGGTGTTCCTCAAAATGACATGTTTAGCCATGAAATCGAATCTGCTTTATCGGATTGTGACGGCGGTGGCCTTTGCCTGATCACCAGTTAAAAGCCGTTCTATTTGATCTGGATAAGACGTTGGCCGATTGGCCGTCGTTTCTCCAGCACATTGGCCTCATTCTCCGCAATGCCGGTGAGGACACAACTCCCGGTCCAGGAGATCAAGGCGGCACGTTTCCACGCGGGTTCCAGTGGTTCGAAAACTGGATGCGCCGGACGCAGGCGCCCGGGTACAAACCGGAGCTGCGTCTTCTGGACACGCTGGCAAAGCTTGCAGACGAGGGTATCCTCTGGGGCATCGTCACAAATGGAACCAAATGGCAGCACATCAAGCTCCTCAACATGGGGATTCAGCCGGAGCCTGAGTGCCTGGTGATCTCTAAGGAATTCGGTCATAAAAAACCGGACCCGGAAATATTTACCGAAGCACTACGACGTTTGGGTGGACCACAACCGTCCGAAACCCTGTTCGTGGGCGACAATCCCCGCATGGACGTCCACGGCGCCAGCAATGCAGGACTTGTCACAGCCTGGATGCGTCGCGGTCGTAAGTGGAAATGGGGATCGCCAGAACCGGATTTCACAATAGATCACGTAGACGAAGTGCCGACAATACTCGGCCTGTGATCAAAAATACAGCACGTCACATATCGATAGTAGTAAGCACCTACCTATTTAGCATTACGAACCTAACCCAAAATCAACGTCACTTTGCGTCCGTCCCTTCCAAGGAGTCGAATTGTCTGCCTCTATATCCAACGTCCGGTCTGATCCAGACCAGCTTCTTGCCGATATCGCCGACTACGTACTGGACTACTTGGTAGACAGCGCGGAGGCGATAAGCACGGCCAGGTACGACCTGTTCGATACGATCGGATGTGGCCTACTCGCGCTGAACTACCCGGAGTGCACCAAGCACCTCGGCCCACACGTCCTCGAGACCACAGTTCCGAACGGTTCCCGTGTGCCGGGCACCGAGTTCGTGCTCGACCCTGTAAAGGGAGCGTTCGACATCGGGTGCATGATCCGTTGGCTCGACTTCAACGACACCTGGCTCGCTGCTGAATGGGGCCACCCTTCGGACAACCTGGGCGGGATCCTGGCCGTGACTGACTGGTTATCCCGTACACGAGTTGCGGCCGGATCAGATCCCTTCACGGTGCGCGACGTCCTTACGGCTATGGTCAAGGCGCACGAAATTCAGGGCGTACTGGCGCTCGACAATAGCTTCAACCGGGTCGGAATCGACCATGTACTACTTGTGAAGGTCGCTACGGCAGGAGTAGTCACGGGACTGCTCGGCGGAAATCGAAATCAGGTGATCAACGCTCTCTCAAACGCCTGGCTCGACGCCACGCTACGCACATACCGGCACACCCCGAACACCGGTTCTCGAAAGTCGTGGGCAGCTGGTGATGCAACGAGCCGCGGCGTTCGGATGGCGCTCATGGCGATGACGGGCGAGATGGGCTATCCGACCGCTCTGTCGGCGCCCGGCTGGGGGTTTTACGACCGGTGGTTCGACGGCAAGCCCTTCTCTATGCAACGACCACTCGGATCGTACGTGATGGAAAACGTGCTGTTCAAGATCGCCTTCCCGGCCGAGTTCCACGGCCAGACTGCGGTCGAAGCGGCTTTTGTGCTTCACCCGCAAGTTCAGGACCGACTGGACGAGATCGACACGATCACGATCACGACCCAGGAATCGGCAGCAAGGATCATCGACAAGTCAGGCCCGCTGGACAACCCGGCCGATCGTGATCACTGCATCCAGTACATGACGGCGATCGGCCTGATCTTCGGCGAACTAAACGCCGATCACTACGAAAATGAGGCCGCCGCCGACCCGAGGGTGGATGCCTTAAGGGGTGTGATGACGGTCGTGGAGGACCCCAGATACACATCGGAGTATCTCGACCCAGACAAACGCTCGATAGCGAATGCCATACAAGTCACGTTCAAGGATGGTTCATCCACGGACAAGGTTGCTGTTGAGTACCCGCTCGGACACCGACGCCGCCGAAATGAGGCGATCCCGCGGTTAATCGACAAACTGCGTTACAACCTTGGAACGCGCTTGCCTTCGGAACATGTTGAGCGCGCCGTGGCGCTCGCGGAAGATGCCACGCAGCTTGAGTCGATGCCGGTCCCGGAGTTCATGGAGTTGTTCCTGGCGTAGACGTCGTAAGTACCGTTTACCCCAGGTAAGTCTTCTTGCTCATCCTTCAACGGAAGGACAGGCTCTCAGCCATCTCCCACTGGGTGAGGAGCATTTCTTCAAGACGCGAAGAGGCCCGGGAGTGTTCCCGGGCCTCTTCAATTTGTTCTAGTCGTTCAGCCCATTATGACAGAGGGAGTCCGACCTTCTCGCCGAGGTCGAGGGCGTGCGCCACTGCGTCCGTCCACTCCATGTATTTCACACCTGTCGTGAAGTCGGTGTGGGTCACGGGCTCGATTCCTCGGATCGCGTTGATGAACTCTTCCTCAACACGCCAGCCGCCGACCTTGTCCTCAGGGATATCTACCGTGCTCATCTGAGCGTCATCCCTGCGTCCGCTGTAGAGCGCCAGTGAGCCGCCCTCGTTCACCAGCCGAATCGTGCCCTCGGTCCCATGAATCCAGACATCTGACGCCGGCCCGAAACCTGAAACATTGGAAACCTGCATGTGGAGCTGGCCGCCGGCTTCAAGTTCCGTGACGGTATCGATATGATCTGGAATATTCCCGGTCGAGTGGCGTCGTCCGTCGGCGTCAGACTTGTACTTGACCACCGTGTGGCCGACCGCGGTCACGGAGGCGTAGTCGCCTACCCAGCGCATCATGGCCTCGGCCCAGATGCCCATGTTCATAATGTTGTTTCCGGAATAGTCACGACGCTCTCGCCAGTGCAGTTCCGAGTCCCAGTTCGGAAAGGTGCCGGTGCCAATCCGAGCGTCCACGCCGATAAGATCTCCGACGTAGCCATCGGAAATCATGTCCACAATCTGCTGGTCAAATGCCAGTGTGTGCGGCGCGGGCACGATCTGGGCTACGAGGTCGGGGCGCTCTTTCGAAGCGTCCAGCATCGCGTGGGCTTCAGAAGAGTTCGCCGCCATTCGGGCCTCGACAAGTACGTGCTTGTCAGACTCGAGCGCTGCGATCGTTAAAAGCGAGTGCATGTAGGGCCACGTGCCGATGCAAACGGCATCGATCGACTCATCGTCGATGATGTCCATCCAGCTCTCGACCGGGTTCGGGATATCGAACTCATCAGCAAAACGTGCCGATGAGGCCATGCTGCGGTTCGCAACTGCTACCACCTCAACGCCCTCAATTGCCGCCAGTTTGGGAGCATGGTGAAGCCGAGTATTGCCGCCAGCGCCAATCAATCCAACTCTGATCGTGTCCAATGTCACGGTAGGGTCTCCTTCATAATCACAGGGTTGTCGTCGTCGACGGGTTGACGACAGTCCTTTCGCCAACCCCAATAATTCCTTGAGACGCTCCAGCGTAAGAGTCCAGACGTGGCGTGTCGAGTCCGATAACCGTAGTACGAATAGAGGTCATGGGCACCCGGGCACCCGTGCTAGCCTGAATGTCCCTAAATATCTCACCCAACAAGGAGCCGAATCTACGTGCCCGACGAGCTGTCCCTGAGAGACGTTTCAATCGATGCCGAGCACGTTGTGATCGAGTGGGGAGACGGCATGACCTGCCGCTACCCGTTCCGCTATCTGAGGCTCCAGTGCGGATGCGCCGGCTGTGTGGAAGAGATGACGGGTCGCCAGATCCTAGCGCCGTCAACCGTTCCAGACAACATTCTGATCGTCGATCACATGCCGGTCGGACGCTACGCCATGGCGTTCATGTTCACGGACGGACACAGCACTGGGATCTACCCTCTAAAAGACCTGCGAAAGATGTCACAGTTCGATGCGGTACTGTGCGAGGGCGGGAGTTAAGGTGATTTGGCCGGAAGGCTAGAGGTGAACCCTTAACCTCACTCGTCCCAGCCCTCTCCCACCGGGAGAGGAGGTCACGATTAGGGTTGCAAACCCTGGGAGACGGGATCCTACCTGCCCATTAGCGCGACCGTGGTCGCGACTACGTCTTCGGGAGATGGGACGAAGGCGTCTTCCAGCGGCTTGCTGTACGGTACCGGCGTGTGAGGTCCGGTCACACGCTTGATCGGCGCGTCCAGGCTGTCGAATGCTTTATCAGCGACCAGAGCCGCTATGTCCGTCGCCATGTTGCATCGAGGTGTGTCCTCGTCAACGATCACAATCCGGTTGGTCTTGGTGACCGACTCCAGAACGATGTCTTCGTCGATCGGCGACAAGCTCAGCATGTCGACAATCTCGGCGTCGATTCCCTGTTCCGCCAGTAGCTCTGCCGCAACTCGGCACACTTCGGTGGTGTAGGACATGCCGACAAGTGTCACATCCGAGCCTCGGCGGACATATCGACCCTTACCCAGCTCGATGGTATACGACTCATCAGGTACGAAGCTGCTCATGTTGATCAGTTTCTTGTGGTTACAAACAATAACGGGATCATCGTCTCTTATGGCTGCCGCCAGAAGCCCTCGACATGTGTAGGCGTCGGACGGCACAACGCACTTCAGCCCGGGGATATGGGCGACTATCGAGTAGAAGTTCTGGGAGTGCTGCGCCGAGTAACCGGCGGCCACGCCTGAGCGGGCGAACAGTGTGAGCGGGACCTTCCCCTGTCCGCCAAACATGTAACGATTTTTAGCAGCGTTAGATAACAACTGGTCCCATGCCACGGTGATGAAGTCGAAGTACATCAGATCGACTACCGGCCGAGAGCCCGTGAGGGCCGCGCCGATCGCAGCGCCGACGAACCCGGCCTCGGATATGGGAGTGTCCCTGATTCGCTCAGCGCCGAACTCCTGAATCAGGCCCTTGGTGGCGGCGAACGCACCTCCCCAGGAGTCAATGATTCCGAGGTGCTCACGCCCTGCTCCTCCCGCTACGTCCTCGCCCATGATGAACACATCCGGGTCACGACGTAGCTCGTCGAAGAGCGTCTTGTTGAACGCTTCCCGATAGCGAATTTCACTCCCGGGTACGTCGAACCCAGGGCCGAGTGGGCTAGATTTCGTATCTGTTGCCATGTGGTTGGGTCTTTCTTACTGGAGTTGGAAGCGGTACATGCGTTTACTATGAGAAAGCCTTCTCCCTCATCCTTGATGCGGTCGGGCCTCTCCCCCTGGGCGAAGGGGACTCTCTCTTTACGGTCTTTGCATGCAATCAGGCCATTCTCACCATCAGAGAATCCAAATATCGTCCAGGTGAGCCAGACCTGGTCACCTCAGTCCCCGGACCGAGTTTGAATAGTTCGTGTACACATCGGTGTATAGCTCATCGATCGGCGGGAGAGGACTCTCCTCCGCAAATGCGACCGCATCCTGGATCTCCTGATCGATCTCGTTCCGGATGCGCTCCAGCTCCACCTCATCCATCAGATCTTGCTCGATGACGCGACGCTCGAAGTTCGGTAAAGGGTCACGGGCCTTCCACAACTCTTCCTCTTCGGGTAGTCGGTACGTGTGGGGATCATCTGCATGATAGTGGCCGTGGTATCGATAAGTCTTCAACTCGAGGAACGTTGGACCCTCTCCGGCTCGTGCTCTTGCGATTGCCTCCCCCGCCGCGTCGTATACGGCGAACACGTCCATCCCATCAACCACGACGCCTGGCATTGAGTACCCGGCCGCACGATCTGCGATGTCCGGAACGGATACCGCGTACTCCACTGGTGTGGACTCCGCGTAGTGGTTGTTCTCGCATACGAAGATCACCGGCAACTTCCACACGGAAGCGAGATTCATGCTCTCGTGGATGGTGCCTTCTCCAGTCGCGCCGTCTCCAAAAAAACTGACGCCGACGGTGCCATTTCCCTTGAGTTTGGCGCTGAGCGCCGCGCCCACGGCCAACGGTATGCCGGCCCCAACGATGCCGTTTGCCCCGAGCATTCCTTTTGCGAAATCCGCGATGTGCATCGAACCGCCCTTACCTTTGCAAAGACCGGTGTACTTGCCGAATATCTCAGCCATCATCCCCGCCGTATCGACCCCTTTTGCGATGCAGTGGCCGTGGCCTCGGTGGGTACTGCCTATCCAGTCGGCATCAGTGAGATGCGCGCAGATCCCGGTTGGTCCGGCCTCTTCGCCATCAGATGTGTGGGCGACACCCATCGATTTACCCAGCACGGTTTGCTCCAACAACACCTCTTCAAACCGCCGGATGCGGTACATGGTGGTGTAGATCCAGCGCAACTTTTCTGGAGTTATCTCCATCTCAGTCTCCGCCCGTATCGACCACCACAACAGATCAGGGAGGGTCAGTACGGGCACTGCTTGGTGTCCGGGAACTCGTGAGGAGTTCGAGATTTGTATGTATACGGGTCGCGCACTCAATCAGGACGAATGTGAGACGCGATGCGGCGCATCCTAGCATCGGGAGCGTGATGACGAACCCGAGGTTCCCGCTTGTACGGCTGTGCCATCCACCCCCATACGATGACCCGGATAGTTGGCAGGGCCGATGCACGCGATACAAAGGAGCTTACGAACTATAGAATCCGGCGATTATGGACCTCTTAAGGCTCAATACCACCCTCAGAAGCACCGCCAGACGCTTCCTAGATGGGAAACTGGGATATCGCCGCAACTCGTGAACTTCACAACAACAAGGGGCCACACCTGAATGGGACGTATCTACATAGACGTTGAGGAAAGCCCAAATTGCGCTTACCACCCGATGCAGACGTTTGAGACTCGGGCGTCTGAACGTGAAGTGGATGAACTGTGGATATCCGGAGTACCTGGAAAGAACGGCGGGCACTTGATCGTCGGGTGGTCCAGTGACGAGGATGGAAGTCCGTGCCCGTTGACACTGGTACAGGTCACGGATTCCGGAGCCGCCGTATCGCTCCTCGTGGCGGGGGGCGATTGGGGGCTTCGGATCAAGCCGGAAGACTCCGGCGTCTGGTCACTTTCGGCTGCAGATCAATGGGGAGAACCGTTCATGCTGCTGGATCCAGAGGCAGCGATCTGCGATATCGAATGAGAACCGGCGCCTGCCCCGAAGTCAGACGCAAGAACGCCTCGGTCGTGCCGGGGCGTTTTGATTTTTGATTCCGAGGCGATGGTCAGGGTTGTGAATCACGCGGCGTGAACATCGAGCCACCTTCAGAAATGGATCCGATGGTTCGTTTCTTGCCAAATACCCGGCCGATCGGATTCTTACTTCCCGCCGCAGCGACCGCTATCGCACCGGCTATTCCCGCGGCCGCCAGGCCGACGAAGCTGCGCCGTGTCACGCCTTTTGGTTGCGGTTTGGTCCGCTCTTGCAACTACTTCACCTTGCTATGTGTATGCGGCTGTATGGAACTCCCCTGAGCATTCTTGCTTAGACGCCCTTAAGATGCCTCAGGAGAGGGAAGAAACGGGGGATAATCTGGATGATTGATCCACGAACGAGATTATAGGATCGAGGAGATGTCACCCGCAAGGATTCGAGTTGTATCGCCCCATCAGTTCCCGGTAATTAATCCGGTGTGTCTCAGAAAGAGATCCCCGAATATTGGGTGCATAAGCGGTAATTGTCTCTTGACCGCAAATCACGCAAATGATAGTTTTCACAGGTCGTTTGGCGAGGCGTAAATTCCGTCTCGATTCAAACGTATGTTTTGCACCGTCACCAACCCACCCGATCAGCTGATTGCGCCGGGTGAACCAACAGGATGGACCGCCGAAACCGATGCCGGACCCCGCCCCGCTTCTACAAGAGCATTGGTCGGCTAACGGAGCTGCCCTAAAGCTTCTGTGGATCAACCTCCTGTTGATGACCACGGCCGCTGTATCGCTAGGGTTCGCACATGCGATCATCCCATCGGCCGTCGATAGTGGCACTTTCTCCCGAACGGCGTCTCGCTTTCGTCCTTTTCTCTACGTGATCGGAACGATCGCGATTGTCATCGCCCTCGCCAATGCCTTCTTCATTATTGATATCAGCCGCGGCTGGATCGAAGACATTTACCCGAGGTGGTATCAGTAACGCCAGGGGTGTTGCTAAAAACGCGTAATTAACGACCGGCCGCTTAACCGGCCAGCCTTCTTAAGAGTCGCAGCGTGCTGCGAGTGGTGAAAAGACACTGAACCAGCAACCTAATACGGAAACCGGCCGGCCCGCATGGGTCAAGGTCCTGATCCCTGTGCTCGCGCTCGGTGGTCTTGGGGTCACCGCCGTTATGGGGTTCGTGATGGTATTCATCATTACGGCGTGGTTCGGTAATCCGTTGCCGGTTTTAGGTTTCGACCAGAGTCCTGAGCAGCCAATTGCATTCCCCCACACGGCGCACGCTGGCAGCGAGCCTCTTCTAAATACAGACGGCAGCCCGAAGTTGGACGCCGATGGCAACCAGCTCACTGGTATCGGCCTGGACTGCACCTTCTGCCATCGCACGGTCACGAGCACCAACGCCGCCGGCATCCCTCCGGTGGAAACATGTGTCACCTGCCACCGAGTCATCGGTGCAACCGACAGTGAGCCGCTGACTTTGCTGAGGACCATCGGATTGGGAGAAGATCCCGGGCCGATCCAATGGAAGCGGGTTCACCGCTTGCCCGACCACGTCCGCTTCGTACATGAGCCGCACATACGGTTTCTGACGGCGGCGGGGAACACTGATGTAATCGCTAACCGGGACGAGGCAGCGATCCTCGCCGGTACGCAGATGGACGGCTCCGTCGTGGCGGCCGTCACCTGTTCTACCTGCCACGGTGACATCAAATCACAGGAACAGGTTGCGCAAGTAGAACCGTTGAAGATGGGACAGTGCGTCGACTGCCATCGGAAAAACAACGCACCAACCGACTGCACAACCTGTCACTTTTAAAAAGAACTATTGGACCGTGTCTGCAGGGTTTTCTGCGGCACGAAAATTTCGGAACTTATACAAGGAAGAGATGGCGACCCGAATCCCATGAAGCTCTCCAGACGGGAATTCATGACCCTCGCGGGCGGCTCCACTGTTGGAGCTGTCATTTTTACCGCGTGCGGTGTCCCTGCGGATGAACTACTTGTCGAAGCTCCGCTCGATCTGCCTGAAGACCTTGTAACTGGCATTGACAGCTGGTTTGCGACGACGGATGACTCCGGACTCGGAGTCATCGTCCGTGTCATGGAAGGCCGGGCGAAGAAAATCGCCGGAAACCCTGATTACCCGATCAACGTCGGCAAGCACGCCGTGCACTCAGACTTTGCGTTGCAGGCGCTTTACCATCCGGATCGGGTGGAGGGACCAATGCGGCGCCGGTCAGCCGGCCAGCCCCTTGTTCCAATCTCATGGGACGAGGCCAGTGACCTTCTGGCACAGTGGATGACCGACGCAGACGGCAACCTTGCCGTCGTCACAAACCCGATTCGTGGCGGAGACGCCAGGATTGCCGGAGACGTGGCATCGGCCTTCAACGGCCGGCTGATGTTCTTTGACCCGCTTGAACAGGGTGTTCTTCACCAGGCGGTCAAGACGGTGTTCAACCAGAACCGCATTCCAGAATTTGATATCGCCAACGCGCACACCGTGCTTTCATTTGGTTGTGATTGGCTAGGGACCTGGCTCTCGCCGGTTCGCTACAGCACGAAGTACGGTGACTTCCGGGGTGGAGATCATCGCGGCTTCATGATGCACGCCGAATCGCGCATGTCGATCACCGCCGCTGCGGCCGACCAATGGCTGACGGTCAAACCTGGATATGAGGGTGACCTCGCCATCAGCATCGCCAGCGTCATCGTCAAAGAAAAGCTGGTCCCAGACGCCAACATATCTGCTTATACCGCCAACATTCCTCAAGGCGAACTCGACAACTGGGCGCCCGAACTTGTCGCCGACAGGATCGGTGTGTCTGTTGAGCGCATCAACGATGCGGCGCGCAAGTTCGCAGGCGAAGGCCCGAGCATCGCATTTGGTGGTGGTTCGGCCGGAGCACAGACAAACGGTGTGTTCAACCTGACCGCTGTCTACGCACTGAACATCCTCGCCGGAACTGTCGGCAAAGCGGGTGGGATTCAGTTCAACCCTGCCGGATCACAGGATCTGCCGGACTCAGCCACCGGCGCATCATTTGAAGTCTGGGAGGAGGAACTCTCCCAATGGCGCGCAGGCAATGTTAAGACCGTGATATTGCGGGGCGCTGACCTGGTCCACGGCCTGCCTCGATCCGTAGACGCCGGCGGGGCTTTGGATAACGTTGACAACGTTGTCGCTTTCACCAGTGTTCTGGACGAAAGTTCCACACACGCCAACCTGATCCTCCCAGAAAACTCCTACCTGGAGAACTGGGGGCTCGACGTGCCGGAACCGGCGCCCGGGTACGAGGTGGTCGGCATTCGGCAGCCCGTCGTCAACGCTCCGTTGGACGGTGAGACAAAAGCACGGCTGTACGACAGTCGTAACTTTCTCGACACCCTGATACAGGCAGCTGGATCACGGGTACCAGTGAACAGCGTAAAAGAGTTCGTCGAGGACACGGTCGCAGATATCTTCTCCGCCGGCCGTGGATCCGTAACTGCCGGAGACGCCCGGCTGTTCATGAACGGCGTTTTGCAGCGCGGTGGCTGGTGGGACGTGAACGCCACGGAAACCACCGGTTCACCGTCGAACATCTCATCACCGATCGCCAAAGCGGCGGGACCGGGACTATCCGAAATTGAAGTGGGCGTAGAAGGACACGTGTTCACACTCGTGCCCTTCGCCCACCAGTCTCTTCTTGACGGCCGGAACGCCTCAACACCATGGGCTCAGGCCACTCCAGACCCGATCACCACGGTGGCATGGTCAACGTGGGCGGAGATTAATTTCGACAAAGCCAAAGAGATGGGCATCAGCGAAGGCCAGTGGATCAAGGTTCGTACCACGGTCGGTGAAATAACCGTCCAGGCGTACCCGCATCCAGGGATTTCGCCTGACGTAATTGCCATCCCGATCGGCCAAGGCCACAAGGAAGAAATCGGCGGACGGTACGCCGAAGACCGAGGCGAGAATGTTTTAAACATCCTTGTCGACAAGAAAGAATCAGAGACCGGCGCTCTAGCATGGGCTGCAACGCGGGCCGTTGTGAGCAAATCCGGTGGCAAGAAAGAATTCCCGAAGTTCGAGGGCGACGCGAAGGACATTATTCGTCCCGCCGAACACGGGGTTCCGATCCTTATCGTCGAGCCGGGTCAAACCGCGCACGAGGCCGAGGAACACAACCACGAACTTCATCTCCGTTTCATCTCGAACGACGAGTAGCTGAGGGTTTCGAACTTAAATGGTTACAGCTGCAGAGAGGGTTTCCAGCCACAAATGGGGCATGGTCGTTGACGTCGACCGTTGCACCGGATGTCAGGCGTGCGTCATGGCATGCCAGGCTGAAAACAACATTCCCCTTTCAACGGAAGACATATACAGGCAGAAGCGAACCTTCGCTTGGATTCGGGTAGAACGCTACTGGTATGGCGACTTCCCGGATGTGAAGGCGCGGTTTATCCCGATAATGTGCCAGCATTGCGAAAACGCGCCGTGCGAGCCCGTATGTCCGGTGTTTGCCACTTACCACAACACTGAAGGCATGAACGTCCAGATCTACAACCGCTGTGTCGGCACTCGATACTGCGCAAACGGTTGTCCTTACAACGTCCGGTTCTTCAACTACTGGGAGCCCGTCTGGCCGGTTTCGCTACGTAACCAGTTGAACCCGGATGTCACGGTGAGAAGTCGTGGAATCATGGAGAAGTGCAGTTTCTGTGTGCAGCGGATTCGACGCGGCGTCCGAGAGGCCGCTCGCGATGGCCATGATCTCCAGGACGGGGACATCGGAACGGCTTGCACTGACGCTTGCCCGACCAACGCTCTTGTATTTGGCGATTACAACGACGAAAACAGCCGTGTTTCTATCATGGCAAAAGACGACCGCAAATACACGCTACTGGACGCCCTGAATACCGACCCCAATGTCCTTTACCTGGCGCAGGTAGACGCTACCGGAGGAGCAATCGGTGGCCACGACTAGCCTGATAACGGACGCTCCGGATGACCGACCGTCCAACATAGAATCCACGGCTCTTCTCGCCGGCGAAGGCAGGACAGCTGCCGGAACTGGCCTGAAGCGATTCATGTGGCTGCTCGCTGCACTGTCTGTAATCGGCTTTGTTGGAATTGTCTTCCGCTTCATCAACGACGATGGCAGGCAGGATTGGGGTTTCTACGCCGCAACACTCGCGTGGATGCTGACCATCTTCGGCGGCGCGCCGATGGTGGCTATCGCCCCCGCGCTCGCCAAGGCCAACTGGGTAAGGCCAGTGGCGCGTATCGCGTCGCTTGGCGCTATCGTTACGGCGATCATTGCCCTGTTGATGATCCCGTTGTTGTTCAAGTTCCCGGCGCTGACCCAATTCTCGGAAGTCCTCGGCGACGACGTGCGACGCAGGTCGATATGGTTTGACTCCCGTGATTACGCACCGCATTTCTGGAATGTCCTAATCCTGTTGACGCTGGCCCTTGTTGGGATAGCGATGGCGTACGTGATGGCTATCCCGGATTTCGCTGCAATACGAGACCACGGCACTGGATGGAAACAGCGCTGGGGCAAGAAGCTGGCACGCGGGTTCTACGGCCGTCCGCAGCAGTGGGAATGGCTGAAGATGCGTATAGGCATCACGGGCGCTCTCTACTTTGCGATGCTCCTGTACACGAACTTCACATTCAGTCTCGATTTCGCCGTGAGCCTGGTTCCCGGTTGGAAGGACTCGCTCTTCCCCTTCTACCACACGATAAGTACCTTCCAGGCAGGCATCGCCTTCACCATCATCGGTGTCTGGGCAGCACGTCGCTGGGGAGGGATGAACAAGTACGTAGGCCATGAACAGATGTGGTCCCTTGGCAAGTTCATGCTCGCCACGACACTGTTGTGGTTCTACTTCTTTTACTCCAGTTTCATCGTCTTCTGGTACGGAAGATCTGAGTCTGACTCGGCCACTATCAAGTTGCTCGTGTCCGGTCCCTACATCTACCTGTTCTGGACGGTCTTCTTTCTAGTGTTCATCATTCCGTGGTGGATCATGATCTGGAACAAGGTCAGGGACAGCGTGTGGGGACCGCCAATTGCGGCCTTTATCATCCTGATTGGACTGTTCCTGGATCGCATCAGGATCTATGTAGCGTCCTGGAGCGCGGTTCCGGACGATCTCGAACTTGCAACAACCAGCATCTTGCAAGATATGCCAGATACCATGTGGCCGGACGTGTTTGATGTGTTCATCATGGTCGGGCTCCCGGCGCTCGGCCTTCTTTCAATCCTGTTGGTGACCCGGCTGGTTCCGCTGGTGTCCCTCTGGGAAATCCAACAGTCACGCCTGATAACCAAACCAGTACGGTTCCTACGGAGCCACGTCCAGTTGGTGGGTAAACCCGACTAATGCAACAGCGACGCATACTCGACGAATTCACCGTAAACCACGAGCTTCTGCGCGGGAATCTGGCGACGCCCAAGTGGTGGCTGCCTACGGTTCTTGGCCTCCTCGTGGTGGTGCTATTCGGCTTCACCCTGATGGGAATCATGTTCAACCGTGGCCTTGGTGTCACCGGTTTGAGCAGGCCCGTCTACTGGGGATTGTTTATTACCACCTTCGTGTTCTGGGTTGGTATTAGCCACGCCGGGATCATGATCTCGGCAATTCTCCGGCTGACTCAGGCGGAGTGGCGCAGACCTGTGACACGCGCGGCGGAACTCCTTACGGTGTTCTCGCTGTTGACAGCTTTGTTCTTCCCCCTCATCCACGCCGGACGACCGTGGAGAATCTTTTACTGGATTACACCGTACGACTTCGCACGCGGCATCTTCCCGAACGCCCGCTCTCCGCTGGTGTGGGACCCGTTTGCGATCGGCACCTACCTCACGGGTAGCACGTTGTTCCTGTATGTTGCGCTCCTCCCAGATCTTGGCGTGTTGCGTGACCGGACGACCGGTTGGAAGCGCTCCTTCTACACGGTTGCATCGCTCGGATGGCGCGGTAATCCGCGGCAGTGGCGTCTCCAGACCGTAGCTGGAATCCTCCTATCGGCTCTGATGCTTCCGATCTTCGTATCGGTCCACAGCATTGTGTCGTGGGACTTCGCCGTCACACCCGCAGTTGAAGGCTGGCACTCCACTGTGTTTGCCCCATACTTCGTCGTCGGCGCGGTCCACTCCGGTGTGTCTGCTGTTGTGACGATGATGGCGCTCATGCGCTGGCTCTGGGGCTGGGACAACTACATCCGCCCGGAACACTTTGATGCGCTTGCAAGACTGCTCATCGTCGTGGCCTGTGCGTGGTTGGCTTTGACATTTGCCGAGCTCATCTTCGGTGTCTACAGCCTGGAGGCTCCTGAACGGGCGCTTCGGGAAATGCAAATGTTCGAGTGGCCCTGGAACCTCTTATTCATAATTTTCTTCTTAACGGGCTTCGCTATACCTGTGCCGTTGTGGTTCTTTAAACGTGTCCGGAACAACATAGCGATGATGTTCTGGACGTCCATCCTGGTGAACATTGGGATGTGGCTTGAACGTTTCTTGATCATTGTCCCGGGACTCTCAAGGAAACAACCGTTCGTATTCACGTGGGACTCGTATCAGGTCAGCCCTCTGGAATGGGGTCTCCTGTTGTGGTCGTTCGCATGGGTGATGATGTTGATGCTGTTGTTCTCCAAGTTTTTCCCGTTGATACCGCTCTTCGAGACCAAAGAAAGCCAGGTTTTCACGACTGATGTCCAGATCGGGCGCGTGACCATGCCGGCTGTAATCAGGGAATTGGATTAGGTAACGCACGATGGCAGCTTCAAACAGCGTTCTAGGGCTGTACGACACACCAAATGCAGGCGCCGATGCCATGGACGGACTCAAGTCCGCCGGGTTTGAGCTTGGCACTTTTGACGTGCTCACCGGCACGCCGTATCCGGAGGGCGCGTTCGGCGAATACGTCCCACAGCACAGGCTATTCCGGTTCCCCTTCTTCGGGGCGATGGTGGGCATCACTCTGGCCATCTTGTTTACGGCCGGCACACAGCTCGCATATCCGGTAATCACCGGTGGTAAGCCGATCCTGGCCGTATTCGCCATGCTAATCATTGCTTACGAACTAACTATGCTTGGCGCGGTGGTAGCGACCGTGGTCGGCATCATATTTGAGTCACGTCTACCGAACCTCAACCTTGGCGCGTACGACACACGAATCACCGAGGGTTACATCGGTGTCGTGGTTGAGTGCGAGGACGACCGATTGGAAGAGGCACGCGGAGTGCTACAGACAGCCGGCGCTCTGGAGATCAAAACGGCTTGAGTCTTCGAACGACAGAAATCTCGCGCAACGTCCGATCCCGCTTCGCGGGCCGTCGTCTGATCATCGCGGTCGCATCGTTTGCCCTTCTGGCGACCGCATGTGTGCAGGAAAGCGGCGCGTACCCGATCGAGACCTTTACGGAGATGCACTACTCGCAGGCGTATCGCTCGCAGGAGATTCCACGCCTGAGTGGTGTCGAGTCTGCGGTGGCGTATAACGGCGAGGGCAACACCCAGGACGTTTCGGTCATGCTCCCGGCGTGGGAGGCTCACGCGTACGACGCCAAAGCCGGAGCCGAGTTATACAGGATTAACTGCTCCGCATGCCATGGACAGGCAGGCCTCGGAGACGGACCGGCCGCAGCGCACATCACATCGCCAAATTCGGCATGGGCCACAGACAACGGATCTTCATATAACGGACCGCCAAACCTACAGGTATCGCGTACCCGAATAAATGAAGATGCAATGTTCGGCATCATCAGCAACGGAATCCTTGTAATGCCAAGGTTTGGTCCGATTCTTTCGGAAGCCGATATCTGGGACGTGGTGCGGTACGTCTCCGACACATCAGGAACCGGACTGGGACAGTAAGTCCTGAGGCAGCACGGTCTTAAACACGATTCATAAGGCCCGGAAATCACCAACCAGCGATACCATGGAACCATGGGACTCGTAACGGAATTAATCAGACCCTCGGAGCACAGTGCCGGGAAGCGGTAAGCAAATTGAGCTACGCCGTCATAATCCGCACCATCTCGATAGTCGCCCTGTTGTTAGCGGTAACTTTTCCGTTGTTCGACAGTGCGTTGGCGCACGCCCAATCGGGCGACACGACCGGCAAAGACGTGTTGCCTGCTATCACGATAGGACCCGATCAGGACCGTGATTTTGAGAAGCGCGCTCAGAGCCTGGAAAAACAGCTGATCTGCCCTATCTGTCCCGGCGAGACACTCGATCAGTCCTTCGTCCAGATTAGCCAGGATATGAAGCGCATTCTTAGGGAGAAACTTCAGGCGGGTCAAGACGAAGGCCAGATAAAGGAGTTCTTCGCCGCTCGCTATGGCACAAGCGTTCTGGCAGCGCCGCCCCGGACCGGATTCAACCTTGTGACATGGATCGTCCCGCCCATCGGCATCGCTCTGGGAGTCGTCGGGCTGTTTTTCGTGATGCGACAGATGCGCCGTGGCAGCGTAAATCCAGTCGCGGCGGGAGTTGGAGGTATGATCTCCGGCGACTCCGTGGATGGCGAACTGGACGACTATCTAGCCGAGGTAGATCGCGATCTGGCGACAGATGATTCCCTTGATGGCGACCAGTGTGACGATAACGACAGGAGCTCTGAAGCCTAGATGGCAGATCTCGGCACAATGTCTATGTTGCTTGCGTTGGCGCTGGCGACCTACGCGGGAGTTGGTTCGGTAGCGGGCGTCAAGCTTGGCTCCGGCGACCTCGTGATGAGCGCACGGCGCAGCGCCTACGTGGCCGGCCTCGCACTGACCGTAGCGGTCGGCGCGCTGGTCTACGCATTCGTCACACATGACTTCTCGATTGAGTACGTACGAGGTCATAGCGACAGGGCGCAGAGCCAGGCGTTCACGTGGGTAGCGATGTACGCCGGTAACGAAGGCTCTCTCCTCTACATCACAGCCATCTTCACCGTGATGTCTATGGTCGCAATATACGTAACTCCCCGGCGTCTCGAGCCGTCACGCCCGTACATAATCGCCATTCTGATGGGGATCAGCGTTTTCTTCCTCACCGTTCTAGTGACGCTCGCCGACCCGTTCGCTCCTGCCCTTTTCGATGATGGCCGTGGCATCGGCGTTAACCCACTCCTGCGACACCCGGGCATGTTCATACACCCGCCACTCCAGATGGCGGGCCTTGTAGGCGTCGCTATCCCGTTCGCGTTTGTCGGTGGGGCGATGATCGCCGGTCAGACGCGTGACCAGTGGCTGGACGCCGCCCGGGTCAGCGCAATCGCCGTCTGGGCGACACTAAGCGCGGGCCTGCTTATAGGCGCATGGTGGGCTTATACGATTCTCGGCTGGGGTGGCTACTGGAGCTGGGACCCGATTGAGAACGTGGCCGTCATGCCGTGGCTGGTGCTCACCGCGTTTATCCACTCAGTGATGGTCCAGAAGCGACGTGGCATGTTCAGGATGTGGAACATCGCCCTGCTCTCGATGGCGTTTGTGCTGTCGCAGTTTGGGCTATTCATCAACCGTGGCGGCCCGATCGTATCGGTCCACTCATTCGGGGCTTCGACCATCGGAAGCGTGTTTCTGGGCTTCATGCTGTTCAGCCTGTTATTTGCGCTCGTTGTGTTCCTCTGGCGCTACCCGATGCTCAGAAGTGATCGGCCCCTTGAATCGTTTTTATCCCGTGAAGCAAGTTTCCTTGTAAACAACTTCCTGTTCCTCGGGGTGACATTCGTGACTCTCTGGGGCGTCCTGTTCCCGTTGTTTTCTGAGTTCGCAAACAACGAGACGGTCACCGTTTCGGCCCCTTGGTACAACCAGATAAACGGCCCGATCCTCCTCGCTATCGTCATTCTGATGGGCGTCGGGCCGCTGTTGCCCTGGCGTCGTACCACCCTGACAAGCGCGCAGCGATGGCTCAGCATCCCTATCGGCATCAGCCTCGCGACGATGGCTCTGCTCTGGATATCGGGCGTACACGAGTTGTGGGCGATTGTCGGGTTTGGAGCACTCGCCATGGTCATGTCGGCGGTGCTTGAGGAGTGGTATCGCGGCACGATGGCGCAACGCCGGGCCGGTCATAACTTTGCGATCGGGTGGTGGCGCATGGTGAGCGGAAACCGGCCTCGACACGGCGGTTATATCGTGCACATCGCGATAATCGCCCTTGGCATCGGAATCATCGGCACGAACTTCTTTCACCAGAGAGCCGATGTAGTGCTCGCCCCGGGGGAAAGCTTCAGCCTAGACGAATATCGGGTCGAATACATCAGCACGGAGAAGGAACAGCGCGTAGACCGGATTTCAGAATGGGCAAACGTCAACGTATATAAAGACAACAAACAAATCGCCAGCCTCGCGCCGTGGCGCGCCTTCTACCCGGTGTTCAATATGGCTTCCGTTCGCGCCTCCGTACACAACGTCCCCCTCGTGGATATCCCAGGGCTGCCATCATATCTGGACCCAGGTCTGGAAGATCTGTACCTAGTCCCAAGCGAGTTCCTTGAAGATGGCCGCGTAGTACTGCGTATCAGCATCAATCCGGCGGCATGGTGGCTCTGGGTGTCGGGTCCGATATTTGTCATTGGGACGATGATCGCCCTGTGGCCGGCTCCTCTTCTGGAGCGTCGTACTGTGCCAGCACGTACCCGAACCTCGTCTATGCCTCGGGCCGGCAATTCCGTAGGTGTGTGAATCTTGTTTCGAAACAAAGTGTCATGCCGATAGCTCTTGGGGCCATAGTGGCCCTTATATCGCTGATCGTAATCGCCATCCCATTCATACGTCGATCCGGCGCAGTGCTATCCGCGCGGTACACCGGCGAGGTTGAACGGCTGACGAGGCTCAGGTCTGATCTTTACGATCAGATCGGTCAGTTACAGACCGACTATGGAACGAATACGGTCACGGATGAGGATTATCAGCACCAACTCCTTGAACTGAGGATAGGGGCCGCTGAAACGATAAGACTCCTCGACCAGCTTGGATATGAAGACGAACCTCAGGACGCCCCGGCGGCGCTGAAACGAGAAGTACTCGAGGAAGAGATCGCAGCGCTCAGACAGGTCGATTCCGGACGGAATATTGGGACCGGTCGAGATTCGGAGTCCGGCGGCGCCTGAAAGGCAGAGTTGAGGAGCAAGTGATAACTGCCCAATTGATATCTTCAAGAAGGCACAGGGCCTACATAAAGGTCCTGGCTATCGCGGCGCTATTTGCCGTTATCGCCCTGTTTAGCAACAACGTCCTTGCGCAACGCCCTACTCCGGAACGCGTGGCAGGAGCGGTTCATAACGGCACTGCCGGCGCCGAAGTTCCGGATGGCTTCGAAATTGCTCTCCTCGGCTTCAGGGACGGCAATTTTGTTAATCAGCAGGTCACGACCGTTAGCCCGGACTTTCCATTGTTCGAGTTCACGAATCTGATGCAGGATGAGGACATTCAGTATCGACTCGCGTGGGAGTACGGCGGTGTCACGGATCAGATCTCCCTCGTCGATGAAGCCGATCCACAGAATATGCCGGTCGTCATTTATGAGACGACAGACTCGCTGGAAAATATCAGAGTAGGTGCACACGCGACCATCATTCCGACGGTGGTCGGATCTGATCGCCTTATGGGTGCCCTGGACCTGGTTACGATTCGGAATGACGGCGATCGCACATTCGTTCCGGACCCTTCGAACCCGAATTTCACCGGACTGAACATGCTGAGGTTCAGCCTTCCCAGGGGATATGAAGAGCTGGCGGTAGATAGTGTCCTGCCGCAAGGCCAGTTACTTGAGATAGATACAGGATTCGCTATGACGAACCCGGTCCCTCCGGGCGAGCACGAAATTCTATACAGCTATGCCATCAACTACTCCGGCACCAAACTTGAGTTCACTAGAACGCTTGCGTTTGGAGTTGATGAACTCCGTGTGCTGATCCCACCGGAGCTTGGCAATGTCGTGGCGGAAGGCATGAAACCCACTAAGACAACCGAGCTCGGCGAAACAGTCTACAAGGAGTATTCGGGGACTGGCTATGAGCCGGGCTTCAAGATGAATTTTGCGATCGTTGATATGCCTCAACCAGGGTTGTTCAAACGCATGAACGAGTCGATCCCCGGCGGCAACGCCGTCATGTTCGGCTCTGTAATTGTTGTTGTGGCAGTGATGATGGGATTGGTCGTGTATGTTCTGGTCACCAGTCGCCGTCGCGGCCTGATACTGTCGGTATCACCGTCCGAGCGAATGGAGATTCTCCAGCAGATCGTGGAGCTGGACGAGCGGCTTGAGATGGGCGATATCGACGCCGATGAACACCGGGTAAGTCGGGATGCGCTTACCGTACGCGCTCTTGCCGGGATGGTCACCGAAGCGCCTCCATCCGAAGACCGGGATGAGCCTGCCGAGAAGGACGATTCCTATCCCGGGTAAGTACGGGTCGCCGTCGCAACAGAGATGTTACTTTGAGGCTCGAATCGAAGGCGCTAACGGCGTTTGGAGCGTATGTGAGGTCATAGAATTGCAGTGCGACCAACCCACCTGTTCTGAGCCTCGGCCAACCTCTGAATGACACAACGAAAAATCATCGGCTTCGCAGTCTTAGTACCCACAACGCTGATCGGATTACTGCTGATCTGGGCGGTCATTCAGAACGACGGCAATCCCGGCGGACTGGCCGTCAATCAGACGCTCGGCGAGCGAAACGTATCTGCTCAAGAAAGAGCCAGCTTTGAGCTCCCGTCTATAGACGGCGACGGCATGGTGCGACTATCTGACTTCCTAGGGAAGGTCGTGCTTGTTGATTTCTGGTCCTCATGGTGTCCACCCTGCCGACAGGAAAGTCCCGCTTTGGAAGCCGCTTACGAGGATTTTCGTGATCTCGGAGTCGAGTTCGTTGGCATCGCCATATGGGATGTCGAAAGCGAGACTCGCAAGTTCAGGGACGCCTTTGAACTCAAGTACCCGATAGTGTCCGACTCAAACGGCAGGGTCGCCGTGGAATGGGGTGTAGTTGGAATCCCAGAGAAGTTCTTTGTGGACCGCGATGGTCTAGTCGTGAAGAAGTACGCCGGTCCGATGACGCGCGACAAGCTCGGGTTGGAGCTTCGGGAAGTCCTAGAGATGAGCCCGGTACCGGCGGCGGCCCTGCCGTAGGAGTGTTCATTGACAGTACATTCAGCCAAAACATAACGCTTCCGTGGAACCTTTGTTCTCCCGCCCACTTGATGCGTATGGTGCCCTTCCTCCCGTAGAGGGGCACCCGGCCCTATTATGAGCAATGCGATGCACTTAGTTCATGTATGACCCGCCGTTGAGGTTGATGCTCTGGCCAGTGATGTTCTTGGATCTGTCAGAGGCCAGGAAAGCAGCAAGTTTGCCGACGTCCTCGGGTGTCTGTTCCCTGCCGAGTGGAGTCGATGCTTCCAGTCGTTGGTCGAACACCTGTCGGCCGGTTAGCACGGTCTCTCCGGATTTGATCCGGTCACGTTCTGCGATCTTCTCCCACAACGGGGTCCACAGCAGTCCTGGGCATATGCAGTTCACGTTGATGTTGAACTCCGCCAGTTTGAGCGCAAAGCCCTGGCTAACGTTGATCGCAGCGGCCTTCGAGGCCGAGTAGTGGGCGAATCCACCGGTCCCGCGTCGCCCCGCTCCCGAAGCAATGTTGATGATCCGACCGGATCGACGCTCCGTCAGGTGGTCCTGAAAGCTGGATGTCGTGTTGACAATTCCGATCACGTTGACGTCGTAAGTCGCCTCCCAGTCTTCGGGGCTCGGACTGCTGCGCTCCCACCAACCGGGCGCGCCTCCGACCCCTGCGTTGTTGACCAGGATATCGATGCGGCCAAGATCAGTTATTGCGGTCGAGGCCAGCGCGTCCGTAGACTCTCGCTCAGTGACATCGGCCTGCACGGCAAGCGCGTTCTTGCCAAACGACCGGATCTCATCTGCGACAGCCTCTGCCGCGACAATGTCAATGTCCGAGACTACGATGTCGGCCCCGCGCTGAGCTAAAACAAGTGCAATTCCCTGCCCGATGCCGCTCCCTGCCCCGGTGACGACTGCAATTCGATCATCCAGTTCTGGCACTAATATCTCCCAATTCTGCCAGCCAAATAAAAGCCCTCTGGGTTCAGTTGAGAAACGCTCCGCCATCTACATTGAGTGACTGTCCGGTAATGTTGCGGGCATCCTCCGATACGAGGAATACGATGGCGTCACCGATGTCTTCAGGAGTCTGTTCCCTGCCGAGCGGCATCAAGTCCTGCACGGTGCGATCAAACACCTGCCGGGGCGTCAGGCCTTCGTAGTCCGGGTTTGCGAGTGCGTACCTAGTGCCTACCTGCTCCCACATCGTCGTCCATAAGAGGCCCGGGCACACAGCGTTTACGTTGATATTGTCCCGGCCGAGTTCGTTGGCGAGCGACTGCGTATAGTTGATGACCGCCGCCTTCGTGGCGGAGTAGTGCGGGAGCGATGGACGGCCCTGCCGACCTGCAATCGACGCCAGGTTGACGATCTTCCCGAATCCCGCCGATTTCATGTGCGGTATCACGGCGTCGGTCACTATCGCCATACCCTTTACGTTCACGCCAAAGGTAAAAGCCCAGTCTTCTACCCGGGAGGTCTCATGCTCGTACCATCCGGGCGCGCCGGCCACCCCGGCGTTGTTGACCAGCACATTGATCTTGCCAAACTGACTGATCGTTTCCGACACCATCCGGCTCACGGCTTCCGGGTCGGTAATGTTCGCCGGGATCCCCACAGAGCGAACACCCATCGCTGCGATCTCGGTCGCGGTACGCTGGCAGGCGTCGGCGTCGATGTCTGATACAACTATGTCCGCGCCTACCTCGGCCATCTTTATCCCGATAGCGCGCCCAATGCCCGTCGCACCGCCGGTCACGATGGCTACGCGTCCGGTGAGATCCCCCATCCTATCCCGACTCTGTTCCCCGTTTTGTTCCAAGTCAATCTCCAGTTTATGGTTCCACACGGGCGCCCAGATTATACTTCCGATCCAATTTCTAAAGATTCCGGTTTCGCAACAAACCCCGGATTGGTGATTTCAAAACATTGGCTATTTCACGTTCAAAGGCACTTGAGCACGCGTACAAAGTCCTGGAACAGCCCCGCGCTCACATGCGGTTGACGCTGAGCCAGACCAAATCAGGTTTGTCGCTCTATTACGATGGTCGCGTCATGACGCGGGTATTCGTAAACCGCAGTGGTCTTTCGGCGGCGGCGGCGATGGGCGAGGCGTTGCGGGTCCGGGTGCCGAAACTGGGTGAGAGCGTCGATGCACGCGTGTCGTCCGGGGTGGTGTTCAGAGTCCTGGCACTATCCGCGCTCGACTATCGCAACGAGTTGTCGTTTCAACTTGCCACCCGCTTAATCGCCGAGGCCAGAGATATGCAAGGAACACGCGGCACCTCGGAAGCGTAAGTCCTCAAATTGATTTCACCGGGCGGGGTTGCGTTGCAGAGGTTCGTTGCGACTTGGCGGGGGCATTTCTAGAATTCACTGTGCATTCGATTCATTACCTGTACGTAAGAGCACATGCAACTTCAAGATCTTCCGACCGGACACGAGTTCCCCCCCGAGTCTCTGATCATCACTGAGACCGAGGCTGCTGCGTATGCGGCGGCGGTGGGAGATACATCCGCACAACCAGCTGACCGTGTTCCATCTATGGCGGTCGTCGCCGCAGGATTGTCGCGCTTCATCAAACACCTTGGGCTGGCGGATGGCACCGTTGAGGTGGTCCATGCATCGCAAGAGGTATCGTTCAACCGGCCCATAACCCCGGGAGAGAATCTCGAGATACGGGCAACTTTGAAATCAAACGCCGAGCGCAGAGAAAGCCGCTTCGCCACGGTAGAGATGCTGTTCATTGACGAGTCCGGGAAAGTGGTCGCGAGCGCGAGCAGCCTGGTACTGGTGAATACGACATGACGATCCGCCCCGGAGACATGCTGGATTCCGTGGACCGTACGGTGACGCAGGCGCAAGTTGAAGCGTACGCGGACGCCGCTGGAGACCACAACCCAATCCATTTGGATGCAGCGTTCGCGGCCAAAACGCCGTTCGGCAAACGTATCGCACACGGTATGCTTACTCTTGCGATGGTGTCAGAAATGCTCACTTCCGCGTATCCAAATAATTGGGCGTCCGGGGGGCGTCTTAAAGTACGATTTCGCTCGCCGGTTTTTCTGGGCGAGACTATACACGTAACCGGTGAGGTCAAAAAAGTGACGGCGTCGGACGGCGTGCGGTCGGTGGAAATCGCCGTCGGCGTCAAGAAAGACGACGGCGAAGACGTGATTACAGGGCAGGCGTTCGTCCAGCTGGACTGACCTTTATGCAATGCCGCGTAAGCGGTCCGAAGTTCCGGAAGTTTGCCGGTTTTTAGGTAGAGTTTTTGAAGGCCCAAGAAACACAAAAATTAATCTCGATTGCGGTTGACGCGATGGGCGGCGATAACGCCCCCTCGGAGATCGTGCTTGGAGCTGTTCAGGCCGCACGCGAGGGTGGTGTTTCTATCATCCTGGTCGGCGATCCCGAGTCTGTTCAAGCCGAACTTGCCAAACACGATGTGGACGGACTTCCAGTCTCCACCGAGCCGTCTGAAGGCGTAGTGGAGGAGGGCGAGGCCCCTGCAACGGCGTACATGAGCAAACGGAACGCCTCGATCTTCCGTGCCGCCAGCGCAGTCCGTCACGGGCGGGCAAATGCGCTTGTGAGCATGGGATCAACGGGCGCTACGATCGCGGCGGCGACCGTGGTTTTCGGCACGTTCAAGGGGATTGAACGCGCCGCTCTCGGGGGGCCGATTTACGGCCTTGCGCCAGGCACGATCATCATGGATATCGGCACAAACCTGGATTGCAAGCCCCAGCAGCTTGCCGACTACGCAGCACTGGGCGCCGTGTTCTCCAGAATAGTTTTCGGCGCCGAGAACCCTCGTGTTGCACTGTTGAGCGTTGGCACTGAGGCAGGCAAAGGCAATACACAAGTGAAGGAAGCCACCACGCTTCTAGAGACCAGCGGCCTGAATTTTATTGGCAATATCGAAGCCAACGACATCCCGTACGGCAGAGCCGAGGTGGTTGTGTGCGACGGTTTTGTTGGAAACGTCGTGATGAAATTGACGGAGGGGATCGGCGAGACGATGTCAGCGGATATCCGGGCAATGATGGCCGGCCGAGTACCCGACGTCGAGATCGAAGAGATCTGCCAACGAATATATGAAACGACAAATCTCCCGGAAGCACACGGCGGAGGCCCTCTCTTCGGTGTGAAGGGCGTGGCCGTCGTCGGTCACGGAAAGGCCATGGCGCCGGCCGTCTCACGCGCTATCCAGACCGCCAGAACGACCGTAGCCTTAAATTACGTAGAGCAGGCCGAGGCGGAGTTGAACAGACTCCGCGGGGCGGTCGGCACATAGCATCAGAACTGGACGCTCCGTTGTCTGAAGAGTCGCGCAGCACGCTAATAACCGGCGCATCCCGGGGAATCGGGCGGGCAATCGCCTTCCGACTAGCCCGGCAAGGCCACCGCATCGCCGTGAACTACAACACCCATCCGGGGGACGCGGAGGAAGTGGTGGAGACCATCAAATCCGAAGGCGGAGAGGCGATCGCCGTACAGGGCAGCGTTGCAGAGCGCGAACAGGTGGACGCCATGTTCGCCGTTACGGAAGAAGCGTTTGGTCCCGTCCAGATCCTGGTGAACAACGCAGGGATCATCGACGACGCCCTTATTCTCCGGATGAAGGACCAGGCTTGGGACCGTGTGATCCAGACCAATCTGAACGGGACCTACTATTGCTGCCATCGCGCCGTCCCTGGGATGGTGAAGGCACGCTGGGGCCGCATAATCAACATCTCGTCTGTCGTTGGTATCAGCGGCAACATCGGCCAGGCTAACTACTCGGCTTCGAAGGGCGCTATTCACTCGTTGACCTACTCGCTGGCGAAGGAACTCTCTTCGCGAAACATCACCGTAAACGCCATCGCTCCGGGATATATCGAAACGGCCACGGTCGACGGACTGCCCCAGAAAACTAAAGACACGATCATGACCTGGATTCCGATGCGCCGATTCGGTGTTCCAGATGAGGTCGCCGTCGCCGCCGAATTCCTGGCCAAAGACGCGGCCCGTTACACAACCGGAATCATTCTTCGAACCGATGGTGGCATGGCCATTTCCGGTTCCAACTAACGGCCCCTTGTACGGGCCAGTTATGCAGTCCACCGCCAGGACAAGGAGCGCTAGGTAGATGGCATCAAATTCTGGTGACCTTTCTGGCAAGGTAGCGCTCGTTACGGGCGGCTCGCGCGGTATCGGACTGGCCATCGCGCTGGAGCTCGCCACACGTGGCGCCGACATAGCCTTCAACTATTTCCGAAACCATAAAGCCGCACACGAGGCTGAAGAGGCGATATCAGCGCTTGGTGTCCGTTGCCTCCGTGCCCGTGCCCACCTTGGTGACTCTGAGGCCATAAATGGTTTATTTGAAAAAGTTTCGGTGGAGTACGGCCGGTTGGACATCCTGGTCAATAACGCCGCTTCCGGCGTCATGCGCCCGGCGTCAGAGCTTGAGGATCGACACTGGGAATGGACGCTGGACATCAATGCCAAAGCGCCGTGGAAGTGCGCTATCTCGGCGGCGAAGTTAATGACGGACGGCGGGACGATAGTCAATCTCACCAGCCCGGGGTCGACATCCGTCCTTCCCGACTACTTCATCGTCGGTGTCTCGAAGGCCGCGCTGGAGTCACTTACACGATATCTTGCTGTGGAACTTGCGCCGAAAAACATCGCCGTAAACGCCGTCTCCGCAAGCTTTATTCAGACCGACGCTGTGACCGCATTCCCTGAAGGCTCGGTGGCATACGAAATGGCACAGCGCCTTACCCCAGCAGGCCGTGTGGTCGTGCCGGAGGACGTGGCCCGTGTGGTGGCATTCCTGTGTAGTGAGGACGCCCGGATGATCCGAGGGCAGATTCTTCTAGTCGACGGCGGCGAGATGCTGGTCCGGCGATAGTCAGCCAGGCTAGTGGAGCCAGCGACGTAATCGTCGCCGAACCGGCCCGTACCGCCGCCTTGTCACATATTTTGAGACGAACCACACCACCTCTGGCGCTCCGACCAAGACGACCCGTCTCAGTGCCCTCATCTCTTTGGTCGTCTTCTGCGTGTTTTCAAACTTAGGAGCGAAGCTGTCCAGCATCGCCCAGTCGCCCACAACCTGATCGCTCGGGCCGGCCGGGGTCAGAACGATGCCGCCAGCCTCTTTCACAAGTAGTGTCCCGGCAGCGAGGTCCCACGAGAACACTGCGCCGGTCAGGGCGTATTGCAGGACGCCTCGGGCGACCATCGCGAGCTCGTAAACGGCGCTGCCGGTGGTCCGGGGTTCTCCCAAATTTCCGCGGAGTCTCCGGTCCACCTTGAACATGAATCGGAGACTGCCGGGGATCGTAGAGAGCCAGCCCCTTTTCGGTCGATGCGGTTCATCGCCTGACGGCTTCTTCACGGCGAGCTTCCGATCTCCGATCCATGCGCCACCGCCCTTCCGAGCATGCATGATCTCGAAACCGCCTTCTGTAGGCCAAGGGGTCCAGACGGCCGCTGCGACAGGTTCTCCCCGGTGCAATACGCCTATCGAAACCGCGTAAACCGGATGGCCGTTCACGTAATTGGTCGTTCCGTCTATCGGATCTACAACCCAGATAAAATCGCGGGCGGCAGGCTCATCCTTTGGAGCGTCCTCCTCGCCGAGAATCATGTGCTCCGGGAAGCGTTTTTCCACCATCTCGGTGATAAGCGCCTGGCTCGCCCGGTCTACGTCCGTAACCGGATTTGCGCCGTTGCCGTCCTTGGATTCAACATCCAGATCGCCTCCGAATCGCTCAGAGACCAGTTTCCCGGCCGTTTCCACGACTTCTATCGCGTAAAGCTCGATTTCCGTGAGCGTTGCATCATCCGGGACCGTTTCCGCAGCGTTTTTGCCGTCGCCAGGGCTTGGAGAATCTTGAGTTACCGTCAAACTTGTTGATCACCGTTCTCGTATTGATGTGTGTAGAGCAATTAATCCGATGGGAGCGAATCGCATCGTCGGAAAGCCGTGTCTTGATTCTACGATTGGCCGGACGGACATCCTGGCTTGGTTTAGAATTTAACATTCCAAGATTCAGCCGCCGGTGATGAACATGTTCGTGCACCACTGATTGTCTGGGATTCTATGATTCCCAGCCTCTGACCAGAAAATTTGAACCCCGGATACGGTTGCGGCCAACGGTATTCACCCGGCTGCAATTTACATCAGGCAGCTCGATGGCATCCAACTTCACCCGTGTGTATCACACGAGATAACGATCTCCGCAGCCGCATGTACTCAGCATGTTCATGTTGGTCTGTGTCTCGATGCCGTGAGTACGGGGCCGACCACACCAGTGCAAAGCTGACCGGGAACCTAGGCATACTGGCAGAAGATAAGCAGCGCTATAGCACAGGTACCTGCGTAAAATGACTGCGGCAAGCACGCTGGCTATATATCCGGCGACTCCGCCCAGAGTCTGTTCTGTACACACCCACCGATAGAAGACCAAATCGCACGACTATGACAGATGGAGAGTGAAATGCGCGGCCTGCCACAAGACGTCCGGTTCCAGAACTAAATGGCATTTTTGTTCAAGCGAGGACCGTCCTCTCCAAAATCTGACTGGGACGCCATCAAGACAGTAATCACCGCCGAGGCCCGGCTACAGTCGGTCGGTGAAATACTCCCCGGCCGCAGGGCCGGCGTGCTGTTCCGGCCGTCTTAGCAGGGCAAGTACCCGTTCATCGACGGACTTGAGGGCAAGTTACGCGGCGTACTTAACGAAGGTCCCGGCGCTACAAAGACCTCCCACGATGTCCAGGTCGATGAACACGGAACACAGTGGGTGGTCCTCGAGGACGGTAATTTCGAACATTTGACCAACTCCGTCTTCACGATCGGCAATGCCCTCTCGATAGAGGCGGACCCGGGCATCATGATAGCCGCCGTGTGGAGCACACATTACGCCGGGTCGGCCGCCTACTGGCTCTACACATATCAGCGTAAAACGTTCTACCCGTTCATACCACGCGGCTCAGACGATCGAGATCATCCGGCTGAGTTGAACCTCGCTAAGTTGCTGAGTCGCCAGGGTATGGTCGTTGAGCGCTCCACGGAACACTGGTACCCGTTGTGGGACATACCGTTCTAGAGCAGCACATTCGTCGGCGTATCGACCGGGCCAACTCACAGGAACGTTTCCCTATGAACCGATCTCAGAAGGGTGTATCGGATACCTGAATTGAAATTTCCGTCTCTGATCACAGCGGACGGCGAAGACTCAGCCGTGTTTGGCCGGGTGCTTCGTGACGTTCACCCAGAGGTGCGGATTCTCGCGCCCGACGCCGACCTGCAGCCGGATATAGGCGGTCTGCTTGTATTTGGCGAGTCTGTGTTCGGCGCTATGGCTGAATCACCGCCGCCCGCCCTTCTGGCCGCTGTGGAGGCGGACATCCCGGTTCTCGGCGTTGGATGGGGCATGCACGCCTTGAACGTCGCCTTGGGGGGCAAGCCACCGGTCCGGTTGGTTGATTCGATCGTCGTCGGTCAACGCCCCGGTCGCCGGGGTCGAATCGTCGAGCTCGGTAAAATGCGCACCTTCCTCACCCTGGGCGGCAAGGTGGCAGCGACCATTGGCGCGGGTGGCCCGGTGGCGACGCCCGGTCCTGGTGAGTTCGCGATACGTGAGGCGGAGAAAGCGTCCGGGCTAATGGCGAGCGCTTACGACATCGAAACTGGCGCCATAGAGGCAATCGAGATGCCCGGTTACCACTGGATTATCGGCGTCGCATGGCCACTCCATCAGCTGGACCTTCTGCCTGCCCGATTCGACAACATCGTGGCTTCATTTGTAGAGCGTTCAACGAACGCCTGATCCGCAGTTTTCGGGATCGGCCGAAATCAACAAGGAGATTTTCCCCGAAAACCCCCAACACTTCGCGTGTGCGCGAGCGCGCGGCGTTGCCAGTACGAACAACTCACTGGTAATAATCATCTTTGCTTGGGAGCGCGTGAAAGGGTAAAATTAGGGGCGTCTTATTCGTGTTCAGCGCATCGTGCGATTTTTGTGCGGAACACGCCCCGATTTACGCAGGCTATTCTCGCGGTATCGACGTCCGTGTAAGGCCCGCACCCCCCCCTGATTCAGGAGACCCGCCGTGGTAGGCCAGGACATCGGTGAAGTCCGCCCAATAAATATCAATGACGAGATGCGTAATTCTTATTTGGATTACGCCATGTCTGTCATTGTTTCCCGGGCGTTGCCAGATATTCGTGATGGGTTAAAGCCCGTTCAGCGGCGCATCTTGTACGCGATGTACGACATGGGCATCCGCCCGACGTCCTCGTATAAGAAGAGCGCCCGCATTACCGGCGAGGTGCTGGGCAAGTACCATCCGCATGGTGACACGGCCGTGTACGACGCCATGGTCCGTATGGCACAACCGTTCTCCCTGAGGGCGATGCTTGTCGACGGACAGGGCAACTTCGGAAGTGTGGACGGCGACCCTCCAGCCGCCATGCGCTACACCGAAGCTCGACTGTCGCACATCGCAATGACGCTTCTGGGCGATATCGATCGCGAGACCGTCGATTGGATCGACAACTTTGACACTTCTCTGAAAGAACCGACGGTCTTGCCGTCGATTCTCCCGAACCTGCTCGTAAACGGCGCAGCGGGTATCGCAGTTGGTATGGCGACGAACATCCCGCCCCACAACGTGGGCGAGCTCTGTGACGCCATCGCACACCTGATCCGGCATCCCGACGCATCGTTGGATGATCTGATGGAGTTCGTTAAGGGTCCGGACTTCCCAACCGGCGCCCACATCTACGGTAACGAGGGCATACGGAACGCCTACGCCACCGGCCGCGGCCGGATCATGATGCAGGCATCTCATGAGATCGAAGAGGTTAAGCGCAACAACCGGCAGCATCTTCTCTTCACGGAAATCCCATACCAGGTCAACAAATCCACCCTTGTCGCCAAGATTGCTGACCTGATCAAAAGTAAGACACTGGAAGGCGTCTCTGAGGTCCGGGACGAATCTGATCGCAAGGGCATGAGGGTTGTTCTGGACCTGCGTCGTGGCGCATCCGTGAGCGTGATCCTCAATGTCCTGTACAAACACACCTCGCTGAGAACCAGCTTCTCGGCGAACATGCTTGCCATCGTGGACGGCATGCCTCGGGTGTTCACCCTGAGAGAGGCGCTTCGTTACTTCATCGAGTTCCGAAGAGAGGTCGTCGTACGCCGCGCCGAGTTCGATCTCCGCAAGGCACGTGCCCGTCTGCACATCCTTGAAGGACTGCGCACCGCCCTGGACAACCTTGATGCTGTTATCGCACTGATCCGCGCGTCTGCGGACGTCGAGTCCGCACGCACAGAGTTGATGACGCAGTTCAACCTGTCACAGGTGCAGGCCCAGGCTATCCTGGACATGCAGCTCCGTCGACTGGCCGCTCTCGAACGAGAAAAGATCGAGAACGAGTACCAGGAACTGATGGCGGTTGTGGCCGAGTTAGAAGATCTTCTCGCAAATCCAGACAAGGTCTACGCCGTAGTCCGCAAGGAGACGCTCGATCTCAAGCGCAGGCATGCCGACGAACGACGCACGGTCGTTCACCCGGAAGAGCTTGGCGAGTGGCGTCGTGAGGACGCCGAGCCGCACGAGACCGTAGTAATCACGCTAAGCGCAAACGGTTATCTGAAGCGCATCCCCCTCGCCACCTACCGGTCACAGCACCGCGGCGGTAAGGGCGTCAAGGGCCAGCGAATGACGAAAGAGGACGACGTTACTCCGCACCTCAGGGTCGCGGACACGCATGACTTCCTCTTGATGTTCACCGATCGCGGTCGCGTCTTCGCTAGCCGGGCGTTTGAGCTGGCCGCAGATGCGTCAAGAACGTCACGTGGTACCCCCGTGGCCAACATCATCAATCTAGAACCGCGTGAGCACGTCAATGCGGTCGTGACCGTGTCAGATCTCAGGGAAGACAAGTACCTGGTAATGGCGACCATTGCCGGGCAGGTCAAGCGTATGCACCTGCCCGAGATCGCGAACATCAGGAGGGGTGGGCTTAACGCCTTCAACCTGAAGCCGGGTGACGAGTTGCAGTCCGTGATCCTCGCCACCCCTGAAGAAGACGTCATCATGGTGTCTGAACAGGGAATGGCGATCCGCTTCCCAAGCACCGATATCCGGGCGCGTCAGCGCGCTGCGGGTGGTATGCGGGGCATGACGCTGCAGAACAACGACAAGATTGTCTCGGCAGACGTGGTCAGCCCCGCCGGTTCGCTTCTTGTGGTTACCCGGCGCGGTTATGGAAAACTTTCGGAGATGCGTCGATACCGCCAGCAGAAACGGGGTGGCAAGGGTCTCATAACCCTCAAGATCGCTCGCAAGAATGGTCGAGTAGCCGCCGCTCAGGTGGTCGACCGTGAGGTCGACGGGGATGATACGGTCCTCATCTTGACGGAGAAGGCGCAGGTCATCCGGGTCCACTTGAACGAGGTGCGGGAGACCGGTCGCATCACCCAGGGTGTGATCATGGCTGTGCCGGATACCGGCGATGCTGTTAGCGCTATCCGTGCCATGAAAACACGAGAGGCTCCAGCAGATCTCTTGAGTGAAGAAGAGATTGCAGCGTCAGGGACAGAAGAAGCGCCGCAAAACGGAACGGTCACCGGTGAATTAGTCGAAGGTTCTGAAGACACGGCCTCTGACGAATCTACGCCAGAGGCACCAGAGGACGAAGCGCCGGAGACCGAAGAAGAAGATTAGGTTTCAGGGCGGGCCGCCACAACGGCGACCCGCCCTGACCAATGCCCATGCTTGAGCGCGTCGCCGTTGTATCCATTGCACCGATCCTGCCGGGGGTGGTCCACGGAGGCTCCCAGCGTATTCTGGACGGGGTTTTACGAGGACTCGCCGACGCCGGCGCAGAGGTTCGTGTTGTCTGCTCATGGCGGCCTGAAAACGACGGTGGATTCGAACTAGCCCCCAGTATCAAGGTCGAGCCCCTTCTTCGACTGACCGGCTATTTCCCCGATCCGTGGGAGGTGCCGCCCTACCAGATACTTCAGAGCTCTGAAGCCATCGCCCCTGTGTTCGATTGGGCAGAGACCGTCTACCTCCATGCCGACACCTTCTACCTGCGGAACCTGATCCCAGAAGGCCGCAGGGTGGTCCGGTCCTTCCACGATTTTCATTACGAGACCGCTCTCATATCGGCGTTCGGGTTCGACGCCGATATCACTATCGTACCCTCCGATTATTTGAAGCAATGTATCGACGCGACGGTCGGCGCTACCCCGGGAAGATTTAGCGAGCCGGTGGTGGTGGTGCCGAATGGCATCGATCTGCAAACTTACCGCCCCCGTCCCGGTGTCACTCCCCGAGGTGTACGGGAACGCGCCGAAAGCGATCTCGTGCTGCTGTGGCCGCACAGGCCCGACCCGCGCAAAGGAATCGCTGAGGCTATCGAGATAACCGGCGAACTGGCACGAATGCTGCCGGATCGGAATGTAAGGCTTCTCGTACCGCGGCACGTTGATGCGACAAGTTCCACAGAGACGCGTGAGTTTTACGACAATGCGATACAGCTTGCGACCGCTGGGGGTGTGATGGACTGTCTGGAGTTCACACCCTGGTGGAGTGGCGATGAAACGGCGGACGCGTACAGCTTTGCCGACGTGACCCTGTGCCCGGGAAACTTCATAGAGTCGTTCAGTCTCGTGGCCTACGAGTCCCTCGCATGCGGGACGCCGGTGATCGCAGCACGCGTTGGTGCTCTGCGAGATCTGCGAATTCCCGGCGTCTACACATTCGATTGGAATTTGCCTGATGGTGCGCGAATTGAGTCCCCGTCACTGAATTGCGAGGGCGTCAATGGAGTACTAATTAGCGCTCTTGGTAATGGCATCGACACCGATACTGTTCGAACTATCTTGAAAGAACATTTCTCTTTCGAAGAAATGCAACGCGGTTACATAGCCGCGATAACGGGGGACATACCCGGTGCGCCAGAACCATCGCCAGAGTCGACTTCAACCGTCAGATACGCCATCGCCCCGTGGTGTATGGCGCGCAGCCCCTGGGTATACAACGACTACGAGTACCGGTGGACCCGCAGAGACAAACTGGCCGAGTTTCTTACAATCGGTGAACACCATATGCTGGGTGAAAGAGTGGGAGGAAGGCGCTTTACACTTGAAGTGGCGATGGAATTCGGAGTGACGCCTGACCAGGTCAAACAGGGGCTACAGGACGGCATAATTATCCGCGTTTAACATTGCGACGGAGCTAATCTCGAACTCTTTCGGGCCGTTCACCCGCTCCGGTCAACGCGCCCTATAATCCGGCTGCACGGCCTCGGCCGACGATCAGTCAAAATTATCGACGCGTTCATGGACTACTGGGGAGGACGACGCTGGCCAGCGAAATTCCGGTCACACAATCCGAGTTCAGAAACGCCTGGGGACGATTTGCCACCGGCGTGACGATAATCACATCAGCCGAGCCAGACGGCGGCACCCACGGCATGACCGCGAACGGCGTTCTATCCGTCTCGCTTGATCCGCCCCTCGCGCTAGTTTGCGTGGACAAATCCCGCAACACGCACCGTTACATAAACGATAACGGCTGGTTTGGAATCAGTATCGTGCGAAAAGATCAGGCGAACATCGCCATGTACTACGTCCGCGACGTAGCGGACCGCACCGGTGATGTGGAAGTTCCGCTGGAACAACGCGACGAAGGACCGCCCGTGATCGCCGGGGCACTAGCTGCAATGTCATGCAAGGTTGTCGCTGCACACGACGCCGGCGATCACACCATTTTCGTTGGTGAAGCCGTTCAGCTAACGACCAACGATGGCGATCCCCTGCTCTACTACACGGGCAAATTCGGGAAGATCGAGCTGGACTAGACGGAGCTCAACCACAGCGAGATCTCCAGGCACGGTCTAGATAAATCCGCGGAGTTCCGTAGCCTTTGCCGACGTGCCAACAGCGACCGCGTTTGCAGCCGACCATTGCATGATCTGGCGTTCCTTGACCATGTCGGCGGCACGAAGGTACGCGCTGCTAATGAATGAGTACAGATTTTCATTGACCAACTCAAGCGTCCAGCGGAAACGTTGTATGTTCTGCGGCCATTGAAATAGGCATGCGAGGTCTCGGGCATGGTAAGTTCGGTCGCCGGCATCATGTTCATCCCTGGGACGGGATCACCCGGGTCACGGTCAAAAATGGGCGATCCAGGCTATGTACCTGAGAATTGGATGCCCCAACCTACGAATAGACACGCCATTTGCATGCCTGAATTCGTTGACCGGGAGCCGGTCGCGCTCGTAGAATTGAAGGGTTAGGCTGGTGTAATGACTGATTACGCAATCATAAAAACGGGTGGGAAGCAGTACCGGGTCCGAGAAGGTGACACGGTGAACGTCGAAAAACTCGAAGGCGAGATTGGCGACAGTGTCAATTTTAGCGACGTACTGATGACCTCACTCGATGGATCGCTCCAAGTCGGCAACCCTGTTGTCGAGAACGCTGCTGTATCCGCTGAGATCGCGGAACATGGGCGCGGCGAGAAACTTACGGTATTCAAGTACAAGAACAAGACCCGGTCCCGCGTTAAGAAGGGCCATCGTCAGCCGTACACCTCGTTGCTAATAAAAGGCATCTCAATCAAGTAGCCCGCACCTGGCAATTGCTGGGATAACCCGGATTCATTTACGGGGGAGGGTTAGAGAACCTCCACACTGAAGGAGGAGAATTTAATGGCACATAAGAAGGGTGGCGGCACGTCTCGCAACGGCCGCGATTCAAACTCACAGCGACTTGGCGTGAAACGGTTCGGTGGTCAGTATGTGACCGCTGGAACGATTCTTGTACGCCAGAGAGGCACACCGATCCGCCCCGGAACGAACGTAGGCGTTGGTAAAGACCATACGCTGTACGCACTGGTTGACGGCCAGGTTGCTTACGAACACGATACAAAAACAAGGAAGCGTGCGGCGGTCTACCCGGTAGCGGTAACAACCTCCTAACCCTTTCTTAATGACATGGGGCGACAACGCCAGACATGAAGACAGAAATACATCCCGTTTACCACTCCGATACACAGGTCACCTGTGCCTGCGGCAATACTTGGACCACCGGATCAACGTCTGCCAGTATCACCGTAGAACTGTGCAGCAACTGCCACCCGTTCTACACAGGTGAGCAGCGCATCGTTGACACGGAGGGTCGTGTTGAACGCCTGATGCGACGGTTCAACCTTGGAAGTGCGGAGGAAGCAGCGAAGTTGGCCGAGGAAACGGCCGAACGCTCAGCCGCAGCCGAGGCGGAAGCCGACGCAGCAGCAGAAGCCGAGCGCGAATCAGCCAGGGCTGCAGCGCAGGCTTCGATGCTGGCCGGGGAAGCAGCGCCGACTGATGACGTTCCGGACGAGGCGGAGTCCGAAGATGCAGAAGCCTCCGAGAATGAGGATTCTGCTAACGGAGACTCTGAAGAATCCAAAGCAGACGCCGACTAACCCCGGTTTCCTGAACAGGTTTCGGCACCCATCGGGTACCAAGAAACGATTAGCACGAGCCTGCACCTTATGTGCAGGCTCGTTGCGTAAGAGCGATGGACCAGGCAGCGAAGCACGAACTGGAGGAAGCGACCAATGGCCGAATCGCCTCCCAAGGGCGCTCTATACGGCGGACAGGCCATTATCGAAGGCGTCATGATTCGTGGGGCAAGCGACGCCGTCGTTGCCGTACGCAAGCCGGACGGCGAGATCATGGTCCAGCCGCTCCCTCAAAGTAAATTATGGCTAAGCCGCTGGCGTCGCATCCTCTTTTTACGCGGTATAGCGGTGCTCGCCGAAACGCTGACGCTTGGCATGAAGGCGCTCGCCGTTTCCGCCAACGCCGCCATTCCTCAGGAAGATGAGGCGAAAGACGGCGAGCTGACGGGAGAACAGACGTTGGGCGGGCTGGCACTTGGCGGAATGATCGCTTTATCCCTCACGCTCGCGATCGTTATCTTCTTCATCATTCCCCTGTTCCTTTCACGTGGCCTTGAGTCGTTCGGCTGGAACTACTGGGCTGCGAACGCCGGAGAGGGCGGGATCAGGATCCTGCTTTTCCTTGGGTACATCTGGCTGATCGGCAGGATGTCTGACATCCAACGCCTGTACGGCTATCACGGTGCAGAACACATGGCAGTCCATGCCCACGAGAACGGCGATCCGTTGACTCCGGAGGGTTTACGACTTCACCCGACTGCTCACTCGCGATGTGGGACGGCGTTCCTGCTGACCGTGGTGCTGGTATCGATCGTCGCCTTCATGTTCTTCCCACGCGATCCGTTGTGGATCCACTTCGCATCCCGGATAGTGCTGATACCGGTGGTCGCGGCCGTGAGTTACGAAATCATTCGCTTCAATGGACGACACTCGCACTGGTGGTGGGTTCAGGTTGTGGCTTGGCCCAGCCTCCTACTTCAGAATTTGACCACGAAACAGCCCGACGACGGCCAGTGTGAGGTAGCCATCGCATCCATCCAGGCCGCGATAGCGCTGGATAACGGGGCGGCGGTCTTTACGGGGACGCCAGTTCCATTGGACCCTGAGCAAACGTGCGGGGCCAGTACGGCCGAATAATTCGGCGGCACCATGTCTCGCTTCCTGCTCTTTCAATTATTGAGCCTCTATGGGGCTCGACGGGAGCGTAGCTCTGACCACACGTCGTCCGGGGCTACTTCTGTCGCCGATAGCAACACCAGGGTGTGATAGAGCATATCGGCCGTTTCAGACGCGATCCTATCGCGGCCCCCTCTCACTCCTGCGATGGCCGTCTCACCAGCCTCCTCGACTACCTTCTGGGCAATCCTATCGACACCGTCTCTAAGCAGTTCGGACGTGTATGAACTCTCGGTCGGGTTGGCCTTACGGTCCTCGATCACCGCGAATAGCCGGGCGATCTCCCCAGGGCCCAACCGCTCTACTAATTTCGCCTGCGCCAACGCGCCGGCATCCAGATCAGTGTGGAAACAGCTGGCCTCGCCGGTGTGGCACGCGGGCCCAACCGGTTCCGCCTGGACGACTACGGCGTCGCCATCGCAATCCACTGACACGGAGCGGACCTTCAGGTAGTTCCCTGAAGTCTTTCCCTTGTGCCACAGTTCCTGTCGGCTCCGGCTGTAGAACCAGACGTCCGGGCCTTCAATGGTCCGCCGCAATGCTTCAGCGTTCATATAGGCCAGCGTAAGCACACAGCCATCACCCGCGTCCTGAACGATCGCCGGGATGAGCCCCCTATCGTCAAAGGTCAGAGTCGCCGCCATATTGTGTTCCCTCAGCAAGCGCAGCCTGGATTATTACGGCTTGAAAGTCGTGATTAGAAATATCAGATCAAAGTATTGGGCCAGGCATCCAATGAACAGAAACTGCTATCGAAATAATCCAGGCAATGCCTATGTTGGGCTAAACGCCCATTTCACCAGAGCACTATCCCGAAAAATCCGACCGCCCCGTGCATGTTATGCCCGATCGAACAGCTCTACGAGGTCCATCAGGCTGGTGATCTCTTTCGTCGGCTTAGCGTCATCGGGGCCGCGTCGTGCATCGGTCCTGTTGATCCAGATCGTCGACGCGCCAACTTCCGAGCCACCCCGTATATCGTCGTACAGATGGTCGCCCACGTACCAGGACTTGCTCGGGGCGACATCCATCGCCGCAAACATGTGTTTAAACGCCCCTGGGTGCGGCTTGTACACGGCGGCGGATTCCGAGGACTCAATGATCTCGAATTTGGAGGTTAAACCACACTCGTCAAGCATCGGACGTAGGAACGCGTCGTCGGCGTTTGAGAAAACGCCTAGAGGGACACGGCCACTAAGTTCCGAGAGCGCGTGCACCGTCTCAGGGAACGGGTCCCGATGTGACATGTGGGTTACGGACCGGCGGGCTGCGTTAACGGCATTGCCAGGGATCTTGTCCTGCTCAAACACCTTCTCAAAACACTCGCGCCACGCCGTCTCGTAGCTCTTGAAGTGCGGCGAACTCTCTGGATCCTCCATGTTCGTGCGCCATTTCCGGAAGCCAACTTCAAACTTCTTCCAACGCGTCCACAGATCTGCGCCGGTAATATCCAAACCCTGCTCTTCGGCGATCTGCTGGAATGCGCGCTTCCAAGCGTTAGTGTCGTTCAAGAACAACGTGTCGTACACGTCGAACATGATGGCATCGGGCTTCTGGAGTGATTTCATGTTGAGACTGAGGGTCCTTTTATGGGGCGTAAGGGAACGATGCCTAACGGAGTGCGCCGATATGCATCGCTGTGTTGATTAAATCTACTCTGAAGTGGTCGGTAAACGCATGGGAAGGCCGCGGTCTGATAGATACTGTTTGGCCTCCGCCACCGAGTATTCTCCGAAGTGGAAAATACTCGCCGCCAGAACGGCGTCGGAATGTCCCTCGTAGAGAGCGTCGTACATGTGGTCCAGATTTCCTGCGCCGCCGCTTGCGATCACCGGAATACTGACCGTATCGGATATGGCCCGGAGAAGTTCCAGATCGTACCCGCCTTTCTGGCCGTCAGTGTCCATGCTGGTGATGAGAATCTCTCCAGCGCCCAACTCCGCTCCGTGCTGCGCCCACTTGACGGCGTCCTGTGCGGTCGGATTTCGTCCACCGTGAGTGAACACAAGCCACGGGGACTCTGCGACGAGGTCCGGGCGGTTCTCAGGAGTGACATCGCCAGGCGTATCGACGCGTTTGGCGTCGATGGCGAGAACTATGCACTGTGCTCCGAACTCGGCGGAAGCTTCCCGGATCAGCTCCGGCCGGTTGATGGCAGCCGTGTTCATAGAAACTTTGTCTGCACCCGCTTCCAGCATCCGTCGAACATCTTCGACCGATCGTATCCCGCCTCCGACCGTAAGGGGAATAAATACCTCGGACGAAACGCGTCTAACTACTTCCACCATAGTGTCCCGGTCATCGGAACTGGCGGTTATGTCTAGAAATACCAGTTCATCGGCACCGGCTTCGTTGTAAAAACGGGCCATCTCGGCGGGATCACCAGCGTCGCGCAGATTTACAAAGCTGACGCCTTTGACGACCCGTCCGCGGTCGATATCCAGGCACGGGATGATTCGGTGGGCAAGCATCTCTGCCTACTTTTCGACCAGGACCAGATACCTTGATTTGCCGATGACACGCCGGGCTTTGATCGGCAACTTAATCTTATCGATCAGCTTCTCGACGTCTTCCAAAGCCATCCGTTCTTTCAGTGGTGGCCCGATGGTCATCTCCTCTTTCTTCCACTCCATGATGACGATCCATCCGCCTTTCTTGACGATCCGTTTCACGTCACGCATCAGGCGTGTGGGAGAAGAGGTCTCGTGCAGTACGTTGGAAAGTAGTGCGATATCAACGGACGAGTCATCGAGCGGGATTTTTGCTTCCGTGGACAACACCGTTTCGATGTTGTTTACGCGTACTACTTCAGCCTGTTTTACGACAATGTCCAGCATTCCCTGCTGCACATCTATGGCATGGACCTTTCCGTCGTACAGGTACTTGGCAAGTGGGACGCTGAAATAGCCCGGGCCCGAGCCAATGTCAGCGACCGTCATATCGGTCCGGAGCGGTAACTCGGCGATGAGGAGATTCGGGTCAACGGCACCGGGGTCCGACTTCGATAGCAGGACGTCAGCGCGTTCGACCGGGAACTTTGTCGGCATAAATGTATCTGTCTCTATTCACTGATCAGGAATGCGCCTGGATCGCGGAGACGGCCTCCGCCAGATCAAGAGCGCCGGTATAGATGGCCTGGCCAAGCACCGCCCCATCGACTCCAAGTTCTTTGAGCCTGAGTAGGTCATCGATCGAAGAGATGCCGCCAGCTATAAGGATACGACAGGTAGTGTTGTCCAGTATCTCAGCCGCGGCAGCAAAGTTAGGGTGCCCCATGGTGGCATCTCGATTGATATCTGTGTACTGGATGCGTGAAACGCCCAGATCGGCCATATTTCGCACCATGTCCAGCGCCCGAATACCCGCAGAGGTGGTCCACCCGCGCGTGGCTACGACGCCATCACGGGCGTCTATCCCGACGACCACACACTCGGTCCCTAGGTCGGCGATAGCGGCTTGGACCTCGTCCGGCGTTTCGACCGCGGCCGTTCCAAACACCACACGCGCCACGCCGTCCTCAACCAGCGCAGCGGCTGTTCGGGCGTCCCTTATGCCACCAGAAACCTGTAGAGGGATCGTCGCAGCGGCGGCCATCTCTGCGACCACTCCGGCGTTGGTACGCGTGCCGTCACGCGCTCCGTCCAGGTCAACGATGTTCACGCGGGTCGCACCCGCGGTCTCAAAACGCCGCAATACAGACAAGGGATCGTCATCGAACACGGTTTCACGAGCATAGTCACCCTGGTGGAGGCGAACACACTTGCCGCTTCTCAGGTCGATCGCGGGGATCACATCCATGAAACGACGCTTTTCTGGAAAATTAACATGTGAATCAGACCAC
Organism: Dehalococcoidia bacterium; assembly: GCA_026421215.1. Classification (GTDB taxonomy): domain Bacteria; phylum Chloroflexota; class Dehalococcoidia; order Lucifugimonadales; family Lucifugimonadaceae. The sequence goes on from JAPKBN010000005.1 coordinate 42,855, forward strand.
CCGTGACGCAGCAGTGTCAGCTACGTGGCGTACGAAGTTTGTATATATCTGGAGACCACGATCCGCGCTCTTCTCCGGGTGGAACTGGGTGGCGATGAGCTCGCCTTTCACCACGGCGGCGCAAACAGGTCCGCCGTACTCAGTCGTGGCGGCGTTATCGGCAGGATTTGACGGCAGGCAGTGGAAGCTGTGGACGAAATAAAAATATGACCCATCAGGTATCCCCCTGAACACCGGGTGTCTGTCTTCGTCTTCGGCGGTGAAGTTCACCGAGTTCCAGCCCATGTGGGGCACCTTAAGTATCCGACCGTCTCCGACCGATTGATCGACATCGAACCTGGTTACTCGCCCGTCGATAAGCCCAAGACCCGGCAGCTTCCCCTCGTCTGAGTCAGGGAAAAGGAGTTGCATACCCAAGCACACAGACATCAGTGGCCTTCCAGAAAGTGCAAATTCACGGATGGGCTCTATGAGGTTCAACTCTCCAAGTGCACGCATAGCTGCGTCCGCGGCACCAACGCCGGGCAACAATGCTCCGTCGGCGTTTAGGAGGGCTTCTGCGGAACCTGTCACCTCGACATCGGCCCCACAGAGCTCAAGCGCCTTGCTGACACTGTGAATGTTCGCCGCTCTGTGATTTATCACCACGATGCGAGGCTTGGATTGTTGTTGGCTCAAAAGTAGGTTCTCGGTTTTATTTCTCGGTTACACACTTGAGTGTGCGGACACAAAATTTACGGGTCCATGCGTGGCACTTATATTCTATGACCATCGCCCCGAACCGCCACGCTTTTTGACCGGTCTGGAACTCAAAGCTAGAATAAGTGGTAGAAATCACGTGAGTATGCACCCGAACCCGAATCTCTCGAATCGGGACGCCTATCGCCCGGAGGTCCAGTTGGTAAGCACTTCCAAGCCAGCAATCCCTGCAAATACGATCTACATCACCGAGAAGGCAGCTTCCAAAGTAAAGCAGTACGCTGTCCGAGACGATATGGAGACATTCGGCCTGAAGGTCGCCGTAAAAGGCGGCGGTTGTTCCGGGCTTGAGTACGTACTGGATATCGTCGAAGGACCACAGGATGACGACAAAATAATCGAGCATCACGGGTTAGAACTTTACGTCCCGAAGAAGAGTTACATTTTCCTGGCCGGGACCGAGCTCGATTTTTCGGACGGATTGAACGGAAAAGGGTTTGTGTTCACGAACCCTAACGCAACCCGCACATGCGGCTGCGGCGACTCGTTCTCCGCTTAGGAAGTAACGTGCCCTCGAGTCTCGACAACTTCGACGCTGGGTACGACGCGCTGTCCACCGGCGTCGCCATCCTTGATCGGTCACACATGGGGCGTGTGGTCGCGTCCGGCAGCGATGCTCTTGATTTGATCAATCGATTTTCCACCAACGAAACTACTGGGTTGGCCGATGGCGATGTTGTAGTCACGGTCCTCACGTCCCAGATCGGACGCGTACTGGAACTGATCACCGTTGTACGCCGCTCCGCGACCGAGAGCATCCTCATGACGGGACTGAACGCCGAAGACACGGTCATCCAATGGTTGGATCGTTACAACTTCGGCGAGGACTGCGATTTCGACGTTTCGACAGCGACGTCAGCGCAGATGACGATTTCAGGCCCGAAAGCAACGGACCTGGGGATTAACCTTCCCGAACCGGGCCGTTATACAACCGCAGAGATCGATGGGGTTGAGGTCCACATCGTGGCGATCTCAGGGCCGTCACTGGCGTCATACGAGGTGCTGATAGATGAGAAGTCTCAGGCCAGCACGGTCTGGGACGGACTTCTCGCCAGAGGCGGCGTTCCCACAAGCGAAGATGCCTTCGACGTGCTCCGAGTGGAGAAGGGATTATCCGCCCGCAGCAGCGAGATTTCGAACGAAGCGAACCCTCTTGAAGCGGGGCTTCTGCCTTATGTCGATTTCGACAAAGGCTGTTACATGGGGCAGGAAATAATCGCGCGTCTGGACACGTACGACAAGTTACAGCGACGGCTTGTCGGGTTGTTGTCGGAGTCAGGTACAGCGCTGTCCGTCGATTCGTCACTTAAAGCCGGAGACCGGGAAGTTGGACGCATCACGTCCGCGGTCACTTCACGTTCGCTCGGCCGACCGATTGCGATGGCATATGTCCGCAAGGCGCATACCGGGCCCGGGACCGTATTGGAGAGCGTCAACGGTCCCGTTGAGGTCGTAGAACTGCCCTTCGCGGCAGAGGTCATCCCCGGTTAACGAGAAGCAAGGTCAGACCAGCGGCCAAGGGACGTTGTAATACTCGTCCAGCATTGGGAAAACTGCGTCCTCAAGGATCGTGTCTATTCGATCTCGAAGCCCGTCGATGTCGCCCTCGGACAGCACTGATTTGAGCTCGGCCAGCAGCGCTGCATGCGGCTCCGGATCCGCATCTGGCTCGGTATCCTGAGTTGAGTCCGGGGCCAATCTAGGTCTAAGCCGTTTCAGGCTATCTACCAGTCCGGCGTTAAACGGCTGGCCACAAAACTCGAACATCACCGTTCGGACCCGTGCATACGGGTTGAATGTAAGACCGTGATCGATCGCCCACACCTTGCCGTCCGCGTCCTTCAGACAGGCGCCGCCCTTCCGATCAGCGTTATTAACGATGACGTCAAATCCGGCGATCGACTCGAACTGCCCGGATTGCTCATCACGCATCGTGAAATAAGTCTCTTCCGCATCGGCATGGATAAACATCTGCACGCTCCCCTCCCCGTGCGGCCCGTCTCGTATGACCGTCGGTGGGATCGCCGGCCAACCCAGTATTCGGCTGAGGAGGTACGACGCCCGTTCGCGATTGTGCAACCCACGGGGGAAGTCCCTCAGTGGACGTTCGCCGGACTGCGGCTTGTACACGCCGAGGAGAGGTACGTCCCCGCCGAGGTTTGTCTCAAAACGCACGATGAACACATAGTTTGAACCATCCGGATGCAACCCGGTCTCGACGATTTCGGCCGTCTGTAATAGATCAAGAATGTCGTCTTCAGAACGGCCATCCAGAACCGGGCCTCTGTCCGAATTGAAGGCGTCTTGCAGCGTCATCCGTATGCCTAAATCCCCACAATAAAGGGAGTCACGCTCCTGCGGACTCACTCCACCGGGACTCCCGTCTTACTGTGCCCATTTGACCTAGGACATACGTGTCCGTCCGGTTCTATGGGACTATGGCAGTACGGGCACCAGGGGCGGCCGGCGGCCACGATTTTCTGTCCATCTTCCGCCAGTACCCTGGCATGTGAACGCCTGAAGCTGAACTGGACCGCCACCTGTTCTTCCGCCTGTGTTGCTTCAGGGCCGTCATCGTCGTCCCTGTCGCCAAGATCCGTCGCTTCCATCGTAAAGACGTCGGTGGACGTGTCGTATCGCACCCGCATGTCGCCGACCTTGAATTCGACGTTCACAGGTTCCCCGGTGTGGGCGTACTCCGGCACGAAAGCAGATGGGGCATCAGGCGGTTTCTGATCTTCAGAAAGCTGACCTATCGCCAGCGCCAGTTGAAGGAGCTGATCTTTTTCCATCCAGACGATGGCCTGCCCTCGCGAACTACGAGCGGTGATATTAAAGGTCCGTTGCCCCGGTTCGCCGATGGTATCGGCCGCTATCGAATCTACAAGTCCGAGGTCAACACGTTGATCTTCAGCCAAAGTTCATCCCGTCGGATAGGGCCCGTAATCCTCGGACCCGGATTAAGTTTCCAGTTCGTTCACAGGTTTAAGCCATTCTAGGTAAAGCCCCACGAGCCTGAAAGGGCTCAATTCGCTCCTTGCGGGAGTCCCGCCGGAGGCTTCAACCTCGCAAAAGCGGCAGTAAGCCTTCGCCGGCCGTCGCAATCTGATCATCAATCTGATCGAACGGCGTTACCCAGCTCAACAGAATATGTCCCGCTCCCGCTTCCCGAAATTCGTTGATACGTTCTGCGGCCTCCTCGGGTGGGCCGAGTAGAACGTATCGCTCGGCAAGATTCTCGTAACTCCCGGAATAACGATACGCATCGGACAGCCCTTTGGCTGCCGTAGCTAACGCCTCCTCGTGGGAGGACCCAAACGCAGTCATCAAATGGAGTCCGTAACCAAAATCGGCCTCGTCGCCGCGCCCCGCCTTCTCAAGCATCTCCCGCACTTTTCCAGCGTCTCTCGCGTACTGCGAAGGCGTAAACAGGTACGGCAGCCACCCGTTTCCGGCGCGTACCGCACGTTCCATCGCCGGCTCGCCTCGTCCACCCACCCAGATCGGTGGTCCGCCAGGGCTATGCGTAGGGGGCGAGAGGGTGAAACCATCGAAATTAAAGCGCCTCCCATGATGGCTGGCGTCAGGTCCGGCCCATATAGCGCGCGCCACTTCGATTGTCTCGTCTGTACGAGTGCCGCGCTGATTGAGTGGGATGTCCATCGCCTCAAACTCCGCCGGAAATTCGCCTGCGACACCTATCCCAAGGATCAGTCGTCCGCCGGATGCGAGGTCCACGACCGCCGCCTCTTTGGCCAACAAGACCGGATGGTGTAGCGGTGCGATGACAATGGAGCTGAGCAGTGATACGCGCTCGGTCGCTCCTGCGGCGACGGCGAGTGCGGAAAGAGCGACCTGGGTCGGCCCGATGGGGTCGTCACGCATGATGTGTTCGCCTGCGCCCACGAAGTCAAAGCCGTAGTCCTCCGACTGCTTCGCGTGGCGAGCAGTGTCTGCTACATCGCTCAGGTTTACGCCGATTTTCAGGTCGTTATCTGGCACGTTCATGGCTCCTTTTTGCCAATCGCCTCTTTTTCGATTTGACGCCTTCGGGTTTTACTGAAGGCACAGGCTCACCGGCATCCCCAAGAAAGTAATAGACCGTGTTTGGGCCGACGGATGCAAATCGTTTGCCGATCTCTCGCGCCCGTCGCTCGTACGGCAAGGGATCCAGTGAGCGCAGATAGTCGTAAAACGAGCCAAACTCCTTACCAATTCGCACGAACTCCGAAGCGTTCGCGACCGTCGCACGTAATTTGCGTTTGTTCCTGATGATTCCCGGGTCCTGCTGGAGGTGATCGATCAACAGATCCGGCATCTCGGCAACAGTCCCCGGATCAAAGGCGTAGAACACTTCTCTAAACCGGGGCCATCGGAGCGCGACGGGATCGCCAGAGAATCCCGATATAAAGATCTTTCGAGTCAGATTATCCAGGTACTCGGCGTCGCTATGTACGGCAGGCGTTTCAGTCACACCAAGATGGTGCCATACGTAACGGTGCCGTGGGGTGTTTGGGGAGGTGATCATGCGGGTCACCATTGACGGCCTCCAGCGCATGGGATGTCCTTCCGTATAGACGTCAACTCCAACCATCATCATCCGCAGCAAATAATCGTTTCGTTACGAATTCCGTTGCGGTGCGGCGGGACGGGTGCTAGCCTGAACTGAAGCGTGGTGCTACGTACCGATCAAAACATGGTCTGCGCGCCGCATGGAGACGAGTAGTTCGGTCCCGGGAACTCGAGCGTGCCCGGTGTGGTGTGAGCAGGTAAGGTCCGGCCGAACAAACATCCCTCCGTAGCTTCTGCACGAACGGCGGACTGGCTGATTGGTCAGAGCCAAGTATACGTAGACGGGATAGTGGCCCGTTATCTATCACGGGGCCATGTTTGTGCCTCTACCAAGCGGCTCGTCCGGCAATTACTAGGCGGGAATTAGGGTGGTACCGCGGGCCTGATTTTTAGCCTGTCCCTTTCTGGGGCGGGTATTTTTATGCCCGTCAATTATTCGAGCGTCCAACCGGTAACCACGCATGGTTGGTCATTCCTACAAGAAGAGATCAGATGGCCGAACAGATACAGATATACGACACCACTCTTCGGGATGGGACTCAGCAAGAAGGCATCTCGCTCTCGGTCGACGACAAGCTTGCGATCGCTGAACGCCTGGACTCGCTTGGCGTCCACATCATCGAAGGCGGTTTCGCGGGCTCCAACCCGAAAGACGACGAGTTTTTCCAACGCGCGCAAACCCTGGACCTCAAGAACGCCGTTATAGCCTCTTTCGGCAGTACCCGTCGGGCAGGCGGCAAGGTGCAGGATGATGGCGCTATCGTTGCGTTGCTACGTGCCGAGACGCCGATTGTGACCATCGTCGGCAAGGCGTCGGCGTGGCAGGTAACCAACATCCTCGGCACTTCCGTCGAAGAGAACCTGCACATGATCGCGGACTCCGTATCTCACCTCACCGCACAGGGACGTCGCGCCATCTACGACGCGGAACACTTTTTCGACGGCTACAAGTTCGACGCTGATTACGCATTACAAACCCTCCGCGTGGCTGCTGAAGCGGGCGCAGAAACGGTAGTCCTTTGTGACACCAACGGCGGTACATTGCCCCATGAGGCAGTAAAGATCGTTACCGCCGCTTGTGAATTCGCCGCTGAAATGGGTGTCCGCATCGGCATCCACGCCCACAACGACACCGATACAGCGGTGGCCGTCTCCATGGCCGCATGGCAGGCGGGAGCGACCCAGATTCAGGGCTGTATCAACGGATACGGTGAGCGAACTGGTAACGCCAACCTGACCAGCATCATCGCCAACATGAAGCTAAAGATGGGTATCGATGTGATCTCCGACGAGCAGCTCGCCACGCTCACAGACACCTCACTGTTCATCGCCGAAACGCTGAACATGGCCCCACACGCCTTCCAGCCATACGTCGGAGCCAGTGCGTTTGCCCACAAGGGTGGCCTTCATGCGGCGGCCGTTAACAAGCAGCGACAGTCTTATGAACACGTAGACCCTGGCACCGTTGGAAACCTGAACGCGATAGTCGTTTCTGAGTTGTCCGGGCGCGGGAATGTACTACGCCGCATACGTGACCTCGGCCTCGCGAAAGATCTAACCGACGGAGACATCCAAGAGATCGTCCATGAGTTAAAGCACCTTGAGAATCGCGGATTCTCATACGAGGGTGCAAGCGCGTCTTTTGAGCTGTTGATCCGTCGACATTTGCCGAACTACGAGGCTCCGTTTGAGCTGATCGATTTCATGGTCCTTATTGAGAACCGACGGACAGCACGCGTCTCAGAAGCCACTGGTTCCGGAGGCATCCTGTCTGAAGCGACGGTGAAGGTGCGGGTTGGCGAGGATATCCAACACACGGCGGCCGAGGGCAACGGTCCGGTCAACGCCCAGGACCACGCTATGCGCAAGGCACTGCTCCAGTCTTACCCGGATCTGGAATGTGTCCGTTTGACCGACTACAAGGTGCGTGTCGTCGCCGACGGGACCGGCACCGGGGCCGTCGTCAGGGTCGTTATCGAATCGTCGGACGGACACGATACATGGAGCACCGTAGGTTCTTCTGAAAATATTCTTGAGGCGAGTTGGCTCGCGCTTGCGGACAGTATGGAGTACTGGCTCGTGTGCCGTCGGCCGAGCGTGCCCGGAGCTTCCTGACGTGTTCCGGACATTGATGAACCCGTAATCTTGAGTGAGTAGATCGGCGCACTATGGCGATCCTTGAGGATTGCCATAGTGCGGTAGAAATTCGGCTTAGGCTCCATTTTCCGTCCTCTAGGGGAAATCATGCTTGCAAGACACGGGTATATGATGCGCGAGTCACGATATGCAGATAAAACACACTACCGTTTACAGCGTCCCTGGACGATATGCTGGGTGGCCGGCCAATTACGGGATATGGAGCTGGGAAGATGAGATCGTCACTGGTTTCACCCTTGGCGTTCACAACGATAAGGGCGGGTTTCACGCCCGTGATACCGGGCAGCCCTACACCACCATGCAGTCAAGGAGTTTGGACGGTGGGCTGACCTGGGACAGCATCCAGGCTCCACTACAAGCGCCCGGTAATATGGGGATCTCCGCCGACGAGCACATGGCGGCTCCACAAGGTCCTGTAGCGGATCGCGTCGGCGCTCCTGTTGCACATCCGGGCGGTATCGATTTCACTCATCCGGACTTCGCAATGCTGTGCGCACGTACCGGGCTGAAGGCGGGCGCCGAGTCCTGGTTCTACACATCCATCGACAGGTGCCAGACCTGGGAAGGACCGTTCACGCTCCCGATGTTCGGTCAACTGGGAATCGCCGCACGGACAGATTATCTGGTGGATGGGCGAGGGGAGGCCACGCTGTTCCTTACGGCTGCCAAGTCGGACGGTGAAGAAGGCCGCGTATTTGGCGCTAGGACGGTGGACGGCGGCCTGTCCTTCAAGTTTGTATCGTGGTTGCGACCAGACCCGCCGGGGTTCGACATCATGCCGTCATCGCTTCGGCTGGACGATGGTGGAATGATCACCGCCCTTCGGACCCGAAACGCTTCAGGTGGCGGCGATGCGATCGATTTGATGCGAAGCGACGATAACGGGATAACGTGGCGTCATATCACCACACCCGTATCCGACACCGGGACCGGCGGCAATCCACCCGCTATGATCCGCCTGTCCGATGGTCGAATCTGCCTTACCTATGGATATCGCGACGCCCCGTCGGGGATTCGGTCCGTTTTAAGCGACGATCAGGGCGGGTCCTGGAGTCCCGAGATCGTGCTCCGTGATGACGGAGGAAATCACGATATCGGCTACCCAAGGTCTGTCCAACGCGACGACGGAAGTGTCGTAACCGTGTACTACTACAACGATTCTCCCGACAAAGAGCGTTACATCTCAGCAACTATCTGGAAGCCTTAACATTCGCTCGCCGACCTGCCAGTGGTTAACCGGCACGAGCCTATGAGGAGAGATCAAGCCCTATGAAGATCATTGATATCGAAACCTTCGTGATTCACCCGCCCCGCGGTAAGAACATGCTGTTCGTCAAACTCACAACGGACAACGGCATCGTAGGGTGGGGTGAGGCGTACACGCAGAGCGACCGTGACACGGCGGCGATCGCCCACATCGAGCAGCTAGGCCGATATCTGGAGGGCCGAGATCCGTTCAACATCCGGCACTGGATGAACATAGCTTACGAGGACTTCGCTACGAAACGCGGCGGAATGGACCTCTGGTGTGCTTTGAGCGGCATAGAGATAGCAATGTGGGACATCGTTGGCAAGGCGGTCGACCAGCCCGTTTACAATTTGCTGGGGGGTCCGGTACGGCCAGCGATTCGCCTGTACGCAAACGCCTGGTACGGCGGAGCGAAAACGCTGGAAGAGTGGGCGCTGGCGGCTACTGAAACGGTGAAAAAGGGCTTCACCGCGCTCAAGTTCGACCCGCTTTCCGGACCGTGGCGCGCCTATCCGAACTTCGAGGACCTCGAACAGGCCGCTGCGGTCGTCGGTGCCGTCCGTGATGCGGTTGGCGGCAAGGTCGAGTTGCTGATCGAGATACACAGGCGGCTGGCGCCCATGAACTCGATACGATTCGCCCACATGATCGAACGCTACCGACCGTACTGGTTCGAAGAACCAAACCCTTCGGAGCACGTTCCTGCACTCAAAGAGGTCCGCGACGCGACCGACATCCCGATCGTCACCGGAGAAGCTCTTTACACCCGCGAGGAGTTCCGGGATGTGATCGACCAGCGGGCCGTCGATATCCTCAACCCTGACATTTGCATCTGCGGCGGCATCCTTGAACTGGTGCAGATCGCAGACATGGCCGCTCCCCACTATATCGCTGTATCGCCACACGGTAATAACAGCACAGCCGTGGGTCTCGCTGCGGCGTTGCAGGCGTCTGCGGTGATGCCGAACTTCCTGATCTACGAATACTTCGTACACAACCAGGAGATCTGCGACGACATCTCGGTAAAGCCATTGGTGCCGTCAGGAAGTTATATGGAGCTCCCGACAGACCCAGGAATTGGCATCGAGCTCGACGAGAGCAAGTTCGCCAAATACGCCGGTGACCAGTACCCGAAACGCAACCTGCGAACGCTTGAAGACGAGAGGAACTGGCACTAGAGAGTCAAGTTAACTACACATAAAATGAAACCCTGTGTACCGGCGTACGCATTCATCCTGACAACTGATGAGTATCCATTGTCCTCAATCAGCGAGTAGGTGAAAGTTGGATCGGCGCTGGAAAAATCACCTGCCTGTATTCCCAATTGCGCGTGCCGCGTTTCCGGAAGGAGAACGACGGGCGGAGCAATCCGAGGTCCTACAGGGTTGTCGCGACAGCAGTCGATCATCCTACCTTGGCGTCAACTCCTGGATCGTCTCCGCACGCGCCTTGATCTCATCCCAGTCCCAGAGCTGTGGGACGTAGCCCACTGCGCCCCAGATCGGCGCCTGGTCTGCGTAGTGCGGGCTGCCCGGGTGGCCGGAAGCGCCCAGCGGGGAGACCCACTTGGACTTGCTCCAGTCGGACGGATCGTGGATGTATCGGTTCACCGATAGCCCCGTGATGATGTACTTGTTGCCCTGCGAGAAGCTCCCCGCCTGGGGCGTGTCAATACCGCCGCCCATTGGGATCTCTGGCGGGTCGAGCACGCCGTCTATATCCGGGAACGACGCCGACAACGGGTGTAACGGCTTCGTGTGATGGACCTTGCCCCAGACCCAACCCGACATGTCTGATCCAAGCAGTCCAGTCAGTTCATCTACCGCCCCCGCCAGCGCGTCTGAGATGATCTCGTCCCAGGTCCTGTCCTCCGGGAGGAACTCGTCATCGTCTGACCTCAAACTCTCCCAGACGTGAGAAACCAGCTCGCCCCAGTGGGACGGACCACCACGACCGGTTCCGGCCAGTACCTCGTCCACCATCGGGCCGAACAGGTGGGCGGCGATCTCCCACTGGATCTGTGACATCACCTCAGCGGCGATGAGGGGTTCAACGTCGTCACGCCCCATCTCGCCGTTCCAACTCGCCAGTAAAGACTGGGCCTCAACAGCACGGGCATCGTCAAAATTAAGCGATGCGACCCTTTGCGCGACCCATGTCGCCGGGATCGAAATGCGATCACTATGAATGGCGCCCATCGACTCCACATTCATCTCGCCCTTAGGCACAGCCATGATCCGATCGGTGATTCGGCGGGCCCGCCATTCGTTCGCGAAGAAGTGGTTGATGTGATACGGGTACTCGTCCGTGGTCACCTTCTGGTTGCAGGTCACTGCGTACCCGACTTCGGGGTTCCGAATGTGCGGCAACTCCTCCCACGGAATCTCTCGCTCCCATTCGTACAGCCCTGAAGCAGCGTCCACCGGCGCCCATGTATTTGCGACATCACGGATGGGAATTCGACCTCTCAATCGATAACCAAAGTTACCCTTCGTGTCGCAGTACATGTAGTTGTTGACCGGCTCGGTCCACTCTTTGACCGCCTGCTCCAGCTCGTCAGCATCGCCAGCCCTCAGGATGTCAAGCACGGAGTCCATCCACTTGGTCGGCCCGTTCGTTCCGGTGTGGCTGAACGCGAGTCCAATGCCGCTCCGAGGGTCTCCTGCGACTATCCGGCCATGCCGGGTAACGACGACCTCGATCGTGAGTTCTTCTTGGCCCTTGCAGTTCACAACCTCGGTGCGCACATCCGCCGGGTACCAGCCGCCCCGGTATTCGTATTCAAGTCCGCCCGCCGCCTCGCGGAAACGCTCAATGAACAGGTCTTGGTAGTCGGCGTTGCCGTGCGTCATTCCGAAACCTACATGCTCCGTGTGGCTGAAGTGAGGCGCCCCGGGAACGCCGGGGACGGAGTAACCGGACACCGACCAATCGGGGCATGCCATGTGTATCTGGTAGTAGACGCTGGGCGTATCCAGCCCACGGTGGGAGTCGCCTGCCACGAGCGGCTGTCCGGATTCGGTCCACTTGCCGCTAACTGCCCAGGCGTTGCTGCCGTTGTCGATCTCGCCGATCTGATTGAGCATCTGCCACGACTCGGCCAACTCTTCGTACGGGTCGTACCGGGCGCCGGTGTACTCGACTCCCGGGGGTGTCGTGACGAGGTGGTCCAGCGGATAGCCCCGGAACAGCGCCGCCGCACGCTCAGGGCCAAGCGCGTTTGTGATTCGAGCGCGCCACAGTTTCATGTCGAAGGTACCCATCAACATGTTGCGCACCTTGTACACGGCGAACGAGTGCCAGGGTTCCCACCGTTCTGGTTCATCGCCAAGAAGCTTGTACTCGATTGGCAGTGTCTTCGTAGTGTCGATGAAGGCGTTGATGCCTTCCGTCAGCGCCTCCACCATTGCCTGTGCGTCCGGCCGCGTCGCCGCCAGGTCCGCCTTAGCGGCACGTTCAAGGCTGAGCCGCCGCATCAGTCTGTCCTCTTTGAGCGCCCGAGGACCGGCCCATTCCGCCCAGCGGCCTAGCGACCTGCGACGGTCGTACTCCATGTGCCAGAGCCGATCCTGCGCCGTCACAAACCCCTGACCAAAGAACGCGTCGTGCTCCGATTCCGCTGTCACGTGGGGGATGCCCCATTCGTCACGGAAGATAGTGATCGGGCCATCAAGTCCGGCAAACGATTGCGACGATGTGACGTCGGGAAGTGCGGCCTTGAGATCAGCATCGGTTATGGAGCCTGGCATGTGCGTTCCTGTCATGTACGGGTGTAAAGGCGAGGATCACTGTAGCTGAGCGGGGCTATTCGGCAAAGGATCGCCGTCGTGTACTTCGCGTTCCTCCTAATTTAAGAGGGGGTTCGAGGGTGGTGGTTACGTCCTACGCGTCCACCAATTTATCGTCATTCATCAGCTCACTGATCTCGAGCCAGGTGTCCGTCGTGTACTGGTCGCGCTGCTTGATGAAGTCACCATAGCCAGCAGGGTTTTGGTTCCCAGCGCGCATCGGGGATTCGATGTTCTCCGCGGTCCATGTCATCTGCACACGCTGTTTCTGGCCCGGCGTTGTCCCTCCGTTGAACGAAACGTGGAACGGCTCGCGCAATCCGGCGTCCACCAGCATGTTTCCGGCCCGTTGGAGGATCGAGGCGACGAGCCTCTCTTTACCGGGCAGCGTCACGTAAGTCCTGCGTAGTTCGTACATATTGGCTCCTGTAATTAATTTGCTTGTTGGGTTATTGGGTCGAGCGCTCTAGGCGTCCATTAGTTTGGCGTCGTTCATCAGTTCGCTAAATTCGATCCATGTATCGGTCGTCAGCTCGTTTCGCGCCGACATCATCTTCGTGTACTCAGCAGGATTCTCCCTGCCACCCCGGTACGTGGACTCGATCTTTTCAGCTGTCCACGTCATGTGCACAAGTTGTTTATCACCCGGGCAGGTGCCGCCATTGAACGACACGTGAAACGGGTCCCGGACACCGGCGTCGACCAGGATCTGCCCCATGCGCTGAAGCATTGAGGCGACGAGCCTCTCTTTCCCGGGCAAGGTCACGTAAGTCCTTCGTAATTCGTACATCGTTTCTCCGAAATTGTGTGCCAGCCGGTAGCTGTCGATTTCTAGGAAAGTTCGTGAGAACTATTTCACAGGGCGAATTAAACACGATTCCAGGCCGAAGCGCGTTACCCTTTCGCCGGATTTCTTATGCGGTCCGGTCCTTAGACGCGCTAAGATATCGTCCACAGCTATGCTCCAGTCGGTAATTGCCCGAACGAGAGGATTCCTAGATGGCCAGCCCCGCCCAAACGAAGAACCTCACGGTCACACGCCACGCGGACATCATGGGCCGCCACCCCGGGGGCAGTCGTTGGGCAGAGGTTCCTATAGAGGATGGGCGCAACCGCGTAGTCTGGATATCTGGCCCGCCCGGGACGCCTTCGGACCCGCACATCCATCCCGATTTCAACGAGTACTGGGTGATCCTGGACGGCGTGACTCGGTACCAGATCGGGCAGTACGAGCCGATCGATGCCGAGTGGGGCGACATCATGATCGCGCCGGCCGGTTACGCACACGATATTCATCCCATTGAAGGCGAGCAAGCGATCCGTCTTGGCGTCACACACCCGGACAGTAACCACGACATCAAAGGCGTCCCGCCAAGCCGGCTGATTCCGGCGGATGTGGGGTTATCTTCGCCGAACCTTATTCACACATCCATGAAAAAACTTCTGGAAAAGCACGGAACCGACTCAAACTGGAAAGAATTGGCGGTCCTGGACGCACGCAACCGGGCATTAATCACTCATGAGCTGCCGGGAACGATTAATCGACGCTACTGGCACCCAGATATGGACAAGTGGTGGGCGGTGATCGCCGGCGAGATCGAGTTCAGCATCTCTGACCAGGAGCCTGTCACGGCCGGACCTGGCGATCTGGTGTTCGTTCCCGGGGGCACGTCACACAACCTCATGACAATCGGCGACAAAGCGTCGCTCAGGATCACTATGACGGCCCCCGACATCCTCCACCATTACACAGACGATCCAGATACGCCCGCAGCGCCTAACGGGTGATTGCTCTAGCGTCATGGGGCCGAGTGGGCCCCTTCTAACGTAGGAGAGGCGGGGTATTAGTGCAGCGCATCCATCGTTGGAGGCCAGCGACTGTCCGCTACAGGTCGTGAAGTCATGAAATCGATCTGGCTGCTGGTAAGCGACCCGTTGTGGAAGGCCTTGAACCTTCCCTCACCCCAGCCCCCTCCCATCTGGAGAAAGGGCAAAGGTGGGGGGCACCGAACTCGGCGGATGATCAAGTCACCGCGGGCTTGCCGCCGAGTAGGTGAATACTTCTTCCGGTCATCCGACGAGTTCGTTATCCATCGAACACTCTATGTGGCTGGACCTTAAAGAGCTCCGTCAATCACCATGTCCAGGAGGGCCGGTTTACCTGATGCCAGTGCCCGATCAAGCGCGGGCTTGATCTCCTCAGGCTTCGTGATCCGCTCTCCGTGAACGCCCATGCTGTTAGCAATCGCCGCCACGTCGAACGGCGTCGGGAAGTCCATATACAGATAGCTGCTTCCGGCCTCTTCCTCCTGGAGGACATCGTTCTTGTATATGTCCATATTTACCTTAAGTACGCGATACATGCCGTTGTTGCAGATCACAAAAACGCATGGGATCTCGTCGTTCGCTGCTGTCCACAGTCCTTGAATCGTCATCATCGAGCTGCCATCGCCAATGATGCCGATCACCGGGCGATCCGGATTGGCACACTTGGCGCCCATCGTTGCCCCGATGCCCCATCCGATCGCTCCACCACGTCCACCGATCAAGTCGCCTGGCTCACTAGCCTGGATGTAGTGACGCAATGCCCCTTTGGAACTAACCGAGTCGTCCAGCACGACCGCATCGTCCGGCAACGCATCAGCTAGCGCCGACATCATGCGAGCGGGCGTCATGAGATCGTTGTCCCACAGTTCCTCCACCCCCGCCTCGTAAGCCATCCGTTCCGCATTGCGGGCATCCGCCACCGCCACCCTGCGATCATCTATCGCTGTCTTCTGAGCCTCGGTGAGTCCAGCCGAGATCGCCTTGCCCAGTGCCACGAGCGCCAGTTTCGGGCTTGCTAGAATTCCTATATCGGTCGGCTCAGACCGCCCCACGGCTCCCGGACGTGGGTCGATGTGGATCAGCTTTGTCGACTCCTGTAGCTGAACGTCCGTGAAATAGAAGAGATCGGAGAAGATATCCGCCCCAACGGCCAACACGGCGTCCGCCCGACTAATGACCTCCCGGTGCTCTGAACGTCGCAATGCCATTGCACCCATGAACTGAGGATGCGTCGTCGGGAAGCCTACGTTGCCGCCGGGCGCCTGATAGACGGGCAGGCCCAGGAGTTCGGCGATCTCTACCGCCTCACGCACTGCGTTCGCCTCACCAACGCGGTCGCCGATGAGCATGATTCCTCGCTCGCTCCTCGACAGTAATTCGGCGGCCTGCGCTATACCGGCCGGGTCCGGCCCGCCGGCGTCATAGACCTGGTTGGACGGAATGATGTTCATCTCCGCCTCTCCGTCCAGGGCATTTGAAGTAAGGCCCACATAGACCGGGCCCCTGGGGTGCGTATTGGCCTCATTGAAGGCACGTCGCATCACGCTTGGTATCTGGTCCGGATGGGTAAGTTCGACACTCCACTTGGTAACGGATCTGACCATCTCGGCGAGGTCCGTTTTGCGTTCTGCCAGCTTCCGGGTGTCGTAGTTCGCTGAGACAACGACCATGGGTGTGCCGGTCGTGAAGGCGTCCTGCATCAGGCTGATACCGTTGGCTAGGCCGCTGTCGATGTGAAGGCTCACGAATGCCGCACGTCCGGTAGCACGTGCGTAGGCATCGCCCATTCCCACGGCGACTCCTTCTTGCAGCGCGAGGATGTATTTAAACTCCGGATAATCCTCTAGGGCGTCGATTATCGGCCCCTCGCTGGTACCCGGGTTGCCAAAGATGTACTCGACCCCTTCAGCCTTGAGCATCTCCAGTAGCGCTTTTTTGCCGGTCATCTTTGTGGGCATTTCGGGCTCCGTATATCTGGTGTCGAGCGGCGTTGAATTAAATCCCGGCTGCTCACGAAATAAAGTCAGGCGAGCGCATGATACGACGGTCGTCCACTTTCACCACACCCGTCCTTCCACGTGGCCTCCCTTGTTCCCAACGTGTTCATAGAAACGGGAGTAGACTCGCGCCGTCACACAGGCAGCCGTAAACGTTGATTCATCTGAATTTGAGGAGTGCCCGCTTGGCCGTAACGCAGTTTGAGATCACCAACCGCCGACCACTTGCCGACGGTCAGGCGTTTGGCGACATTGGGGGTTACGAAGAAGTGGTTGGGATCCTGCGTTACGCGGTAGACCCCGGCCACGAGGCCAACTCACGAATCACCGATATCAACCTAGCCCCGCGCAATTCCGACGGACTGGTCGAGTTCGCAGCCGACGTTCACATCATGCGGCCCGTTGACGCGTCCAAAGGGCGTCGAAAGATCGTCTACGACGTTCTGAATCGTGGCAACAAGGTCATGCTCGGCACTTTCAACAGCGCCTCACCGGCGGCCGTAGTGGCCGGTCAGGTTCCACCGACAGAAGTCGGAAATGGCTTCTTGATGCGGCACGGCTACACGTCCGTCTGGTGTGGCTGGTCGCCGGATGCGCCCCGCCTCGCAGGGCGGATGAAGCTTTACGCGCCCGACGCGATCGACCGCGGGATGCCGATCACGGGACGGATCTTCTCCCAGTTCCAGCCGATGAGTCGTGTACGCCATTTGAGACTGGCCGACCGATTTCACACCCCTCACGCCGCGGCCGACACGCTGGAACCAGATGCGCTGCTCACTGTTCGCGATCAACCGGACCTTGAGCCGAGAGTGATTCCACGAGACCAGTGGAGTTTTGCACTGGAAGACCACGGCGTGCCCGCCGAGGACGCCAATTTTGTCTACATGGCTGCCGGGTTCGAGCCGGGCAAGATGTACCAGCTCACCTATACAACCATCGGGGCGCCGGTTGTTGGACTCGGCTATCTAGCGATGCGGGACGCCGTGTCGTTCCTGAAGTACGGATCTGCCAAAGACGGCAACCCGACCGCAGGCGAGATCGATCACGCCATTGCTTTCGGTGTCTCCCAGAGCGCCCGATATCTGCGGCATTACCTGTATATGGACTTGAACCAGGACGAGCAGGGTCGTGACGTTTTCGAGGGTGTATTCCCGCATGTCGGCGGCGGCATGCGGGGAGAGTTCAACCAGCGATTCGGGCAGCCGTCAAAGGATCTGCCATCCGTGATCGCGCAAATGTTCCCGTTCACGGCCTCCACCTCCACCGACCCGGTCACTGAAGAATCCGGCGGTGTGATGGACCGGATAACTGAGCGCGGCGCCAACATCAGGACCTTCTTCAGCAATACCGGAGCCGAGTACTGGCGAGGTGACGCATCTCTGATCCACATCGATCCGGCAGGTCGCAAGGACATCGAGGATCACCCGTCGACGCGGACATATCACTTTTCGGCGACGATGCACGGTCCCGGCATTTGGCCGCCCACAGACACGCAGGCAACTGACGGCATGCGTGGCCAGAATCTGCTGAACTCGGTCGACTACAGGCCCTTCATGCGGGCATTACTGGTTCGATTGGATGAGTGGATCACCGACGACACGCCTCCACCGCCGAGCAAACACCCGCGTGTGGACGATGGAACTGCGGTTCCAGCGGCCTCGCTGGCAAGGGCGTTTGAAGGGATTCCAGTCAAGTTCCCGGCGCACGTTCCGGTTCCGGTACGCCTCGATTTTGGGACCGACCAGAACCAGGAACGCACTCTCAATTTGCCGCCAATCCCATCAGAGGTTTACGGGTCGCTGGTTTCGGACGTCAATGAGGACGGAAATGAGATCGCCGGGATCACACACCCGGACGTGTCGGTTCCGCTGGCGACTTCAACTCCCTGGAACCTGCGTCACCCGGACGTTGGTGCACCGGACCAGATCATGGGCCTCACCGGCGGACCACGTGGCTCCACCCTCCCTTTCGCCCCGAACGCTAACGAGCGGGCGGCCGCAGATGACAGGCGACCGTCAATTGCGGAGCGGTACACATCAAAGGACCAATACCTGAGGCTTGTTCAAGAGAAGGCAGAAGAACTGGTTTCAGATCGTTATATGCTGCACGAGGACATCGAACGAGTGGTCGCGCAGGCCGGCGTCCGCTGGGACTGGTTCACAAGCAGGCACGGGGAATAGAAACACACCGCCTCAGCAACCCAATACGAGGTCTACATGTGAGACCGTTGCGCAAATGGCGCACATACAGTCCTCTGCATCAGGTCACTCTGAAGAGCTTGCGACGAACAACCTTACCGCTGAATAGCTGAATCTCCGTTCGACCTTCTGGTGCTCTACCAGCGACGGTACCTTTGGCCTCCGGCTCAGGATGACAAATCATTCTGACGGGTGTGAGCGGCGCCACGAGGCATATTGTGGCGCCGCTCTCCCAAACCAAAAGGACACACCAAATGCCAGTAACCGGGTTCAAAATCACGCTCAGACGACCTATCGCAGATGGACAAGAGTTCGGCAACGTCGGCTCATACGAAGAGATCAAGGGCATCCTTACATTCGCCGTCGATCCTGAACACCCGGCCAATGAGCGGATCGCAGACATAAAGTTGGCGCCTAGAAACGCCGACGGGCTGGTCGAGTTCGAATCTGATCTAGCGATCGTTGCGCCGATAGACCCGTCACGCGGAAACAATCGGATGCTGCTTGATGTTGTCAATCGCGGTAACCGCGTGTCGGTGCCTATGTTCAACCTCGGCGCCCGGCCACTTTTTGGCGGCGTCCATCCCGAAGATCCCAACCCGGAAGTCGACCCTGGAAACGGCTTCCTGATGCGGCACGGTTACTCGATCATCTCCTGCGGATGGCAGAACGACCTGCCACCGTTCGAGGGCTTGATCGGCATGCGATCGAAGGACGCCACCAATCTGGACGGCACGCCCATCACGGGACGCATCTGGTCGCAACTCCAACGCGGCGTCGACGTCTCGAGCATGATGCTATCCGACCGCGACCATCGGCCCTACCCGGCAGTCGATATGTACGAACAAAGCGCCACCCTGACTGTTCGGGACATGCCGGACCTAGCGCCGGAGGCGATCGCCCGAGACGGCTGGAGGTTTGGTCGGATCGACGACTCAGGAAACTACATCGCCGATCCCAACTACGTGTCGCTGGACGGTGGTTTTGAGAAAGGCCGGCTCTACCAAGTCACTTACACCACATCTGGAGCACGGGTACTTGGCCTCGGGTTCGCGGCTCTGCGTGATTGCACAAGCTGGATTAAACACGGTCTGGAAAGCGACAAAAATCCGCTGGCCAAGCATATAGAGCACGCCTTTTCATACGGTATCTCGCAGACCGGCCGATTGATGCGAACCTTCATATACGACGATCTGAACCAGGACGAAGAGGGCCGCGAAGCACTGGACGGCATCATCTCGAACGTGGCCGGAGGAATGCGGGGCGAGTTCAATCAGAGATTTGGACAGAACTCCAAGGACCGCAACAATATGTTGGCCCACATGTTCCCGTTCACAGATCAACCGGAGACCGACCCCGAAACGGAAGAGACAGGGTCGTTAATGGGCCGTTTCGAGGCCCGTGGCTCCAGTGCCCGGGTGTTCTACACCAACTCGTCTGCGGAGTACCACCGCGGGGACGCATCGCTGCTGCACACAGACCCAGACGGTAGGCGTGACATAAAGCATGGCGAGAACGTTCGGATTTACCACTTTGGAGGAACGCAACATGGCCTTGGTGTGTGGCCTCCGACCGACCGGAACGAGATGATGGACGAGGCTGGCCAGAACTCGCTAAATCAGATCGACTACTCGCCGGCCCTGCGTGGAGCACTGGTGAATCTTGACCGTTGGGTCACCGAGGCCGTGCCCGCTCCTGCAAGCAGACATCCACGGCTGGACGATGGCACTGCCGTGCCGCCGGAAGAGCTCGGCCCGATCTTCGCCCGAATCCCAGGCGCGCACGTCCCGGACCGTTACGCCCTGCCGCGCCGACTAGACTTCGGCGCCGACCCGGATCTGAACCAAACTCATACACTCCCGGCAATTCCGGGCAAGGTATTTGGGTCGCTGGTCTCTGCAGTGGACGCAGATGGCAACGAGATCGCCGGAATTCGAATGCCCGATGTCACGGTTCCGCTAGCCACGCACACCGGCTGGAACCTACGCCATCCCGACAACGGTGGCGAACGCCAGTTATTCGTCTTCATGGGCGCAACAATTCCGTTCGCTGTAACACGTGCAGCCCGGGAAGTGACAGGTGATCCACGCCCCTCAATCGAAGAACGCTACCCGTCACGCGACGCGTACCTATCGCAAATCCGTACCGCCGCGACAGCAGTAGTAAATGAAGGCTACGTCCTGACCGAAGACATAGAGGCTCTGGTCTCCCACGCCGGAGATCGCTGGGACTATTACACGAACGGTCATAGCGGTTAAGGGAGATATCTCCCTCAAGTGCCGATACGGTTCAGATGGATCGACATCTATATCGGTGGGCCGAGATTGCGAAGTGACCACCGGTGCTCCGGTCTCATCAGGTATCGGGGTGCCCCTCGGCCCGAATGTCGCGTGCTTCGTTATCGTCTCCTCTCCCACTAGGCCACGTTTAGTACGTGAAAGGTCTGTTTAGGCGTACTCTGTGGTCGGAAATCGCAGCCATTTCGTAACACCCTCGACATGATTAGGAACGCTAAATGCCGGTAAATCGTTTCGATGTCAATTTCAGTCGTCTCATTGCCCATGGAAAGTCGTGGGGAGATGTCGGTCCGTATGAAGAATTACGCGGCACACTTCACTTCGATATCGACCCCGAACACTCGGCAAACAACCGCATCACAGACGTGGAGATGGCCCCCCGTAATTCAGATGGACGCGTTGAGTTCTCGGCGGATGTGTCGATCATCCTGCCGGTGGACCGCAGTAAGGCCAGAGGCAAGATGGTCCTGGACGTGGTGAATCGCGGTAATCGGGTCGCGCTCCCCAATTTCAACCGGGCTACACGCCCGAGCATCAACTCTGACACGCCGATAGATGTCGAGGTCGATGCCGGAGACGGCTACCTTATGCGACACGGCTATGTGGTCGTGGCATGTGGCTGGCAGAAAGACGCGCCGCCCTACCCGGCCCTCATCACGCTGGACAGCCCTGACGGCGTCGACCCGGATGGAAATCCGATCACCGGAAACATCTACTCCCAGCTCCAGTCGCCCATCGACACCCACAACTTCCTTCTCTCGGACAAAGGCCATCGCGCATACCCGGCAGCAGACATGGACGAACCCCGAGCTTTGATGGAAGTTCGGGACGAACCAGACGGAGACCCACAGTCAATCGCGCGGTCAGACTGGCGATTCGGCCGGATAGACGACGACGGGAACTACGTCGCTGATCCAGACTACATTTGCTCGGAGACGATGTTCCAAAAGGGCCGTCTTTATCAGGTTATTTACAACACTGTCGGGGCACGAGTACTCGGTCTAAGCTTCGCCGCCCTTCGGGATGTCACATCTTGGATCAAGCACGGGACACCCGCTCTGGAGTCCCCCGTCCCCGATGTAAAGCATGCTTACGCGTATGGGCGTTCCCAGACCGGGCGCTACCTCCGCACCTACGTCTACAACGATTTGAATCTAGACGAAAATGGGCGTGAAGCGCTAGACGGCGTGATCGCCAACGTGGCCGGCGGCATGCGGGGTGAGTTCAACCAACGTTTTGGCCAGAACTCCAAAGACCGCAACAACATGCTGACCCAGCTCTTCCCGTTCGCCAGCGCCCAGACAATCGACCCGGAGACGGAAGAGATTGGTTCGCTCCACACCCGGCTAGACGAGCGTCGCAGCAACATCAAGGTGTTCTACACGAACACGTCCGCCGAATACCACCGAGGCGACGCGTCACTACTGCACACTGACCCGGATGGCATGCAGGACGTTGATCCAGGACCAAACACCCGTATTTACCACTTCACTGGCACGGAGCACGGTCTCGGTATGTGGCCGCCGACAGACATCGCCGCCGCAGGGGAGGAAGGCCAGGACCGATCCCAGAACCTGCGGAACATCATCGACTACGGACCGTTGCTGCGTGCCTGCCTTGCCAACATGGACGCATGGGTCGTGCATGGTGTCGAGCCACCGGCTAGCAGGCACCCTCGAATAGACGACGGCACAGCAGTTCCTACAGGGCAGCCAGCCACCGTGTTCAACAAGATCCCGGGCGCCAACTATCCTAGGCATCACGCCGATCCAAAGCGACGTGACTTTGGACTGATGGAGTCACGGGAACAGGTGACAACCTTCCCTCCGCGCGAGGGTAAAGTTTTCGGATCTCTCGTGTCCGCCGTAGACATCGACGGTAACGAGGTCGCCGGGGTGAAACTGCCGGAGGTCGCCGTGCCGATAGCGGCAACGACCGGCTGGACGCTTCGGCATCCCACAGTCGGCGGCGAGACTCAACTGCTGGTCTTTGCCGGCGGAACCGTGCCATTTGCGCCTAACCAGAAACAACGTGAGTTGGTTGGCGACCCTCGTCTATCTATTGAGGAACGGTACGCATCGAAGGACGTATACCTGGAGCGGGTGAGGGCCGCGGGCGAGGCGCTGGCGGCAGAGCGGTACCTGATCGAAGAGGATATCGAGGTGTCGGTATCGCAGGCATCAAAGTTCTGGGACTGGTTCGCTGACTGACATCCTTTGCAATTGTGTGACCGGAAGGGATAAGCATGTGGGCCACGCACACACGCGCACGAGGATTTTGACCGTGGCTCTGACTCTACTCATGGCGACTTGTACCAGTGGCTTGAATAAGCCACCCACAGCCCGACCAGGCAACCCTACACCTAATGAAATACCAGATCACAACATGCTGTTGGTGGGCCTCATTGCCAAATCGACTTAGGATACCGACTGCTACTGAGGGAGTCCTATCGCCGTTCGCCGTGCTCCAACAACGGTCCATCGCAAGAGGCGTTGACCAACGTTGGATGGGATTGGCATGACAACAACGGATTCGGCGGACGTTCTCATCGTTGGCGGTGGGATCATCGGATGCCTGACCGCGTACTACCTTTCGCAACGCGGGCTGAGTGCAATCGTGATCGAGGCAGACGGAATTGCGAGCGGCGCATCTGGCACGTCGGCCGGCTGGCTCACGCCTTACTCCCACAAGAACGATCGCGCGATGCTTGCCTTATCCCCCGCTACATTGCGCCTGCACGCCGAACTCGCCGAAACTCTACCGGCACTCACAGGCATCGACCACGGCTACCAACCCGCCCCCCAATTGCGCTGCGCCGTCACGGAAGACGGCGTTGCAGAGCTGCTAGATTTCCAATCTCAACGCGCCTCTGAAAGCGTGGTAATGGAATGGCTGTCGGGCGAAGAGGCGCGTGCCATGAGCCCGTGGATAACGGCAAATATCATCGGCGCGCTCAGGAGCGAGAACGAGCCGACCGTGGATTCCTACCGCCTCACCATGTCTGCGTTCCAGGCCGCTGAGA
This sequence comes from Dehalococcoidia bacterium, assembly GCA_026421215.1. Taxonomy (GTDB): domain Bacteria; phylum Chloroflexota; class Dehalococcoidia; order Lucifugimonadales; family Lucifugimonadaceae. The sequence goes on from JAPKBN010000005.1 coordinate 66,721, forward strand.
TGGGCGGTGCGCGCATGATTTTTGGAAGGGTAGTCGGGCTAATCAGTTCCGGCGATGGCGTCGCCGCCGGGGTACGGATGGAAAACGGATCAGAAGTCCATGGGGGTGCGATCGTTCTAGCGATGGGTCCGTGGTCCGGTGCAGCTGCCAAGTGGTTGAATCACCCGGTGCCGGTAACACCGCAAAGAGGCGAATTGGTGTACCTCGCTGCGCCCGAGGAGGGCGATGGCCCTGAGCTAGATATCGGGTTGCACCTCGTCGAGGACGGCAGCTCGATCCTCCGGAAACGACTGAGCGACACCATCGTGGGCGCATCGAAAGAGTACGTCGGTTTCGACAGATCAACGACGACCGGCGCCCGTGATGAGTTGCTGATCAACGCCGCTCGATTGTCGAGCCGGATAGAGACTGCGAGCATCTCTGGCCAGACGGCCTGCCTGAGACCCATCTCGGCGGACGGTCGAGCATACGTGGGACTCGTCCCCGGTTGGGACGCCGTCTACCTCGCGACCGGGCACTCCGGTGAAGGTATCCACTACGGCCCGGTAACCGCTGACGCAATCGCTGGACTAATCTCCGACGGCAGATGTGAGCACGACATAGCGCCCCTGAGTCCGACGCGAACGAGCATTACGAACGTATAATTTCGACCCCCGGCGCGCCGCAACACGCCAAAATCCCACCCCACGAGAACCAGAGGAGCCAGCATGGCTAACCACCCTCCCACTCCTGCCCACACACTGACCCAGGACCTGATCGACGGCCTTATGGCGATCAACTCTACCGCCGTCCTAGACGTGCTCGCCAGGAATGGTTTCGCGCCTTACTACATGTACATGCCGAACGTCAGGAACCTAACCCCGGGACGTCGGCTTGTCGGCCGGGCAGTAACAGTGCGATTTGTGCCGTTCCGGGCGGATGTTGAGGCCAAAAAACCTGCGGGCGAAGACTCCCCGGAGTACGCCGCATTTGAAGCAGCGGGGACGGGCGACGTGATCGTTATGGAGTCGATGCGAGACAAGCGTATGTCTATTGGCGGCGACGTGAAGTTTCTGCGGCTCAAGCAGCGTGGGGTGGCAGGGCTGATATGCGACGGGGGCGTCCGGGACATGCACGTGGTCAAGGACTACGGACCTGCATTTTTTGGATTGGATCAAACGTCGAACCTTGGAACGACATTCGGGTTTCCGTTCGAGACCAACGGCACGGTGGCGGTCGACGGCGTGCTAGTACAGCCTGGTGACTACCTACATGCAGACGATGACGGTGTGGTGGTGATCCCGAGAGAGGTGGCCGCCGATATCGCCAAAAAGGCGATCGAGTACGACGAGCTTGAGGAGTGGATACGCGCCCGGCTGGACACCGAAGGTCTGTCCCCGGGCAAGTACTACCCACCCGATGAGAAGACCACAGCCGAGTTCAGGAAGTGGAAGGCGGAGCAGGGGTGACCAGACACCATATGTCTACCCTACATAGTGTGGTGATTGAAAACAGCGCTCTTGCAGATGGATGGGCCAGCCGGAGTTAGGGGCTGCATCGTCCGTCCGAACCGGTCCCTAAACTTCCTCATGCTCGCCGAGTGTCAATCGAGCCAACCACGCGCTCTCACCGCGTCTAGGATCGGGGTCGAATCCGCCGACCCATTCTTGGGCGATCCAGTGGGTTGTACGCGCCGCCACAGTAAAACGGTGGGCACCTTCCAGAATCCGGAACTGCGCGTCCAGTAACGTTCGCCTGCGGTCCGATGGGTCCAACTGAGTTGTCTGGAGTTCGATCAGCCCATCGAGTTCGTCGGATGAAAACCCGGTGGTGTTCCACATACCCTTCGAATGGTGGACCGAAAACAAATCGTCGCTGACGCCGTCCACGGGGGCCTGCGCGCCCACGAAAACCTGGTAATCACCACCGATCCAGACCTCATCGGCAAATTTTCGAGTAGTCACCTCACGTATCGTGCTCTCAAATCCCAATACCGCCAGCGCGTCCGCAACTTTCCGGGCCTGGAGCAAATACAAATCCCCAAACTGGCCGACCGTTATCTCAATCGGCCCGGTTGGCACGACGCCGGACTCCGACGATAGTTCGGCCGCCCGGTCCACATCGGCAAATCCGGTGCGCATTGCGGCTTCGCTAAGCAACCATGCCGAGCGGGGCGCTGGAATCCCGAGAGTTACAACACCCTCTCCACCCCACACCTCTTCAAGATCACTCCATGGGTCCAGTGCCCTGAACACGGCCTGCCTGAATAACTGCGAGGTGAATGGAGGTTTGTTCGTGTTGAAAGCGATCTCAGCTCCAGTTCCAAAGTTACTGACCGATTTTGATGTAATGCCCGGCAGATTCTTCAGCGCCTTTGCTGTTTCTTCACCGGAAGCGTCAACGAAATCCAGCAACCCGACCCGAAATGCGGCATTTCTTGTACTGGCCTGTGGAATGTACGAAATCTGTAGACCGTCAATATCTGGAGTACCGGATTCGAAATAATCAGGATTCCGGTCGTACGCGGCGGTCTGCGATGTCGTGTCTATCCAGATCCATGGCCCACTCCCGATGTTTGGGCCGCGAAGCAGATCCCCGTGGATAGCCACTATTTCCGGTGCAACCATCCGTGTCCGACCGTCTGCAAGGTTCAGTAGAAGATCAGAGTCAAGGCCACCGGACACGAACTCTAGATCTAGAGTCCGATCATCGACCGTCGTGATCGCGCCGATCCCGGTCAGTAGATCACCGTTGGGGTTTCCGGGCTCACGCTGCCGCTCCAGGCTGAACGCCACATCAGATGCCACCAATCGGCGTCCGTTCAACGGGGCGATGTTCTGCCACATCACGTCTGAACGAAGCGTGATCCGCAACTTCTCCGAATCAACAAACTCCCAGCTCTGGCAGATTTCGCACTCCACAAGGCTTGCAGAGTCGGCGTCAGCGTTCCTGAGCAGCCTACTGTAGATCAGCCCGATCCCCCATGTGGAAAGGGCTGGCGATACCTCGCGATGGATATCAAAATGCGGTCCGGGTTCCGGAACCGAAAACCGGAGGAATCCGCCGCCTATATCTGTGGGCGGGAGGACCGAGGTTGCGCTGACGGAAGGAGAAGCCGTCGCGGCCGGGGACGAACTCACATCGCCCACCGGGGTCGCAGCAGGTGTTTCAGAAAGGTTCGGGATAGGGGCGACGATCACAACGTTAGCAGTCGCGGGTTCGGCGCCTGACGAGTCGCCAGAAGAGCTACATGCTACCGTCAGCAACAGCAACAGCAGCGCTGTTAATAATGCGGGCGCGCTTAATACATGCCAAACGGGCCCGGTGCGTAAATCTGTCGGTAATGGCAATTTATTGTGTACAGGAGGCGGTACGATTGGTCGCTACCAATCAGCGTACCGGTGCGTTGCCTCGTCAACCAGTGGGAATCTGACGCAAAACACGAGCGCTAGGGTTGTCCTCAAGACGTGGCATCCGAGTGAGAAGGAACGAGGAAACGACTTGTTCGTCGATCTTCATACGCATATCGATCAGTACGAGCCCGACGAACTACCGGGTATGTTTGAGCGCGCACGTGCGGTTGCAGTTGGCCCAATCATCGCGGCCGGTGTAACCGTTGAAAGCACGCGCCGGTGTCTCCAGCTAGCCTCTGAGTACGAGAACGTGTTCGCCGGCGTCGGCGTCCACCCTTCTGATCTAACCGAAGATCTGGACAACTTTGCTCTTGATCAGTTGCGAAACATGGCCTCCGATGAACGGGTGATCGTGATGAGCGAGGTCGGGCTAGATCACCAGGATGACTCGCCGGGCAGGGCTGTTCAGGAGCGCGCGTTCCGTGCCCAGCTCGACATCGCACATGAGGCCAGTCTTCCGGTTGTGTTCCACATGCGGTTTGCCACGGACGACATGATCCGTGTACTTACCGAGGAACGAATATCGGAACTCGGCGGGGCGGCACACTATTTCCAGGGCAGCCACGAAGAGGCGTCCGCTGTGATTGATCTAGGTTGCTACATCTCGCTAGCGAAGCCCCTGCTACGACTACCGGAGTTGCAGGAAGTCGCACAGAATCTTCCACTTGAGTGGATCGTCCTCGAGACCGATTGCTATCCGCAGCCGTTTAAGGGAAAGCGAGAGAAGTGGACGGAGCCTAAGGATGTACCAATCGTCGCTGCGAAACTGGCGGAGCTGAAGGGCATCGGTGTCGACGAAGTTATGGAAGCCACGACGGCGAATGTCCTGACGATGCTCGGGCCAAGGGCTGATCGGGTTTCAGCCGCCCTGTAATCAAGCCCATCCAAACCAGTATGAGCGTCTATTTCGTTTTCACGAAGCATTCCCCCACAATTCCCACTGCGTCTTGCGTCGACTCGCTCGTATAATTCCATCTGTTCCCGTAAAAATCGGTGACAAAACCGAGAGGTACGAATCATGCCTAACGCGTGTCAGACAGCTTTTAAAGAATGGGCCGTCACAATAGAAGCACTTGCGCGCGGCGAGCAGATCATCATCCTCCGAAAAGGCGGGTTACAGGAACCAAACCTGCATTTTCAGATCGAGCACGACCGCTTCCTGTTCTTCCCCGGCTACCTCCACCAGGACGCGAAATTGCTGAAACCGGACTACAGGTCATGGTTAACGGATGAGGAAGAGCAGCCTGATCCGTCCGAGGTCACGTTCAGTCTTTACGCAGAGGTTACGGACGTGATCGAACTCGGGGTGACAGATCCCGAGGCCGCGGCGGCGGCACTTGAGCCGTTTCACATCTGGGCGCCTGGATTTGCCCTGAAACGTGTTCACTGGAAGCCGTTGCATCCGTTGAACGCTATCTTCCTTCGCTGCTACTCAATCCAGGAGCCGGTCACCATGCCGGTGACCCCGCAATACAGCGGATGCACCTCTTGGGTAGACCTCGATAGCGATGTTGCGCTGGGCGAAATCACTCCTGCAATCCAGGACGCTGATTACGAGCAGAGGGCATCGGAAATTAAAGTCGCCCTCGCTGCGACCCACGCGACCATCTGAATCTCATTAGACGCGCAGAACTACACCAGATTCCAACAGTTAAAGGCCTGAAGAGGCCAAGAAAGGCCCACCGTTGAAATACCGGACCCTGGCCGGAACCGACCTCAAGCTTTCGACTATCGGCTTCGGCGTATGGAGCGTTTCCACTGGTTGGTGGGGACCTGTCGATAAAGAGGCCGGCGAAGCCCTTCTCAACAGGGCGTTCGATCTCGGCGTCACATTCTTCGACACCGCCGACACATACGGCGAGGGTTACGGCGAAGAGATCATGAACAACGCTCTCTCCTCGCATCGTCAGGAGATCGTGATCGGCAGTAAGTTCGGTTACGACCTTGATGCTCCCCGGGAGGGACACAAAGAACGGCCTCAAAAATGGGATCCAGAGTTCGTTGTAGAGGCCTGCAACCGTTCGCTCACACGGTTGGGCACCGACTACATTGACTTCTACCAGGCCCACAACGCCCGCCTGTCTGCGATCGAACGAGACGACCTGTTCGACACACTGGACGGGCTCGTGAAGGCCGGTAAAGTCAGGGTCTACGGGATCGCCGTTGGCCCGGACATCGGATGGGTGGAAGAGGGCGAATTCACCATCCAGAAACGGCACGTCCCGGCACAGATCATCTACAACGTCTTTGAGCAGGAACCCGGACGCAGGTTCATAGAAGTCGCATCCGAAGAAGGTGTCGGCGTAGTCAGCCGTGTACCGCACGCATCGGGCCTTCTGGACGGGACATACACACGGGACAAGCCGATTGAGTTTGACCCCAGTGACCACCGAACTTATCGGAAGAAGCAGTGGCTGGAGAAGGGTCTCAATAAGCTGGATGAAATCCAGTTCCTGTTCGAGAACAGCGACGGAACGGTCGCCCAGGTCGCGCTCCAGTTCGTTTTGAAGCCTGAAATAGTGGCATCAGTGTTGCCGACCATGACAAGCATTGAGCAGCTTGAAGAATTCCTCGGTGCGGCTGATCTCGCCGACGTTCCGGACGACGAGAACACCAGGCTCGCGGATCTGTACGACGACAACTTCGGCCAGGGCCCACACGACCCGATCAAGTCCAGTCTCACCGAGTCTGGCTATCGCGACTAACACTCTGTGACGGCATTATTTGATTGGCGTCGAGGTTTGATAAGGGTGGCCTTGTATTCCCGTCCTGCCGAGGGGCCTTACCTGGTCGGCGTTCGAGTTTGGACAGAGCAGATTTCTACATTTACCGATTCCGCACCGCTCCCCTAATCTTGCGTCGTCACGGCCTGCTGGCCTGATTCACCATGAATACGCCGCCCGCGTCGGCCACGCCGTCCTCTGCCCCGGCGTTGGATCTGTTTCTTTGCCACGCTCGCCCGCTTCAACTCTTCCTCAAGCATCGTGAAATCTCTCTGGGGGATAATGTGAAGCGTGCCGACAAGCGCCAGCGGCCACATCTCCGGCGGCCACTTTCGAACGTATTCAAGCCGTGGGCCAATCTGCATTGCGTCAACCCAGCTCTCTTCCTCAACCACCACATCGGCCCGCATCTTGACTCGGTGCGGGAAATCCTCCGCTTCTCGATGAGACTTCCAGATCCGTTCGTGATTCTCGAAGTGATTGGATGTGAGTGTCGTAGACGCCGCAAACGCTCTACGATCAGAGATGTAGAAAATCATGCGATCCTCTTCGGCCATGCGCACCGCCTTCCGGCGCTGCTTAGTGTCCACACCCTGAACACTGAAACCAAGATCACACGTGGTCTGGAAGTTTTCTTCTGTCGAGGAGAGCAGCCAGTACGTCTTGCCCATACATCTCCACTTGAGGCGAAGATTTGATCAGCCGGAATCGGCCAACACACCCGCAATCGTAGCACTCGTGGCAGGACATGCCACGCACCAGGTCCACTCACACACTGCGCCCCAATCTCCGGGAACAGCCATAATTCAGGGCATCATGGACGAACAACTATCCTGCGATCCGACCAACGATCCAAAGACGCTCGCGCCACTCACAGAGCAAGAAGCGCGTCGTTACCGGAAATTCAAACGTGTCGCGTCTATCGTCAGCCTGATCCTGACGATCGGATTGCTGTTGGCCGTAACGCTCACTCCCGCAAACACATGGCTGCGAGACTTGGTGGAAAAGTTCACCTTGAACGCCTCCCTCGGTGCGGTCATCGTCTTCATACACCTCTACATCGCCTTCCAGATCCTGACCTTCCTCCCACACGTCTACAACAGCCTTTTCCTAGAGCGCAGGGCAGGGACATCTGTACAGCTCTTTGGATCGTGGTTCAAAGACTGGGTGAAGTCCCTCGCCCTGGGACTAACGTTTGGCGTCGCGGGTGCCGCCGCCGTATACGGACTGATCGATGCATTCCCGGATATTTGGTGGTTGATCGCAGGCACCGTTGTGACAGTTTTCGTCGTGCTGCTGACGAACCTCGCCCCGGTGCTGCTGATGCCGCTCTTCAACAGATTCGATCCGCTGCCAGAAGGGCCGATCAGAGATCGGCTCTTGGGACTCTGTGACAGAGTCGGCGTACGCTCCGTAAGAGCCTCTGTGTGGAAGCTGTCGGAAAAATCGACCAGATCCAATGCCGCCGTTGTTGGGTGGGGCAACACGCGCAGGGTGATCGTGTCAGACACGATGCTCGAGACCTACGAACCTGACGAGATAGAGGCGGTGCTCGCCCACGAGCTTGGCCATCACGTAAGTGGGGACATCCGAAATTCCATACTGGTCCAGACGCCTATCACGTTCGTCAGCTTTCTCGCCATTCACATCTTGCTCGGCTGGCTCAATGACCCGATCGATCTCACAGGACGAGGTGACCTTGCGGGGATGCCGGCGCTTGCCCTCATCCTGATCAGCGTGTCGTTGATCGCCCTCCCCCTGATAAACACCTACTCCCGATGGCGTGAGACAGCCGCGGACCGGTTTGCGCTGGACACGATCGATCAGCCCGACAGTTTCATACAGGCAATGGAGAAGCTGGCCGAACAGAACCTGGCGGATCGCAGCCCTAACCGCTTGATGGAGATCGTCTTTCACTCACACCCACCCATAGACAAACGTATTGCTGCCGCCGGCACTCGTTCTGGATCCTCACCCATTCCGGATACTGCAGAATCATGATCGTCCGGGCGCCACACCGTTGGATGTTGGGCGCCAAATTAACGGCCTGTTTTCTATTGCTCGTCCCCGGATGGATCGCCATCTGGACTACTACCGGATACCTGAACCCACTCGCCTTCACGTTTCTGTGGACCGGTGCCGCGCTGCTCATGTGGAGTGCCGCAGGCAACTACCCGGGTGTACGGCGCCACATAGCGCTCGCGGCCATATCGATCCCTCTCTGGTGGTACTTCGAGGCGATTAATGGGCGTACCGCCAACTGGCAGTACATTGGACGTGATCGATACGACGACTTCGCATACGCAGTGTTCGCCTCGATTTCATTTGCGACGGTGGTGCCCGCTTTAGCCGCAGCGACGGCAATGATCGGACGATTCACCAACGGGCTTTCAGAGCAGGTTTCAAGTCCCGATCGACGCGACGGTTTCAGCAGGTTTGCGATCTTACTCATCGGGTCTGGGATCGTATGTAAAGCAGCGACGCTGATGGCACCCAACGTCTTCTACCCACTTGTCTGGATCGCGCCGTTCCTTTTTTTTGACGGGCTTGTCATCGCTGCGGGCGGACATTCACTCGTTATGGAGCTGTCCAAGGGCATCTGGAGACGTGCCGCCGTGATCGCCGGGTCGGGATTGCTGTGCGGCGGGCTGTGGGAGTTCTGGAACTTCTGGGCGTTCCCGAAATGGACTTATGACATTCCATTACTGGACTTCGCACCGGTCTTCGAATTGCCGATCCTGGGTTACGGCGGCTACATCCCGTTTGCATGGAGTGTCGTGCAACTCGTCGCGCTGGTGGATATCGCTGCGGGAAAATTTCAGGACCGAATGCTCACATTGCAGGGGTGAGAACTACCGCTCTGGCTGTTCCACCAGTGCCATCTCCCAGCGCAGGTAGTTGATCATGTCTCCGTAACTGCGATTGGTACCAGCCGGTAACACGTCGAGCGGCGCCGACATCACCCCGCTCAGGCCTTTTTCTAATGATCGACCCTCGGAGCGCCACGACTCCATGCCACCTTTAAGCCATGCGACATCCCGATAGCCCATCTCAGAAAGTGTCGCCGCAGCCAGCGCCGCGCCATCCCCTCCGTTTTCGCAGGTAACAGCCACCGGCGCACTAAGACCCGAAATCGCCGAGCCAACCTCGTCCTCAAGAACCCCACGAGACACCCATGAAGCGTCCGGCACATGACCTGCCGCGAACTCAGCGCTCGTTCCAACAAACAGGACCGTGCGAGATGAATCGGAGGTCAGATCTTCCACCGAAATCTCACGATTCCTGGAGAGAGCTGCATCAAGGCCCAGCACCGTTTCTCCGTCTGATCCAGATTCCTCAGCGTCGCCCACCAGATCAAAACCGGCGTGCGTCCAAGCCACTGTGCCACCATCTAGCGCATACACGTCGCTTTTGCCCATCTGTCGATACCAGGACCCAGCGATCGCAGCCCGGGTAACTCCGTCACATATGAACACGACCGGTGCGTTGTGGACCACTGCAGTAGCGTCAGCAGTCTGAACTGCCTGACCGCCGGGCATCCATGAGCTGCCGGGAATGTGCCCCGTCCGAAACTCGTCCCTCAGGCGCACGTCCACCACGTACACCGTCTCCTCATCCCCCTCACCTATCAACTCCCGGAGCTTCGTTACATCAATGAGTTGCACACCGTCTTCATCGGCCACGCGGCGTGCAAAACGCTCGGCCTCAGACGCGCCCTCGGTCGACGGTTCGGGCATAACCGTTCGATCCGCGTTCGCCTCAAGTTCATACCCAGCCAGTCCCCAACCGGCCGTTCCGTTCTCCAGTCCATAAAGATCCTCAACCCCCATCCTCTGAAGCAGTCGGGTACCGATGATGCTGCGTGTCCGGCCGGCGCAATTCACGATCACCGTCGCGTCACCAGACGCCTCGGCACGTATGTCGGCGATTCGAAGCGCCAACTCGCCGCCGGGCACGCTTCGACCGCCAGGTATGCAGAGGCGTTTGAACTCTTCAGGAGTACGCGTGTCCAGGATTACAAGTTTGTCGCCGCGCTCGATCCGCTCATGCAACTCATCCGCTGAAATAGTCGGCACGTCGTGCTCCAGCTCGATCTCCTCGCCGAAAGTCTTGCTCGGAACATTCACGCCCCACTCTGTTGGTCGTCCATCGGCCGCCCATCGGTTGACGCCACCTTTGAGTACGGATACATCGGTGTAACCGCCCCGGACAAGGGTAAGCGCGGCCCGCGCAGCGTTGCGACCGTTCTCATCGCACAGAACCACCTGAACGCCCTTATACGGCAATGCCCGACATACCTCGAACTCAAGCCGGCGTCGCGGGATCAGGCTCGCGCCCGGTATGTGGGCCGCGTTGTACTCCATGGGCTCTCGTACATCGATCAGAGCGAACGGCGCGTCTCCATCCAACAACGCTGAAAGCTGTTCTCCAGTGCACTCACCCGACATTGAATTCACCCCCAGTTAAACCAGGCACTGCCTGCCTTTTAGCAGTTGTCCCAGCGCGTCGTCGAGAAGTTCTTCACGGCCCCGGTCTCGATGTTGTACATACACCGGTCTAGGCCCTTCAAATCCTTTCCGTAGACATGAATCTCTACGGTCGGCCGATCAGATGTGTTGTCCATCTGGTGGATCTCATCCACATCCGGGATCAGCAGCGAAACCTCTCCCGGCTTCACAAGCGTCTTTCGGTCAACCTCCAGGACGGCGAAATCATCCCGGACGCCATCGTCTTTACGATTGAAGCGCGTTTCGGTAATGCCGTTATTCATTACGCCGATCATTCCCCAAGTTTTATGATCATGCGCCGAGATGTGGTCGCCCGGGCCCCACACAACGCTTGTGATCGCCAAACCTTCTCCCCGATGGAGGATATAAGAACCGTGGTTGGCAGACCGACCCCGTGAGCCTGCCGGTACGCGGAACTCCTCGGGCACCGCATCAGGGTTGTTGACGAGTCGCTCTAGATAAGAGGAACCGAGATCGAACAGCCGTTCCTGATCTGGTTGGCCATCCACAAGGACCGTCATGTCGTGGACAAATTCATCAAAGGCATACGTGGTTGTGGTCATCGGTAACCTCCCGGGTGCGATAACGATGTGCTGCCAATGTAACGGAAGTTCAGCCGAGAGGGGATCAGGTACCAGAGAACGTGTTCGGGGATTGATCGTTGATAAGTAAGTTAACGTTTACGTAAATCGCTGCCGAACTACCAGCATCGACACCGCACATAACGCCCTCGCCGAGCGATCCTAAACATTGTTGGAGATGACGAAAAGGCCAGTGTGTGGTTGACCTCGTCACCCACACACCCACATCGCAGGCTCCACTGATCGTTTAGGCGACGTTGTTCGTTGATAATCGGTTTGCATTATTTGGACTGGCAGGGAATCAGCAGATCGTAATATCCTCTCCCCTCCAGCACCCAACGCCGGTGCACGCCAACAGAGGGGAGACACACGTATGAGCTCGGCGGAATCGATTCGAGAGGCCGTAGTTGCCACCGCATATCTCACAGATGAGATTTCGTCGGACAACAGGTCCGCGCCCACACCATGCGATCAGTTCAACCTCCACGAACTTGTGAGCCACATGGCAGACGTGTTCGCTATGTCCGCGGCGGCGGCAACGAAGAGTGGCCCGACGGCTAGACCGGCCCGACAGGCGATTCCTTCCGATGCACTTACAGAGTTGGGCGCAAATTTAGTGATCGCCTGGACTACACCTGATGCATTCGAAGGCCGGACCAACCTGGGAAATCGCGAGATGTCGGCGTTCATCGCCGGTCACATCACCCTGTTCGAAATCCTCGTTCACGGCTGGGATCTGGCGATGGCCACAGGTCAACAGTTGGAACTGTCCAGAGAACTGGCCGATGCCAGCCTTGTCACCGCTCAACGACTCTGTACCCAGCCGGCGAGGGATACTGGCGCATTTGGGATTGAGATCATCGCTACGTCGCAATCCGGGCCATTTGAGCGTGCGCTCGCGCTCGCGGGTCGAGATCCAAACTGGTCCGCCTGACTACGCGTCTTCGCCAGTCAACTCCCCGGGCGGAATCGAACATCCATACGTCCGGCGGCTGTAGATCACGCACCGTAGACCGGACTATCGCCAGACGACACCACGAGCGAGCGCACACAATAGTTTCGGCAAGAGGTCAAAGCAGAACGCCCCACTGGGGGCCGAATGATTTTCAGCTAGAGCAGCACCCTTGTTTCCCACGGCGATCCAAATAATGCTTCCACTGGGGGGTCTGGCACAATACGAAGACTTGTAACTATTTTCATCCCGTTTTTCTCAGGGCCTCCGAATGTCTCTCGATCAGGTTCCGCCACCACTCAAGCCGCTCGACGCTCCCATCACGTTCGTCGTCTGGTACGACTACATATGACCCTGGTGCTACATCGGGCTGGCACGGCTCGACAAACTGGCTGACGAGTTCAACATCGAGTTCGATTACCGCGCGTTTATGCTACATCCGGAGATCCCGCCCGAGGGCAAGATTCGTGAACCCCGACCGGGCGAGGGCAAGGGCAAGGCCGAGTTAAGCCCGCGTATCGCGGCGCTGGCTGAAGAAGAAGGCATCGTGATGCGGCGGGCACATTTGACTCCGTACACGATCCATGCACAGGCGGTTACCGAGTATGCAAAGGGATTCGGTAAGGCTGGTGAGTTCCACCACGCCGCTTATAAGGCGTTCTGGGAAGACGGCGTAAACCTTGGCGATTTTGACGTGCTGAAAGAGATCGCAATCGGCGTCGGGCTGGACTGGGACGACATGCTTCCGAAGCTGGAATCTCGTGAGTACGACCGCCTGATCCAGGATCAGTTCGATGAGGCGATCCAGCTCGGGGTGACCGGAGTACCAGGCTTTTTGATAGACGACCGATTATGGTTCACAGGTGCCCAGCCTATGGAGATGTTCCGCCTGGCCGCCAAAAAGGCGCTGGAGATCAGGGAGCCGGAGAAGAGCACCCGTCTGGGCATCGGCATAGAGGCGGGCGAGAAGTAGTACCCCCCTCTCCTTGTGGGAGAGGGTTGGGGTGAGGAAGAAGCGGCGCGTAGGACTCCTCCGCATTTGACCACCGCTCTAGATGGGTGGAATGGTATCCACCCCGGGGTCGATGCCAATAATCACCGCGATGCTGTATTGATACGTCTCTCCCCGGGACACCGGCCTGAAGGGATATGGGCCTGGAGATTCTTCGCTGTGGGCTCAGAATGACGGACCGCGCGGTTGCCGTCTTCGACCCATATCAGGCACCACTCACCAAATTTCAGGCGCATCATTCAGGCTGACCGTTAACGCTCGGCGCCCAACAAGCTGAAATCAGGAGACCGGAATGCCAATTCGTCCACCGTTAGAAGGCGTCAGGATTCTTGCGATCTCACAATTCGGCGCAGGCCCGTTCGGCACGACCGTTTTGTCCGACATGGGCGCCGAGGTGATCAAGATCGAGGACCCGGGTGCCGGCGGTGATATCGCCCGATACGTTCCGCCCTTCGCATCGGACCAAGACTCCCTGTATTTTCAGGCGTTTAATCGGGGTAAAAAATCGGTGACGCTGAACCTGCGAACCGAATCCGGCATGGCCGTGCTCCACGACCTCGTCAAGGCCTCAGATGGCGTCTACAACAACCTCCGCGGCGACTTACCTGCCAAGCTTGGACTCGACTACGAAGCTCTCTGGAAGTTTAATGAGAAAATTGTCTGCTGCTCACTTTCTGGTTTTGGTTCAACCGGGCCGCGGGTTTCGGAGCCCGGATACGATCATCTGATCCAAGCATATGCCGGATACATGTCCATCACGGGCGAGCCAGACGCCCCTCCCGCCAAGTGCGGCGTCTCGATAATCGACTTCGCCGGCGGCTACGCTTCTGTTCTTGGCCTGATGATCGGGTTATTTGACGCGCAGCGGACCGGCATCGGCCGCAACGTGGACGTCTCACTGCTCGACACCGGCATCGCAATGTTGTCGTACTTCGCCTCCTGGACACTGAATCGTGACTGGGAGCCCACCCGGCAAGCCGCATCTAGCCACCAGTCACTGCTCCCGTCCCAGAACTTCCGCACACGAGACGGCTGGATCGTCGTGTTCTGCGCAAAGGAGAAGTTCTACGAGAACCTTGTGGTTGCCATGGGACGGCCTGAACTTGCGACCGATCCTCGATTTTCGAACTTCCCTGGCCGACTTGAGAACCGTGATCTGATCATTCCTGAACTTGAGAAAGAGTTCGCAAAGCGAGACACCTCTGATTGGCTTGAACGACTCCGCGGCACGGTGCCGTGCGCGCCCGTTAATTCGGTGTCAGAGGCCCTTCAGGACCAGCAGGTGCTGGCTCGCAAGTTGATACTGGAGGTGGAACATCCGGAGTACGGCACGATCCGTCAGGTTGGCTCGCCTATCAAAATGGACGGTGTGATCGAGCATCCGACCCCGGGACCTGCGCTCGGGCAGCACACCGATGAGGTGATGGCTGAGGTGCTTGGTTATTCCGACGAACGCGTATCATCGCTGCGTGCAGAAGGAGCGTTCGGAAAGTAAGTTTGACGCGCCGATTCAGCCAATGCGGCACCAAATTTTATGAACAGCAACGGCCCGGTCGGATATGAACTATTACGGCTAAAAAGGAATCTTTATTGCAGATCCTGATGACGGACGAAGCAAGAGATCATATCCGTGATCTTGGTCGGCCGATCGCTCTGGACTATCTCGCCGCCATCGGCTGAGGCGGTCACGCAAAAGTGTCGGTAGACACCTACGCCCGGAAGACCAATCTGAATTTGTATGAACTGTTGCGGCACCAGGGCGCCGACATTCTGGTCGCCAAGAACCTTGTCTCTCAGGCAGTCGGTGTGACGCTAGAACTGAAGAAGTTCCTGATTTTCAAGTGGCTCAAAGTGAACGCCGCCCTGTACGGCCACGCCACCTGAAACGCCAACCACTGAGCGACCGTGCGTCGCTGGGGATGGAGTGTGGCAATACCCCCTTACAAGCGTCCTAAAGCTCTCGAAGGGCCGAGATCCGACGATGACGCGTCGGACCACTTTCCCGTTTTTCAAGTGACAATACGCCCTCCTAAATCTTCTCCCGATCAGGAGAGGAGGCAAGCAACTCGTCGGATACCCTCACCGGCACAGACGTAGGTCTCGTCAACTCCAGCACCGACTCCGGCAACCGTCCGAGCTCCATCCGCGCTCGATCTCGTACCTGCCCGAGTGACAGCAAATCGCCGGTAACTGTGCCGCCACGCATCACTACGTGCAATAACGTCGTCGCATTGGGTTCCGGCGAATCCGCATCGGCGCTCGTCAGATGATCGTGTGCAACCATTCCATTGCCCGCATCGAAACATCGCCACACCTGCTTCGGGCCAGGGAACGTCGCCTTCCCGGGACTAAACTTGGCGACCGGACGGCCGTCGTACGTAACCTGTTTATAGGCGGCGTCCGACCATGGGGCATCCGCCGACACGCCCGCCAATGTCCCAACGCCGTACGCGCCAATCGGCGCTCCACTCTTCGCCAGGGCCTCAATGGAAAACTCGTCCAGCCCTCCGGAGGCCACGATCTGGACGTAGCCAAGTGATGCGTCATCAAGCATCCGACGAGCGATGCGTGACAGGAAATCGATATCGCCGCTATCGAGCCGTATTCCGACCAGCCTGCTGCCGCGTGACTCCAGCTCATGTGCAACGGTGACCGCCGCTTCTATCCCATTGACCGTGTCGTATGTATCCACAAGCAAGGTTGCCGAATCGGGGAAGGCGTCTGCGTACGCCCTAAAGGCCGTGAGTTCACTGTCAAAACTGGTAATGAACGAGTGCGCCATCGTGCCGATTGTCGATATTCCGTAGCGGGCTCCGGCACCCACATTGCTGGTGCCAACGAACCCGCCAATGTAGCTCGAGCGGGCGAACTTGTTCCCAGCGTCCGTGCCGTGTGTGCGGCGTGCAGCGAAATCCGCAACACCTGTCCCGCCAGCAGCCTTCACCACGCGGGCCGCCTTCGTTGCGAAAAGCGACGCCATGTTCACCTGATTGATCAGGAAGGTCTCGACGATCTGCCCCTCAATAACCGGGGCGGTGACCTCTATCATCGGTTCGTTGGCAAAGAACGCCGTTCCCTCGTCCATCGCCCGTACACTTCCGGTGAATCGGAACCTAGCGAGGTACTCGATGAAGTCGTCACCGAACTGGCCGGTGCTCCGGAGATAGTCGAGATCGCCGGATGTGAATCTCAGCTCTTCAAGATATTTAAGAACGTCCTCCAGCCCGGCGAATAACAGGAATCCACGATCAGGAGGCAGGTTACGCACAAATAAACTGAACGTAGCCTCAGCGATCTGGCCGGAACGCAGATAAGCCTGCGCCATCGTCAGTTGGTACAGGTCCACGTAAAGTGCGTCAGAAGGATCGAATCGAGTCATCAGTGGCAGTTTAGCGACACGGGGCCCAGTGAGAACACCGCGGGCGGATTGGTATCAGCCCAAACCCATTCTGCGAAAACGTCAGGAAACGGATACAGGGCCTGTGAAATAACCACGGGCGTGGTGCAGTGCCCGTCAGGAGTTCATTCTCCACGTGCTCAGAATGACAGGTTGTCGTATCACGCCGACCTTACTCAACCCCTCTGCCGGGAGGAGAGGGTTGCGGTGAGGGAGGTCCAACGGACAATCCCGCAATCCCCATCAGTCCTTAGAACACGTATTCCGGGCCAGGAACGTATTTGAAGCGTTCCAGCGCATCGTCCCGTAGCGTGAAGCCCAGTCCTGGAGCAGTTGGAGCGTACACGCGTCCGTCTGGTCGGACGTCGTAATCCTCGTTGAACAACTCGTTCATCATCGGCATATAACCCTGGCTGACCTCAAGGATGTGGCAGTTCGGGGTCGACATCGCCACGTGAATGCTGGCGGCAAACAGAACGCCCATGCCCCACGCGTGTGGAGCCACCCGAACGCCTCGCGCCGACGCCAGAGCGCTGATCCGTCTGATCTCCGTGTATCCGCCGGCGCGGGCGATGTCCGGCTGGGCGATGTCACAGGCCTGATTGTCAAACAGCGACTGAAAGTCGAAACGCGTGAACTCGCGCTCGCCGGTGGCGATCGGCGTCGTGGTCGCACGTCGGACGTACCCAAGACCGGCGTGATCATCCGGGGAGATCGGCTCCTCGAACCAGGCCACGTCGTACTTCTCCATCATCTTCGCCAACTTGATAGCCGTGGAGACGGCAAATGCGCCATGAGCGTCCAGCATCAACTCCACGTCGGGGCCGATACCCCGACGTGCCGCAGCGATACGCGTTTCGGCGTTCTTGAACGAAAACCCGTCACCGCCGACCACCCGCATTTTCACGGCGTCAAAGCCTTTGGCAGCATATCCGGCCATCTCGGCCTCGGCCTCGTCGCCAGGCGCCCAGCCGCCACTGCCGTAGCCACGGACGTTGTCACGGACAGCGCCGAGCGCCTGGTAAATCGGCACGCCGAGTATCTGCGCCTTCACATCCCACACGGCCAGATCGACACCAGAAATAGCCTCAACAGTTACGCCACGGCGACCGTCCTGTGGCTGCGAGTTGCCGCGCTCAAGCGCGGGCTTCCATCGGGATCCGTTGTACATCTTCTCCCAGATAAGTTCAGAGAACAGGGGGTTTTCGCCGAGCACCGACGGGCCAAGGTCGAACTCGACCAGTGCCGCCACAACCTCCGGATTACCGAGCGACGCGCCAAGCCCCCTCAGGCCATCATCTGTCTCCACGACTATGAGCGTGGCATCGCTTTTTACCTTGGTGCCAAGATCGTTCCTGTGCTGCCGCTCAAGAGGCACCGGGTCGGACATCGGGATCGCCTTCACAGACGTGATCTTGGACATGAAACTCTTTCTGGCAGGCACTGTGTGCATTTATTCTGCAGTTGGATGGTTGTATGACCGCACAATATGGACTCGCCGTATTGCACCCCGCATCTGAATGCTATCCCCGGAGAAAGGACAGGCTGAACGGCTAGATCCTGTTCTCATGGGCAAGCGCTTCCGCGATCGTCTCACGGACCCAGGATCCGGGCCCAGCTGACCATGTCTTTGAGGTAGTCGGGAATCTTGCCCAAATTGCCGATCTTCATTGGGGGTTGCGGAAATACCATTCCACAGTCTTATTTCTGATTTGTACGAGCTTTTAGAACCAATCGGTCAGAGTTGCGTCGTCACAAACCAGTAGATGACGGCTGCAATAACGATGAGCGGGATCAGTGCCATAAGAATCGCCATAATGAGCGATTTGGCGATCATGATCGGAATGCCGATGACTACTTTCTTGATGATGCCGATAACGATCTTGATGATGCCGATAACGATCTTGAACGGCAGGGTTAAAAGTGTCCCCAAATCTGCTTCTCCTTGGAATCAGCCGATGATCGGCGCGGGTAATCAGTTGTTGTCAGGACCTTGCCAACGGATATGGCTCACTCGTCAACCAGAACACACCGTTTCCGATACCGCGGCAGACTATCCCACGAACCGGCGAGTTCGTCGAGTCGCCTAACCTTTGGATCAGTAACGATGCCGAGAACGCGACTGATCCGCGACTCAACGTCATTACTTTGAACGAGGGCATCCAAGAAACGTCATTGCTGCGTTAGAAGCGTTAGGCACAAAGATGGTATCTGGATTCCCAACTACTCGGGAATGACCGGGTGGATTCACGCATTCCATCGAATCACCGCACATCGTAGGAGGGGCGAATGACTATCCGCCCTTGGCATCGATGCCAATCTACCCGTGCGCCCGTCGTGATGATGCCACGAATCGCCAAGTACAAACGCGGCGAAGTACGTACAGGGAGATTCCTTGAACCGAGGACGCGTCGAGCGTACCGGCTTCGGAATGACAAATTTTACCTAGGCAAATCGTAGGGTCGACAACGGGCCCCTCTCCCAGTGGCAGATAACTTCGGTGAGGAAGGACACCGGGTCGATGCCAATCGACCCCATCCATTCAATCCGGCGACCAACTCTCACCCAACAGTTCGACCAATTTCGCCGTGTCCGAATCAGTCAACGGCCCGCGAACCAATGCCGCAACGTTTGATTCCAGATGCGAAATGTTTGACGTGCCTGTCAGGACGGTACTCATCGGATCCTCGTACGCACCAAACCTGTAAGCCGCCTCCGCCACAGATGCCACGTCCCCGTTAACAAGCCAGTCGAACGGCGAATCGCCCATCAGCGCATCCGGCGAAATCGTCCCGTCAGCGCGCCACTCATCCAGGCGTGAACGCATTGCATCCGGGTTGGTCAGCGTCGTCCGCACGACCGCCATGTTCACAATGCCGATATCGTGCTTCTTTGCCAGAGGCAACGCCGCTTTTGCTGCCTGCTGGTTCATGATCCCGTACTTCAGCATCACAACGTCCCAAAGGTTAGGGTCGCTCTCGAGAGCCTTCATCACGCCCTCGAACTTCGGCTCGCGCTTGATGGTCTGCGTGAATCCGATGTGGCCGATCTTCCCCTGCTCTTTTAACTTCGCCACTTCTGGGTAGAACCGATCACGGTGTATCTCGTAAACCGGGACATCGATCATGTGGAACAGAAAAACGTCGATGTGATCCGTGCGCATCCGCACAAGACTGCGTTCCACCGAGTCTGTAACCGTAATTCCGCCCGACTCAAGGAACGCCCCACCGTCCCACTTTGTCTCAAGGACGTACGAATCCCTTGGCTCCCCAGCCAGGGTCTCGCCGAGATAAGTCTCCGATTCGCCATAACCGCCTGCCGTATCAAAGAAGTTGACGCCAAGATCAAGCGCTCGACGCACAAACCCCTGCCTGTCTGCCGCCGTCGTCCCTTGCGCAGCACCAAACTTTCGCGATCCACCGGTGCCATACCCGAGTAACGACACCTTTAAGCCAGTCCGGCCAAGTGTTCTGTATTCCATCCCTATTCCTCAATAACCGGCAGGGTAATACGAGATGGGCGTGTCGCGTCGTGGAACACCGTCTGTCTCGCAACGCGTAGCTCGGCGTCCTGCCAGTCGTCTGCGCCGGAGTTGTGGTTACGGTCGTGATTCGGATAGTCGCTTGAGGAGATGTCTATCCGTATCCGGTGTCCGATCTTGAACAGATTGCTGGTCGGCAGCAGTTTGATCTCAAACTCGTACACCTCGCCAGGCGTCATCAGCTCGATAGGTTCATCAAGGCCGTTCCGATATCGGGCGCGCTGGAAACCGTAGCAAAGGTTGATCCCCGTACCGTCCGGGTGGACGTCGATTAACTTCACCGTGAAATCGGTATCCACCGCGTCCGAGGCCACATGCAGTCGCAAAACAGGGTTCCCTGTAACCTCTATCGCCTGTTCCAGCGGCTCAGTTTGATATACAAGAATGTCCCGACGATGCGCGTTCATCCGCTGATCGAACGGCCCATCCTGACCATTCGCCAGGTACAGGCTCATCACGGGGTCACGCGGGTCGTACACGTACGAATCCGGACCCTCCAACCCCGGTCCTTCAAGTGACAACTCGCCATCGCCAGACGGCGTATTCGCTCCGCCACGTGAGTGCAAAAAGAGGTCGGTATACACCGCACGCGTCGGCGGCCAGGTCTCTTCCCGACGCCACCTGTTGGCGCCCATCACGAAGATATTGACCGGAGCCCCGTCCATCACCCCGTTCTGTTGCCCTTTAAGCCAGTAATCGAACCACGAGGTCGCAAGCTCTACCCAGTCGATCTCGGCATCTGGACCGAAGTCCACATCCCCGGTCATGCGCGTCATCTCGTTGGCGTGCGTGTACGGACCTATGAACAGTCTCTGATTAGATCGCGCCTCCCCCGAGGGCGCCTCGTTGATCATGTGGTCGTACATATCGGTCGTGGCGATCAAACGGTCGTACCATCCGGTGCGGTGATGGACCGGGAGATCGATCTTAGAAAAGTTACCGATAAAGCCGAAGCGATCCTTGTGATGGTTACGTAACCAGTCATGGAAACTCTCACGAAGCCCACCGACCGCCTCAAGCGGCAGTTCGCTCCACGGTAGGAACCAGAGCCACTTCTCACGATTGGCGACCCGGGTAATGGCGTCATAATCCTCGATCGTAGTCGGACCCTGGGCCTCGTCCAGCCACTTCTGAGTGTCCGGTGCGATCAGGCCGAGCAGCCACTGAAGCGCCCGCCCCGGACGGAACACGCCGCCCATCTCCCAGTCGGTCGTCTTCGGCCCCATTCCGCCGGCGAACATCGTCACGAGGTGCGGCGGCATGAGTGGCGCCAGCATCCACTGCGTCCACGACGGGTATGAGTAGCCAAATGTACCGACCTTGCCGTTAGACCAGGACTGCGCCGCTGCCCACTCGACCGTGTCGTAGCCGTCCTCGGCGTCGTCGAACTGCGATCCGTACATCGGCCGATACAGCCCGTCCGACTCCCACCGTCCGCGCTTGTCCTGCACCACAACGGCGTACCCGTTTGACGCCAGCCCCCGGTAGCGATCAGCGTCCCGCTCCCGTGACTTGTCGTAGGGCGTCCGGCAGACGAGCGTCGGGAAGTCGCCACCTCCATTGGTCGCGCCCATCGCTCCTATCGGGATCACCTTTTCGGGCAGATACAAATCGGCACGTAAGAGAGTACCGTCCCGCATCGGGGTCACTACGTTGTGTTCGACTGTGATATCGGTCTTGACCAGCGGCAAAGGGTGGCCTTTCTTCGGGCCTTGGCGATGAGAGAGAATGCGCTTAAGGGCACCGTAGGATATCCTGCCCCCGCAGTAGGCCAGAGAGAGCGGCTCGACCGATTCCAATGAATCCATTTTCAAAGGATTCCCGCCCAAAGGATCATATGAAAGGCAGGCAGCGTCTGTGACCGAGCGCAAGACCCGGATCTCCGTCGACGGCGAAGACTGGCTTATCAACGGACAGATCACATACAAGGGCCGGGAATATCGGGGGTGGCGCATCGAAGGTCTACTCATGAACAGCCGGATGGCGAGCGGGATTTTCGACGATGAGAACCCGCTTACCCGTGACCTGTGGAAGTACCCGGATACCGGCGCCTGGGACGCAGATCGCAATACCAACGAGCTGATTGCCATGCTGCCGGAGTACGCGTCCCACGGCATCAATGCCCTGCCATTCAACCTTCAGAACAGCTCACCGCTCGGTTACTACCGCCGTGAGCCGGAGCATTTGAAGGAGTTGCGAGAGCGCATCCACGCCGATCATCCAGGCGCGTCCGATGACGACATATGGAAGGGGCTCCTGCTCGAGATCGAATCACAGCCATGGATTTCGGGCGCGTTCAACGCCGACGGTTCTCTAAAGCCGGCGTTTATGGACCGGGCTGCAAGGCTTATCGATGCCGCGGACGATAATGGGATGGTCGTGATTCTGGGCCTTTTCTACCAGGGGCAGGACGAGCGGCTGACCGATACCCGAGCCGTGAAAGCTGCCGTGGTTAACGCCTGCGGATGGGTGCTCGGAAAGGGCTACACAAACGTCCTGATCGAGATCAATAACGAGGTCAATGTCCCGACTTACGAGCACCCGATTCTCCACGAGGACCGAATCCACGAGTTGATCGAACTGGCGAAGGGCGTGACGCGGGATGGGGTCCGACTGCTTGTCAGTACGAGCTGGACGCGCCGCAGCACAGCTACTTCAAAGGCCGTGGAGTCTTCGGACTACCTCCTTTTGCACGGCAACGGGCTGGTCGACCCCAACGATGTGTCAAAGGTCGTGGACAACACGCGGGCCGTTTCCACGTACACGCCGATGCCGATCCTTTTCAACGAGGACGATCACTACCACTTCGATAGGCCGCTAAACAATCTGACGTCGGCTATCTCACGACACGTCGGATGGGGCTACTTTGACCCGGCAGAAGGCGCAGGGGGGACGCCCTTCTACGGCGACTACGAAAACGGCTACCAGTGCCCACCAGTCAATTGGGGGATCAACACGCCACGCAAGAAAGCGTTCTTCAATTTCCTGAAGGAAGTAACGGGGGTTTAAACGGCTTAGAGGCGGCGCTTGCCCGTCCCTAAACGGTCCTACCGCATCATCCGTCCACTGAACAGCGGGTGCGTCGGCCCGAAGGCGTCTATCGACGTTCCCGTAACGGCCGAACTGTCATCAGAAGCCAGGTAAAGCACCACGTTTGCCATCTCGTCAGGCGTCATGAGCTGGCGGTCCAGCGATGCGCCGATGACCCGCAGCATTTCTGTTTCGACACCGCCCGGGCAAACGCAGTTCACACGGACGCCGTGAGGGAAATTCTCGGCGGCCAGCGTTTCGGTCAGGTTGATGAGCCCGGCCTTCGCTGCGCGATATGGCCCCCTACCCTTCGAACCGTGACGACCGCCGATGCTTGAGATGTTTACGATGGAGCCTGAACCCTGTTCGATCATCTTCGGCAATAGAGCACGGGCGCACAGAAATGGCCCTGTCAGGTTGACGTCAACCACCCGACGCCACGCGTCCGGCTGCATGTCCACTACATCGATATTCGGCAAATTAGTTGCTGCGTTGTTGACCAGGACATCAATCCTGCCCCAATGCGAAATCGCTTCGTCCACCATCTGTTGAACACTGGCCTCATCGGACACATCACAAACAACGCCTATGGCCTGACCGCCCGCCAGTACAATCTCATGCGCAACGTCAGCGATCTCGTCGGCAGTCCGGGCCGTCACAACAACCCGAGCTCCCTCACGAGCAAATCCCTGGACGATAGCCTTACCAATTCCACGCCCACCACCGGTAACGATAGCAACGCGGTCTGTGAACCTATCTTCTGTCATACCCCCTACCCGCTAACCCGCGCCCATTTGCGCAGACTTACGAATTCACGCGGCGGATCCTGGTGCCGACCCACTTCCACGTAGCTCACTTCGGCAGCGTAGATGTTGCCCCTCGAATCCACCGACACCGAGTGCAGCCAGTTGAATTGGTCCGGACGTTCACCAGGCAGGTCCGCGCCGATCTTCTGGATCACGTCCCCGTCGCGGTCGTAAATGCCGATCTTGTGGCCTAGATTCGCCACACCGAACTGAACCGGCGGCGGGCCCTGCTCTGCGATGTAGACGTTCGTGTCATCGCCCTTTCCGCTAAAGGCCGCCACCGCCTTGTGGACGTGCCATCCCTTCACGTATTCGCCGTCCGTGGTAAAGACCTGCACCCGATGATTCTCCCGGTCGCACACGATGACCTGTCCATCCCCAAACATCGCGACGTTATGCGGCAGCGAGAACTGCCCGGGGTCGGTCCCCGACCGTCCCCATGACAACTGATGATTCCCGTCCTTATCAAACTTATGAACCCGGGAGTTGCCGTAGCCGTCCGAGACGAATATGTCGCCGTTTGAAGGATCGACCGCCACGGAGGTCGGACGGTTGAACATGTCGCCCGATTCGCGCTCCGTCGGCACGCCGGTGCCGATCGTCATCAGGGTGTTGCCCTTCTTGTCGGTCTTGGACATGCGATTGCCTGAATCGTCGGTCAGCCACAGATTGTCCTCGTGATCGACCGTGATGGCGTGGGCGCGGGTGAAGCGGGTGCCGAGCCAGCGCGGCACCATGTTGCCGTATGGATCCTCCATAAGGGTGACACCCTCGTATGGAGTCTCGTTGCCCCAGCTATCGACCATGTTGCCGTCAGGATCGAACACCAGCACCGGCATGTTGCCGCGGTTGAACACGTAGACGCGGTCATCTGAGTCCACCGCGACCGAAGTAGCTTCCTTCATCCAGATGCCGTGCGGGATTTTCGCCCAGCCCTCGACTGGCTCGTATACGGTGGCAGACGTCGCGGGTGCGGGCATAGGCCGGTGATCCTTCGCTGACAGGGATTGTGTTTAGACGGAGGCCGCATGGTACCCGGTGTTTGGGGCGTTCGCGGTGCATGACGATTAGGGGCTTTAGCCTCCTATCTGGGAGGGAGGTGGTTACGCGGATCCGGCTCGCCCGCGCGCAGTCAGCAGTCGGCCCCGGGCACTTGTGTACGCGATGCTGACCACAAAGAACCCAGATGCCACCAGCACCACGGAAGCGCCGGAGGACACGTTTATGAACCAGCTGAGATAGATGCCGATCGCGCCGGCTGATGCGCCGATCAGTGGTGATAGAACCATCATCCTCGTAAAGCTGCCCGTGAACTGGCGCGCCACTATCGGTGGAACGATCAGTGCGGCGGCGATCATGGTCACTCCAAGCACCTGCATGGATACAACAACCGTCCCCGCAAGCACCAGTGCAAACGCCGTATCGACCCAGCGCACAGGCACCCCGTAGGACGCCGCAACTTCGGTATCGAACGTGGCAAAAAGCAAGTATTTGTAACCGACAATGACCGCAATAAGGACCGCACCCGTCACTACGGTGATCGCAACAAGATCTGATCCTGTCACCCCTAGGATGTTGCCGAATAGCGCCGCATCGAAGCTCCGGGTGAAGGTCTGGGTCCGACTGATCAGGGCGATTCCGAGGGCGAAAGAAGCCGTCGTGATGATGCCGATGGCCGCGTCAGAGGAGATGCTGCGGCGGCGGGACGTCCACTGGATCAGGACGGCAGATAGGAAGCCCCAGATCGAGGCGCCAACGTAGAAATTGATCGACATGATAAAGCTGACGACCGCGCCGCCAAAAATAGCGTGTGACAGTCCGTGACCGATGTATGACATGCGTCGCAGCACGATGTAGACACCCATCATTCCGGCCAGCCCCCCAACCATAGTTGCGGCTATCAATCCACGGACGAAGAACTCGAATTCAAACGGCTCAGTCACAGGCCGGGACCTCGGCTACAACTTCTTCATGCACGTGCCCGTTATCACCGTGCCCGTGCCCGGTTCCAGCATTGCCGTTGCCAGAAGATCCCCCGTTCCGGGCAGCAGCGCCAAACCGGTGCGGCGTCTCCGCCACCAGCGTCATGCCACGGTACTCGGTCACCGGCATCTCAGCTCCGTAGGTAGCCTTCAGCACGTCCGGCGTCAGCACATCCCGGGGCGTACCGTCAGCGAGAATTCGACCGTTCATACAGATCACGCGTGGCAGGTGTGCGGCGACGGCATTAATTTCGTGCGTGGTCATCAGGATGGCAATCCCCTGGTGATTCAGTTCGTCCAGCAGGTGTAATACGTCGTCCCGCGTCTTCATATCGACCCCGGCCGTCGGCTCATCCAGCAGCAGGATATCCGGCTCGCTCACAAGCGCCCGTCCTAGAAACACCCGCTGCTGCTGGCCACCGGACAACTCACGAATCTGCCGGTTCGCCAGTCCATCCAGCCCGAGACGTTCAAGTATCTTCCCCGCTTTTAAGCGATCTTTCCGCCTGAACCACGGGAATAGGGGTGCGTTACGGGTCGCACCCATCAAGACGACCTGCTCGACTGTGACCGGAAAGTTCCAGTCGATCGCCTCCAGTTGCGGCACATAACCGATTCGCGGGCGGGATTTACGGACCGATTCTCCCCTGAAGAGAACGTCGCCAGCGTAGACATCGGCCGCTCCCACGATGGCCCGCAGCACCGTTGTCTTGCCGGAGCCGCTAGGGCCAAGTAGCGCGGCGAAGTCGTTCCGCATGATGTCCAACGAAACGTCATCGATCACACGGTTGCCGTGATACCCGGCGGCGAGGCCACGGATCTGGACCAACGGCGGCTCGTGGAGGTCTGGGTGTGGAGACTTGTGAAGCATGATTAGCGACCGGGCCCTTAGCCCGGGTACTCCGCGCGGGACTGGCCATCGAACACAAGACTGGAATCGACCGCGCCCAACGCAGATGCATCACCACCTAGAGCGCGAACCATCGTCACCATGTTCTTTGTCATTAATCCGAGGTAGCTGTGGCCGGCGTCACCGGGCTCTCCCGGCAGGTCGTCGTCGGCGAGTTGGTCGATAAAAACGGCCCCACTCTCGGATGCTATCTGTTCCATCACCGGACTCGGGAACACCTCGGAACCAAAGATCGCTGGCACGCCGAGATCGCGCACTTGCACGATCAGATCCGCCATATCTCTTGGGGATGGTTCCGTGAAGTCGGCCGGTTGGACAGCACCTAGGACCTCGAACCCGTATCGTCTTGCGAAGTACGCCCAGGAGTCGTGGTAGGTCAGCAAGTGCCGTTGAACCTCCGGAACGGTCGCAACCGCGGTCTTGATTGCAGCGTCAAGCGTCTCGATACGGAGCCGAAATTCTTCGTAGTTGGCTCCGTAGTAGCTCGCACCGTCAGGGTCCAATGTCGTCAACGCGTCCCGCACGATCCCGGCGTACTTGAGTGCGAGGATCGGGTCCGGCCAGAGGTGTGGATTGGGTTGTCCGTTTGCCTCCGGGAATGAGAAATCGAACTGCCACTCTTCGGGTGCGATCGCCAGTTCACCCAGCAACACCGCACGTGCTCCATCACCGTGGTTGGCGTTGAACATCTCGATGGCGGGCTCTTCCAGATACAGTCCGTTGGCGATGAACAAATCAGCGTCGGCGAGCACGCGGGCGATCGATGGCGGCGGATCGAAAGTGTGGGAGTTGGCGCCTTCCGGGATGATGCCTCGTACCAGGATGCGCTTACCGCCGATGTTCTCAACTATGGACGTGATCGGAGAAACCGTCGTCACGACGCTGAGCAACCTGGATTCTTCTGGCTGTTCAATCTGGTTGCTGCCACAAGCAAGTAACAGCGCCGTAAGCAGCGTCATTGCCATCACCTGAAACTTCATTCGCCGACAACCTCAGAACCACGGGAGCAATGTGCGCATATGCCGGGAACGGCGAGGTGTTGTAGATCGGCATTAAATCCGTGGACGGCAGAGAGTTGCTCCGCGAACCCAGTTACGACCTCATCCGACAGTTCATCGACGACACCGCACTGGCTGCATACGAGGTGGTGGTGAGGACGTTCCTCTAACCATTCGTAAGCAACTTCCCCGTGTCCGAAAGTCGTCTCCGAGATCAATCGCGAATCACGAAGCGCGCCGAGGGTGCGATATACGGTCGATTCACTGACGTGTGGCGCGTCCCTACGAACCTGGTAGATGACCGAGGTCGCGCTGAGATGGTCGCCGGCGTGACGCAGTGCCTCCATGACGAGGAGCTTTGCCGAGGTCACCCTGTGGCCAGCACGACGGAGCGTTTCGGCCGATTCTTCACGAGACGTCATATTGCAATTCCCAGCAGCTGCAACAACTTGCAAGAGCGAGCAGTGACAATACACCCGTGAGGCGAGGTGTCAAGTGAAAAGTTGCGGAAAGATGGTCGAAATTCAGGTCTGCAGTTGCCTGCCTCGGACCGCGCACCTATCACCCCGACCGATGCCGATCGCTCCGAGCGATACCCGTCATCCTGAACTTGATTCAGAAAAGGCTGATCTCGGAAGGAAAATTGCTGCGCCTTCATCCCCTTCCTATAATGGCCGATGTCCCTTTCGAGTTCGGGCGTCGACAACCGTCGGTGGCCTTATCGTTTTCTCCCTGCGTAGTTCAGGGATTTGACTCAACTTTCAAGAAGGAGCCCAGTATTCATGTCGCCCGAGCCTTACGCATTCCTCGGCGGGAAACAGCTCCCACTGTCCGAGGCGAAGGTAGGGGTCATGACCCACGCGCTACATTACGGCACTGCGGTGTTCGAAGGCGTTCGTGGCAATTGGAGTGAAAAGCACGGCAAGATGTACGTGTTCCGGTTGCGCGAGCACTACGAACGACTCCTTCGTGGTTCGAGCATCCTAAAGATCGACCTCCCGTACTCCGTCGACGACCTGATCCAGATCACCAGAGATCTCGTCGAGCGCAACGGCTATCGGCAGGATGTCTACATCCGTCCGCTCGCATTCAAGAGCGCACAGCTCGTCGCCAATCTCAAACTGCACGAGGTCGAGTCAGACTTCACTCTGATGGTTCAGCCGTTCGGGGCGTATATCGAGAACGACGGCGCGATCAGGTGCCAGACATCGTCCTGGCGACGACCGGATGACACGATGATTCCGACCGGCGTGAAGTTGTCCGGGCTGTACACGACCGGAATTCTTGCCAAGACCGAGGCGGTGATGGCGGGCTTTGATGAGGCCATCGTCCTGAATCACGACGGGTCTGTCTCCGAGGGAACAGGCGAAAACCTGTTCATGGTGCGGGACGGCGTGCTGCACACGCCCAGCGAGACCGATAACTGCCTCCTTGGTATCACGCGGGCATGTGTCATCGAACTCGCCCAGAAAGAGTTCGGGCTGCAAGTCGTTGAACGACGTATGCACAGAAGTGAGTTGTACCTCGCGGACGAGGTGTTTCTCACTGGCACCGCGGCACACCTTACGGCCGTCGGCGAGCTGGACAATCGCAAGATTGGTACCGGCGAAATGGGCCCGATAGCGCAGAAACTTCAGGACATGTACTTCGACATCGTCGTCGGAAACAACCCGAAGTACATGCACTGGCTCGAGGAAATGACGCCAAGCGGCGGCTAGGAGCGGCTCGGGGCCGTTTGCCACCGCGTTCTATGGGCGTGATCGCCATTCCGGTCCTTCGAGAACCTCAGGGGCCAGTTTTTCGGAAAGCTCGATTTCTGTTGTAGAGGCGTATGGCAATACGCCCTCGACCGGAGCGCTGTTCCAGTCCGAAATACATCGTCATCCTGGACGAAGCTGTGGGATCTTCACCGATGCCCCGTCAGGCAGAAACACACCGGCACCGGGTGAACCTTAAACCCCCTCGCCCTTTGAGCACGTAGGCATCTCCCAACCGGAGAGGGGGCATAGCACCACCGCTTATCGCCATCACGCGCCTCGGGACCAGATCCGCCACCATTTGCGGCCTGAATCAAATGCGCCGCGCTCAAATGAACGTCCGAGGTCGTGGTTGGGCTCGCGACCCGCGAGCAACATACGCGGGTTTTCGTCGAACAGTTCGAACGCTCTATCTTCGTCCGTAAGCTCCACAACCCTGTCGTGAGCAGGCGAGAGTTCCGGAGTCCGGGCGTCAACCGGACGGTGGGTATCGGACGCAATAAAGTGCGCCGTTCCGTCGCTGACCAACTGTTCAGCAAGCCGCTGGGCGGGTCGGCCGAAGTCGCCCAGCAGGCTTCCGGCGGTGAGTTGGATCAGCATCCCCTCCTCAACCATTCGCCGGACCTTTTTGGCGTCACGCTGGAGCACGGCGTTGCGTTCCGGGTGGGCGATTATCGGAACCAGTCCCAGGTCTTGGAGTCGGCTCAGTACGTCATCGACATAGTCAGGATAAGAAGCAAACGGCGGCTCTGAAAGGATGAAGCGTGTGTCCGATATCGGCAGCGCCCGTCCGTCTTCCACCCAGTCCGGCAAACCGGGCTCGATGTGGTTTTCCATGCCGGTCACGATGCGTACGACCGGGCGATGGGGTTCTTCTTCCGCCCGCAAACGTCCGTTCAGCTCGCTGACCAGATTCCGGACATGCTGTACCGAAGAGCCGAGCATGACGTCGCGCTGATGTGGCGTCGCCACCATGATTTCGGTGCCATCGACGACAGCACGACGTGCGATATCG
This sequence comes from Dehalococcoidia bacterium, assembly GCA_026421215.1. GTDB lineage: Bacteria > Chloroflexota > Dehalococcoidia > Lucifugimonadales > Lucifugimonadaceae. The sequence goes on from JAPKBN010000005.1 coordinate 97,325, forward strand.
AGCGCCGCGGACATCTCCCTAGGACCGTCGTCGATCCCCGGCAAAATGTGCGTATGGATATCCACCCAGCCCAATGATCACTCCGATCCGGCCCACGTTGGGCCTTAATGTCTACCCGGTAGTATCACTGGGATTTCGATTCCGCCACGCGTCAGATTGTGAAGTGCGGTCAAAATTCCGTCAACAACATGCAACGTGATTACACGCGGCCAAACCACGGAGACGACGACCCCTTGCAAGATGCCCGAAACCATCTGGTCCCTCCCAGATAGCCGCCCGACAGGGCTTTAAGCCCGGGCGACCAACTGCCTGAACGTCTCCCCATGCTCAAATCCGTTGGCCTCGGCGGCGCTACGAGAACGCTCCCTCAACCTTTCGCCGAATCGTGGCCTGTCATCCAAACCGTCAGAAAGGTCGGCGCTTGTAAGACCGCCGACCTGTGAGGTGTGCTTCGACAGCGCTTCGATCTGCGTCTCCACCTGTGCACTGGTCACCTGCACCACGACGTCCGGATGGTCGGCGCCCCAGTACAACAAACGATGGACCTTGTGCGGCTCAAGCCCCTCTTCGAGTTGTTCCGGATAGTGCAGGTGGTCACGAGCGTAGGGGTAGATGGCGTCGCCGGTCACCGTCCCCACCATCCGGTGATCGCGATGTTGAAAGCCGTTGAAACGATGGGGATCGTGGCAAAAGACCGTATGCGGTCTATGAGTGCGAATGGCACGAACTATCTCGCCACGGAAGATGCGATCATCCTCAAGCCCGCCATCTTGATGGGCGAGCATAATGACCTCTTTAACACCAAGTATACGAGCCGCTTCTGATTGTTCTTCCTTACGGACCGGTACGATGCGATCGCTTGTCATATCGTCATCGTTTGACCCGCCACTTCCGTCCGTACACACCACGTACACCACCTCACATCCACCCTCGATCCATTTAGCCACCGTTGCTCCGGTGCCTATCTCGGCGTCATCCGGATGTGCGCAGACCACCATCGCCCGCTCCGGTATATCGTCGATCACCGTAAAAGGTTCGGAGGCTCCGGGTTGGAAAAACCCGGATGACCGGGATCCCCGTGGGTTCATCTGTATTGAAATTCCTTACTGGGCAGTCGAAAGCCTGGCGAGCGAAAAAGTGCCACGCCTTCGGCCGACGCGGTACACCTGAATATATACAGGTAAATCATAGCGGCGTCCGGGAAGTGGCCCGTAGACTTATCAGCCTGATATCTAAAAATCGATACTTAGTCGTCTGGACGCCTTGAATCCCGAGGATTGGACGGCGGGATAACTCATTTCCATGCCCGAATTGCTTGCCACACAGGATCCTGAGGTCGCCGCAGCGATCGCCAACGATGTCCGACGCCAGACGGACGAAATTAACCTTATCGCGTCAGAGAACTACGCCAGCGCAGCGGTGCTGGAGGCGACCGGATCCGTCCTCACCAACAAATATGCCGAGGGTTATCCGGGCCGCCGCTACTATGCCGGATGTGAAAACGCAGACATTGTCGAAACGCTTGCGATCGATCGGGTCAAGGAGTTGTTTGACGTAGAGGCGGCAAATGTGCAGCCTCACAGCGGCTCGCAGGCCAACATGGCTGCCTACTTCGCAACATTAACTACCGGCGACCGAATCTTAGGGATGCAGCTGGACCAAGGAGGGCACCTTACCCACGGATCCCCGGTCAACTTCTCAGGCAAGTTATATGATTTCGCCTCCTATGGCGTCCTCCGCGAGGAGGAGACGATCGACTACGACGCGGTGTTGGCGACGGCGCGAGAGTTCAAGCCGGCGCTCATGGTCGCCGGGGCAACGGCGTACCCGAGGATCATAGACTTCGCCAGGTTCCGGCAGATCGCGGACGAGGTGGACGCCCTGCTGATGGTCGATATGGCGCATATCTCGGGCCTGATCGCCGGCGGCGCCCACCCGTCACCCGCGCCTTACGCGGACATCATTACGAGCACAACTCACAAAACGCTCAGGGGACCACGGGGTGCGATGATCCTGTCGCGTCGGTCCCTGGCTCGTAAGATCAACTCCGCCGTGTTTCCGAACATGCAGGGCGGGCCCATGGTGCACGCCATTGCAGCCAAGGCCGTAGCGTTCGGTGAGGCGGCTACGCCAGAATTCAGGTCCTACGCGGCGGCGGTTGTTGCCAACGCGCAGGCGCTCGCAGCGGCGCTGTCCAAAGGGGGATTACGCATTGTTTCCGGGGGCACGGATACCCACATGATGCTGGTCGATGTTTCAACGAGAAACATCACCGGGCAGGAGGCGGAAGACGCACTCCGGGCCGCAGGGATCATCTCAAACAAGAACGCCATCCCGTTCGATCCGCTCCCACCACGCGTGACCAGCGGTGTACGTCTGGGAACCCCGGCGTTGACGAGCCGAGGCATGGACGCCGAAGATATGAACGCCGTCGCGGACTTCATTCTGGAGGCGCTGGACGCGGCGGGAAACGATGGAGGCACTGCTTCTATACGTCGACGCGTGCTGGATTTCGCCTCCAAATTCCCGGTCCCCGGCATCAGCTAATCCTCAAGCGTCGCGCTAACTGTCTCATCGGCCGGCCAAAAGGGGGTTGGGGTTCGACTGTAGCGTGATACACTTGCTCGGTTCAGAACGAATGCATTTCAGAGGTCACAAATTACGTTGCGCTACTACGAATTGATGTGGATTCTCGGCGCCGATGCCGATGATGAAGGAATCGATCAGTCCATTGAGGCTATCGACGAACGAATCGAGAATCACGGCGGTGAACGATTAAGGTCTGCGGCATGGGGCCGACGGTCACTTGCCTACCCGATAAACCACCACGCCGAGGGGATCTACAACGTCGTCCAGTTCAGTATGGAACCGGATGAGTCTGTAATCTTCGAAAAAGAGACCCTTGCCGATCAGGCCATTATCAGGCATCTCCAGCTCCGGATTGAGGAGTCAGATCTGCTTCCGGCCGCGCCGGTAGTTCCTCCGACTCCCCCGGCAGCTTCGGAAGCCGTTGAACCACCAGCCCCTGAGTCTTCTGACGCTGATGAATCAGTTGAGGAAGAGAAACCCGCAGAGGCGGTCGCTGAACTGGAAGAAGCTGAAGAGGCCGTGGAAACAGAGGCTTCGGGGACCTAAACATGAGTCTGAACAAGGTCACCATGATCGGCAACGTCGGAACCGACCCGGAGATGCGTTACACGCCATCCGGAGCAGCGGTCACCGATTTTCGACTCGCGGTAAGCCGCCGTTTTTCAACGCGTGACGGTAACCAGCAAGAAGAGACGGAGTGGTTCACCGTCACCGCCTGGGAACGCCTCGCAGACACAGTAAACCAGTATGTGACCAAAGGTATGAAGGTGTACGTAGAGGGCCGCCTGAAGAGCCGTAGTTACCAGGGTAACGACGGACAGATGCGATTCTCCAACGAAATCAACGCCCAGACCGTGTTGTTCCTTGACCGGGGCGGCACGCCACAGTGGAACGAGGAACAGGGCGGCGGGGCCGCCAACGCTCCACGGCAAGAAGCGCCTTCGGACCCTGCCGGGTCGGAGTCGCCAAGTGACGTAGAGGAGTTGCCCTGGTAGGTGACCAGGGCAAGAAACTCTCCGATCACTTTGACCGAAGCTTGCGCCGCAAACTCCGTTAAGGAGTCCAGCGGCTTATCAAAGGAACAACTTAAACATGACCACTGAATACTCTTCATCCGCGCCCCGACCAAACACAGACCAACTAGACGGTCCTCCGCAAGGTGGTTCTCGTGGTGGTGGTGGTCGACGATTTGGTGGCGGCGGAGGCGGAGGCGGTGGCGGCGGTGGTGGCCGATCAGGTGGCGGCGGTGGTGGCCGACGATTTGGTCGCCGACGTGTATGCATGTTCTGTGTGGACAAGATGCACCGCGTTGACTACAAGAATCTTGAGCTCCTCAGGCGGTACCTCGCTGACTCATCTAAGATCGAGTCTTCCCGCAAATCCGGCACCTGCATGAAGCACCAGCGCGTACTCCGACGCGCACTCCTCAGGGCACGGCACCTAGCACTGCTTCCGTACGCCGACAACCACTTGAAGATGACCGGTCCGGTCGCTGCACGCCAGGAAGCGCCGCCCGCTCCGGAACCCGAGGCATCCGAAGAGACGCCGGACGACGCAGCGGGAGCGACTTCGGCCGAACCAGGGGATGCAGTAGCCACTAGTCCAGAATCCGATGAGGCAACTGCCGAAACTACCGACGAGGCCTCCGCCGAAGAGTCTGCCGATGAGGCGTCGGACAACGATGAATCTGCGGACGAGGACGAAGCCGAGTCGAACGACGATGAGTCTGCGGACGATGACG
>JAPKBN010000063.1 GCA_026421215.1 Dehalococcoidia bacterium
ACCCGCAACTCAGGACGCGCAGAACACTGCTAGGCAGCTAGGTGTGGCTGGGTGCCACGGAGGGGGCTAGTTGCCGCCGGGAGGACAGGGGTCGTAGGTGACCGTCTCACCGACCGAAATCCACTCACCACACAGCTCCGCCCATGTTGAGGGTGCCGTCCCGCCCCAGCTAACGAAGTGGCTTGAAGAGATCGACGTAGCGAGCCCGGTAGATACCGGGGTCTAGGCCGTTGCCAAGCTGCTGCGAGAACCGGAGGTGCATCACGACGGCCCCGGCAGCGTTGTACTCGACCCACGCGGCCCCATATTCTGGGTCTGGTTTAATAATCGAGCCGCCCAGGAAGTCCAGGCTATCGACGTAATTGAAGTCGTAGCCGATGGAGCCAAAGTTGAGGAGAACCCCACCTCCGGAGTCGTAGTCAATTCCCGAGATGATGGGGGAGAAGTATTCCGGGTAGGCGGTTCCGTACTCGTCAAGCACGGTCGAGGTCATCGCCTGCTCATCGACAGAGAACTTCACGCCACGGGAGAACGGGTTGGCACCAGTGTAGTTGCGACCGAGCCCGTTATCGAACACGTAGTAGACGTTGTTCTCCTCGTCGATCTGGATGTCATGCTGGCCCCAGAAGGCTTGGTCAGCCGTGAGCAGTGGGACCCCACTATCGAACCCCTGAGCATCGCTCAGAATCCACATCAGCTCGTTGTCCCACGAGACTTTGTAAAGCCCCCGACGCTGTCCTGAGATCACGAGGCTTTGGTCACGCTCATCGAACGTCACTGCGTTCACATGGAGCCAGTCGACGGTGTCCTTGATGAGCTGATAGTTGCGTGGAATCGAGACACCGAGATCCCAGACCCGTGTGACTTGGGCCAGGTCGCGATCCATCAGCACGATCACGTCTTCTAGTGTCGGTAGGTCTTCGCTACTCACGGTCAACAATAGGTCGCCGCTGTCGGTTTCGTGGATGTCATGGTGGATGCCGATGTAGGGACTTGGGGGTCGATAGGTACGAAGAATCTCGCCCGTCAGGGACACTTCGAAGACTTGCTCCGAGTCTGTGAACAGGATGTTGCCGTTGCGTGCCTGCTGAAGCCCCTTCCCCGCACTGCCTGCGAGATCCATATACCAGCGCAGGTCACCAAACTGATCGATGACTACCGGCTTACCGACCACGCGGTGGGCGGTAAGGAACAGCCGCGCGCGGTCCCCCTTGACGCTCTCCACGATCTCGATGGCCGGCATCTCAATCAGTGAGACTCCCCGGGAGATCGTAATCTCCTGGGACCCGTGTAGTTCGCCGTCCTCGCTGTAGTACTCCACCGTCACGTGGTTGTCGTGATCCGGATACAGGCCGATCACGGTGAACACGTCCGTCTTGGACACCGTGAACAAAGGGCTATGAATGTCGCCTGCGGCCACCTTCCCGTGGACCGTGTACGCGAGCTGGCCCGGGGATGAAGCGATTACCTCTAGCTCCTGCACTAGTGGGAACATCGCGTTGGCGGTAGCCGTCTGCCTGACCTCGAACGTCTCCGGGTCGACGCTGAGTATTGGGTAGGCGTCGCAGGCCACCAGTACACCCAGAGATAGGAGAACAGATGAGTGGATCAGTCGCATGGTCATCATCCCTAGGCGGCGAGGCATGGAGTGCTATAGCCGGTCTTCACAGGTGACATCAGATCTCTCCCCGGTTCACGCATCCACTATGCGCTGTTCGACCAGTTCGCATACTACGTGTCCCATCAGGATATGCATCTCCTGGATTCGAGGAGTCGACTCGCTGGGCACGGCAAGAAGAATGTCCGTCTGCAGAGCGAACAGCCCCCCTGATGCGCCCGTGAGCCCGACTACGGTTAACCCTTTATCCCGTGCCACTTTGGCGGCCTCGATGACATTCGGGCTATTTCCACTTGTTGTAATCCCGATGAACACGTCACCCTCTCGTCCGTGCGCTTCAACCGCACGCGCGAACACCCTTTCGAACCCGTAGTCGTTCCCAATCGCAGTGACCGACGAAGAATTCGTTGAAAGCGCCATGGCCGGGAGCGGGCGCCGCTCGCGAAGAAAGCGGCCTTCAAACTCCGCGGCCAGATGCTGGGCGTCGGCCGCTGAGCCTCCGTTCCCGCACAACATAATTTTTCGACCAGACGCGAAGCACGAAACAACGGCTTCTACCGTCGATGCAATGGGCTCAGCAAGAGAGGTGAGGGTAGCCTCGCTCACCGAGGCGTGGGACTCGAATATCTCTGTAATCAGGGTACGCAATTTTTTCTCCGCGATAGAGTTTCCACAATAAGTGTAGCGAAGCATCACTATCTGGCGTCACTTTCGCAGACCACACCAGTCGACACGCAACGGCACCTCGCGGACAGGCAATGGCTAACCCATTGTCAGTCCACTGCAAATTCCACGGTGGAAACGCAAAGCGTCTCATGAGACGCGAAATCCCCCTTCGCCGACCGCTGTTCTCTTCAACAATCCCCTTTTACTTTCAAAGTCATGCGAAGAATGTACCAGACCGAATGGCATGGGATTCCGTTCTCATCCCTCAACACCCCGTCCTCGGTCGACCTCGCAGGTCCGGAGTTCTACCAGGCGTTCTATGAAGGATTTTTTGAACGCTACCAAGGATGGGAGCAATTAGACTCTCGCTGGCTGTTGCGAAAGCGGAGCTGGGGGGAATTTATCCTGGAACGGGCGGAGCAGCAGGGCAAGGTCCTTTCCATTGGGTGCGGCATCGGAGCATTAGAGCACTACATGAAAGTAAGGGCACCCCGGCTGGAGTTGTCGATCCACGAGGTCGCTCCCACAGCTTGGCGATGGGTCGCACCTGAGTTCACCCAAGACCGAAAGCTCCTTGGTATGATCCCGACATGCATACCAAAGGGGTCTGAGTTTGATCTGATTTTTCTATCAGCCGTGGATTACACGTTTGACGATGCCAACGCGGTCGCATTGCTGTCTTCACTGAGACCATTCATCACACGTTCAGGAGGACACTGTCTCCTCATCTCTGCAAGCCTTCAGCAACCGTCGGTGACGCTGGGCGACAAAGCGCTCTCGCTGGCGCGGGGGTTGAAGGTATTTGCGGAAGCCGCCTTGGACCGAGTGGGGCTTCGCCCTCGCCAGTTCTGGGGATGGACCCGAACGCAGGAGGAGTACCAATCCCTCTTCCATCGCGCCGGGTACAAAGGGATCGAGGATGGATTCATAGACCCAGAGCACCGGTCTGGTTACTGGATATCTGGATCTTGAGACAGTTCGCGGCCAGAGTGGTTTTCCGCCTTTAACGAAGTCCTAATCCGGAAGGGTTCAAAGTATGAAGGTGATTGTTCTGTGCGGTGGCATGGGTACCCGCCTCTCCGAAGAAACCCAGGTCAAACCCAAGCCGATGGTCGAGATCGGAGGTCGACCCATCTTGTGGCACATCATGAAGATGTATGAGCGCCATGATGTCACCGACTTCACGCTGGCGCTCGGATATAAGGGCGAGTTAATCAAGGACTATTTCCTGAATTATCATGCTCGCCAAAGCGACCTCACGGTTCACCTCAAGAGCGGCACGGCCGAGTATAGCAACCCCACTGCGGAAGACTGGCACGTATCGTTGATCGACACTGGCGCAGACACGATGACCGGTGGGCGCTTGTTGCGTTTGAAGCCTCATTTGTCGTCAGAGGGCCCATTCATGGTCACCTATGGTGACGGAGTCTCCGACGTGGACCTCACCGAGTTGTTGGCCTTCCATCGGTCTCACGGTCGGTTGGCCACCGTCACAGCCGTTCGGCCAGCCGCTCGGTTTGGGGGAATGCGCCTGGGCGAGGGCCGAGTCCAGGAATTCAAGGAGAAGCCACAGTCCGGAGAAGGTTGGATCAATGGTGGTTTCTTCGTTTTCGAGCCTGCCATATTCGATTATCTGAAATCCGACGCCACCGTGTTGGAACAGTCGCCGCTCGAGACCCTAGCCGAAGATGGGGAGTTGATGGCATTCGAGCACTCAGGTTACTGGCAATGCATGGATACGATTCGTGACCGCGACGCCCTCCAAGCGCTGTGGGCAAGTGGGAAAGCGCCGTGGACACGCAGCCAATGAGCATGTTTGCTAACAGCTATGAGGGTAAGCGAGTCCTCCTGACGGGGCACACAGGCTTCAAAGGCAGTTGGCTAACGAGCTGGCTCTTGAAGCTTGGGGCAAACGTAGTCGGAGTTTCAAAAGACGTTCCCACGCAACCATCGATGTTCGACGAACTGAAGCTCGGGAGCCGGATCAAGCACATTCAGGCGGATGTTAGGGACCTGCCTGCGATGCGTGAGATAATAGCTCGCGAGCAGCCCGACTTTTTGTTCCATCTTGCTGCTCAGGCCATCGTTTCAGAATCCTACACCGATCCAGTTGAGACAATATCGACCAATGTTGTGGGAACGATGAACATCCTTGAGGCTCTTCGTACGTCGACTCGGGCCTGCGTCGCTGTGTTAATTACGAGTGACAAGTGCTACGACAACGTCGAATGGGAATGGGGTTATAAGGAAACCGATGGATTGGGCGGTAAAGACGTCTACAGCGGTTCAAAGGGCGCCGCTGAGCTCGTCATCCGATCCTATTTGCACTCTTTCTTTCAAGATGACCATCCAGTCCGGATTGGGGTTGGTCGCGCTGGGAATGTGATCGGTGGCGGAGACTGGGCGAAGGATCGCATCGTTGTCGATTGTGTGCGTGCTTGGAGTGAGGGAGGCAGCGTCGAGATCCGAAGCCCGCACGCGACGCGGCCTTGGCAACACGTTCTTGAGCCCGTCAGTGGGTATCTCGCACTAGGGCAGGCCCTCGCAGAGAGACGACAGTTGCACGGAGAGGCATTCAACTTCGGTCCCAGGGCGGAGCAGAGCCGTACCGTAATTGAGTTACTTGGCGACCTCAGTCGACCTTGGGGCTTTGCCGACTCCGATTCTGCTTACCGGATCGTGGACAACGTCCCGTTCCACGAAGCGGGCCTGCTAAAGCTCAATTGTGACAAGGCCCTGTTTCACCTCAAATGGGAGTCGAATCTCGACTACGCAGAAACGATCGGGCTCGTGGGCGACTGGTACGCTGCGTTCTATCGCGAAAAGGCCGAAATGTTCAGCGTAACCCTTAGTCAGATTGAGACCTACGAGCGCGCGGCAGCCGAGCGCGACAGGACGTGGGCTCGGTCCTGATGGGTCAATCATCGATGTCCAGCGAGCCCCTCATCGAAGGTGTGACCCTCACGGTGCTTCGCCAAATCGGCGATCGCCGCGGTGCAGTGCTGCACATGCTGCGGTCTGATGCACCGGAGTTCATCGGCTTTGGTGAGTGCTACTTCTCTGAGGTGGTTCCCGGATCCGTAAAGGCCTGGAAGCGCCATCGTGTACAAACCCAAACGCTTGCGGTGCCGGTAGGTCGCGTCCGGGTGGTCATCTACGACGACCGAGAGAAGACGCCCACTTCCGGGCAGCTTCAGATCTTGGAACTTGGGCGTCCTGATGCATACCTGCGACTGCGAATTCCTCCCGGCCTCTGGTACGGCTTTGAGTGCCTTGGGAATGCGCCTGCTCTGTTGGCGAATTGCGCAGATACACCCCACGATCCGAACGAATGTGAGAAATGTCCGGAAGATGATCCGGGGATTCCCTACCGCTGGGGTACGCGTTAATGGGCCCGAAGGATCGACAGCCCGACAAACTCATCCGACTCTCCAAGTCCTGCATCGGTAACGCCGAGAAGCAGGCGGTATTGGGCGTGCTGGATCGCGAATACCTCGGAATGGGAGCTGAAGTCCAGGAATTCGAGCAGGCCCTCACTGAATTCTTTGGCCGTCCAGCGATCTGCGTGGCGAACGGAACTGCGGCGGTCCACCTCGCAGTGCAGGCGTGCGGTATCGGTGCCGGCGACGACGTCCTGGTGCCTTCGCTTACATACGTGGCCTCCTTCCAAGCCATCGCCGCTACCGGTGCACGACCGGTGGCGTGCGACATCGACGCCGCCACGTGCGTCTTGGACTGGCGTGATGCCGAGAAGCGACTGACCGAACATACTCGTGCTGTCATGCCCGTTCACTACGGCGGTTCCGTCGGCGACTTAGACGGCATCTACGCCTTTGCCAATCGCCACGGCCTGCGCGTCATCGAAGAGGCACCCCACGCGCTTGGTACGACACACCACGGCAAGCGAGTCGGCGCTTTTGGCGACGTAGCCTGCTTCAGCTTCGATGGCATCAAGAACATCACCAGTGGCGAGGGCGGCTGCGTTGTCACGGACGACCCGGCGGTAGCGTTCCGAATCCAAAATGCGCGTCTACTCGGAGTCGAGAATGACACCGATAAGCGGTTCGCCGGAGAGCGCAGTTGGCAGTTCGATGTTACGGCCCAGGGCTGGCGTTACCACATGAGCAACATCATGGCCGCCATCGGACTGGAGCAGTTGAAGAGGTTCCCGGAGCTGGCGGCGACACGCCAACGTCTCGCCCGTCTCTACGACGAACTACTCCGGGGCCACCCCCGCATTCGACCCCTGGCAAGGAACTATGGCGATGTGGTGCCCCACATTTATGTGGTGCGCATCGATGGGTTGGCCGATCGCAGCCGGCTGCAAGCCCGACTCCTTGAGCACGGTATCCAAACTGGCGCTCACTACCAGCCCAACCATGTACTGAGCCTCTTTCGAGATTCTCGCGCACTGCCCCTGCCGATAACGGACGCAGTCTTCCCGGAACTGCTGACGCTGCCGTTGCACCCCGATCTCTCTGAACAGGATGTTGAATTCGTGTGCCAGTGCCTACAAGCCCGGCTCAACGACTAGTTCAACCGTCCCTAAAAAAGCGCTCTGCCAGTTCCTTGATTACGCCCCCGCCACCCTGGGCTTTCGTAATGATCCGGGCGGTACGTTTGATCGATTCATGAGCGTCCGACGGGGCCACGGGCCAGCCAACCGCCTCCATCACAGTGGCGTCGTTAACATCATTCCCAACAAAGAGGACTCGGCAAGGATCGATGGAGTGATCCCTGCAATGGTTGAGTAAAGCTTCCTTCTTGTCGGTCGAACCCTGGATGACGGGCAATCGCAACTTTGTGGCGCGGGCACTCACAACCGGATTGGTCTCTGTGCTCAGGATGAGCTGGGGGATCCCCAACCTCCGGATCCGTTCGACCCCTAGGCCATCGGCGCGATTGGCGAAGACCGCCTCTGTTCCATCTTCGTTGACCCAAACACGATTATCCGTCATCACTCCATCAAAGTCGTAAACAACAAGGTCGACCTCGGTAGTGAGTGACATGAGCCACGCCTGAGCGTCCTCCTCAAGCTCCGGTAATAACAGCTGTCTAAAGCGGCCCTCGCATTCCCACAGTTCAGCGGACGCCCCAATGGTGGGGGCTTGCCAGCCAATCAGTCGAAGCGGAACCACGTGAGGGTGGTCATTCCCATCTGACGTACCGGCCAAATTCAAAACAAGAATGGCGCCATTTTCTACGAACAGAGCGCCTTCCTCAGTCGCGCTCGACGAGTCCGAGAGCGCCTGCAAGTGTCCCTGTGTCGCAATCATCCACACATCAGATGCATCTGCCGACGTCCCGGAGACGACTACATCCGCATTGGTATCAATCGCCGTACGTACAGCCCGATCAATGTCGCCCAAGTGCCGCAGAGGGGCACTTGCCGGAAGCACCACCAGAAGGTCGAAATCATTGATCTCGGCAGCGTCGGCCCAAACGCCACTGATAGTGCCGCTGGCGTTTTGACGGTCGATCGATTCCCCATGAATCACAGACACGCCATGATCTTCAGCAATTCTTCTTATGTGATCGGAGTCGGTCTGAAGGAAGACGGTCTCTACCGTTGTCGCACATTGAGCATGGACAATGCTCCAACTCACCAACGGGCGATGACAGAAGTAGGCGCCGCAGACCTCCTCATCAGGAGC
>JAPKBN010000064.1 GCA_026421215.1 Dehalococcoidia bacterium
GTAGACACCCGGCTAAAGGCCGACACTGAGGCTTGCCATCGAAGTGATGTGTTCCCCGCTCTAGAGAGGGCGCATGGTGAGGAAGTTCGCCCGGAGGTGGAAGTCCTAGTGCGTTTTCGTTGCACTGTGTTCTTTTCGTCCGATTCAGCACATGCTTCAAGAGTCTCAGGAAGTAGAGTCGTAGTGCCCATTGCCATACGCCCGGCGAGGGTGTCGAGTTTGGCTCTACCCCTGCTCCGCATCCGCCGGGGGGGGGCCATAACGACCGTCTTTCCATAGGCGTCGTAGTCGGTCGCCTACGCGCGGCTCGAAGCCCTGGTCTCCGGGCTCGTAATAGCGATGTCCACGTACGTTTTCAGGCCTGTTTTCCATAGCGGAAAAGTTGTCCTCGAAGTCGTGCGAGTACTTGTAACCCTCGCCGTGTCCCATGTCCTTCATCATCTTCGTTGGGGCGTTTCGGAGGTGCATCGGTACGGGATCATTTCGGGTGTCTCGCACGTCCGCTAGGGCCTTGTTGATCGCCATGTACGCCGAGTTGCTCTTCGGCGCGCTCGCTAGATAAACCGTCGCCTCAGCGAGAATGATGCGTGCTTCTGGCATGCCGATCAGGTGGACCGCCTGCTGCGCCGCGACCGCCACCCGAATCGCTTGTGGGTCGGCCAGTCCCACGTCCTCGGCCGACGCGATCACGAGTCGTCTGGCGATGAACATCAAATCCTCGCCGGCGTCTAGCATCCGGGCTAACCAGTAGAGCGCTGCATCCGGATCTGAGCCACGGATCGTCTTGATGAAGGCGGAGACCGTATCGTAATGAAGGTCGCCCGTTTTATCGTAGCGCGACTGCTGCTGGACAGCGTTTTCGACCGTCTCGATTGTCACCAGTCGGGCACTATCCTCCGATGGCTCGGTCGACGCTACAGCAAGCTCAAGCGAATCCAACCCGTGGCGTGCATCGCCGTTCGCCACCCGAACCAGCAGCGCCCTGGCCTCATCCGTGAGCGTCGCTTCTGGCTCGCCTGCACGTAACTCCGGGTCCGTCAGCGCGCGGTCGATCAGCGCCGAGATATCTTCATCTGCAAGTGACTCAAGGCGGAAGACGCGGGCACGGGACAGTAGAGGGCCGATCACTTCAAATGACGGGTTCTCGGTGGTGGCGCCGATTAGCGTTACCGTGCCTTCTTCCACGTCCGGGAGGAGGGCGTCCTGTTGCGATTTGTTGAAGCGGTGGATCTCGTCCACGAAAACGATCGTCGGACGGCCCTCCATCCCCAATCGCTCTCTAGCCGCCTGCACTGCGGTACGAATGTCACGGACGCCTGCGTTGACGGCGCTGATGCTCTCGAAATGTGACTGGGTCACGGATGCGATCACTCTTGCGATGGTCGTCTTGCCGGTGCCGGGCGGCCCCCAGAGGATCAAGGACGGCACACGATCGGCTTCTATTGCACTCCGAAGCACCTTGCCGTCGCCAAGGATGTGAGTCTGGCCCAAAATCTGATCAAGCGATTTGGGTCGCATCCGCGCAGACAGGGGAGCGGACCTGCGGGCGATTTCTTTTCGTCTATGGTCGAAGAGGGTCATTTTATTTAGTGGCCCTCACCGAGGGTTAGTGGCCTAGCGACGACCGTCCGCTGGAGGGAGCGGCGACGAGTTATGTGAGTTCTTGCGGGTAGCATACCGGTCGCCCGTCTTTAGCTCGGCGATCGTGACTCCGTCTCCGCCCATTCCATACGATGCGGGGTAGGATTTGTCGACGAGGTTGTGGCCCTTAAGGTGTTCCCGGACGGCCTGCTTCAATCTCCCAGATCCATGTCCGTGAACGGCGTGTATGACGGGGGCATTCGCAGCGAAACAAACCTGCAAATGTTTGTCCAGAACGATCAACGCGTCCTGAATGAAAAGGCCGTGGAGATCGATGTTGAAATCGACAAAAGCAGCGTCAAACCCCGGTGTTGGTGGTGGAGGATTGCGGACCTTTTTGCGCTTACGTGCAGGAGACATGTTCTACTTATTTTTCTGGGCGTCCTATTTGAATAATCGCCGAGCTACATCATGCAGGTAACGCCGCCAGTTCTGGAAGTCGTGGCCGCCGCCCGTCAGATGGGCGATATGGTCAACACCTCGTTGATCCATCCATGCAAGTAGAGCCCGATTCACGTCGTAAAGGTGATCGAGATCACCGCATCCAATCCACAGGAGGTTGGGAGAGGGGGCGTTCGCTAGTCCGCTGCCGTACACACACTCGAATTCTGATTCGCGGATGGCCGAGCTAAATCCGGCTATCCATCCAAACTTGTCCAGGTTGTTCAGCCCGATGGCGAGCGACTGACCGCCGCCTCCTGAGAGTCCGGCGATGGCCCGATTGTTTCGATCCGATAGCGCCCGATAGTTGGCCTCGACCTCAGGAACGACGTCTGTGAGCAATTCGTTTTCGAAGAGCTCGATGTTCTCGCGGAAACCGATGCTTCCCGATTCCCGGCTTATCTGCGGGTAGGCTCGGCCGTAAGGCATCACGACCAGCATGGGTACAGCGGCGTCGCACGCGATCAGATTGTCGAGGATGAAGTTAGCCCGGCCTTCGTTCGTCCAGTTCGCCTCCGATCCGCCGGTGCCGTGTAGAAGGTAGAGGACGGGGTAACGCTGATCACCGCTGGTCTCGTATTCCGGCGGTGTGTAAACGTACATCCGCCGTGAGACGGCCTGTGCGCTGGATCGGTACCAGCGCATGGTTACGTTCCCATGCGGCACGTCGTCACTCTCGTAAATGGCCGGCACGTCGCCTGGGACCTCTACAAAGTTACCGAGAGTACGCTCGTTCTGGGAGACCTCTGAATTGTTGGGGTCGTTTACGGCTGCGCCATCGACGATGAAGTTGTACCGGTAAATGTTCGGTTGCACCGGACCGACCGTGATCTCCCAGACGCCTTCGTCGTTCTTCGACATCGACTTTGGCGGGTCGATGAACTCACCTCTTGCGCTAGAGCTCAAACCGTGGAAATGGACCTCACGGGCGTTGGGCGCCGCAAAACGGAACGTCGCCGTTCGGTCTTCATTGACGACCGGAGATACCACATAGGTTCGGTTTCTTGAGAAATTGGTGGGGTCGCTAATGGTCGCCATCGTGTGCTTCCTCCGGGGATCCCTGAAATTTTCAGGCTTTAAGCGCCAACTTCACGGCTTCAACCACGGTAGCGGACTGGCCGTCCGACACCGTTCGAGGGTCGAGGACAACCACCTCGTCCTCTATTCGTGCGATCACAGGCGTCGGCCCTGAGCGGAGGCGCCGGGCGAAAGCATCCGGTGAATCAGGCGGGGTTACAGCCAGCAATGTGGTGGTGAGTGTCTCGCCCGGCAGGCTGCCGCCGCCAACCGTCGATTGACCTTCACGAAGACTTACGGCTGGTGAGTCGATCTCTTTCAGCCAGCCTTCGGCCGTCTCGGTGATCGTATCCACGGACATCGAAATCATGCGCCAAACGGGGATCTCTTCGTGTGCTTCTCCCTTCAGGAACGAGGTCAGAGTTGCCGAGAGCGCGGCGAGTCCCATCTTGTCGATCCTTACGGCGCGCGCCAGCGGATGCCGGCCAAGTCGGTCTACCCACTCTGCGTTGCCGGCGATGATGCCGGCCTGTGGCCCGCCGATCAGCTTGTCTCCAGAGAAAAAGGACAGTTCGACGCCGGCGTTGACGCTCTGCTGAACGGTGGGTTCGGGAGCCAGTCCGTACTGTGTCGTATCCAGCAGGCAACCGCTTCCAAGATCATTCAGCACGGGTACGCCGCGTTCGCGGCCTAGCGTGACGAGTTCGTTCAGCTCTGCCTCGTGCGTGAAGCCGATTACACGGAAGTTGCTCGGATGGACTTTGAGGATCGCTGCGGTGTTTTCATTTATGGCAGAGGCGTAATCACGAGCATAGGTGCGGTTGGTGGTGCCTACCTCAACCAGGGTTGCCCCCGATTGCATGAGTACGTCCGGTATACGGAACCCACCGCCGATCTCCACGCCCTCGCCTCGAGAGACGATCACCTCTCTTGGCCCACCTTCTGTTACAGCGCTGAGGCCGAGCATGATAGCCGAGGCGTTGTTGTTGACCACCAGGCCGGTCTCTGCGCCGGTGACTTCTGCAATTAATCGACCGATATGCGCCTGTCTTGATCCACGCGACCCTTCACGCACATCAAACTCGAGATCGCTGTAACTCCCGGCGGCCGCATTGACGGCGGCCATCGCCGGTTCGCTGAGTGGAGCGCGACCCAGGTTTGTGTGGATGACCACGCCGGTTGCGTTCACGAGCGGCCGTGGCCACGGCGACCACTCCTCTTCAGCGCGCGCCATGATGTCCGCCGCTAATTGTTGTAGCGCGGGTGCATTTTTACCTTCCCTAATCGAATCCCGGGTGTCGTTAAGCTGCTGCCTGGCAAGGCTCACGACGGCCGCGTGGGAGTATTCTCCGGCCAGCCCGCCGAGTACCAACTCCTGGAGGAGCTGCTCGACGCTTGGCAGAGATCTGAACTGTGTATTTATATCGTTGTTTGTCATCGATTCTCGCTCGGGTTATGTACGTATGAGGCTGTAGTCACCCGGCATGTCTACTTTGGAACCCTTAGCGCACTATAATAGGCGGCTGTTAGTTTGCGGAGATTGCCCTCAATCGTGAAAACCACGTTACCGTGTTGACAATTGGCCTGACCGGCGGCATCGGTTCGGGGAAAAGTGAAGCTTCTGGCATCCTGCGAGAACTTGGCGCACTGGTCATAGACGCTGACATTGTGGGGCATGAAACGTACCGAAGTGGGCAACCGGCCTGGGACGAAATAGTCGAAGCCTTCGGCGACGAGGTCATCGGCTTAGATGGAGAGATCGATAGAAGAGAGCTCGGGAGGATCGTGTTCGATGACCCCGAGAGCTTGAAGCGATTGACCGACATCGTATGGCCTAAAATTCGTGAAGGCTTAAAGGATCTAATGGCAGGAGAGCGGGATGGTGGGGGCACAGATGTGCTTGTAGTTGAAGCGGCTGTACTGTTCGAGGCTGGTTGGGAGAATCTGTTCGAGGAGATCTGGGTGGTAACAGCCCACGAGAAAGATGTTCTGGAGCGGCTTGAACGCCAGCGCAATCAAAATCCGGAACAGACGCGCGCAAGGGTGCGTGCTCAGATGACCAACGAAGAGCGAGAGCAACGGGCCGACGTGATGGTCCGAAATGACGAAGACCGGGCGGCGCTCGCCGCAACGGTTAAAAAACTGTGGACCGATAGGACTCGATAAGAGTTCCAAATACATCCCAGGGAAGGCACAACGGGTAATGACGACAACCGAGTACCGGGAATATCGCGTTGAAGAATACACAGTCGCTGAGGAGCCGTTTTACGCTCCCCTGAGTGACGAGATCGATATCTTCACCGCCGCATATCAGCAAAGACTCCCGATCCTTCTGAAGGGTCCGACGGGTGTGGGTAAGACCCGATTCGTTGAGTACATGGCGTGGAAACTTAGCCAACCATTGAGCGTTGTACAGGACGGGACTAAGGCGCCCGAAAGCAACAACGGCCAGAGCGCAATTCCGCTTGTTACCGTGGCCTGCCACGAAGACATGACGGCCAGCGACTTGATCGGGCGATACCTTCTGGACGCCGACGGCACGCGCTGGGTTGATGGCCCGCTTACCCGGGCCGTCAAGGTCGGCGGCATTTGCTATCTGGACGAGATAGTAGAAGCCCGTAAGGACACGACCGTTATCATCCACCCGCTCACGGACCACAGGCGCATGCTGACCATAGACAAGCTCGGCCAGGTGGTCGAGGCGGCCGATGGTTTCCTGATGGTTGTCTCTTACAACCCGGGATACCAGAACGCCCTGAAGGATCTGAAGCACAGTACCCGACAGCGCTTTGTCGCCCTTGAGTTCGACTTCCCGCCGCCCGAGGTGGAGATGGAGATCATCAAGCATGAGGCGGACGTGGATTCTGAGATAGCGGAACAACTCGCCAAGCTGGGGGACAAGATTCGCAACCTCCGGGATCACGGCCTCGCAGAAGGCGCAAGCACCCGTGTGCTGATTTACGCGGCACGGCTAATGAAGCAGGGTGTCGCACCGCGACGGGCCTGCCAGGTAGCCGTTACATGGGGCATCACCGACGACGAGCAGATGCAACGCAGCGTGGACGAGGTCGTAACCACGATCTTCGCCTGATGACCTGTGGCCCAAACGTGCCTGATGTGACAGGGGGCGCGGCCGGGGGAACACCCCCGGCCCTGTCTCGTGACCGCATCGAACGTGCGTTGCGTGATCGGAGTGGGACCGGCGAAAATGATATAACCGGCAGGCCGGCGGCGGTGCTGGTACCGTTTTGCATGGCCGGCGATGATCTGTCCGTATTGTTCATTCGGAGATCACAAAACCTGCGCAACCACCCGGGGCAGATGGCGTTTCCCGGGGGTGGAGTAGATGCCGGGGATAAAGATCTCTCGGCTACCGCAGTCAGGGAAACTGTTGAAGAAATTGGCGTCGTTGAATCTGAAGTTGAGGTGTGGGGAACCCTTGACCCGCTACTCACAATCTCAGAGTTTGCGCTCAGCCCGTTCACTGGTTGGCTGTCGCGCTCAAGTGATCTGAAGTTAAGCGAGCGTGAGGTGAGTGAAGTGGTCACGGTGCCCGTATCGAGGTTGATGGATGGGTCTTGTGATCGGGACGAGACCCGTAGGTACGAATCTGGGTACGTCATACGGCCAACCTACGCATACAATGGCCGCGTTATTTGGGGATCAACCGGGATGATCGTTTCACAACTAATTGATTGCCTCAGGAAAGCCTGAACGTTATTGCCTGAATTTATTGGCCTGGGGCCAGGAATGAGACAACTTGACCACTAACGATTCATCGCCAGCAGGTGACCTAGGACCGGAGATGGCGACCATCGAGAAAGAACTCGAGCGATTTCCTTCCGCAGTGCTTGAAAAGTACGCAGCGGCGTACTCCGAGCTAGAAAACCGGCTGCGCCCTCAGGACCTCCTTGATTGGGCCAACCACGCGCTTGCGATCGCTGGCAAGGCTGTACGTTCCTGGGAGGCAGCGGCGGAGTACTTGGAGGCAAGTCCGGCCGTCCAGCGTCAGCTTCCTTCCGGTCAGTTCATAAGGTGGGCGGCGATCGGCGGACGGCTTTGCGAAGATTCCCCAAGCCTCGCCGTTTCATTCTTCAAGGCCAGCCCGGACGCGCTGACGCGTCTCAGGCCGCGCTACGTGGACGACTGGGCCAACCTTGGTCGGACGCTCTACAGAGGTACCTGGAAGTCCAGCAACCTCGCGTGCCATTTCTATGAAATTAGCCCGCAGCTTCTCGAATCTTTGACGTTTGCCGAGTTCACACGCTTCGGTGAATCGCTCCAGGTGCTATCGCGCCGGTCGTACGACCTTGCGGACGAATGCCTGGTCAAAGCGGCGCGGTTGTTCCCGCGGCTTGGTGAGGATCGGGACGCTTTTATCACCGTGTCGCACGACCTTGCGGAACACTCATGGCGTGAGGTGAAAAGCCTCTACGACTCCGCATCGACTTCGCTAACGGCGCTTGAGCCCGTATATCGCGCCCGCCTGCTTATGATCGCCAGAAGGTTAATAGCGGTGGAGCAGACGGCCATCGGCGAGTTCTTTGCCGGGGCCAGCAATGCGGTGAATCACGTTCCTACCGAGTTCAGGCAGCGATTACTGGAACTGGCGGAGGAGCCGCTGGCGTCATCGCCGTCGTCCGTTAACCTGCTTATTACTCAGGCGCCGAACATCCTGGATCGACTGAGCCCCTCCCAGTTTGAGGAGTGGCACCGGGAAGGGATGCGCGCCATCGCAGAGTCCCCGGAGTCCGGCCCGGCCTTCTACCGACTGGAGTCCGCGCGCTCCCGGGAGGCCCTCGACCAACTTTCTGCGGGCGTGGAACTCCCTCG
>JAPKBN010000124.1 GCA_026421215.1 Dehalococcoidia bacterium
GCAGGGTGTTCAACACCTCGCTCGGGCACGCAGGCGTCAGCATGCGCAACCCGTCGTTTCAGAAACATGTCTTGAACGGTGTGGACTGGGCGACGTCGGGCTCTTAACAACCCGGTCTCGCCCACGTTATCGTCCGGCTGCAACCATGCGGCGAAAATTTTCTTCGCAGAGTGAGCACCACTTCCGCCGCTCATTCCGAAAACTTCGGACACAACAAGGAGAAACAAACTGAAGGTCGATGGTGGAGATTACCGAGCCGTGTGGTGGGAAGGTGGTGCCGTCGGGTATATAGACCAGCGGCTCCTCCCCCACAGGTTCGAGTCTACCGCCGCCTCCACCGTCACACAGGTTGCGGAGGCCATCATCCGGATGGCCGTCCGCGGCGCGCCAACCATCGGCGTCATGGCCGCGTACGGGATCGCCCTCGCGGCAACAACCGGCGAGTCGCTTTCAGACGCATACGACACTCTGCTGAGCACGCGTCCAACTGCCGTGAACCTCAAAGTGGGATTGGACACGGTGATGGCCGCTGGACCGGATGTGGGAGATAAGCCTGACGCCGCAGCGATGTTAGGCGCCGCCCGGATGCATGACGATTCCGAGGTTACCGCCGCTCGTGATATCGGCCGCCACGGCGCCAAACTTCTGGCGCACGGATCACGCGTGCTCACCCACTGCAACGCAGGTTGGATGGCGGCCCAAGACTGGGGCACTGCCACGTCCCCAATATACATTGGAGCGCGTGAAGGCATGAACCCATTTGTATGGGTCTCCGAAACACGCCCCCGCCTGCAGGGAGCACGGATCACCGCCTGGGAGATGGTCAACGAGGGCATCGATCACCGGCTCATTGCGGACAGCGCCGGAGCGCAACTCATGCGGCAGCGCAAGGTAGACATCGTCATCACCGGAGCTGACCGCATTGCAGCTAACGGAGACGCCGCGAATAAAATCGGCACCTATTCACACGCGCTTGCAGCACGCGCAAACGGAATACCGTTCTACATCGCAGCGCCTTTAACAACGTTCGACACCGATACTCCAGACGGTGAATCGATCCCAATCGAAGAGCGCGACGAAGACGAAATGATTTTCGTGGAAGGATTGACCGACACAGGCGAGATCCAACGAGTAAGGGTTCCGCCGTTGGAGACGAAGGTGGTCAACCCCGCATTCGATGTAACGCCCGCCGCACTGATCACCGGGTTTATCACCGAAGTCGGCGTCATTCCTGCCACCCCGGACGCGATAGCTGATGCGTTCAGGCGCCCGATACGCTGGTAAATGCGGGGTCACGCGTGGCCGGGTTTGGGACTGTGGTTATTCGATGCCCGTTGCGCTCTTGACCGCAGATTCCAGACCACCGTCATCCCACGGTTTGTTCACATCGTCGATTGCGCCAGCACCCTCGGAAGAGCCATATCCTGCCCGTCGTGCCGTAAGGATGATCACGGGGATTCCCGCCAAGTTCCCCTCCTTTTTCAACTCTTTAAGAAACTCAAAGCTATCCATGCGCTGCATCATCAGGTCGAGAAGGATAAGGTCCGGCTTCCGTTCCCGTGCCGCATCGAGCTCCAGATCGTCATCAGAGGCCTCACCTTCGAGAAGGGTTAGAAGAACGAGGCGTACATCCGAATTATCG
>JAPKBN010000065.1 GCA_026421215.1 Dehalococcoidia bacterium
TTCTCAAAACTACCTTGTCGATAAATAAAAGCGCCGCTCCGTATTGTTGGAGCGGCGCTTTTATTTATCGAATCGTTTCTACTACGACCAGTAAGTCTGCTGAAGCGAACCCATCTCCCCATCACCGGCCCGCCAAACGGCTCCCTTTGGGTCCCATGGATTTAATGCTAACCACTCTTCATTCATATCAACACCTAGGCCTGGTAGTTCAGGAACGTTGAAGAACCCGTCTTTCTGGACTGGCGCCATTCCTGAAGTCGCATCCTGGAACCATGGCTGGAGGCCCCCTTCCTGGATCATAAAGTTGGGCGTGCAAGCGTCTAATTGAAGCGCCGCGGCTGTGCAGATAGGCCCGTACGGGTTGTGCGGCTGGAAACCTACGTAGTGCGCCTCAGCCATGGCTGCGATCTTCTTGAGCTCCATGATCCCGCCTGCCTGGACAATATCCGGCTGGATCATAGCCACGATCTGGCGTTGCAACAGGTCCGTGTAATCCCACTTCGTGAACAATCGTTCTCCGGTCGCTATCGGGATGTTCACGGCTTCCGCCACACGTTGCAAAGCATCAAGATTTTGCGGAGGCACAGGCTCCTCCATCACAAAGGGCCTGTACTCCTCGACCTCGTTCGCCACGTGAATTGCGGAAGAGGGCGATAGACGGCCGTGAACCTCCAGCAGCAACTCGACATCATCACCGACCGCCTCACGAACAGCCTTCATTTTGGCGACGGCGTGTCGTTCAGCGTCGCGCTGTAGAAAGATGCCGGTGTGGTCGAACGGGTCGCCTTTGAGCGCCGTTAGACCCTGTTCGACAAAGCCCATAGCCCGTTCAACGGCCAGTTCAGGCGTAGCACCATCCCATCGACCATAAGTCCATATCTTGTCCCGCATCTTGCCGCCAATTAGCTGATACACAGGGACGCCTAGAACCTTGCCTTTGATGTCCCAGAGCGCAATCTCTATACCGCTGATCGCGGACATTTGGATCACTCCACCACGCACGTGGAAGTGGTGGTAAAGGCGCTGCCAATGTTCCTCGATCCGTCCAGGATCTTTGCCGACAAGCGTCTCGCCGAACTCGTTGACCATATCGACGACGGCAAATGGGCCACAAGTCGACTCTCCCCAACCCGTGACCCCCTCGTCGGTCTCGATCTTTACGTAAACGTAATTTCGACTCCCAAACGGTGTTTTCGCCGAGCTTGGGATAGCTTTAACGCTGGTGATTTTCATGAGTGTGCCCCCAGAAATTTCAGGATTTCAGGTTGTAATTCGTAATTTCTGGTGCCTAAGCCCACTCGGTCTGCTGCATCGAGGGCCAGTAGGCGGCACGAGCGTAGCCCTCCGGGGTGATGTTCTCGATGGGCGGATTGGCACGTAGCACCGCCTCATCCATTTCGATCCCGATTCCCGGTGCCGTCGGTAGATCGAA
Source organism: Dehalococcoidia bacterium (assembly GCA_026421215.1). Lineage (GTDB taxonomy): Bacteria > Chloroflexota > Dehalococcoidia > Lucifugimonadales > Lucifugimonadaceae. The sequence goes on from JAPKBN010000065.1 coordinate 1,433, forward strand.
AAATCCGTTCTTCTGCTTCGGGAACTCGCCGACAACGACCTGGTCGAACCAGTTGCCGTGACCACCTTCCTGGATCATGAAGTTGGGTGTGCATGCGTCAACCTGGAGCGCGGCCATGGAGTTGACCGGGCCGTAAGGGTTGTGCGGCTGGAATCCGACGTAATGAGCCTCGGCCATCGCTGCGATCTTCTTCAACTCCAAGATTCCGCCCGCATGGCCGATATCCGGTTGGATCATCGCGACGATCTGCTGCTCAAGCAGGTCGGTGAATTCCCACTTGGTGTACAGACGTTCTCCGGTCGCCAGCGGGACGTTGATCGCATCCGCCACACGTTTCATCGCAGCAACGTTCTGGGGAGGAACAACCTCTTCGAATACGAATGGCCGATACTCTTCGATCGCCAGACCGACGCGTATCGCCGCCGCAGGGGCCAGACGGCCGTGCGTCTCGACAAGCAGCTCCACGTCATCGCCAACGGCCTCCCGGACAGCCTTGAGCTTTGCGACGGCGTCACGTTCCGACTGCACGGAACTGAACAAACCCTGGTGCCCGAACGGATCGCCTTTAAGCGCGGTAAGGCCTGTCGCGACCTCACGCAGCGCGTGTTCGACACACTCCTCGGGTGTTGCGCCATCCCACCGACCATACGTCCAGATTTTGTCTCGCATGGCGCCACCAAGCAGTTCGTACACCGGCACCCCGAGCGCCTTGCCTTTGATGTCCCAGAGGGCGATCTCTATGCCGCTGATAGCCGCCATCTGGATCACTCCACCGCGAACGTTGTGATAGAGGTGATAGAGCCTCTGCCAGTGCTCCTCAATACGATGCGGGTCTTTGCCGATCAGAGTTGAGCCAATCTCGTCAACCATTCCGGCAACTATCAACGGGCCGCAGGTAGATTCACCCCAGCCCGTGATCCCTTCGTCCGTCTCGATTTTGACGTATACGAAATTGCGCCGGTTCCCACGCATATCCGTTCCCGGCTGGGCGCTCTGAATTCCCTCGACCTTAGTGATCTTCACCGCATGATCTCGCTTTATATCTGGAGTTAAAAATCATCACCGGTTGAAGCCACAACCGGGTCGGTGCAAACTTACGCCACCTTGTCCGTACGCGCCAGTCGAGGAGGCATCAGAGGCATGGTGCCCTTAAGCGTCACAGACAAAGTAATCCGTTTCTCCCAAGCGCCTATCCTCGTTCTGCTTGAAGGTCGGCAAGATGCTGAACTACGTTGAACCGGAGTTCTTGAGGGAAGGAGCAGGTACGTGGAACGGAGCGCCAGTATTCGGGGGCTAGAGGACCGCTTAAAGGATGCGCCCTGGCGGTTCACTCCTTATGGAGGCAACCCTCATGAATACATCGTTAGTAGCTGGTCGCCTGAATGTAAATCGCTAGTGTTTACCGTTCGTCAATTGATACTCGAGGGTGGGTACACGGAGATGTTCTACCGCACCCCCTGGCAGTATCTCGATATCGGTGACCATCATTACTTTGCTGGGACCGGAGATATCGCAAAGGCTGACAGGGAGTTTCCGACTGCTCCGTTCGTACTTAACCGCAAACCTTTGAAGGAGGATTGAATGCCCGGATCGATGACATCGGATGAGATAACCGCGTTTCTTAGCGGTCCGACCGTCGCTCGGCTCGCCACGGTTCAATCGGGAGGCGCGCCGTATATCGCTCCGGTCTGGCAGCAGTGGGACGGGAAGCGGATGTACATCGTCGGGCGGGCTGGATCTGAGTTTGTGGATCACATCCGAAACGAGTCACGTGTGGCCATCTCGATTGCTGACGACATAAACCCGGAACATGCACGGGTCTTGATAGAGGGCGAAGCTGAAATTCTGGAGGGGCCCGCACCTATGACCGGGCGCATGCTCCAGATCGCCGAGGAGATGGCGCTACGATACATGGGTCCGAACGGCCCCACCTACATTGGACGAACCGTGGATCGCCCACGTTGCTTGATAGCGGTTACTCCGGATTCGATCGTATCCTGGGCCGGAGGCGAATGGCATCCCAGGTATTCACGGGGGGATTAGCCAGCTATCCCGAGAAACCACCGCTGCTAGCCCGTGCACGCCGGTAAAGCGCATACCAGACTCGAATGCCATCGGCGTGTTCGTCGTAATGAAGGACCGTTCCGTCGTCTAGCTCACGACGCAGAGGCGAGCCGCTCGTGAACAGTTCAGGCGACGATGCGTCGATGGCATCTCGCAGCGCCCGGTGGGTAGCTTCAAGGTGCGTGGTGGTTTCGGCAACGTCCATGTCATCGTAACGCTGACGTTCAGCCTCATCAAAAGCGTCAGAATGTTCGAGTTCGGGGCCTGGCAAGCCGGCTATCAGCGACGCCGTTGCCCGAGTCTCCCAGACCGCTATATGAGTCATCACGTCTTTGACAGACCAGTCACCGCAAGCTCCGGGCACTTCCATATCTTCTGAAGTAAGCGGCTCCAGAGTCCGTTTGAACGACCTCCAGGCATCGTCAACTGCGGCCCGGACCTGTTCCTTTATCAAAAAGAGCCTTTCCTAGTAAAACGGTCTTGCTCAAGATTGTGTCTGTGGACACGCGCTTCATCCGGGCGACATCTTCACACGTCTTCCATCTTTTATCAGGGCCTGTATCGGCCGGACTGTCGACGAGTTATGCCCGGGTTAACTGATTGTGCCAGCACTGTTCAGGCGTTCAGCGAGTTCATTCGGGTTGACTCTACAATACGGCGGGCGTAGGTTTTCGCCAGTCCAGAGTATCGGTTCAAACGGCTTGATTTAGTTGGAGATCACACATGACAACCGTCGGCACCGGAGACCTCAAATTTGAACTGGATCCCAGCTGGCCACATGACATGCCGGAAGGCTGGGAGTTCACGCTGGCTTCCGGCGTCGCCGTTAACTCGCGCGACGAGGTCTACGTGTTCTCCCGTGGAGTCCACCCGATTACGATGTGGACCACAGACGGCGATTTCATCACGTCATGGGGTGAGGCGTCCTGCCTGGACCCCGCCGACCGGTACAACGGCACATTCCGAGATCCCCACGGCATCTATGTCGGTCCCGACGACTCTATCTGGCTTACAGACACGCAGACGCACACGGTTACGAAGCACACTCGGCTCGGCGAAAAGTTGATGGAACTGGGCCGTCGTGACTACGCAAACGTAGCCGTGTCTCAGACCGGGGATCATGGGTTACCGTTCAATATGCCGTCCGGGGTGGTGCTGAACGATGCCGGTCAGATTCTGGTGTCTGATGGTTACGCCAACCGCAATGTTCATACCTTTTCTGCAAACGGCGAATTATTGAGCTCATGGGGCCGTGCAGGAACCGGCCCCTCTGAATTCGGTATGCTCCATAACATAGGCATTGACAACGTCGGTCGTATTTATATAGCGGACCGTCCGAACTCCCGGGTGCAAATCCTGGAGCAAGACGGGACATTTGTCGCCGAGTGGACCGATGTCATCAACCCGGGAGCGTTCTGGTACGGCCACGACGGTTTGATGTACGTGGTCGAGCAGGGGTCTCCGACGGGCGTCAGCATATTCACGCTGGATGGCGAACTGGTGTCTCGGTGGCGCGGCCCGGCAAACGGTATGGAGGCGCCACACGACATCTCGGGCGATTCGTCCGGCAATCTGTACGTTGCTGAGATCGGGCTGGAAGGGCACGGGCAACGGGTCCGGAAGTACGTCAGGCTGTAGGTTCTGGGTGCGGGTGGTGTCGCTTCAACGGCCCCGCTTACGCGTCTCCCAGGTAGTCGTACGCTTCCTGTGCTAGTGGGTGCGGCGTCACCCCCTGGCGTCTTAGCTCGCCATCAAGGGTCTTGATGTAGGTCCGAACCGCGGCCTTCCAGTCGCCGCTATCCGCCAGCTCCACAACCTTCGACAACCACGGCCGCTGCTCGACCTTAGTTGGATCGATCTTGTCGGCGATAAACACTGTCGCAGCAAGTGGGCCAAGACCCGGAGCGAAAGTGGTGTGGTGCTGCACGGCATCGAGCACCTCTTTGTCAGATACGCGTCCCTCGTCGGCCATCCAGATTGCAGCGATAGGGCCGTGCAGCAGTAGTGGTTGCTCAATCTCCAACGCTCCTGGGACGATCCCAAGGCGGTCCGCTACCCCGAGCATCTCAACATCGGACGCGGCCCTGTAGAGGTCATGGCCCGCAAGCGCTATGTCGACTCGTTCAGGGTCTGCACTGAACAACGGCGACAGCTCACGACCGAGTATACGCGCCCGTTCAATATGAGCCTGTAACCACTCCGGCAACTCCGATACGCGGGCTTCCAACAGGGCAATTTGTTCAGCGCTAGTTTCGGCCATTCAATATCCCTTGATTGGACCATTACCAGGGCATCCGTTCGGTCTGGACCTCATCCAATCCTGCCGAGCTTCCGGCCGCCGAGCAGGTGCATATGCAGATGATCGACCTCCTGGCCAGCGTCTAGGCCCTGATTGATCGTGAGCCGGTACCCCGAGTCCTGGATACCGCACTCCAAAGCGATACGATCCGCCGCCAACGCCATATGGCCGATCAGCGCCTCGTCCGAATCATCAGAGTCACGCAGAAACGTGATGTGCTTAAGAGGGATAACAAGGATGTGCTCCGCCGCTACCGGGGCGATGTCCAGAAAGGCGATGACGCTGTCGTCCCGATACACCTCTGTACTGGGAATATCGCCCGAAATAATCTTGCAAAATATGCAGTTCGGGTCCATCTCAGGCCTCCTGGGATCAGAGGGACTGTCTCTGGAATTTTGCAGCGCCGCCTTGAGCCGTCCCTGGATCAGGCGGTCATCCAACCCTGTATTCCTTCTGTCCCGTAAGTGCGGGCCGGCGTTACCTGTTTAGAGCCCAGCCGCGTCTGTCAGCGTCTTCTGATGCAGTTTCGTATCACCGAACGCTAGCCGCTGGCCCGTTGCCCTGCGTGTCCACAGATGCAGATCGTACTCGTGTGTATAGCCGATAGCGCCATGGCACTGGTGTGCCGTTGCGCAGACCCGCGGGTACGCCTCACTCAGATACGCTTTGGCCAGCGCTACCTGTCGCGTGGCGTCCAGGCCTTCACCCAGAAACCATGCGGCCTGACGCGCAAGTTGTCTCCCCGCCTGCACCTCGATCGCCATGTCTGCGGCGTGGTGTTGGATGGCCTGGAAACTGCCAATTGATCGTCCGAACTGGACACGGTTCTGTACGTAGTCGACGGTCGTGTCGAGCATCTTCTGGCCAGCGCCCGCCATCTCCGCACACTTGCCCGCCGCGCCGTACTGGAAGAGCTTCTGCAGAATCGCCCAGCCGCCGTTAACTTCGCCAAGAACCGACGCCTTAGGCACCGAAACCTCGCCGAAGGTCATAACCGACATCCGGTCCGAGCTGGTGGTCTTGAGTTCCCGGGAATCGACATTTGCGTTGTCGCTCTCGATCAGGAATAGCGTGATGCCGTTCTCCGCGTCCTCACCGGTGCGGGCGGCAACGATCAGCATGTCTGCCGCTGCGCCGTCCTGCACGAAGCGTTTTTCGCCGTTGAGGATCCAGCCGTCCTCGGTCTCCGTGGCCGTCATCTCAGAAACGCTCTCGGCGTTCCATGAAGCACCTGACTCGTGGAACGCAAGGGCCGTCTTTAGTTTGCCCTCGGCCAGTTTCGCGAGGAGGTCTTTCTTCTGATCTTCGGATCCCGCCAGTTTCAGGGCCTCTGCTCCGATCACAGCAGTCGAGAAGAAGGGACCCGGCAGCATCGCTGCACCGGTCTCCTCAAGAAGAATCGCAAGTTCACTGAATGACATGCCTGCACCGCCGTATTCTTCGGGCACTGTTAGTCCGAGCCATCCAAGTTCCGCCAGTTGGTCCCACAACTCTTCGGTGTGACCGACTTCGTCTTCTTCCATTGCACGCACGTACTGCGTGTCGCAGTTCTCATCCAGGAATTCCCGGGCAGAGTTGCGAATAAGTTGCTGCGTTTCGGAGAGGCCGATGTCCACGTTCAGTTACTCCAGTAGTCTCTTTATTGGGTTTCGTCCACGCCTCAAGCGCGGGTTGTAATGTCTTATTAACCCCGCGGCAGTCCAAGACCTCGCGATGCGATGATTCCTTTGTTGATCTCGGTGGTACCCGCAGCGATGGTGCTCGACACCGATGAGAGTTGCATCTTCGGGTATTTGCCGTCGATGGGAGCAAATTCGGAGCCCGGGCCTAGCATTCCGTACATGCCGCCGAGTTCGGTCCCAAACTTAGCGAGTTTCTGCATGAGCTGGGTACCAAGAATCTTGGAGGCAGATGCTTCCTTGTTCGGCACCTGTCCGACCGACTGCATCCAGGCGACTTCGTAAGCCACCAAGCGTGCGCACTCGATATCGACATCCAGCTCAGCAAACTTGTTCCGCACTTGCGGG
>JAPKBN010000125.1 GCA_026421215.1 Dehalococcoidia bacterium
CCACGTGTGGTAGCGGAGCGCCCTCGCTAGAGCAGCGGCACGGATATTCGCCCTCACCCCGTCCTGCTTTGGGTCCGTATAAAAACGGATCTTGTCGACGAGTTCTTCGGCGGACGAGTAGTAGAGGATTTCCTTGTCCGCCTCGAAGTGGGGTTCGATGGCCGGTACCCGGTACATCAAATGACACGCACCTGACGATAGAGCCTCAAAGTTTCGTAGTCTTGAGGCGACAAGTGGCTTCGACAACAAATGTGTGTTGCCGAGTTCATTAAAATCCAATGCTACCTTGCTCCGAGAAAACAGCCGGATCATGTCAGGGAAGGAGAGGGGAGCGTTGGAGTGGTCGTCGATGCGTCGCTGGATCTCGGGATCGCGTTTCGCTCTCTTTAGGCGTTTTAACACGGCCGCTCGCAACCACGTTCTCCCGTGGCTGTGCGTCATACTCGCCATTGTGTGGCGAAACGCCGGCCCCAGATTTAGTCCTGACTGTTGGTTTCCATCCCGAGATGCGACACGTTCTGGTTCAGCCTTCCAGCCGACCCCGAATAACTCAACGTCGATACCGGCCTTGAACAGCTGCTCGATGTAGTAGATACGGGATCCGTACCGCTGGCCGCAAAAGGAGACCTCGACATCCTCGTCAACGTCTTGTGGCACATACACGTGCGGATTTGCGGCAACGGGTGCGTCATATATGTTGGCGCCGAGTGCGCGCATCTTAGCGACGGCGGGCGGGTCAATGACCCAGTAAAGATCGAAGGCGGGGGCGATTCGTTTCGCCCTGTGCGAAACCATCTGAGCGTCGTAATGAACGCCAACGGTCGGGATCCCCATGGCGGCGATGGCCTTCACCGCCTCCGGGCTCATGCCATCATCAAACATCGATGAGAAGAAGAGGTCGACCGGCTTCGTCTTGTGCGCTGCGGCAACGCGATCGATCACGTACTGGTCAATGTCCCCTAACGTCATTGAGCCGTCAGGCGCCTCGGGAGTGAACGTCAACAGTTCATGTCCCGTCCGGGTGAGCTCATCTTCGTAATGGTGCTGTGTCCACTCAGAGCTATAGCCGCGTCGGCCTTGTGTGTAGGTAATGATTCGTGCCATTGACAGCGTTATTGCGACTCGGACACGTTGTGGGTCTTCAGCCCAACGGTGCCCTTCTTCGCAATGACCTTTCAGTCCCTGTGATTCCGGTTAGAAGATTTCGGCCGCCAGACTATGTACGAGTACACCTCGTGAAAGAGACTCCCAAATCTGAGCCGCCTAGCTTGCAAAATCTCGATTTCTCCAGCCGCCTCAAGGTCTTGTAGGGCCGGCCAGAAATCCTTCAGGTAACCGCGCTTCTCGTGGTATCGGATGCCAATTTCGTCAACCATCAGGTTCTCGTCGTACCAATCTACGATCGGTTCTACATGCACAAAGACTTGTGGATCCCGTGTTCTAAGCCAGCCCATGAATGGTTCGAACCGATCGCCCACCTGCTCTAGCGCCCCCCAGGTCAACACGCCTGCCCCGGATGGGAGGGTAAGTGATTGATCCGGATGTTCGAAATCGAAGATCTGCCCTCGAACATCGGTCTCCTTGATCTCTCCGATGTGGTCAATGATGCCGACGGCGC
>JAPKBN010000024.1 GCA_026421215.1 Dehalococcoidia bacterium
CTCTCCTGCCAGGAGAGGGGATTTTTACATCGGTTGTCAGGCCGCGAACGGGTTAATCTGCTCGTACTTGCCGCGGACTATTTCGCTTGAATCGACGCTCATCCACTGCTCAAGCAAAGTGGCGTAAATGCTTCGGAAGTCGATCGTGTGCGCCAGGTCCTCGCCGTTCGCCCAGTCGGCCGGGTCGAGAGATGGGTAGTCCGAGTAAAGTCCGCCAACTACACGCTCACCGACGATGAAAGCGCCCCCACCTGAACCGTGGTCCGTGCCTGAACCGTTATCGGCGATACGTCGGCCGAACTCCGTGAAAACGTAGATCATCACCTCTTCGGCGGCGTCATGCTCTCGCAGATCTGCCATGAAGTCCCTGAGCGCCCCGGACAGCTCCGTCAGCAGACGCTCGTGGTTCGGTACCTCGATTGCGTGGTGGTCGTAGCCGGCGTGCTGTGTGTAGAAGATACGGGTCCCAAGTCCTGAAGTGTGCACACGTGCGACGTCACGAAGGCTCTTGGCGATCGGGTTGTCTGCGTACTCAACCGTTGAGCGGTAATTTGCCGGAACCGTCTTCAATAAGTCTGCCCCGGTCATCACGTCCCCACCAGTCTGGTGGAGATAACTCATCACGGGACCAGAGCCGATGGCTGGCGTGTACATACGCTTGAAAATGTCCAGCTCACGCGCCCGGTGCTCCTCTATCTCGACACCGGTCAGGAGGCCGTAACTGTCCAGATCTCCGACCGAGGTGACGGAAACGCCGGGTGCGGCCATCGCACGCGGCAGGCCGCGACCGAAGCTGATTCCGGTCAAGACGTTCTTGGTATCCGGGTCTATCTCGCGCAGCGCCTGTGCCAGCCAGCCCTCGGTGGCGATGCTGTTCGGCTCCGCGGTGTGCATGATGTCCATCGCCCGGAAGTGTGAGCGGTTGGAATTTTCGTAGCCGATCCCCTGGATGATGGCCACGTCCCCGTCGTCAAACATCTCTTTGAGCGGAGCGGCACACGGATGGAACGCTAGTTCGTCGTTGATCGGCAGAACGCGATCCTCGCTCACACCGACCACGGGTCGAACGTCGTGGTAAAGCCCGCTGGTGTACGGGATGAGGGTGTTCATGAAGTCATTCCCGCCTGTCAACTGGACTATCACCAGTACAGGCGGCTTGCCGTTCGTGATCGTAACCATTTAAGAGCTCCTCCCGGCGACCGCCGGTCTCGGTACGTTCTGGCGACCTTACCTCAGGTCAATCGGTCGTAACTTGATTATGCAAACTGGTACTCGGGCGTTGCGACGGCAAGTCGCAACAGCCGGATTACGCGTGTGTTCTGGTCTTCGCCCTCTGCATCGTTGGCGAAATCGATCAGCGCCTCGCGTGTCCGGTCACTGACCTCAACGTAACCCGTCTCGGTAAGCACCGCGTTAACGAGACTCTCGGCGGATCCAAGCGACTCGGAATCCTTAATGCGCTGGACTAGCGTCTGAATTCCTGGGGCCAGACCTTCGCCGATCTCGTCAACCGCAAAGTTGACTCGTTCCGTCAGGTTTCCGCCGTCGATCCACTCGCCGCCGGTGTGCCAACCCTCGACCGTCGGCGGGTCCAGGAGCTTCTGGCCCATCACGTCGATAGCCCCGGCGTACTTGGTCATGCCCGGCGCCATCTCGGTCTGTGAGCCAACCATCTTGAGCACGCCGACGATGAACTCTGTCGGGCTCTTCACCTTCTTGTACCTTGCGGCCTTGAAGAAGTCTGAGTTGAACATCACACGGAGTACCGAACGAATGTCGCCGCCGGTCTCGATGAACGTTGCCTCCATCATGGCGATCCCGTCCGGGTCTAGAGGAGGGACATCATTCCAAGACGGAACCTGCGGCTCGTCCGCTACAAAGAAGTTGTACAGGTGACGACAGATGAAGCGGGCGCTGGCGGGCGACTTGACGATGATGTCAATAATGTCGCCGCCGTTCAGGTTGCCGGTAACGCCCAGGAAGGTTTTTTCTCCGTCGTCGTGATCGTCCTCGCGGAAGAGGAATTTCGCTGGGTAGTAGCCATGTGGATAGAGAGGCGGCGGCTGCTCGAACGTCCAGCCTGTGAACGCGCGGGAAGCGTCCTTAATGTCCAGCTCGCTGTAGTTGCCTACACCCAGCGAGAACAGCTCAAGCAACTCGCGGCCGTAATTCTCATTAGGCTCGCCATTCCGATTCTCATTGTTGTCCAGCCAGAACAACATCGCCGGGTCGCGAGAAAGATCGTTCAGGATGGTCGTCATATCACCCATCCCGTTCCGCCGGAACATTTTGATCTGGTTTTTCGCTGCCAGAACATGCTCGTTCTTCACAAGCCCGGTAGCGAACACGTGGTGCCAGAAGAGGGTCATCTTCTCTTGAAGCTGTGCTTCGCTGTTGATCATCCGGTACAGCCAGCCGGCGACAAAGATCGGTGGGCCTTCTCCGTGGATATAGCGTTCAAGAACATCGTCCTGGATGTCCCTTTTCGGGTCTGGATTAAGGAGCGCTTCTACCGTGTCTTCGTAGCTAAGTTTGGCATAACTTTCGAGCTGCTCACGGGTCGCTCCAAATCCGGCGCGTCGGTAAAGATGACCAAGAAGGTCGATATCTGTTTCCGCCGGATGCGCAACGGTTGTCATCGGAAAACCTCTCGCGGACTAACTATTAGGCACGGCTCTCGTCGAACAAACCATGCCTCAGCGCTGTGATTCTAGGATTGGCATCAACCGCAGGTCAACGTCTGATCAAATATGGGCCAGTGCGAAGTCGATGTAACATCCCGGCTGAGCGCCGAATTAAGCAAGATGGCAAGATCGGTTCATCACATCGTCCGGACACAGTATGGAGCGACATATATGAAAATTCTCAGGTTTGGTGACGATCGCGTTGGCGTGCTCAAGAACGATGACATGGTGGTCGATGTGACAGGTTTAATCAAAGGCAGCGGATCCATCGGCCCGCAGGCCGTTATGGAAGAGCTGATAGGCAATGGTGACCAATATCGTTCCCAGTTGGAGAGTCTTGTCGCCTCTGAGAATGGCGTGCCAGTCGACGGGCTGACACTGTTGCCACCGATTCCCCGGCCAAGCCGGGTGCTGGCTGCATTCTCAAACTATCTCGACACACCTGAACGTAAGAGGGAAGACGTTCCAGAGGAGTTCTTCTATAAAGACCCGGATGTCGTCGGGCCGGAAGGCTCAGTCAATCTTTCAGATCTTCCCGGGGTTGTGGTCCACCAGCCTGAAGCGGAACTTGCATACGTCATAGCCTGTGGAGGGAGAAACATCAGCACGGATGACGCTATGGACCACGTCTTCGGCTACATTGGATTCTTCGATATCTCGGCTCGGGGACTGACCCGTCGTTCACAACTGATCCCAAAAGGGCAGGCGACATATGCCGTTGCCGGACCATGGATCACCACCCGGGATGAGATACCCGATCCTCACAACATATGGGTGAAGTCTTGGGTGAATGGGCAAGTCCGCCAAGATTACGGCACGGAGCACATGGCGGTCAGGATCCCTGAGCAGATCGCATGGCTTTCCCGCTTCATAAACCTACATCCCGGGGATATCGTCGCCACTGGTACGTATCACATAGGTCTGGGCCCACTGAACGATGGGGACGTGGCGGAAATTGAGGTCGAGGGCATCGGTAAAACAAGAGTCTTCGCGTATGGCGGAGGCCCCCCCCGGCTGGCGGAGTTTAGACCTGGAATGACGCAGGTGGAACGCCCGCCAGGAGGCATGTCCCGCGTTTAATGACGGACCTGCCGGTGGCCGGGCAAATCAGCAATTCCGGCACCGGATACTTCCTTAATTGCGTCGGGCGCGCGCACCATAACTGCCGCCACTACATTTCAGTGCGCGGCAGTATGCCCGTATTCATCGCCCAGTCAGGATAGTAGTCGTAGATGTCGGCGTCGGGAAGCGGTCTGCCCATTGGCTGAGGCGGCACCCGGAATGGGCCATCCACCCCAATCATATCGGTCATCCCGTACTCCAACCCGACTCGACGGAGTGTACGGGTGGAAGGCACATTGAACGGAGCGACAGTGGCCAGAGGAAGCCGGCCCTGGTCCAGGATCCACGTCCCCGCTGTTGCCACTACGGCGCTTCCAAGTCCAGACGACTGAGCGTCTCGTGACACATCAACGCCGATCTCCATGAACGGATCTCCCTGATCCTTCACTGTGGCCAGGGAGACGAGGTTACCTCCCTGGTAAATTCCGAACGCGGCGACCGATCCGGGACCGTAGCAGTGCCAGAACAGATCGAAGTCGACCGCCGACAGCTCGTCAACCGTCAGTGCCTTTACGCGCTCGTCCACTCGTCCACGCCACGATACCGCGTCCGCAAATAAGAACCAGGTAGGCCCCCACACGGAGATCTCGTGGGGCAGAGTGACGCGCGACAATTCGTACGCCCCGAATGGTGTGAACAACAGGTCTGGGTGAACGTCTGTTGTTATCGTTTTCAACGGCTCGACCCAGTCCTCCCGGGCAACAAGGATGCTGCGGCCATTCAGTCTTACGCCGGTGAGACCAGCGTCGTCCGCGGTCGACACACCGTTTCTGTGAGCAGGCCGGGCCACTACCGGTACGGAGTCTGGACTCGCCTCCTCAAGCGACAGTCCAAGTCGCCTTTCCTGCCATTCTTTGATTGTTATGTTTAGGTCCGTGGACAACATTTTCGGGTCAACCTCTGAAATAATTACGCGTCTGGACCCGCGCACTGGTGTAAATTGTGGATTCGCTTTGATACGTACCCACGCGGGCATTTTGAATGAGCACATCGCCTAGTTCGGGGAAAACGGCTAAAAACCTCTCGACGACCACCACACAGGTGTTTCAGGGAGCCATCGCCGTAATCACCATCACCCCTTAGATTATCAGTGCGCCCTGAGGGCAAAGGATCTTCGTTTTATGACGCCTCCGGCCGGAAGACATTTCCTACAGATCCCCGGTCCGACAAATGTGCCGAATCGCGTGCTGAGCGCAATCGCCGGACCGACCATCGATCACCGGGGCCCAGATTTTTCAAGTCTGACCCTTGAAGTGCTGGCCGGGCTGAAGAAAGTCTTCAAGACAGAATCCAACGTGCTGGTGTTTCCAGGGTCGGGGACCGGAGCTTGGGAAGCTGCACTGGTCAACACTCTCTCCCCGGGCGACCGAATCCTCATGTTTGAAACGGGGCAGTTTGCCACCCTGTGGTGTGCAATGGCCCGAAAGCTGGGAATCGAGGTCGATTTCATTCCCGGAGACTGGCGCCACGGGGTGGACCCGGCGCAGATCGAAGCCCGTTTGGCCGAGGATTCAACGCACCAGATTAAGGCAGTCGCCGTGGTGCACAACGAGACCTCTACCGGGGTCACCAGCCGGATTCCGGAGGTGCGCGAGGCTATCGATGCGGCGAACCATCCGGCGTTATTCATGGTGGACACCATATCGTCGCTGGGATCGATCGACTACCGCCACGATGAGTGGGGTGTTGATGTCACCGTGGGCGGCTCGCAGAAAGGGCTCATGCTTCCGCCCGGGCTCGGTTTTAATGCCGTGAGCGAACGGGCGGTGGCAGCTTCAAAGGAGGCAGCCCTCCCGAAATCGTACTGGGACTGGGATGGCATGCTCGAGACCAACCCACAGGGATTCTTCCCGTACACACCAGCTACCAATCTCCTTTACGGCCTTCGTGAGGCGCTTCTCATGCTGGAAGAGGAAGGGCTCGATAAGGTGTTCGCACGGCATGATCGTTTTGCCGCCGCGACCCGTAATGCCGTTTCGGCATGGGGGTATGAGCTTCTCGCACAAGATGATCGTGAGTACAGCAGTTCGCTGACGGCGATCGTAACTCCGGAAGGGCACGATGCCGATAACTTACGAAAAGTAATCCTTGATCGCTTCGATATGTCGCTTGGAACCGGCCTCGGAAAGGTGAAAGGCTGGTCGTTTCGGATCGGGCATCTCGGAGATCTTAACGACCTCACGCTGATGGGCACAATCGCCGGCGTTGAGATGGGATTGGACCTCGCCGGCATCCCGCGATCCGGTAGTGGTGTCGCCGCCGCTATGGAGCACTTGTCCGCCGGCTAAGTGTCCGGCAGTAGGAGGCTTAAGATCGTCGTCTTCGTTCCCGGTCAACAACTCCTAAAGCGGCTGCATAGATGCCATCGGTGTCGATGCCAAACAGCGAATATAAGTCATCCCGAGAACCTGATTGGCCGAACGTGTCGACTCCAAGGTTGATAGAGGGACTATCGAGTGCCGAGCCGATGAACGCCAACGTGTGAGGCGACCCGTCGATCACTGTCACCACCGGGCTGCCCACCTCGTGTGGTTCAAGTAAACCTGTCGGGTCATAAAGCCCGATATCGTGGCCTTTCACCTGTTCTTTTTCGGCAGTACGAACACGCCTGTGGAGCATGTCCGGGCTAGTCACCGAGAATACGTTGGCGGCGATCCCCTCACGCTCAAGCAACGGGATCGCCGCAAGGGTCTCCGGGATCATCACGCCGGTCGCAAATAGATTAACGATGGCGTCAGCTTCAGGATTTGCCGTGCGCAACCTGTAACAACCGTCGAGCACCGCCTTACGGAGTGCGTCGATGTCCGCCTCGTCGTGAGGATCATTGAACAAAGACTGATCGATCACCTTGGTACTTAGCCGTAGGAACACGGATTCGCCTTCGCCCGAGCCGATTCCGCGTATGGACTCAAGTAAGATCCATTCAAGCTCACGAGCGAACGTCGGCTCGTAATACCGGATGTTCGGTAACTCCATTCCAATAGACGGAGAAAGCATCCCCTGGTGCGACCCGCCCTCCGGGCTGAGCGTCACACCGGATGGCGTCGCCACGGCGATGAACTTCGACTCTTGGTACACGCCGTACACGAGCGGATCCAGCCCGCGGACGATAAACGGATCGTAGAGAGTACCGATCGGCACAAGTCGTCGCCCGGAAAGCTCCTTCGAAAGCCCGAGCTGCCCTAACAAAAGGAACAGGCTCGTCTCGGAAAGGCCGAGCTCGATATGGCGACCATGAGGCCCTTCGGTCCACTTCAGGACCCGGCTCTCGGTATCGAAAAAGTCCGTCGCGTCGGTGTGATGCCACACTCCGGTGCGATTAATCCAGGAGCCCAGGCTGGTCGATGTTGCGACGTCTGGCGAGACCGTGACGATACGCTCAGATGCGTCAGGAGACGTTCGAGAAATCTCTAGAAGGATGCGTGCGAAGCTCTCCTGCGTAGATGCGGCGCTCGTCAATCCAAGATCGGTGTCATTAAACGCAAGTATCGGCTCTTCCGGCACAATCGGTCGGGTCAGTCGGTCGGCAGCATGAGATATGTAGTTCGACTCGGCGCTACCATCGGGGAAGCGGTCCCACGGGTAATCAGGTTCAACTCCGAAATGATCGGCCAACTCTTCAAACTGGTTTTGTGTCAGTAGCGCCGAGTGATTGGCGGGGTCGGCAGCGATCGGCAGTCCCCAACCCTTCACGGTGTACGCAAACACAACAGAAGGACCATCGGCATTTGATGCCTCTTCGTAGCAACGTGCGAGCGTGCCGACATCGTGCCCGCCGAGCCCGGCGATACGCCGCTGCAACTCCTTGTCGTCGAAATCGCTTACGCAGCGCTCGATATCGCTTCGCTGGCCGCGGGTCGTCTCAAGTAGTCGGGCGCGCACATCAGCCGCCGGAGCGACCAGCATCGCCTGGTACTCCTGGTTTGGCATATCGTCGATACGAGTCCTGAGCGCTTCACCGCCCGGGAGCTCCATAAGCTCCGTGAGCTGCTCCCCGTACTTGGCGACCACCACCTTCCAGCCGTTCACCCGGAACATGTCCATGAACCGTGCAACGCGGATTCCTGGCACCACGCGGTCAAGACTCTGTCGGTTTAGATCGACGATCCAGGTACAACGATCGAGACCCTGAATAGCGGGTTCCGTTACCGTCTCCCAGATAGAGCCCTCATCCAGTTCCGCATCACCCATATGTGCAAAGAAACGGCCTGATGTGGGTTCTAGGTTGTGGCCGTCAAGGTAATCCCTCACGAGCGCACCAAACGTGACCGAGCCTGGAGACAACCCAACGGAGCCTGACGAAAAATCGGGAGCGTCCGGGTCCTTGGTCCGACTCGGATAGGCCTGAAGCCCGCCGAACTCCCGGAGGGTCGGCAGGTACTTCACGTCCAGATTGCCGAGCAGGTACTGGATTGCGTGATACACGGGAGACGCGTGTGGCTTGATTGCCACCCGGTCTTCTGCCTTCAACGTCTCGAAATAAAGAGCGCTCAAAATCGCCGCAGATGACGATGAGGAAGCCTGGTGGCCGCCAACCTTCGATCCGTCCGTGCTCTCACGGACGTTGTTGGCCCAGTGGATGATGGCGGTCGCCAGCCATAACACCCTGTCCCGGGAGTTATCCCTGATGAGCTGTACCTGGGATCTTCCCTGTGGGTTCACAGGCGGGTTCACGGCAACCATCGATGCACTCCGATTAGCCCGAAAGAGCATCTGAACGTGATCGTACGTTCCGGGACACTGAAAAATGGGCGATTGCCCTGATCTTACACGTCATGACACGGTGTGACGCTCCCTTTTGTGATAATTCTTCACACGTGACACTCCCGGCAGGACGTCCCGGCACGATAAACTCGCTGCAACATAGTGGAACCACATTCGGAACTAGCCTGACCGGGCAAAGCCAGTAACACCTCCTAAGCTCCCACGGGATCCCAGAAACACCATGAAGTTTGACCGGCTGGACATCTATCACGTAGCGATGCCACTGATATACCCGTGGCGAACCTCCTACGGCGAGGACTACGACATCCAGGCCGTGCTCGTGAAGGCCACCGACGGCGACAACGTTGCATGGTCGGAATCGTCGCCCCTCCACGCCCCTACTTACCTCACCGAAAGCGCCGGCGGCGTCTTCTACCTCCTCTCGGAGATCATGGGGCCGCAGATAGTTGGGCGTGAGTTCGAGGACGCTGACGATCTCAACAGGCTCCTATCTGTATTCAAGGGCAATACATTTGCCAAAGCGGCGCTGGAGATCGCTTCATGGGCACTGCTCGTCCGTTCTTCCGGCATACCGCTGCACACCCTGCTCGGTGGTGAGACGCGTGATGTCTTGGCAGGTGCAGATTTTGGGATACAGGACTCGATCGACATGCTCCTCGGCAACATCCAGATCGCCGTGGATGCCGGGTTCCCGAGGGTCAAGTTGAAGGCTGCGCCGGGATGGGACCTCGACATGTTGAAGGCAGTAAGGGGCGCATTCCCGGACACCGTCTTCCACATCGACTGCAACGGAGGTTACTCACTGGACGACCTTCCGATGTTCAAGGAGATCGACAAGTTGGAGCTGGCCTTCATCGAGCAACCGCTGGCGTTCGATGACCTGTTGGACCACGCGGAGCTGGCGAAGCAGATCGAGACGCCGGTCTGCCTGGACGAGAGCGCAATCAGTATCCGGGCGGTCGAACAAGCTCTACGGATCGGCGCGGCAAGTTACATCAACATTAAACCGGGTCGTGTTGGTGGACTGGCAAACTCGATTGCCATCCATGACATCTGTCGGGACGCCGGCGTGCCCGTCTGGGTAGGTGGAATGCTCGAGAGTGCACTTGGAGCCGCGATCTGCGTCGAACTGGCCACATTACCCAACTTCACCTACCCGGGCGACCTGTTCCCATCTTCTCGCTTTTATGAACGCGACCTCAGCCAGCCGGACAACGAACTGACCGAAGCACACACGTTCAAGCCGTTTATAAACGGGCTACCGGAACCGGACGCGGACCGGCTCGACGAGTACACGGTTCAATCCGCCACGGTCGTTCCGGATTGAACGGTCAAATGTCAGGGCAGATCACGGCGGCAAGCCGACGTGATACTGATCAGGCGTGCACTGTATGAACGCCCGGGAGTGGCGGAGCAAGCTGCCGCGCGTGTTGATCGCAGGCATTGCAATCATCGCCGCGATCGCCATCATCTTGGAGATCAGTTCTGACCGAGACGTCGGCGGGGAGCTAGTAGTCGAGGTACCCGCACCAGCGATCGAGTCTAGATCGTGGGCGGTGGGCCAAGAACCAACCGGGGTCATCTTTGACGGTGAACGGTTGTGGGTTGCGGAAACCGGATTAGGGACCGTGACGAGCTACGGACTTGATGGCCAGCGGCTGGACACGGCGGATGTGGGTGGTCAGCCGGCCGTCCTCGCCTCGGGACGGGGGTTCATCTGGGCGCTAGATGCAGGCGACGGCTCCGTTACGCAGCTGGACGCCGATGCGAACGTCGTAAGGAAATTTCAGGTCGGCCTGGATCCAACGGGACTCGTATTTTTTGGGGATCACCTCTGGGTCTCGGATCCGCCGCGGGGCTCCGTATCCAAAATATCTCTTCAGGGCGCGCTGGCCCAGTTACTTGAGATCGGCGTCGCTCCCGGGGCAATCACTAAAACGCCGGAACAAGTGCTTGTCATCGATGGCGAAACGCTCACTGTCACGGGAATCGACCAGGATGGAAATCTTGTCGGCTCGTTTGAGTACCCGGGCCAGATAGATATCGGGGATTTCGAACATATTCCGGGGGCTCCAACGGCGTTCCTGTCAACCTCGGATGCCCTGTGGATCGCTTTTGGCGGCATTGGCCAGGTGATGCGTCTTACGCCCGCGGGTAACTTCTCAAGCCTCACCCGTGTTCCAACGGGTCACCTGGCGCTGGCGTGGAACGGTAACGAGCTGTGGGTGGTATCGACCGACGCAGCAACGATCACTCGAATCTCCGGCACCGGAACGATCGTCGAAACGCACGATATCGGCGGGCACCCGACGAGCATCGCCCATGATGGCAATCACGGTTGGGTAACGGACGACGAGAAAAACGTACTAATCCAGTTCACGCCGGTCGATTTGGTCCCGTAGGCTTTGATTCAGGGACGTTATCGGTGTCCCGGATCGACTGGTCAAGTCTACCTTCGGTTCTGAAGTGCCAGCGCTGCATGCGGCGAAAACTGCGTCAACGATCGAAAGCAGGATGGCGACCAAGGTTTCAGGAAAGTCATTCCTTGACCTTAGACAAGTTTCAACTTTCGAACATGGAGAATCGGGTTACACAATGGAGATTTAATACGCCGAGGGCCTTGCACCTATTCACCTAGTCCTGCGGTGCGAATGTGGCTGAAACGTTCCGGCGCTGGATCTTGCCAGTCGCCGTCCTCGGGAGTGTGTCAGTGATGTAGATCCGCTCCGGGACCTTGAAGTCAGCCATACGCTCACGGCAGAACGACTGGATTGCAGCCTCATCGGCGTCGCCGGATAGGACCACTACCGCCTGCACGATCTCGCCGTACTTCACATCTGGAACAGCAAAACATACCGCCTCTGCTACAGCCGGGTGGTCGAGTAGCAGAGCATCTACCTCGAGCGGCGAAATCTTCTCACCGGCGCGGTTGATCAACTCCTTCAATCGACCGGTCAGGGTAAGTCGACCGTCGGCATCCATGATTCCCTGATCACCGGTACGGAACCAGCCGTTGGTGAACGCCTCGGCGTTGGCCTCAGGGTTGTTGTTGTAACCATGGGTCACATTCTCGCCACGAATCACCACCTCGGCACGCTCTCCAAGGGGCATCATATTGCCGCCCTCGTCCATGATGCTGATCTCAACGCCGGTTCCCATGCCAACCGAACCTGGTACCCGGTCCCCTGGGGGGAGCAGATTGGATGACATCTGGTGCGCTGCCTCGGTCATGCCGTACGCCTCAAGGACCGGAGCGCCAAAGCGAGCCTCAAGATCGGTGAATACCGATGGCACAAGCGCCGCGCTGCAAGATCGGATCAGTCGGAAACTCTCATGAGGTGCGTTGTCGTCTTCGGCACGCATCAACAGGATCTGGTGGATCGTAGGAACCGCCGAATACCAGGTCGCCCCGGTGGTCTTCTGGTCGGCCCAGAAGGTGCTTGCGGAGAAACGGGAGGGAACTACGATCGATCCGCCGGAATTCAGAGTAGACAGAGCCACGCCGATCAGGCCATGGACGTGGAAGAGCGGCATCACCACCATCGCCACGTCATCTGGCGTCAGAGCGTACGTGTCCTTGATGTTGCCGAGCGATGTCAGCAAGTTCTTGTGCGTTAGCGGCACGCCCTTGGGCCGGTTGGTCGTGCCAGAGGTGTGAAGGAACAGCGCCACGTCGTCCTCGGATGGCCCTGCGACGTCCTTAGTCAAAGTGAGTTCGCTGCCATTGCGAGCGATAACGACATGGGCGCCGGTAGAGGAGGCGTCCATAGTCGGGATTTTCAGCTGGTTCGCAGAGTCACGTCCGGCGTGGTCGCCCGGGGGGACGATCGCCAGTTGCGCTTCGGCGTCCTCCATGAAGAACTTGAATTCGTCCACTGTGTATGCGGAGTTGAGTGGAGCGGCAATAGCACCCGCCCGGGCCACCGCCAGGAAGGTGATCATGAACTCAAGGTTGTTTGCTAGGACAATGGACACCGGTCGCCCGGCCTCAACACCCGCAGCGGCCAGGACGCCTGCTACACGCTCGATCTCATTGGACAGGGCGGCGTAGCTGAGCGTCGGCCCTCCTGGGATGACGATGGCGTTGTCGGTCGCGGCGTTCGGGGTAAGAACCTGAGCGAGGGTGGTCACGTTTTGCAATTCCTGACTGGTGATATCGGAAATTTCTTGAGATCTAAGAAGAACTGCTCTTAAGGAGAGCAATGCGGCCAATCGTATGTCATCCTTTGGTCTGACGGAAGGCGGTTGCACAAATAAGCCGCACTTAGAGTTCATCAACGATCCTAACCATCGGGACGATATTGAACATGCTGCGAACACCTAGTCAACACGACCAACCCAATATTCTTGTCATCATCACGGACCAGCAACGCGCAGATACGATGGCCTGTTATGGGAACGACTGGATTCAGACACCGAACATGAACGCGCTGGCGGCGAGTTCGTTTGTGTTTGAAAATGCATATGTCACACAGCCGGTGTGCACGCCGTCCCGGTCGACGATGCTCACCGGCACCTATCCGCATACGAACGGTCTAGTCCGTAACAGCATTGCCCTGGCGCCGGACGCGTTGTCTATCGCCGAGATGGTGTCCCCGGAGTACAGACGCGTTCACTACGGGAAATGGCATCTCGGGAATGACGCCAACGCGCAGCACGGGTTTCAGGATTGGATCAGCACGGGCCATGTCTCGCCCGGCCTGGACGGTACCGGCCAGTCCGACTACCACGCGTGGCTTGAGGGACAGGGTGTCGAGCTTCCGGAGCACTACGTTCGTCCCGGCGGAGACGGCGCAGGTTCGAAGCGGGCCGTGGCGCAGGCGAACCTTCCGGAAGAACTGACGCAGGCGAGCTTCGTCGGTGATATCACAACGAAGTTCCTACGTGACGAATCTGATAAACCGTTCCTGCTATTTACGAACTTCTTCGAGCCACACCCACCATACAGTGGCCCACTCGGCGATTTGTACGACCCGGCAACTCTGCCAGTTGGACCTGACTTCATGCGTTCACCGGAAGGTCACTCGCTGTTCAATCGCTCCCGCTCAGAGTTCTACCTGGCGGGCGAGCATCGTGAGGACTCAGTCGCCGGGTGTGACCACCACGATCTCCACGGCGAGGACGGATGGCGAGCGCTGCGCGCCAACTACATGGCCAACATCACGCTGGTGGACCGTCAGGTCGGCCGGATAATGGAGGCGCTTGAGGAGTCAGGCCACGCCGATGACACGATCGTGGTCTTCACAAGCGACCACGGCGACATGCTTGGCGACCACGGCCTGTTGGAGAAGCGGGCGTTTTATGACGGATCCGCTCGAGTGCCGCTGCTCGTGCGCGTGCCGTGGCTGTCAGAAGGCCAGACCCGTATACCGGGGAGTATCGGACAAATCGATCTCGTACCAACGTTGCTGGACCTCGTAGGGGAGTCGATCCCAGATCACCTGCAGGGGAATAGTAAGGCGTCGGTCCTCCGGGGTGAAACGACCCTCGAAAACAACGACGTGTTCGTGCAGTGGAACGGAAAGGGAGACCGCGATCTCGGGACTCCAACCATCAACGAAATGATCGCCCTACCGCGCCGGACTGTAGTCTCAGGTGACCGCTGGAAATTGAACCTGTGTGATGGTGACGACGGAGAACTGTTCGACCTCACCGCAGATCCGCATGAGCTGAGAAATCTATTTTCGGATCTCGGTCAAAGTGAGCGGATAGGCTCAATGGCGGCGCGCCTACGCGCGTGGCAGGAAGAGACAGGCGACACAGCGCCGTTGCCGGTGGTGTAGAGGTTTGCGTGCTTCTCACCCGGTGGAAGATGGCTGGGGTAAGGGAGGCAAAGTTCTCCACGATCGATAGTGTGTCCTTTGTCCAAACTCTTGGTGAAGGTGCTGATCGCCATCTTCGGGCCGTCCGGCCAGCTGGGGAACGGCGTCGAACCAGACGACACGTGGAAGCAGTGATCGAGAGACCCGATCTCCGGCATCACCGGCAACTTCAGATCAGTCGGGCCTTCAGGCGCGAACTTGCGGCCCGTTGAGACCATATTGTCGTCCAGCTCCCACACAATCTAGTGCCCGTCAGCTGCCCTTCGAGTGCCTAGTCGTTTCAGGCATTGTTCTCCAAAAACTCGACCCAATTTCCGTCCGGGTCTTCGACCATCGAAATCCGCACACCCGGCCGCACATCGCGCGGCTCTACAGCCACCGTATATCCGGCCGACCTGCACTTGTCCGTTATCGCTTCCAGATCTGGAACAGTGATCGTCCAGTAGCGGATGCCGGTCGCTCCGCCCGGACCGCCGGTGTGATCGGCGTTCTGGGACACCACGTCATGCTTCACTAACTTCACCAGAGTGGTGCCACACATGAGGCGGTGCATCGTCCCACCGGCGACCGGAGTATCTGCGACGTGCTCGAACCCCAACGTATCCCGGTAAAACTTCAGCGCCGTTTGGGCATCCTTAACGACGATGCCGATATCGATTGAGTCCTTGCCAAGTTCGATGCTCATATTGCTTGCTCTTCTCTATGTTCAGATTTCAGACGTTTTGCGTAGTGGATTTTCCTGCGATTAACGGCCCCGAAGCTCTGTCGCAACGCCCACATTCGCCTGTTCCATAGCGCATCCGTTCAGGACCATGCCCATCATGATGTAGTAACCGATGGTCATTAGCGTTTCTATCAAAAGTTGCTCACCAAGCTCTGCCCGCGCTGAGGCGAAGGTCTCGTCGGAAAGGGCGCGATCAGTGACCAACTGACGGCCCACTTCGATGATCACCTGTTCCCTGCCGCTGCAGGCGGAAAGGTCACCCCCGGAACGTATCGCCTCGATCACTTCTGGAGATACACCAACATCGAGCGCCAGTACGGAATGAGCGCTCCAGACGAAAGGGATATGGAATTCGCTGGCAGCAACGAGAGAAGCAATTTCGTAATCGTGCTTCGACATGTTGGAGCGAAGCTGGTCATTTAGCGCCGTCGAAAGGGAGCCGATTTTCGGTGAATACATGATCATCGACTGCGGAGCGTTTATGCGACCCCGGGAGCCGATGACCAGATCAAACTCGGCCACCCCTTCCGGAGATACCTGGCTGCGTTCCGTGATCGGTGTAAGTCGCGGCATCGATGCCTCCTTCTGTCTTCTCGTTCTGAACATTAACGTGATCTCTAGATTGCGGAATGAACCTACCACACACGGTCTGAGGCTCATCACCATTGCCCGCCGGCGGTGTAGATTGTCAGCGTCGCCGGGCAATGATGATGTTTCCGAGACAAACATTTTCACGATGACCTTAAGCCTGAACGCCATTCATATCCGTCTCAAAGACCGGATGTCGATGATCACTTTCGGCGAGAATGACGCGCGCTGAGACCTGGTTTCTGGATGGGATGCGCGAAGCCGAGGACTACCTTGTCAGATAACGACACGAACACAGATATTTGAAATTCATCGGAGGAAACCTTTGGCCAAGTACGTGATCTTGCCGCCGCTCGACGATATGCGACGAGAGTTCGCACGTCGACTCGCGGACACGGTGCCGGAGCTGGACGTGGTTGCGCCTGAGACTGATGAAGAGGCTGCCGAAGAGCTGAAGGACGCAGACGGCGCGTACGGATGGGTTCCACCGGCGGCACTGGCGAGTGCAAAGAAGCTCAAACTGCTCCAGAACCCGGACGCTGGCCCTTTTCACGGCTACTACTACAAGGAACTGTCCGATCACCCGGTCGTCATATCAAACCCCCGCGGGATCTACTTCGACCACATCAGCCACCACATCATGATGTTCATGCTGGCGTTGTCCCGTGGCCTCCCAGACTGGGTTAATGCTCAGAAGGAGTCGAAATGGAACAAGGACGCCCGCAAGAACAAGTACGTCAATCTGCCGGACTCGACGGTGCTAATAAATGGCGTCGGAGGGATCGGAGCTGAGACGGCACGACTCTGCAGCGAGTTCGGAGCGCGGGTGATCGGTATCGAACCACGATCCGAGATCGACTCACCTGCAGAGCTTCACGAGCCGGAGGAGCTGGACGCTTTGCTACCGGATGCTGACTTCGTGGTGACCACGGTGCCGCATACGCCTGGCACAGAGTTCATGTGGAACGCAGACCGGTTCAAGTTGATGAAGTCATCTGCTTACTTCATCAACATCGGACGAGGGATGACTACAAAGATCGACGACCTTGCATACGCCATTGAGTCCGGAGAAATCGCTGGCGCAGGGTTGGACGTGTTCGAGATCGAACCCCTTCCGTCTAATCACCGCCTCTGGCAGATGGACAACGTCCTGATAACTCCGCATGTCGCCGTTTCTGACGCCGAAAACATCCCGGAGCGACGATTCGAGATCATCCTGGAGAACGTGAAACGAATGCTGGACGGGCGAGAGTTTATCAATATCGTCGACAAGGACAAGTGGTACTAAGCCCGACCGGGTGGCTATCTGGGAGGCACTTTAAAGTTGAGCTGTCGTTTTCTCACCGCATCCCGTCATTCCCATGCATGTGGGAATCCATTTGTGTCCCGTCTTTCGTTTACTACAAGCCGATGAAAATAATATAGTGACGCCAGTCGGTGCCAATCGCTTGATCATGGGTGTAAATTTGCCGAATGACTAACGCAAATTCCTTAAATGGAGTATCGCCAGAGACAGGTCTCGACTACGAAGACCTGCCCCGGCTGATGACGCTGATGACCGGCGACGAAAAACACTCCTTCAGCGCCACCTCAACGCTCGACGTGCTCTGGGTGCTCTACAGTCGGGTCCTAAAAATCGACCCGGGCAACCCGGAAAATCCGGCCCGCGACCGATTCTTACTTTCAAAAGGACATGGGCCTATGGCCTACTATGCGGTACTTGCGGCGAGGGGCTTCATCCCCGTAGACACGCTGCCGACTTTTGCGCAGTATGACTCGATTCTCGGCAAGCACCCGGACGGCCAGCTGGTTCCGGGTGTGGAGATAGGATCAGGCTCTCTTGGCCACGGCCTGCCGATAGCTACAGGAGTTGCGAACGGGCTCAGAGCCAGAGGTTCTGGCTCAAAGGTGTTCTGCCTGGTCGGCGATGCCGAATCAGGTGAAGGTAGCGGGTTCGAGGCGATAGCGATGGCGGGTAGGCTCAAGTTGAGCAACCTTACCGCCATTGTGATCGACAACAAATCTGACTCCAACGGGTGGCCGGGCGGCATCAGCTCCAGGTTTGCCGTCGAAGGCTGGTCGACCGCCGATGTAGATGGACGCGATCAGGGTGCCATCTACGAAGCACTCGTGACCCCCCACAGTGACCGACCACACGTCGTAGTGACATCCGTCGAACCGGACGCCTAACTCATGCCGACAATGCGAGAGCGTTTTATCGCCGTCACATCTGACCTATTGGACAGCGACCCCAACGTCGCCCTGATCCTGGCCGATATCGGCGTCGCCCAGTTCAGAGAGACCGGGGTTGTTGACCGTCACCCTGGGCGCGTCGTCAATATGGGTATCCGGGAGCAGCTCCTTATCGGCTTCGCAGCTGGCATGGCCAAAGAGAGTTTTCGGCCGATCGTCCACTCTTACGCGCCCTTCCTCATAGAGCGTCCGTGGGAGCAGATCAAACTCGATTTCGCACATCAGGGCGTTTCTGGGATCCTGGTGTCGATAGGCGCGACCTACGACGAAGCCGACTGGGGCCGCACTCACCAGGCGCCTGAAGACGTGCCACTGATCGCAACGCTACCGGATTGGCGTATCCACATCCCGGGCCACCCGGACGAGGTGGAGGCACAGTTGCGTGCAGCGGCGTCGGACGATTCCAACGTGTACATACGCCTTTCCACCGATACCAACGAAAATGCGTACCTGACGGGCGGCCCTGGCTTTTCGACAATCAAGACCGGTTCGGGTGACGCGCCAACAGTGATAGTGGTCGGACCGATGCTCGACGTAGTGACGCGGGCCACCGCAGACCTGAACGTCACGGTGCTGTACGCAAACACGATCCGACCGTTCGATAGTGAGACGCTGCACTCGGTGCTGCAATCGCCCGAGGTCATCCTAGTGGAGCCATATCTTGAGGGCACATCTACCGCAGAGGTTTCACTGGCGTTGCAGGCGACGCCGCACCGCATCCTGTCGCTCGGGACTTCCCGTAGAGAAAATCGGCATTATGGCACCGGCGCAGAGCACTTCGCAGCGCACGGTCTGGACGAGGCGGGCATTCGGAGCAGCGTTACTGAGTTCCTGGCCCAACGGGTAGTCGTATAGCGATGCGCGTCCCGGGCGCTAGACGTCTTTGGCCGCTGTCTCACGTCTGGGTTTCGTAAAGAAAGCCATTAACAACCCGAGCGCTGAGAATATTGTGACCAGTACATAAGCAGCGCGCCAGCCTTGAACAAATGCGTCCCCGGCACCCGGTGTGTCTGCGATCTTGTTCAGTTCGATATCCGGGAATCCTTGAGAAACCATCACTCCCACAACGATCGCAGACGCCACCGCCTGGCCCGTTACGTTTCCGAAATTTCGTGCGAGATTGGTGAGCGCGCCGACAACACCGAACCTAGACGGTGGCACAGATCCCATGATCACACTGCTGTTGGGCACATTCCACAAGCCCATCGCCAGGCCATTACAAAACACGATGATCATCATGATCCACATGGGCGTTTCGCCGTCCACAAACGCGAACGCCACAGCCGTTGCGATAAGCACGATGAATCCGAGAATCAAGAATGGGCGCTCGCTAAATTTATCAGACAGACGCCCGCTGGTTTGAGCCGCGATGCCCATGCCGAGCGATGTAAGGAACAGGATCAGTCCGGCGGCGCC
Organism: Dehalococcoidia bacterium; assembly: GCA_026421215.1. Taxonomy (GTDB): domain Bacteria; phylum Chloroflexota; class Dehalococcoidia; order Lucifugimonadales; family Lucifugimonadaceae. Next base: position 19,335 of record JAPKBN010000024.1, read on the forward strand.
CTCGGTCAGTCCGCGGAAACTGATCAGGAAAATCGGCAAGAGAAACCGAGTCGCCGTCGTCCCCATAAAGCCCAGGACGCGTGTCGAGATCCCCAGGCTGAACATGAAGTTGCGGAACATTCGGAGTTCGAGCATCGGCGATTTTGAATGCAGCTCCCACGTGACGAACCCGGCCAACAGGATCCCCACCCCTGCGATGCCGCCCAGAATGAGTGGCGATATCCAGCTCACGCCGAATGGGTTGTTGATGGTGATGACCAGCAGGGTGATGGCAGCTGCCGAAAGAAAGGCGCCGATCCAATCAAACGGTGGTTTGTCACCGTCGCGACCCTGGCTCACCGTTTCTTCGTCCAGGATGAAATAACCGGCGACGAAGGCGATCGATATCGGCACGACCAAGATCAGGAACATCACTTCCCACGGGAACCACTGGAGGATCAGTCCTGCCACGATCGGTCCGAGGGTCCCGCCCACAGCGACCGCTGTGGTCTGACTGCCGATGGCCTTGCCGCGTTCGTTGGCAGGAAACACGGAGATCACCATCGCCATGCCGACCGACTGGCCCATCGAGTTGCCGACGGCCATGATGACGCGAGCGACGATCAGGATCCCGAATGTGGGGGACAACGCGGAGAAAACAGCGCCGCCTGCAAATAGGACAAGACCGATCAGGTGGACTTTTTTCCGTCCGATGATGTCGGCAAATCTGCCCATCGGCATCATTAGGGCGCTGATCGTCAATGCCTGAGCGATCACGACCCAAGTAACGGCCCGGAGCGTCACCCCGTAGTCCTCAGCAATGGCTGAAAGGGCCACGAACGTCATCTGCATGCTCATCACCATTGTGGTGAACGCGATGGCAATGGCCCAGAACGCCTTCCATTTGTAGGCCGGATCGGGCTGGAGGCGGTTAGTTAACGAGGGCTCATCGCCGGATTGAGCTGTGCTCATTCGTGGAAGGTGATGGCGGCAACTGGGTTAATTTCGGGCACACAAGCGATAGTACTTGAGAAATCGGAACATATCCGGCCATTCGGGAATGTAAGCTGCGCCTTTTCATCTCCGGGCCTTTACGCCTCCGAAGACTCACGCCTCGATCTAGCTAATAGGGCCAGCAACAGCCCCATCGCAGAGAATACGGTCACGAGAATGTAGGCCGCTCGCCAGCCATCTACAAACGCATCTCCCGCACCCGCGGTATCGGATATCTCATCAAGTGCGATGTCAAATCCCTGGGAAACCATCACTCCTACCACTACCGCTGAGGCCACCGCCTGTCCGACCACGTTTCCGACATTTCGCGACAGGTTTTGTAGTGCACCGACAACTCCAAACCTCGAAGGTGGAACCGATCCCATGATCATGCTGCTGTTTGGCACACTCCAGAGACCCATCGCCAGGCCGTTAATGAATACGATCAGCATCACCACCCAAATCGGTGTGGCTCCATCCACAAAAGCGAAAGCGAAAGCGGTGGCGGCCAAAATCACGAACCCGAAAATCATAAACGGCCGCTCGCCAAACCTGTCGGCCAAGCGGCCACTGCTCTGTGCAGCGACGCCCATTCCTAATGCGCTAAGGAACAGCACTAACCCCGCGACGCCCTCAGTCAATCCACGGAAACTGATTAGGAAAATCGGTAACAAGAATCGAGTCGCCGTCGTCCCCAAAAATCCCAGGAAACGCATGGAAATGCCGATGCTGAACACGCGGTTCTGAAACATCCTGAGCTCGAGCATCGGCGACTTTATGCGAAGCTCCCAGGCTACAAAACAGCCCATGAGGGCTACAAAACCCAGTATTCCAACGATGATGAAGGGGGATGCCCAGCTCACACCAAATGGATTGTTGATCGTTATCACCAGTACGATGACGGCAAACGCAGACAGGAATGCCCCGATCCAGTCAAACGACGGTCGATCTCTGCTGCGGCCTCGACTCACCAGTTCTTCATCGAGGAAGAAATATCCGGCGATGAAGGCCAACGAGATCGGGACGAAGATCATCAGGAACAGCGTCTCCCACGGCAACCACTGAAGGACAATCCCTGCGATTATTGGGCCCGAAGCGCCGCCTACCGCGACCGCCGTGGTCTGACTACCAATCGCTTTCCCGCGCTCTTTGTCTGGGAACACCGATATGATCATCGCCGTGCCCACGGCCTGGAGCATGGAGTTGCCGGTCGCCATGATTACCCGCGCCAGGATCAACAGGCCAAACGTCGGCGCGAACGCGGTGAAGAGAGAACCGGCGGCGAATATCACAAGGCCAATCAGATGGACCTTTTTTCGTCCGATGATGTCGGCAAATCTGCCCATGGGCATCATCAGGGCGCTGATGGTCAATGCCTGGGCGACCACGACCCAGGTGACGGATCGGAGAGTGACACCGTAATCCTCTGCAATGGCCGAGAGGGCCAGAAACACCATCGACATGCTCATCACAGAAGTGGTGAGCGGGATTGCGATTACCGCAAACGCCTTCCATTTGTAGGGGTCCCCGGATTGGCTCCCGCCACTTAAAGCAACGGCGTCGTCCATCCCGGACGGGCTCATAGGGAGCGGTCGATAGCGATAGCGGAGTTAATAGCGGGCACGTCAGGATGTTACTTCATAAGTCGACCAGGACCGAATCTGATAAATCACTACAGGACGGAGTCAACGGGAGAAGCTGGAGTATTCTCGACGTTCAGTCTGGTTGCGCTGAAGGTGACAATGGAAGAGCAATCGGCACCTGAAGTTACGACCATAGTCCCTGGCCCAGACCTCGGGCCAGAACCGGTAATTACCTGGGATGACCAGTGGCCTTTTTTGCTGCCGCCGTCGCCGCTAACTCCAGCACCCAAAACGATGCGACAGGCCACGCTGGCCCTGACCTAGGTTCGGTAGTCGGATCGGACGTCCTCGCCGATTACCGGCCCGAAGGGTGCTCCCTTATCGCTGCCAATTGCGTCTGACTTGTGGATGTGGGCGATGATTTATCCGGATTCTCGTGGTGGTGGGTTTTACTTGGCGTGTTAGGACTCGCCGTACTACCGCGAATAGGCGTCGACCTGTTGAGTAATCGTCCTTGATCCGGACCTGAAAGGCTGAGAGACGTCGATTAAGCCGTCAGCCGAGGTTTCTCAACCTGCTGAACTTGACGGTGAAAATCGTCGCCAAAGTCAGTAGCACCGCTGCCAGCCCGATGATCGCCGATTCAGCGCCGAATACCTCCATGGCCGTCGCCACCGATAAGATGCCAAATGGCATGAAGCCGAAGATCATCTCGAAAATGCTGGCCACCCGCGCACGGTGCTCGTCGTCCGACAGTTCCATTGCCAGCGCCTGGCCCAGCGCAAACCGCCCAGCCTCGCCCACGCCGACAAACAGCATCAGAAACAACCCGATCCAGTAGTACGGTAATCCGGCAACGGACGCCATCGCTATCGCCGAGACGAAGGCGGAACCCATCAGGACGGCGCCCCGGCGCTGACCGCGTCTAAGCGAGGCCATGCCGAGCGCCCCCATGAGAGATCCGATCCCGGTCATGGCCGTCAATGCCCCGACCTGGAACGGGGTTGCGTCGTACACGTCCTTTGCGAACGCCGGGAGCAGCATGCGGAACGGCATTGTCAAAACCATTACAACCCCGGCAAACACAAGAACAGACAAGAGCTCTTTGTACTGGCGGACGTACTTGAAGCCTTCGACCACGTTCGATGCCACCGATCGTCGTGGAGCGTTGGGATCCGGGTCGAAGCGAGGTAGCTGGGTCATGAACATGATAGCGACGACATTAAGACTGGCCACAACTAGGTACACGCCTTCCGGCCCGACAAACCCGTAGAGCACTCCGCCTATGGCCGGAGCCACCATCGTCGTCAGGCTCATCGCCGCCGAGTTGAGCGAGACGGCGTTCGACATCAACTCTTTGCCGACAGTCTTCTGGATCATCAACTGACGGGCCGGCATCATGAACGCAAAATAAAGACCTTGGATCATGGAAGCGATAAGCAGGTACTGCCACGTCAAAACGCCCACGATGATCATGGTTGCCACACCAAGTGCGATGATCACCTGCCCGGCCTGCAGGATCTGGATCAGCGTGCGTTTTTCCATTCGCTCTGCAACAGTGCCGCCGATAAACGATCCAAATAATGAAGCGGGCGCAAAACCGACAGCGATCAACCCGGTGATCGTGAAGGAGTTCGTGATGTCGTATGCCAGGATGCCGCGAGCGAGGAACTGCATTTGGGTTCCACTCATGCCGGTCATCACACCTAGCCACAGAAAACGGTAATGCCGATTGCCGAGGGACTCAAAAGTCCGGCCAAAGAATCCGCTTGTACGTGCTGACCGAGTTGCCAATCGGGGTGCGGACAGCGCTGCGCCAGAGTCGGAAGTAGCGACCGAATCCGCTTCGGGATCTGTGACGCGTTCTGACGGCGACGTATCGCCTGGGCGCAACGGCCCGCTAGTTACCATATTTCCTGGAAAATCTTGCGATCACCGATCTAGCAGTCGGCTCAGAACGATTTGCGAGAGCGGGCCATGGTCGAACCTAGAGTTGGTCGATGCTTCAAGATCCATCAACCGGATAATTTACTGCGCGCGATCATATCGCTGGAAGATCGAGTGGCAAGACTGATTCAAGAATCAGTCCGTTCTGGCGTGACCGGTCGTAGCGCTTGGAACTTGAGTGGACCACACTAATCAGCATCCAATTCGATCTTTTACGATGAGGCCGCCCGCACATGAATTCAGGCCCGCCGCATGTAGGCGAGTCCAGTCCCGCCATCGGTCCACCGAGGCCGGTGTCCATAGTTCGGAACCCACAGTTCGTCAGATTGTGGGCCATCGGCGGATTGACCAGCACGATGATGTGGCTGGACATGCTCGTCATCGCCCTTCTGACCCTGGACCTGACCGATTCGCCGTTCCTCGTATCGCTGACGTTCTTCCTGCGTTTCACGCCGATGCTTTTCGGGTTTGGCATTGGGGTTATCGCTGATCGCATGAACCGGAAGCACCTGATGGTGTTCGGGTTGGTCGTCCAGATCGGTGTATCCGCCGTTCTCGCCATCCTCGTGATCGTTGACGCGATTGAGTTCTGGCACCTCGCTGTTGGAGCGTTTGTCACGGGCTCCGTCCTGGCGAGTGAATTCCCTGTCCGGCGCACGATGATCGGCGAGGTGGTCGATCCTGATCGCGTTGGCCGTGCGATATCGCTGGAGTCCGGAACGAGCGCTGGCTCTCGTATCCTTGGTCCGATCGTTGGCGGAACTCTGTTCGCTACGATCGGACCTCAAGGCGGCTTCATGGTTGGAGTGCTGCTGTACTCCGTTGCATTCCTTGTCGCCATATCGATGCGATACCAGCCGCCTCAGATTGAAGCGGTCAGAGCGGGGGCGTTCCAGCAAATCCGAGAAGGCGTGAGCTACATCCGCGGCAGCCGGTTGATGGTAGGAGTCCTGGTCGTCACATTGCTGATGAACCTGTTCGGGTTCCCGTACGTGAGCCAGCAGCCAGTTGTGGCGCGGGAAGTCCTGATGGTCAACGACGTGCTTGTTGGAGCGCTCGCGTCGGTCGAGGGACTTGGATCGTTCATAGGCGCGGCGTTGATCGTCGCATTTGCCCGTCCAAAACATTACACCCGGATCTATCTGTATGGCTCGCTGCTGTTCCTTGTGGCGATCCTCGTATTCTCCCGGTCCGACTGGTACTGGGTCAGCTTTGTGACCGTCTTCTTCGGCGGATTTGGGATGGCTTCGTTCGCCGCCATGCAGAGCGCCATCATGATCTACGCTGCGTCGCCGGCCATGAGAGCGCGGGTCATGGGTTCTGTTGCGATGTTCATCGGCCTTGGACCAATAGGCCAGATAAATATCGGCCTGCTCGCCGACTTAATAGACCCACGAACGGCCATCCTCATCACCGGTGGAATCGGGCTCTTCACCGTCATGGTTGCGGGCATTATGATCCCGATTTTACGAAGCTCTCGGGCGATGGAACTGGACCGGGAACAGCGCCTCGCTAAAGCAGCGGATCTGCGTGAGGGGGACGCGTCAGGAGTTTCCGGGAGTGGTTGAGGCCTGACCCGGGAGACCTAACTTGCCAGGAACGACGACCTGAACTGCACGCCCCACCGTCCGTCGATCTTCGTGAAGATCCACAGCGTGTCAAAAGGTTTGTACTCGATGCCATCCGCTCGTCGCCGTGACTGCCTGATCGCCAGATGAACCTTATCGCCCCCTGCCTGCACAACGTCCACCTTTAGCGAGTCAGTGTGGTGCCAGCCCTCTGCATTCAGCCGATCCGTCAGATTGTTCTCACCTGCTCGAAAATCGTCCCCCGTTTCCCACGCGCGGAATTGGTTCTCGGCCAACCGTAGATGAGGGAAGTGCATGTGCGCAATCTGGGTTTCCACGTCTCGAGCATTGAACGCGTCGTTCCATCGGTGGAATGCTGCGATAGCTTCAATTGAGGGGTCCTGCAATACTTCCTCCAGAAGATTATTGGCCCAGACCGGTTATCACTCACGCACCAGAGGCGTGTAGCCAATGATCCCGGTCTCTTCCAGATCAGTGATCTCATCATCTGACAGCCCCAGCAGCTCGCCCAGAACGTAGGGATGGTGTTGCCCTAGGGTTGGTGCTGGCCGGTAGTGACGCGCTGGTGTCTTAGAAAGCCGTATCGGCTGACCTGCATGTGTCTGGACACCGGCCTCCGGGTGATCGAACTTCCAGAAGAAGCCGCGCTGGTTCAAGTGTTCGTCGTTCATCAACTCATCGGCGTTGACCACGACACCTGCGGCGATACCAGCCTCTTGTAGCAGACGCATCGCGTCGTATGCGTCCCTGCCGCGTGTCCAGTCGGCCACGTGTCCATCCAGTTCAGGCTGGTGTTGAAGCCGTCCTTCAAGCGTTAAATAACGCTCATCATCCGCCCAGCCCGGCTTCCCTACGGCGTCCCGAAAATTGGCCCACTGCTTTTCAGTTCCAACCGAGATAGCCACCCACTTGTCGTCACCCTTGCATGGATAAGCCCCGTGCGGCGCCTTGCGGACATGGCCGTTGCCGATACGCGGCGGCACTTCACCCGATAGCTGGTAGCCCAGCGACGCCTCGCCGGTCAGCGCAGCTCCAGATTCTGCCTGAGCCAGCGATATGTACTGGCCCTTTCCAGTCCGATACCTGCTGAAAAGGGCCGTCATGATCGCCCCAGTCGCGAACATCCCGGACGCAGGATCCGGGTATGCATTGCCACTCATGTGTGGCTCCTCACCCGGGTAGCCCATACGGCTCGCCAGCCCGGAGTGTGGGTCGATCGTCGTGCCGTAAGAGACGAAGTTCTGAAACGGTCCTTCAGATCCATAGCCGGGCATTGAGCAATAAATGATCGCCGGGTTGATCGCCTTCAAGATTGGGTAATTGATACCCAGGTTTGGCATCACCCGCGGGCTGTAGTTTTCGATCACGATGTCACTGATCTTGACGAGCTGCTTGAACAGTTCTACCCCGCGCTCTGTGTTGAGCTCCAGTGTGACGTCTAGCTTGTTGCGGCCCATGTCGTTATTCAGCACGTTGCGGTTCCAATGGCGCTCGCCCGGGTCGTTGTCCGGGTAGGTGCCAAGGATCATCGCCGTCTCACGCGTCACCTCACGACGTCCGACCAGTCGCCGACCCGAGATGTGGATGACCTCTGCGCCTAGGTCCGCCAGTATCCGGGTGCAGTGCGGCCCGGCCCAGACACGTGACAAATCCAGGACGCGCACGCCGTCGAGTGGGCCTTTGGCGGTTGCCGCCATCAAATAACGCCACCTTCTCTAAGCTGCCCCAGGCGGTCTGAGTCGTAACCCAACTTCTCTGCCAGCACCTCGTTAGTATGCTCGCCAAGCAGGTTGGCCCGTTCGTACACCGGTGGGGCCTCGCTCAGGTGATAGGGCAGACCGGCGTAGCGATGGTTTCCGGCGACAGGGTGATCGATCTCTTTCCAGAAACCTCGGAACTCGTACTGCGGATCGTCCAGGACATCACTGACCTCGTTCACAAACGCCGCCGGGATACGGTTGTCCTGAAGCGCGTTCACGATCTCTTCAGCCGTGTGATCCATGAACCACGTGCTTATCAGCGCGTCGAACTCGCGGTAGTTCACGGCGCACATCTGAGGATTGGCGAATCGCGGATCGTCCAATAGTTCCGACATATCGAGAAGTTGAAGGAAAAGCACGTACTGAGTTGGGTCACTGATGCCGAGCGACACGAGACCCGGCTTGCCGTTGTCATCGGCCTTGCACGGCAGAATCGTCGACGGGTGAACCGAACCGTATCGATTTCCAGACCTCATCCTTATCTTGCCGCTGGCTGTGAATCCGTTCAGCGTGAACTGGTGCTCCGAAACCATAGCTTCTTGGATAGAAACATCCAGGTACTGGCCCTTGTCATCACGATCCCTCGCTATCAGCGCCGCCATGATGCCACTGTATGCGTATAGGGCACTCTGGTACGACGGTTGATATCCGGACGAGCTCAGCGGCTCCCGGTCCGGGTCGCCATTGACATACATTTGACCGCTGAGCGCCATCTCCACCATGGTGTCGGCGCGGTATTCGCGATACGGCCCTGACTGGCCAAAGTTGGAGATCGAAGCCATTACAAGGCGCGGATTGATGGCGCTCAGAGTTGCGTAGTCCAACCCCATCGACTCCATCACGCCGGGTGCGAAGTTTTCGATCAGCACATCGGTCTGCGTGACAAGTTCCTTGAGGATGGCCGAGCCGCCCTCAGACGCGAGGTCCAGCGTCAATCCCTTCTTGCCGGTGTTCAAGTACAGATATAACGCGCTCGCCTCCGGGTCAGGACTCCTGTCAGGAAACGGACCAACTTGCCGCGCTCCATCACCCACTCCAGGCGCTTCGATCTTGATCACCTCTGCGCCGAAAGCCGCCAGCAACTTGCCGCAGTACGCCCCTGCAACGTAGTGCGATAGGTCCAGCACCGTCAGTTCTGCAAGAGCGCCATTCCCGAGTTCGCTCACGGTCGCCATCGGGGCGCTGAACCGGGGCCAAGCTGCGTTTTGATCACAGGCTGGGCCGACTCAACGAAATCGCACAGCAAAGGTCTTGTGTCACGAGGGTCGATGATTTCTTCAACGAGGAAGGTCTGGGCGGTCCGGAACGGTGAGGCCAACTGCTTGAGCCGATTCTGGATTTCCTCGCGCTTGGCGTCTGGATCGTCGGCGTTTGCAATCTCACGACGGTACGCCGCGTCCACTCCTCCCTCGATATGCATAGATCCCCAGTTGCCTGACGGCCAGGAGTATCGACGGTGCATGCCACTCAGGCGTATGTGGCAGCCACCCGCGACGCCAAAGATCTGGCGGATCACGAAGGTCAGCCATGGCGTCTCTGTGCTGGCCATGACCGCGTGCAAACGTGCCCCGGCCCGCAGCATCCCAGCGCTCTCGGCCTCAAGCCCGATCATGAAACCGGGGTCGTCTGCGAAGTTGATGATCGGAAGGTGGAAGTTCTCACAGAGCTCTATGAACCGGATTGCCTTTTCGGCCTCCTTCATCCCTGTTGCTCCGCCATCCACCCGAGAGTCGTTAATCATCACGCCCACGGGGTAGCCATTCACACGGGCCAGGACGGTTATGCGTCCAGCGCCGAAGTTAGGGGCTATCTCAAAAATCGAATCCTTGTCAAGAACAGACTCAAGAATCGGCCTTGGGTCAAACACCGTCTTGTTGTCATGGGGAATTGCGTTCTTCAGGGATTCGTCACGCCTGTCACGATCGTCGTCCGGCTCCACATACGGTGGCATGTCGTAGACGCTGTCCGGCAGGTAGCTGAGGAACTGGCGGATCATGTCGAACGCCTCTTCCTCGGATTCCGCCAGATTGTTCACGACACCGCTCTGGCGCACCTGCACACTTTCGTCGCCAAGTTCCTCCTTGGTGATATCGATCCCGAACGCCACTTTGACCACGGGCGGACCACCGGCGAACAACACGGAGGTGTCCTTCACCATGACGCTGAAGTGCGCCAGCGCGGCTTGTACAGCGGGCAGCCCGGCGACAGAGCCAAGTACCGCCGCAACCGACGGAACGACCGGAAGCAGGTGTGGTGATAAATCATGTCCCGGGCCGTTCGGCAGGTAGGTGTGGCCGATCTGCTCGAAGGTGCGGACGCTCCCGCCAGCCGCGTCCAGCAGCCGTATGAACGGCAATCGCCATTCAATCGCCATGCGTTCAGAAAAGGCGGTCTTGTTTCCGACGTTGGCATCCGATGCGCCACCGCGGATAGTGAAGTCACCGCCATTGACCATTACCCGACGGCCGTTGATCTTGGACACGCCGATTACCGTGTTTGCTGGCGTGAAGCCGGTCAGATTACCGTCTGCGTCGTAGGTCGCAGATCCGGCCAAGGTGCCGATCTCTTCAAAACTGCCGGGGTCCACCAGTGAATCGATTCGTTCTCGAACCGTGAGCTTGCCGCGACCCTTGTGAAACGCGACGTTGTTTTCGCCGCCCATCTGGTGCGCGAGGTTGGTCCGCAGCGCCAGTTCATTCAGCTCAGCGTCCCAGCCTATCTGGCGTTGTATCGACTTTTCACCGGACTCCGCACGATCTCCAAGGTCCGCCTCGTCCATCTCCTCGATAAATACGAGGGCCTGACCTTGAAGCGCGGAACCGCCCTGTTCTACCGCGACCATCCGGACGATGCCGCTGAACTCCACCGTCACAGTATGGAAGAACTTCATCGCCTCAAGCACGGCGATCTGGTCGCCTACCCGCACTGAATCTCCCTCGACGACGTTCAGTTCGGCGATGATGCCCTGTGTCGGCGATGCCACGGACACCGTGCCTTCCGGGCCTTCCACATCGGCCATCACGGTTGGGACTGCAACAACCTCTGCCGTCGCCATCTCGGCGAACCGTTTCGGGTGCGAGCCGTTGCTTGAATTGGCCAGCGTCGCGATCTGTTCATCCACAAAACGCGTGTGGATCTTCATTTCTGCGAAATCCGAGTGCTGCAACAGGTTCTGCAGGAAACTCAGGTTAGTCGACACACCCTCGATGCGGAACTCGCTCAAGGCGCGGTAGGTCCGACGAATGGCGTCGCCGAAGTCACTTGATTTGGAGTGGCCGATCACCTTGGCGATCAGAGAATCAAAGGACGGGCTGGTGGAGTAACCCGCAAACCCAAAGGTATCGGTTCGGACGCCGGGACCAGTTGGGGGATCGAACGCGGAGAGTACCCCGACCGATGGAAGCGTTCGCCCGTCCGGCGTGACGGTCTCCATGTTGACGCGCGCTTGTATGGCGAAGCCCCTTGGTGCCGGGATGTCCGCCTGCTCGAGCCCAAGATCGCTTAGAGAGGAGCCGGCGGCGATGTTCAGCTGTGCTTCAACAAGATCGATTCCGGTCACCGCTTCCGTGACCGTGTGCTCGACCTGCAGGCGGGCATTGGCCTCAATGAAGTAATACTCGGAACCATCTGTCAGATCCGTGGCGTCTACAAGGAACTCAAAAGTGCCCAGGCTCCGATAATTCACCGCCACCGCAAGCCGTTGTGCGGAGGCGATAATTCGCGCCCTCAAGCCGTCTGGAAGGTTTGGCGCCGGCGCAACCTCCATCACCTTCTGATATCGGCGCTGGATACTGCATTCACGCTCACCGAAATTGGAAACGGCCCCGGAGCCATCGCCGAGAATTTGCACCTCGATGTGGCGCGCCCGCGTGATCATCCGCTCCGCGAATAGCGTGCCATCGCCGAACGCGTTCATCGCCTCGGCCGTGGCTTCAGCGTACAGACTTCTTATATCGGCCGTATCGTTTACGGCCCGGGCGCCACGCCCGCCACCGCCCGAGATAGCCTTCAAGATCATCGTGCCGCCATCGCCGAGCGACTCCAGAAAGGCACTGGCCTCGTCGACAGACCCGAGTTCGCTGGAACCCGTCAGCACCGGCACGTCGTTATCGACGGCGATAGCCCGCGCTCGCACCTTGTCGCCAAACAACTCCAGAGTCTCCGGCAGAGGGCCCACGAAAATAAGCCCGGCATCCAAACAAGCCTGTGCAAACCGGGCGTTCTCCGCTAGGAAGCCGTATCCCGGGTGGACAGAGTCGCATCTCGTAGAAATAGCGGCGCCGATTACCTGGTCTATGTCAAGGTACGACGCCACGCCGCGCCCCTCGAGCCGAACCGCCTCATCCGCCTGTTGGACGTGGAGCGATTCTGCGTCGTCTGACGGGAAGATCGAAACGGTCGGAATTCCCATATCGGCTGCGGCGCGAATAATGCGAACGGCGATCTCTCCGCGGTTCGCGACGAGAAGTTTGGACAGAGTCATCTGGCGTTTCTGCTACCTGTAAACCTAGTGTCGGGGCCGCGCTTCAGGAAATAATATCCGGCGCACGGGTACACAATACCCATACGAAGTGAAGTCGTGTGACTTCCAATCACGGAATGAACCAACAAACGGCTGAGAAGGCCACCACCGGTTGGTACAAGCAAGATGTGACCTTGTTCTTGTGCCAGGTAGCCAGAATGTTTCGTGCAACCACGTGCATGGATGTCCCGACCACACGACCCTGTGATAGCTTGCGGCCCGCAGGCTGTACTCGTTCCAATCATTGGAGTTTCTACTGTGACGACTTCGCAAGATCCGATTCGGTCTCGACCGATCCAGATAAATCAGATCGCATGGGTCGAAGGCGCGCCTGGAATGCGCACCCGGCCGATCTGGGAGGACCCGGCAACCGACCGGAAGGCCCACATCGTCGAGTTCGAGCCCGGCGCCCACATGCCGCTCCACAGGCACGCCGGACATGAGCTCATCTACCTGATCGAGGGCTCGCTGACGGACGAGTCTGGCACTATCAGGCCGGGCAATGTCGCCTACCGACCGGACGGTTGCGTCCACTCGAACACAAGCCCTAACGGGGCGCTTGCGCTCGCCATCATCGCTGGCGGCAATGAGCCGGCCACCGAGATCGGTGATGCGCCGGGATCACAAATCTTCGTGCCGGAAGACCTGCCATGGGTCAAGACTCCGAGGGGGACATACACGAAGCGAATCGTCGCAAACGAGGCCGCCGATTGGGCGGCGGCGATCAACCGATTCCCGTCACGCGCAGGCATTCCTCTCCACCGCCACCACGGCGATGAGCTGATCTTCGTTATCGAGGGAGCCAGCGTGGACGAGGCCGGCGTTATCACACCCGGTAATATGAGCTACAGGCCAAACGGGACGGAGCACTCCGTCAAGACCGAACTTGGGGCGACGGTATTCGGCATCGTCTGGGGCAGTACTGAACCGCTTAAGGCACCCAACACTTAGAGCCAGACAGCTATTAGGGTCAAGAATTCAACCTCTGAACGAACGCCATCAGGCGATCCCTGAAGGTCGCGAACAGTTCGGACTGATCATGGGGTTCCACAAGAAGCTGACCGGAGCACCGACATGAGCTCCGGGTCCATCTCCGATCGGAGATCGCACAGCGCTTCTTGAGGTCGCTTGTCGAAACCCAGAAGGCCGTCCAAGAATACTTGGAATTTACGACGAGCCTATACGTCTGTCGTCCAATCCGCGCCGTCCTGTGGCGCGTATCCGAGCACTTCTTTGGCGTGTGCGTTGTCCCTGAACATGCGTTTGTTGTCAGACGTGGCCCAAAAAATGTCGAACTTCAGGCTCGTGGGCGCTTCTATTATCTTGATAATTAGTTGCTGAAGATCGCGATAGCTCTGCCAGTTGGCCTGCCCACGCCCGGGCTGAGGGGCGTCTATCGGACCTGTGTTGCTGATCCGGATAT
>JAPKBN010000126.1 GCA_026421215.1 Dehalococcoidia bacterium
AAAGCCTGCTGGATGACCAGGGCCGTCGTATCATGTGGGCCTGGCTCATGGACGAGCCCGCGTTTGGCGTGCGTGCGCCGTATGGATGGTCCGGGACACTCAGTCTGCCGCGGGTTTTGTCGATCGGTGATGACGGACTGCTGCGCATTGATGTGCCGGAAGAAATTGAGCGCCTGCGCTGTCGTGCATACCATGTGGCGGCGCTGGACCTGCCAGCGGATACCGAGCTTGCCATCGACGAGGCTTCCGGTGATAGCCTTGAGTTGCTGGTGGAGTTCGAGAGTGGTAGCCGGGGCAGTTATGGCCTCAAGGTGTGCGTGTCGGACGATGGGCAGGAAGAAACACTGGTCTTCTTCGATGCGCAAACCAATGAGCTGAAAATCGATACTCGCAAGTCGGGCCCTGATGACACGCCGAGCATCGTCGAGGCTGGCCCCCTTGAACTACTCCATGGCGAGCGGTTGCAATTGCGTGTCTTCGTCGACAAGTCGGTCGTTGAGGTCTTCGCCAACAGCCGCCAGGCCATCGCCCGACGTATTTATCCGTCGCGTCGGGACAGCATTGGGGTGCGGCTTTTCGCGAGCGGCGGCGATGCACAAGTACACTCCCTTGCGGCGTGGCAGATTGCACCTGCCAATTCAAGTTAAGCGGCTAGAACTTGTCGAGGCTCTCTGGCAGGTAAGCGCCGATGAAGTTCCAGTCCATCCCGTTACCAAATCCGGCACCATGATCGCTCCTCATCCTCTCGACCTGAGCGTCGTTGATCCGATAGTCGCCAAACGTCAGCATTTTGAGAATTGCCGCCGGGCGAAGGTGATAACTCGCCCAGGAGAGTGGCGAATCTCCATTGACGTCCCGGGCTTCCCGGTCCGCGCCGTGTTCCAGCAACAGTGAAACAATACGTTCGTCCGCATAGGCCGCGGCGCGGTGTAGCGGCGTTTCGCCCCTGGTGCGCACGTCGCGCATAAAGGCACCCGTTTCCATGCCTGCTACGGTCTTGGCATTCACGTCCGCGCCATGTTCGAGGAGAAGCTGTACGACAAAAACAAAGTGCGGCCTGTCGGCCTTTGCAATGGCATTGTGTAGCGGCGTCTCTCCCGTGTTGAGTAGGCGCGTATTGACGTTTGCGCCTTGTGTAATGAGAAAATCACACACCTTCCAGTGGCCGTAATAGGCGCCGTTCAACAGTTCCTCGTTGACGTCGTAGTCCGGGAACTCGCCAAACCTGTCCAACACGAGCCGCATCGCGGTGACATCATTGTAATAGGCACACCATTGCAGCGGTTTGACTTGTCCCGCGGTGATTGCGTCTCGGGCGTCCGGTAACGCAAGAAGTTCGATGACCAGGTCGGTACGACCTTTGCTGATGAGTTCGAGTATTCTTGAAAGGTCCATCACTGAATCCTCAGGTATCGGTTTAGCGCCGTCAACGGCAGGCTTTGAGTAGCGGTATCGATTCCGAGATCAATTCTCGTTGTCAACCGACTGTCACGGAATCCTAACCCGGAAAAGGGTGAACCGGAAGCAGGCGCGCCGAAAAGTCAACCAATATTGGATCTCGTCTCGAGTTCCGAA
>JAPKBN010000025.1 GCA_026421215.1 Dehalococcoidia bacterium
GTAGACGTTAGGGAAGAGGAAAGCTGGAGGTAGAGGTACTAGGGCGCGGGTTTCACAGGAAACTATCCAGGGTGTAGCATCCGGCCCATGCCAAACCCCTTAACCCTGGTTTCCCTTTGAGGGATGCGCTCCCACTTGGTACAAGTGGTGATAGCTTCGGCTCCGAAGCTAATTACTGAAGCTCGTAAGATTTATGAGAGTATCACTGACCGGCGGCAAACTCGGAAACCGATGTCGGACTCGGGTGATCAAGAGAGTTCCTCAGTCCTCCGAGAGCGCATCGCCAATCTTCAGGAACGGGTAGATGCCCTTGAGGCCACCGAGTTAGATCAAGCGGACCTCGTTTCACAGATGGCTGAGCAGCAACAGGCGCTTGCAACTGGATTCCAGAAACTGTCAAAGCGTTTGGGATTGCAATTTTGGGCCACTCTAATTGCCTTAGTCGCAGCGATTACCGCGATAGTTATCGTGCTGACCTAATCGCATTGGCGGGTTGAGAACCCAGAATGTGACCTTCGGGTGCCTTGATTAGGTTCGCGTAGACGCCCCTCTTCGCAAGTGCTCTCTGCACTGTAGGCCGCGACACGTCCACACCCACCTTCTGAAAGGGGCTCATTTACGGGAGGTTACGCTTTTGCATTTACCGTCGGTCCGTTACATCTAACATGGATCCCCGGCGCCCCTACTCGTCTTCGTCAGTTTTTGGCGCTAGCAACCGTAACGCCATCGCCACGTCGACCACGTTTGGGCCGTCGAGCGTTAGCTCTATCTCGACCTTTCGGCCTGGGAGCAATGTCACCTCACGCTCCCCATCCAGTGCGATCGTCCCCGGCCGTCTTTCGATCAGCCGTCTTGCCCCCGGCTGCAACACGCCCCACTCAGACACCAATACCTCGGGTACCATCCCGGGCGCTATTGGCGCACTCACGGATCGGGCTGTTGGGCCATCGCCCTTGCCAAGCCGAATACGCAGTCCGAACGGCTCGTCTATAGATACAGGTCGAAGGCGCGAGCCTACAGCGGAAATACCAATGCTGGCGGGTTCCGCCCTAGTCAAAAACACCTCTTCCACGGTGTCCATATTCCAAACGGCGCGCGCGCCAACAAACATCTCGGTAGAAACAGCGGCGTCAATCAACGCCATATCTACCCATTCATCATCTACGAAAATATCAAGCCGCTTGCACCGGGTGACCGCCGCATCTACACCCTCGACGCCGGCGGCGATCGAGCCAGCAGCAATCCCAGCCAGCGTGCCCTCAACCATCTGAGGAAACACATTGTTCGTACCAGTCGAGATCGGAACCAGCGGCACATCACCCGCGCCCTTGGCGACAACTCGATTCGTGCCGTCACCGCCAAGCGTCACGATGGCACCTACCCCTTGGGCCGCCATCAATTTGGCAGCCTGAGTTGAGCCATCCTGATGATCGATGCGCGGCATCTCCAGATAGCTGGAGTCGATATGCTCTTGGACGTCTTCCATCGCCGGCGCGGCGAGTCGGCTCAAGTCCGGCATGACGATCACACGCTCCACACCGGTCGAAACCAACCCGGCGAATACGCGCCGAAGCGTGTTGGCCTTCTCCTGGTTGGAAACGACCCTGCCCGCTGCAACTAGCCGGCGAATGTCCTTCCCCGCGGCAGGGTTGGCGATGATACCGACGGTAATCAGGACGCCATCCACGCGGGTTCAGCAAGGTTCGCCACGACCGCTCGGAGCAGTTCTCCGGCCGGAAAGCCGTCTACGGCACGGTGGTCAAATGTCAGGCTCAGGAAGCACATGGACCGGGCCACTATGTCACCCTCATACACGGCCGGTTTCTGCACCACGCGCCCAACTCCAAGGATTCCCACCTGAGGTGGGTCCAGCAGCGGGTCAAATGCGTCCACGTTTGCAGATCCAAGGTTCGTAACGGAGAAAGTTCCGTGGCGCATATCATCCGACTTCAAATCGTTGGATTTGACACGCGACATCACCTCACGGACCCGACGGGCGATGTCCAGCGTTGTCATGCCTCCAGCGCCGTGGATGACAGGGACGATAAGTCCATCCGGCATGGCAACGGCAAACGCCAGGTTCACATCGGCGATCAGCCGAATCTCGTCTCCGGCGAAGTGGGCGTTCATACGCGGGTGGTCTTTTAGCGCCCTGGCGGTTGCACCCAGCACCAGGTCCTGGAACTGCGGTCTTAGCCGGTGCGTTCGCCATTCGCCCACAAGCTGGCGCTGCATGGCAACTGCGTTTGTGACATCCGCCTCGGTCGTCAGCGTGACCGTCGGGATGCCACCACTTTCCGTCATTCGCCTCGAAATGGTGGCCCGCAGGCCGGTTAGTGGGATGGTTTCTGCAACAGGTGGCCCGTCTTCGACTGGATACGACGGCGCAGCGACTGGCGCTGCCGGAAGTGGCCCGGCGGCGGCGGCTCGAACGTCGTCTTCGAGTATCCGGCCGCCCGGTCCACTTCCGGTCACTGACTCAACATCGATTCCTAATTCACGAGCGACCTTACGCGCGATCGGGGTGATCTGGCGTCGGCCACCCACAGCTCCTCGAGGTCCGGCCGGGGGGCCAGCCACTGGAGTCGGCGAAGGTGCCGGAGCGCTCGCTTTCGCATCCGTCATCGGTTCGGGCAGATCTATAGCCTCTTCACCGGCAGCAAGAAGCACTGCAAGAACCGTGCCAGTATCGACCGTCATCCCCTCAGGAACAACGATGCGGGCTAACGTCCCTGCTCCCGGCGACTCCACCTCACTATTGACCTTGGCGGATTCGACCTCACAAAGCGGATCGCCCTCTTCAACGGGGTCGCCTTCCTGCTTGAGCCACTTCACGATGGTGCCATCGTTCATGCCCATACCCCATTGGGGGAGAAGAACTCTGGTCGGCATACGGCGTTCCCTGGTCTGCTGATAACGAGTGGACTAAGAGCGGCGCAAACAAATCACGCCAGCGGCGAAAGCATACATCGCACCGGATGTGTTCAGCCAGAGGTGGAAAGTGATCTACCCGACCACAAGCGTATCCAACAACGCCGTCGCATCGTCCGCACTTGGCACCACGGCTACTCCTGCCACTCCCGTCGCACCGTCCAGAACGAAAGTCAGTGCACCACGAAGGCTGTCCCATCTGGTGACCCTCACATCACGTTCAAACGCACATGCCACAGCCGCAACTGACATGAGGGCGGCAAGGAGCACCAACCAACTGGTACGGTGCCGTGTGGATACGGCGGGTTTATAAAATTCGTGACTGGGTGATGGCAACTGAATGACTGTTCGATGTGAATGGGCCTCAAGTAACGACCTGATGGCCGAGTATCACGACACTGAATGGGGCGTGCCGTCGCACGACGACATTCACTTGTTTGAGATGCTGGTCCTAGAAGGATCACAGGCAGGATTAAGCTGGCAAACGATCCTCAACAAGCGCGAGGGCTATCGCGCCGCGTTTGCGAACTTCGATCTAGCCACTATTTCAACTTACGGTAAATCCGATGTCGAAAGACTCACTCAGAACGCCGGGATTGTGCGGCATCAGGGCAAGATCGAGGCGACGATCGGCAATGCCATCACGTCGTTGGTCGTTCAGGCCGAGTTTGGAAGTCTGGATGCCTACCTGTGGGGTTTGGCTGGAGGCCAGCCGATCAAGAATTCACCCGAGACGATGGGTGACGTTCAGGCCACAACCGAGGTCTCGAGTTCGATGAGCAAAGCCCTCAAGAATCGGGGGTTTCGCTTTGTCGGGCCAACAACCGTGTACGCGTTCATGCAATCAACGGGCATGGTGAACGATCACGTGGTCACATGCTTCCGTCATAACGAAGTATGATCCCGGTCCCGGTAGTCATCAGATATTCACAGGCAATCTGAGTTTCAGGAGCAGCGAAATTGGACAAGCAAATCTTCGGCATTGGCGGCGACTTTTTCCCCCCACAGTGGAAACACCCGCTACTTCGTGAGCACCTCCTGACACTGTCAGATAAATCACGCCCGAAGGTCTGTTACGTAGGATCTGCCACCGGCGACAACGCCCAGAACATAGCGACCTTTTATCAAGAATTCGGCCGGCACAACACTGAGACGTCTCACTTGAGCCTGTACTCGCCGCCACAGAAGGACATTCGCTCCTACGTGATGAAACACGACATAATCTATGTCGGCGGAGGCAGCACTAAGAATCTGATGGCCCTCTGGAACGAGTGGGGGTTCGGTGAGATCATGCGCGAGGCGTGGGAGGCCGGAATCATCCTCTCAGGCACGAGCGCTGGGTCGATCTGCTGGTTCGACGACTGCATTACGGACTCGATTCCCGGCGGGCTGACCGCGCTGAAGTGCACTGGCCTACTAAAGGGCAGCAACTCCACCCACTACAGCGGTCACCCAGACCGGCCGTCCACATACCGAAGACTGATCGCTTCCGGCGAGGTCTCTGATGGGATCGCCACGGACGACAACTGCGCCATCCACTACATAGGCGACGAGCTGCACGAAATCGTCACGCAGGACCCGGCCTGCCGGGCATACCGTGTTGAACGAGACGGCGACGGCTACAAAGAGACGCCGCTCGATGCGAGATATCTGGGTCAGGACTGAGGGCGTATTGACATCCGCCCTTATCCCAACAGCGAGTCCGCAAGCTCCGTAAAGTTGGTTACCGTCACATCAGGCACATGCGGCGAATCCTCATACGGCAGCGCGTAACGATTCACGAACGCCCCCCGCATACCACATGCCCGCGCACCCATCACGTCAAACGAGTTCGCCGAGACCATCAAGCACTCACCTATCTCAAGCCCAAGAATGTGCGCTGCCCGCCGGTAGACACCGGGATGTGGTTTGAACGCACCCACGACCTGTACCGAGATAACATCATCAAAGTCCCACTTGATTCGATTCTTCACCAGATGGGCAAGGAAATCCGGTTCGCCGTTTGAGAGCGCAACAAGCTTGAATCTGGTCTTCAGGCGTTCAAGACCGGCAACAACTTCCGGAAATGGCGCCAGACTCTGCCAGGCGATCATGAAATCCTTAATCTCATCCCGGGTTGCCTCAACATGGTTCAATCCGAGGACGTAGGCAAAAGCCCGTCGGGCGACCTCGAGATAACCAGAGTGCCCAAGATCAACGATGTTGTCCTGGTACTGCTCAATTCGTTGCCGATACCGCCACTGCGCCCAGAACTCGGCCGGATCAGCATCCGATCCCTTCACCGCCAGAAATTCGCCGATAAACGGCGTCAAACTGCCACCCAGATCAAGCACAGTCCCAAACAGATCAAACGTGAGGGCCTTGCAGTTCTCAAGCTCCGGGTTCAACAGATCCGCTCCGTTCTAATACCAAACTAACAACGGGGCTCCAGTGCACGGTTTCGAAAACCGGCCCGGGAGCCCCATTTCAATAATACAAAAGACGCCGGAACCTACTCCAGCGTGCGCTTCACCGCGGTGACTATCTTTTCTTTCGTGGGGTAGACCAGCTTTTCCAGTACCGGACTGTATGGGATGTGGACCTGCTCTGAGGCCACCTTGACGATCGGCGCCTGCAGGGACCAGAAGCCTTCTTCGGCCACGATAGACGCAATCTCCGACGCCGCGCTGCACACCTTGTGCGCCGGGTCTGCAATCACAAGCCGTCCAGTCCTCTCGACAGACTCCAGGATGGTCCCCTTGTCCAGTGGGACAAGCGTTCGAGGGTCGATCACCTCGACCGATATGCCATCGGCCTCAAGCTCGTCCGCAGCGGCTATCGCGTGCGGCACAGAACCGGCGATCGCCACCACTGTCACATCGGTTCCCTCGCGGAGCGTATTCGCCTGCCCAAACGGGACAAGCAGCTCACCGTTCGGCAGGTCCTCGTTGGCCGGCACATCCCCTCGGTTCCCAAACAGGGTCCCGTCCTCAAACATGATCACCACATCGTCGTCACGGATCGCTGTCTTCATCAGGCCCTTCATGTCGGCCGGGTTCGAGGGGGCAACGATCTTAAGTCCAGGCATGTTCATGAACATCGGGTACGAGCGGTCCGAGTGATGCGCCGCCGAGCCGCCGCCGTAATACATCGTGGCCCTGTAAACGACAGGCAGGTTGACCTGTCCACCAAACATATAGCGCATCTTGGCGGCTTGACTCACGAGTTGGTCCATTGCGACCCACATAAAGCTTGTCAGCGTTTCGACCACTGGCCTCATCCCAACGGCTGCAGCCCCCACAGCGGCGCCAAAAAAAGCGTTCTCGGACAGAGGTGTGTCCAGCACACGCTTTTCGCCGAACTCCTCGAGGAGCCCCATCGTCGCTCCATAGATCGAGCGTTTGATGTCCTCACCCATGATGAAGACGGACTCGTCCCGTTCCATTTCTTCGTGTAGCGCTTGATTGATTGCGTTTACAAATACTGTTTCTGGCACGGTCTTAAAACTCGCTTTACGTCCGGTCGTTCCCGGAAATTTGGAGACTTACCCTGAAATGTTTCGGGCGACTAGGCTTGCGGGATCGGGTTCGCGAACATGTCGTCGAACAAATCCTCGGGTTCCGGGAACGGACTGTTTCGGGCGAACTCCAACGCCTCATCGATCTCTTTTCTTACCTCGTCCCTCACGGCATCGCACTCTTCCTGTGTCGCAATGCCCTGTTCAACCAGACGTTTCTCGTGGATCACGATCGGATCACGCTGGCGCCACCTCTCAATTTCTTCTTCTGGCCGATACTCGCCACGGCGAATCCGCCCTAGGCCCAGAGAGTGTTCTTCGTATCGGTAGGTGAGGCCCTCGACAAGGCTCGGCCCTTCGCCAGCACGAGCGCGCTCGATAGCCACGCTGATCGCCTCATACATAGCGACCACGTCCTGCCCGTCTACAAGCACTCCTGGCATGTTGTAGGCACTCGCGCGGTCGGAGACGTGCTCCACCGCAACAGTGTCCCGGTACGACGTCGTCACAGCGTACTGGTTGTTCTCACATATGAAGATGATCGGCAGCTTCCAAACGGACGCCAGGTTCATAGACTCGTGGCAAGCCCCCTGGTTCGAAGCTCCGTCACCGAAGAACACCGCCGATATAAAGTCCTCGCCCTTGATCTTGGATGCCAGCGCCGCTCCGGTCGCCACCGGCAGTGACGATCCAAGAATCCCGGACTCGCCGAGGATCCCGATGGAGAAGTCGGCAAGATGCATAGAGCCGCCCTTGCCCTTGCAGTAGCCATCTACACGACCAAGTAACTCCGCCATGGCGCGCTTTGGGTCTCCGCCCTTAGCAAGAGGGTGACCGTGTGAGCGGTGGTTGCCGGCGATGTAATCAGTGTCCTGCATGGCAACGCAGGCGCCCACGGCCACAGCCTCTTCGCCGATATACGGATGCGCGGCACCGCCGAACTCGCCTTTGGCGTAGATGTCGATCACCGTCTCCTCGAAATGTCGAATCGTCCACATGCGCCGGAGCATCAACATCAAGAGATCTTTATCGATGGCCAAGGGCTGCCTCCTCAGGCGTTTTGAAAGGGTGTACTTATTTTGAGGATATCGGGAACTATCATGAAGTCTGGTCTGTAAAGGTCAAAATCCAGAGCCAGATATCCCCGCGAGGCAGCGTGATTATATCCCTGCACAGAAATCTGTTTCTGTGCACGCCCCAGGGCTGACTTCAAATGGCCATCACAATTGCAATACCCCAGATCGACAAATGTGCCACGGCGGCGACAGCGTAACGCCAGATGAACGCACTCTTCACTGTTTTATGACGCAAACCATGCATCGCCCAGACTCCACCGAAAAATCCTCCCAGGAGGGCAGACAGGTACAACGTACGTTCCCGAATACGGCGTCGCCCAAGCCTGGCGTGACGTTTATCCCACCAAACGAGTGCGGCGGACCAGATATTGACCACGCTCAAGTACCCGGCGACGACCCCGAAAACGGTCAAGTCATTCATGCAAAAACTGGCCCTTTCCAGGCCCGGTCAATCATCGAAAATACCAGCCAGTATTTTCGATGCGTCTCTACGTTTGTGTTACGATTGGAACGTCGCGTACCGTCGATACATTAGGGACAAGCGCGCGCGAGGCTTCGCCCGTTGGGCAGGCTACTCGGCGATGCGGCGCTAATCCGAAAATCGACACCCTGCTAACCCCGTCCTCATCAGAAACGTCACGCGTTCATTTTCGCCCCGGGCAAATGACGAACGCCCTCAACGATCGCTAAGGAGACTCGATGGCACAGGCCCCGGTCAACCCGGAGAGCTATGACGCCTCCGATATCACCGTCCTCGAAGGTCTAGAGGCTGTAAGGCTTCGCCCCGGAATGTACATCGGCAGCACCGGCCCGTCAGGCCTGCAACACCTCATCTGGGAGATCGTAGACAACGCCGTAGACGAAGCGATGGCAGGTTTCTGCGATCAAGTAGACATCACCATCCACGGCGACGGTTCAGTGACCGTGATAGATAACGGTCGCGGTATTCCCGTCGACAAGCACGAAACCACCGGCAAAACCGGTGTCGAAACCGTCATGACCACCCTCCACGCGGGTGGCAAATTTGGTGGCAAGTCATACCAGGTTTCCGGCGGCCTCCACGGTGTTGGCGCGTCTGTCGTGAATGCCCTTTCGAAGACCACCATCGTAGAAGTGCGTCGAGGCAACAGGGTGCACCGACAGGAATATTCACTCGGTGGCGCCGTGACCGAACTGGTTTCACGCCCCCAAGTCGACATCGACTCGAAGGGCACCGGAACAACCGTCACGTGGATGCCGGACATGGGCACGTTTGAAGAGCTCACGTACGACTTTGAGTCGATCTCGAACCGGTTCCGAGAGATGGCCTACCTTAATCAGGGGCTCGGCATCCGCTTTCGCTCGGATTTCCATGACGAACTCTGGCCGCACAATGAGGTGTCGTACCTGTTTGACGGCGGAGTAGAAAGCTTCGTGCGGACGATGAATCGCAAACGAGGCGCCATACATGACAACATCGTTTACACACGGGAGACCGTGGATAACGCACAAGTAGAAGTGGCGTTCCAGTACAACGAATCTTTCGTCGAAAACTGCCTGTCATTTGCCAACTGCATCAACACGAACGATGGCGGCAGCCACGTCACCGGCTTCCGTTCTGCACTCACACGCGTCTTGAACGATTACGGCCGCAAGAGCAAATTGCTGAAAGATGACTCGCCAAACCTTTCCGGGGAAGATGTCCGTGAAGGCATGCTGAGCGTTATCAGCGTAAAGCTGACAGATCCGCAGTTTGAGGGCCAGACAAAGGGTCGTCTCGGGAATCCTGAGATCAAGGGAGCCGTCGAGACCGTCGTCGGCAAACGCCTTTCGGAATTCCTAGAAGACAATCCGGTCGATGCCCAAAAGATCCTTGAAAAGGCGACCACAGCCGCCCGCGCTCGCGCGGCGGCCAAAAAAGCGCGCGACCTCGTCCTGCGCAAGAACGCCATGGACGGGGGATCTCTCCCGGGAGTGCTCGCTGACTGCTCAGAAAAAGACCCGTCAATAAGCGAGTTGTACATCGTAGAGGGGCCGTCTGCCGGCGGATCTGCAAAGCAGGGTCGGGACCGTAGATTCCAGGCTGTCCTGCCATTGAGGGGCAAGATCCTCAACGTGGAGAAGGCCCGCTTCGAGCGGATGATCGCGAGCGACACGATTCGTGCGCTCGTCACGGCGCTCGGCTGCAACATCGGCGAGGACTACGACCAGTCCAAGCTCCGATACCACCGTGTGGTCATCATGACCGACGCCGACGTTGACGGGGCGCACATCCGCACCTTGTTGCTGACGTTCTTTTTCCGCAACCTGCCGGAGCTCATCGGAAGCGGCTACCTGTACATTGCACAGGCCCCCCTCTACAAAGCCTCCCGTGGCCGATCGGCGTCCTGGCTGTTCACGGATGAGGAGCTGGACCGCTGGCTGGCGTCACGGGTGTATTCAAAGTTGTCCGTCACATCCCAGACTGATGATTCAGTTGCGTTCAAAGGCGGACCCCTCGGCGGTATCATGTCGCCGGTACGTGATTTTGCAGACGCGGTCGCCGCACTGCGCACCCTAGGATTATCAGAAGCCGTAACCCTTCAATTGCTCACCGATCCCGAATTGCAGAATCTGGACTTCCGACCTCCGGTCCCCGAGCTGCCAGAGCCGGTACAGCCGACGATGTTCGGCGATGAACAATCGCCAAATGGATTCGATCTGGAATCTGAAAGTACAGACGACATTGAGAAATCGAGCGAACCCCTCCCGCCGCCGCCCCCGCCGCCGGACATTACGTTCGACGTCGATGGCTTCACGCTCACGCGGGCGATCTACGAGCACCCGACTCTGAACTCCGCACGCCGGCTGTTCCCGAGAGTGCAGAAGGTTGTCGAAAACTCCCCGTACGGCATCTCCCGTGAAGAGGACGAAATCGCAAGAGACATTCCATGGAACGATCTTGTGACTACGCTCGAGGACAATGCAGATCGGGGCAACGTCGCGATCCAGCGCTACAAGGGTCTGGGCGAGATGAACGCCGATCAGCTGTGGGAGACCACGATGGACCCCAGCGAGCGCTTGATGCTGCGGGTAACAGCCGACGACGCGATACGGGCCGACGAACTCTTCACGACGCTGATGGGTGACGAGGTGGAGCCCCGCAGGAACTTCATCAGGACCCACGCGCTTGAGGTAAAGAACCTAGACGTTTAGCCGACCGGCTTACGTTCCGTTGGCAACAGCCCCTTGAATTGGGGCTGTTGCCGTCGCTACAGAGTGTCTGATATCGCGACGTTGCCATCCGCGTCCGCTTCCAGCATCGCCCTGAACAGGATGCCGCGCCTACGGACCTCGTCGCTTCCACCCTGATGACGGTCTAGAACACACAGCACCGCTACAACTTCGCACCCGAACTCCTGTATAGCATCCAAGGCGTTTATCAGGCTTCCCCCGGTAGAAACGGTATCGTCAAAAATTACTACTTTCGTTCCGGCCTTGATCGCCCCTTCCACCTGCTTGCGGGCGCCGTGCCCTTTCACGGCGTCTCGGACAAAGAATCCGTCCATCGGTGTACCGGCCTGACGGCTTCGCAGAGCCAAGGCCCCGGCGATCGGCACAGCCGCCACTGTTGGACCGCCTACACCGGCCGCGCCGGCCTCTACAGCCATCGCGAGAAACGCTTCTGACACCAGGTCAGCCCCTTCAGGGTCCAGCGTTAGCACGCGGCCGTCAAAGTAGTAACTGCTCTTGGCGCCAGAGGTCAGCGTGAAATCCCCGAACCTGAGCGCATCAAGTTCTTGAGCTCGGTCCAGGGTCCTTGCGGCAAGCGCCTTGAGATCAGCCAACGATCAATTCTCCTTATGATCCCGTTTCCACAGAATCCTTATTGATACAAACCGTTTTCTTCGATATAGGCGACCACGGAGTTATTCACAAACCCATCAATCGACAAACCTTCCGATCCTCGCGCCCGGATCTCGGTTGAGCTGACGGGCAGCATCGGTCCAGATACGAACTGAGCGTTGTGTCCAGGGTGGTCGACGGGCAATTCCTCTGGCAACCCGCTCCCGGGCCTGCCGACACATACAGGCGTACACATGCTGACGAGCCGCTCGGGATCCCGCCAGCGCGGCAGTTCTTCAAGCGCATCGGCTCCCAAAATCAAGAACAGCTCAGATGCGTGCCCGAACACCTCCCGGAGGTCGGAGATCGTATCAACACTGTAAGACGGTCGCCCTCTATCGGCGTCCACCGTGGATAGCTCAAACCCTTCGCGATCCTGTATGGCAAGCTCCACCATGGCGATACGGTGACCGATTGAACTCACGCTCGGCCCGGTGCCTGACTCCTTCATCCACGGGCGATCAGCTGGAACGAAAAGTACGCTTGTTAGCTCAAGGACATTGAACGCAGCCGTCGCAATACCGATGTGCCCGTTGTGGACAGGATCAAACGTCCCCCCGAGAACGCCGATTCGGTTGCTTATCCGGCTTGCTCGGGAACTGTTCGCGCCCGTTAATTCCATTCGAGCTCGGCTTCACCGATGAAAACGGTGTCTCCCGATTTCACTCCTAGTTCTTCAAGAGCCTTAACAACGCCTAACCTACCGAGCAAGCTGTGGAGTTGGATCTGAACCTCATACACGTTGAGATCGCTTGCATTGGCCACGCGGACCGCCCTGTCATGCAAAATCCGAAACCCCGAGCCTTGTAACTCCGCAAGAGGGCGGGAAGTTCTTGCGCTGGGTCGAAGCACCCGAATCTGACTCTCATCGCCGCCTATCGCTTCCAGGGCCTCTTGATCGGCCCGAATCCTGGCGAGGCGCCTGAATAGAGCATCAGAAAGGTTTTCAAGCCCGGCATACGTTGCAGCCGACACACAGAACACCTCACCAGTCGAAACATTCTTAGCAAGATCTCCCTGGAGGTTTTCAAAGTTCTCTGAGACCTCTGGCAAATCCGACTTATTGATTACCGCGATCTGCGGCGTTTCAGCGAGCTTCTCATCAAATGCCAGCAGTTCAGCGTTGATTAGCTTCATTCGATCTTCGACATCGTCGGCTGTTCCGTCTACAAGGTGGACCAACAGGCGAGTGCGTTCCACGTGCCTTAGAAAATCATGTCCGAGACCGATACCTTCCGCGGCACCCTCAATCAGTCCTGGAATTTCAACAAGGACAATCGAGTCCAGTCGTCGGGACAACACCCCGAGAGAAGGCTCTAGTGTAGTAAAGGGATACGCAGCTACCTTGGGGTGCGCCCCTGTTAGCGCCGTTAATAAACTGGACTTTCCGGCGTTGGGCATTCCGATAATCCCAACATCCGCCAGCAGTTTCAACTCCAGTCGTAACTCCCTGCCAACTCCGCTTTGCCCACCCTCGGCCAACATCGGCTCCTGGTTCCGAGAAGTCACATACCTGACGTTACCATGACCGCCTCTCCCCCCCTTTGCCGCAACCACAGTATCTCCGTCGCTAGAGAGGTCAGCCATGAGTTCTTCTGCCTTTTCCGGATCTGAAGAAACTTCCCACACCTCTGTGCCAACAGGAAGAGTAATAACGAGATCATCGGATGTGGCCCCGTGTCTCTTCTTACTTGAACCGTCGCCACCAGCAATCGCCTCAAATCTCTGTCTGTACTGAAACTTCTTAAGAGTATTCAGTGTTCTATCAGCGATTAGGAAAATATCTCCGCCGTTCCCTCCGTCACCACCATCCGGCCCACCGTTCGGCGCGAACTTTTCTCGACGGAAAGAGACAACACCATTTCCTCCATCCCCAGAACGGATATGAATAAGTGTGGAATCAATCAATTAACAAGTACCGAGAGATAAATGGGTTTTGGCACGTTCATCATCTTAATAAGTCGGTGGACACTCAGGAAAATAACGTTGTCTCCGAGCGGATTCAATCCTAGTATCTGAGGAGTTTATGTGGAGAAGGTGTGGAGAGAGAGGTAGTTATGGCTAACCATGGCCCAAACGTATTAACCGTGGAACTAATTCTTAACAAGAGGGTACTGTTATCCACAGTTATTAGCAGGTTTATCAACAGGCTACCGTTTGTTAGGTGAATTGCGTGTAGACCCTAGAGTGTGGTGTGGAACCGCAATCCGGGGCTAGAGAATGGCCCTCTTTTAGGGAGGCCTGGTCAGCGGGGTTGACTGGCCAACCGTTGGCGTATTGTCGCAATCACGCTTCTCAGCTCAGGGTCTGTCTCAATGAGCTGTTCCATCTTTTTCTGGGCGTAGAGGACTGTTGAATGGTCTCTACCGCCCAACGCAAGTCCCACCTGTGGTGAGCTCAAGGAACTGGTCTCACGGAGCAAGTACATGGCGACGTGACGTGCCAAAGAGACCTCTTTGGTTCTCCTAGGGCCCTTGATCGTCTCTGGATCCATACCAAACTGCTCTGAGACGACTTTGATGACGGCGGAAGGGGTCATCGGGATTTCTTTGCGTGTTGACAGCAGGTCTCCGAGCGCCTTACGGGCGATGTCTTCTGTCACGGTCGAATTGGTCATGTGGGCGTAAGCGACGATACGGTTCAGCGCGCCTTCAAGTTCTCGGACGTTAGAAAACGGCCGGGAAGCGACAATATCGAGGACATCTTCTGGAAGTTGAGTCTGCAAGCTCTTTGACTTCTCACGCAAAATTGCTGTCCGTGTTTCGTAGTCAGGGGGTTGAATGTCTACGACCAGTCCGCCCTCAAGGCGCGATTGGATGCGTTCTTCAAGGAGTGATTGCCGTGCCGGTTCGTCGCCGGTAACGATCAACTGTTTGGACCCCATGTGCAGCTCATTGAACGTGTGGAAGAAGCCTTCCTGGGTCTGTGCCTTGCCGGCTATGAATTGGATGTCGTCGATTAACAGCGCGTCTGCGCCTCTGTAAAAGGCCCTGAACTGTTCTGTCGTTCCATCCTGGATGGAACGGATGTAGTCGTTCGTAAAGCGTTCGCTGCTTACATATATAAGATGCATCCCGCGGGATTTCAGCTCATTCCCGATCGCTTGCAAAAGGTGAGTCTTGCCGAGACCTACACCCGCGTACAGATACAAGGGGTTATAGACGCGGCCGGGTTGCGCTGCGGCGCGGGTAGCTGCGGCGTGCGCTAGTTCGTTAGATGGGCCGACGACGAATTCGTCAAACGTGAAGCGCGGGTTAAGGGGTAGCGACCCGAACCGAGAATCGCGCTCGTCGGCAGATCGGCTGTTGGTGTTAGAGCGCTGAGCAGGCCGTTCACGCTGCTTGTCGTGAAGCGAGTCGGGCGCCGATCCGTCCGTGTCAGCGATAACCTCAAACCGCACCGTTATTGGCTGTCCTGCGATACGCTCGATAGCCCGAGAGATGGTTGCGGCAAGGCGTTCTTCTAGCCATGTTGCGGCGAACGCGCTTTCGGTGCCGATAACAAGACAATCATCGTCAAAACGCAACGCCTGCGTCCCTTTGAGTAAAGTCTCGAAATTCGCCCTGGGCACTTCAAGTTGAAGACGTCCGAGGGTGGCGGTCCAGAGTTGAGATGGCGCTTGAGTGGTCAGAATGGCGTCCTCTGGCGGGTTCAGAGAGATGGGTGCCTGATGGGTAGGTCCAGGGGTGAACCTGGGCCAGAAAAATGCTCTCGGTGTCGGTCTACCCTGCACCTACTTACCACCCCGAAGCGGCTGTGACGTTACCATGTACCCCGGGAAACACAACCCCCGCCGAGGCTTATTTAACCCTCAACTTTCTGGGAAATTATTTGTTGTTAATCTTGTTCTTAATACGCTCACTACAGGTTGGGAAATGATCCGGAACCGTGTACTAGCCCGGATGAGTGCCTCGCGTCAACTGGTAGGGCGATTCAATTTTGATGACTCCGGTCAAAATCGGGAGGGGAGGGGTCAAACGCGATGACGCGCATTATCTTTTTCGGCACGCCGGAACCGGCAGCGAAAGCGCTGCGCGCGTTGGTCAAAGACGGGTATGAGGTGGGCGCGGTGTTTACGCGACCGGACCGGATTTCCGGCCGATCACGTAAACCGCGACCGACCTCCGTAAATGAGGCCGCGGTGGAATTAGGGCTTCCGGTCCACACGCCGTCGGGCCTGCATGGCGACGACGTCCTGAATCAGTTGACTGCGACCCCGGCAGATATTTATGTCGTGCTCGCTTATGGACGGATCTTACCGACGGCGATACTGGCGCTGCCCGCACTTGGTGTCCTCAATGTTCATCCATCACTCTTGCCCCTGTATCGCGGCCCAAGCCCGGTTGTTACGGCTATCCGAGATGGGGCTTCCGAAACCGGTGTTTCGGTGATGCTCCTTGACGAGGGCATGGATACAGGCCCCGTAATTGCCCAGTCTGCCGCGGTGCCGATCACAGAGTCGGACACGGCGGAGTCCCTTACTGAGCAGCTTTTCACGATGGGCGTAGACCTGCTTGTGAAGACCATTCCCGCTTGGGAGCGTGGTGATATCGAGGGCGTTTCTCAAGACGACGCACTCGCTACGGTTACAAGTCTCATCGAAAAGTCCGATGGTGAGCTTGATTTCGGAAAACCTGCGTTGAACATAGCGCGGGCGATACGTGCGTATCATCCGTGGCCCGGCACCTTCACCCGCTGGGACGGGAAATTGTTGAAAATCCTTGAAGCATCGGTATTTGGAACGGGTGCGAACTTTCGTCCTGGTGTTGTATCGATAGACGGCGGCCGGCTGATAATCGGGACGGGTCACGGTAGCCTCGATGTAAAGCGTGTTCAGCTAGAGGGGCGCGGCGTCGTATTTGCGGAGGAGTTTCTCCGGGGGTACCCGGCTATCGAAGGCGCCAGCCTGCCGGGCCCGGACTAAGCAAATACGAAATGCGTTCAACGATCACGACCGGTAACCACCTGGAAAATGTGCTGGGCACAGTGACGCTAGCTATCGTGGGGGATCGACTGATTTCGTCTGGCCTCATCCCTTCTCAGCGCGGTGGCGCCACCTCAGAAGTCCGACAGGTGTATCAGGCGGCCGCCGATGTAATGCACAGAGCCAGATCGTCCCTCGCAGATGTCGTACGGGTACGTGCATGGTTCACCGACGGTGATGCGAAAGAAGCGCTACGCGCCACCCACCCGGTTATATTTGATGACCCCGGACCTGCGCTTAGTGTGATCGGTGTGCCAAGCCTTCCGAATGGCGTGAAGGTGATGTTGGAGCTGGAAGCCGTGATCGGATCCGGGGGCGGAATGCAACGATACATGCCCCAAGAAGGTCAGGGGTGGTCCCATGCCGTACGGACCGGGGACGAGATCTGGGTCTCTGGCCTGACCTC
Source organism: Dehalococcoidia bacterium (assembly GCA_026421215.1). Classification (GTDB taxonomy): domain Bacteria; phylum Chloroflexota; class Dehalococcoidia; order Lucifugimonadales; family Lucifugimonadaceae. The sequence goes on from JAPKBN010000025.1 coordinate 16,758, forward strand.
AATGGATGTCGAAGGCTCAAACGGAATAGCGGGTGGCTATGCCACCACCGTCACGGGTGTGATGGACGCGGTGTCCGGCGCTCTGATTGGCGTGGGAGCTGAGCCGTCCGACGTGCTGGCGACTCGCCACTTCATGGCTCGCGATGTTCACGGATGGGCGCTTCCGCAAACAAAGCTGGACTTCATGGCACGTAGCACTCCGACTTCAGCTGGTATCACGGTGGACTGCTCCAGCGACCTAAACGCGCCATTTATGTTCGAGTGTGAAGCTGTGATTGGTGCGTCCGGGATGGTCACTCGAGTCTCGTCTGGTCGCACGTATGAGATGGAACATAACTACTGCCGCGCCGTCCGAGCAGGCACTGTTCTCCACGTGGCCGGAACCACGGCCACAGTGCCGGGCGAGATCGTGCAGAGTCCGTACGAAGTTACGGGGCAGGTCGAACATATAATTGGGACGATTCGATGGGCCATTGAAAAACAAGGCCTCGTTTGGAGTGACCTTGTTCGCACACGCACCTATGTCGTGGGTGGCGCAGACAAGCTGATTGAGGCTCAGACAATACTAAGAAAACTGATTGGGCAAATGGACACCGCCGCGGCGGTTGTAGGGGTGCCGGTACTTGGTAGGCCTGAGGTGGTCGTAGAGATCGAGGCGACCGCGATCATTGCCTCCGATCACGCGTAATTAATTTAGCGGGTTAAAATCGCACCATGTGCGGTAGGTTCATATTGATCGACGTGACCGAACTCGGGTTGCGTTTTCGTGTTCACGTGACCGGTGAGACGACTCCTGTGCCACGATTCAATATTGCCCCTACACAGTCGATTCGGACGATCACGAACGAATACGGTACGCGGCGCGCTGAGGACATGCGTTGGGGCCTGATCCCCGCGTGGGCGAAATCCGCCAATCAGATCCGGTCTTCCTTCAACGCTCGCGATGACAAAGTGGCGAACTCAGGACTATGGAAACGCCCGCTTGCTCGCACGCGTTGTCTTATTCCGGCCAGTGGTTTCTACGAGTGGACTGGACAAAAGGGCGACCGTAAGCCGCAACTCATCCGGCTTAAGGGTGGCGGTCTAATGGGGTTCGCGGGGCTGTTCGACACCTGGCAAAACAAGGAAACCGGCGAGACCGTCCGATCCTGCGCCATCATCACCACCGGCGCGAACTCCTTGATGGAGCCGATTCACGACCGAATGCCGGTCATCCTGGATGCTGAGGCCGAAACGCTCTGGCTAGATCCCGCGACCGACGATCCGAGCAGGCTCACAGCACTTCTACGGCCATATCCGGCAGAAGAGATGGAGGCTTACTCGGTCTCAACCATCGTCAACTCGGCCCGGGGGGACAGCCCGGAAATGATTGCGGAGATGGACGCGGAAGAGCCGTTGCAAATGCGCCAATCTGGATTCTCAATAGACTGAAGTTCGGCCTCTAGCCGTGGACATCGTCATGTCATCCTGAATTCGATTCAGGATGACAATCAGTTGCGGGCGTCCCCGTTGTACGTATAACCGGCCCCGAACCTCTTCCAACACTCAGGAAGGGTCAACGGCTTCTCCCGCCGGGAGAAGAGAGACTTCCCTCCAACGCCCCCTAAACCGTGATTGCAGTTGAGAAATCAGGAATGCCCTGCCAGCGGCCCGGGTCGGTCGCACGCATCACGGCGATCGTCTTGATGACCTCCGGGTTTGCCAACCCGTGCGGTTTCTCGCCCGTCAGCACCCGGATCACGTTCTCTACCTGACGCTGCCCTGACTGCTCGATAAAGGTCGGTGACCAGCCCGCTAGGTGCGGCGTGATCAGCAAGTTGTCCAAGCCCAGGAGCGGATCCTCTGCATCTACAGGTTCGAATTCCGTCACATCGATACCTGCCGATTCAATCTCGCCATCGCGAAGTCCGGCGTGCAAAGCAACAGGATCCACTATCGGGCCTCGTGCGCAGTTGATCAGGATGGCGGTCGATTTCATCTTCGCAAGCGAGTCGGCGTTTATTAGATGGTGCGTCTCTTCCGTTGCCGGTGTGTGGATTGTTATGAAATCCGACTGTGTGAGCAAAGTGTCCAGGTCAACCATCCGTACGCCATAAAGGTCACCCACGGTCTGCGGCACATATGGGTCGTACGCAATGATTTGCTCCGGCCCGAAACCCTTGATCCTGGTGGCAAACGCTCGCCCGATGTTCCCGAGTCCGATGATGCCCATCGTGTTCCCGGCAATCCTGCGGACCTCGCGTCGGAAATCGTTCATCTTTGCAGGGTTGTCGCTCCAGCCGCCGGCCTTCGTAAACTGACCCGTTTCCGCCAGCAACCGTGTCTGCGCAAGTAACATCGCCATCGCGTGGTCGGCCACTTCTGTCGTGTTGGCGCCCGGTGTGTTGCAGGCTAGGATCCCAAGCTCCGTCGCGGCGGCTAGGTCGATCGAATCCACCCCGACACCCATCCGGCTGACAACCTTCAACTTCGGGCACGCTTCAAGCACCTGTCGGTCGTGTAACGGCCAGATGCCGATCAGCGCGCCATCCGCGTCCTTCGTAATCTTGATCAGCTCTTCGGTAGTGTTCGCCTCGCCTTCCACTACCTCGAATCCAGCCTCGGTGAGCAGGTTGAGCGGTGCCAATGAACGGCCTGAGATAACGACCTTGAGGGCCATGTAAAGACTCCGTGGATGAAATGTGTATTGGGGGTTAATAAGTACGCTAGGTCAGCAGAGGGGCAAGTATCGTACTCCCCGTACTGATTTAGGAGCGAGTCCTGGGCGATCCTATTCACTCTTGAAATACGAGAAAAGGTTGACGGGTGCCTGCGTGGATAACTAACCTTTGGTAGTGAATAGCTGAGAAGGAGCCGAATCGTTCCGGCTAATCTGCTGAGCGAGCCCTGTACGGTGTGAGGGGGCGCAGGGTCCCGGAACGAACATCTCTCCCGAGCTTCCGGCCGAAAGGCGGAGGGCGTAAATGGCCCGGCTGAGTAGACCCGGACGGCAAGTCGGCCGTTACAACGACGACGGTTTATGGTCCCGCGGTCCCTGAAAATTTCAAGTTTCAGGGTTGGGTGACGGGATATCAGACCGGTAAAGCGTCCCGTTCAATCGGGAAATGCAGGGTGGTACCGCGGTATCTCTGTCCACAGAGCCCGTCCCTCGATTGGGATGGGTTTTTTGTATTTGGAAATATTTCAGGCCACTGGGAGCCAGTAGACGAAATGACAATGACCGACCGACCAGCCGGATCTACCGATCGTTTTGCACCCGTCGACTCGCGCGTTGACTTTGTGGCGATGGAGCAGGACATGCTCAAGTGGTGGGACCAAAATGATATGAACGCGCGCTATCGCGCTAAAAATGACAACGCCGAAAAGCGGTTTTCGTTCATCGACGGTCCGATTACAGCGAACAACCCGATGGGCGTCCACCACGCCTGGGGCCGTGCCTACAAAGACATGTTCCTGCGCTTTCGCAACATGCAAGGCTACCGTCAACGTTTCCAGAACGGGTTCGACGGGCAAGGGCTCTGGGTCGAAGTCGAGGTCGAGAAAGAGCTCGGCTTCACATCAAAGCACGACATCGAAGACTACGGGATAGGGCGTTTTGTTGAGGAGTGCAAAGCGCGCGTTGAGCGCTATGCGGGGATCATTTCGGAGCAATCAAAGCGGCTCGCGATGTGGATGGATTGGGACGACTCGTATCACACGATGTCGGACGAGAACAATTACACCATCTGGGGCTTCCTGAAGCGTTGCCACGAACGAGGCTGGATCTACGAAGGCCGGGACACCATGCCCTGGTGTCCGCGCTGCGGGACCGGCCTATCGCAGCATGAAATTGTGACCGAGGGTTACCAGGAGATCACCCACAACTCCGTATACCTGAAGTTCCCTCTTCTCGACCGAGAAGGCGAGAGCCTGCTGGTTTGGACCACGACACCATGGACGCTCCCCGCAAATGTGGCCGCAGCGGTTCATCCGGAGAACACGTACGTCAAGGTCAGGAATAACGACGAAATACTGTATCTGGGTAGAGAACTACTCAAAGTATTGAACGGCGAGGTCGAAGTGTTAGAAGAGCTGCCCGGCTCCAAGTTGGCGGGGTTGCGCTACCGCGGCCCGTTCGACGAGCTTCCGGCGCAGTCCGAAGCGCGCGAGGTACACCGCGTTCTGGAGTGGACCGACGTTGGAGACGAAGAGGGTACGGGCATCGTTCACATCGCTCCCGGCGCGGGTGCGGAAGACTTCCAACTCGGCAAAGAGCAGGAGCTGCCGGTTATTGCCCCGTTGACCGAGGACGGGGACTACATAGACGGATTTGACTGGTTGTCGGGCCGGAACGTGTCTGAAGTGAACGACGATATCTTTAAACATCTGGAAGACACAGGCGTTATGTATAGCGTCGTTCCATACACGCACCGGTACCCGGTGTGCTGGCGCTGCAACACGGAACTTGTGTTCCGTCTCGTCGACGAGTGGTTCATCGGTATGGACGAGCTGCGCGAGCCGATGAAGGACGCGACGAGAAGTATCACCTGGGTGCCGTCGTTTGGTCGTGACCGCGAGCTGGAATGGCTCGACAACATGCATGACTGGATGATTTCCAAGAAACGCTACTGGGGACTCGCGCTGCCCATCTATAAGTGCGAAAGCTGCGGAGTGGTGGATGTGTTGGGCTCCGAAACGGAGCTACAAGAGCGCGCCGTTGAGGGCTGGGATCAGTTCGAAGGCCATTCGCCGCATCGGCCGTGGATCGACGCCGTCAAGATTGCATGCTCTGGCTGTGGCGAGACGGTCTCGCGCATCCCAGACGTTGGCAACCCGTGGCTTGATGCCGGAATCGTGTCGTTTTCGACGCTCAAGTACCGATCGGACAAAGACCACTGGAACGAATGGTTTCCGGCGGACTGGATATCTGAAAGCTTCCCGGGCCAGTTCCGTAACTGGTTCTACTCTTTGATTGCCATGAGCGCAGCGCTGGAGAACACGGCCCCGACGAAGGCGGTCTTCAGCTACGCGCTTATGCGTGACGAGCACGGTGCCGAGATGCACAAGTCGCGCGGGAACGCTATTTGGTTCGAGGAAGCGGCCGACAAGATGGGCGTGGATACGATGCGATGGCTGTACTCGCGCCATAACCCGTCTGCCAACCTTAACTTCGGGTACGGACCCGGTGACGAGGTCAGGCGTCGGTTTATGATCCCGCTGTGGAACGTGTACTCGTTCTTCGTGACCTACGCCAACCTGGATGACTGGGATCCGGCCTCTCCGGACGGGAAAGCGGAGCCGTCTGAACTGGATCGATGGTTGATGTCTGAGCTCAACCGGTTGGTCGAGGGCGTAACCGAAAACCTTGAGAACTGGCGCCCGATGGAAACGATGCGCTCGATCGAGGAGTTTATCGACGGACTATCGAACTGGTACGTCCGCCGAAGTCGGAGGCGATTCTGGAGAAGTGAGTCGGATGCGGACAAGCAGGCCGCCTACGAGACGCTATACCGAGCTCTCACGACGCTGATACGGCTGCTTGCGCCGATCACGCCGTTCCTGTCAGAAGAAATGTACCGAAACCTGGTGGCTCGGGTCGACGGAGACGCTCCTGATAGCGTCCACCTGTCTGACTGGCCCGTGGTCGACGAGTCGGCCATTGACGCGGACCTGTCGGATTCGTTCAACCTGGCACGCCGACTGGCGAGCTTGGGTAGATCAGCGAGGGCATCGTCACGACTCAAGGTTCGACAGCCTCTCGCTGCGCTGCTTGTGGACGTCCGGACTGATCGCGAGCGAGCATTCCTGCCACTTATCGCAGATCAACTCAAAGAAGAACTCAACATAAAGTCTGTTCGTGATGCACGTGAACAGGGTGGCCTGCTGAGCCTCTCAGTGAAGCCAAACCTTCCAGTCCTCGGCCCTAAATATGGTCGGGACCTGCAGAAAATCCGGCAGGCACTTGAAACCGCTAATCCTATGGACCTGGTTGATGCTTCAGAACGCAGTGGGCAGATCTCACTAGGAGAATTTACTCTTGAGCTGGATGAGATCCTGATTGAGCGTACAGGGATCGAAGGCTACGCAGTATCGGTTGACGCCGGCTACACAGCGGGAGTGGACACAACGCTGACGCCTGAACTTGAGGCGGAGGGCACGGTGCGAGAGATCGTGCACCACATTCAGAACGTACGGAAATCAGCGGGACTTGAGATAGCGGACCGCATCGACCTGTTCGTCGACGCGTCGGAAGATCTAATTACTCCGTTACGCGAGCACGAAGACTACGTCCGCGCCGAAACGCTGGCCGATAGCATCAGTTACGAGCGAGCACCAGCCAATGCCTACGCAGAAGATACGGACGTAAATGGCGTGAACGCTAACCTGGGAGTCCGCAAAACCGGCTAGCGCCTTCCGTGCATCGCATCGCGAGTTCACCTGTCGTGACGGAAGCCTGTCGGGGCGTATGCGGATAATTAGGTAACGAGTATTTCTGAAACGGCCGGCCGTGTTGAGGCGCGCCCCGAAAATTTCAAGACCATTTCAGGCCCGGCTCAGGGCTATTCCAGTTTTAGGGCAGTGCTTCGACCACGCCGGGTCCAGGGACGATCTCACCGACGATATCAGCCGCTGGCGTTCCGAGATCGCGCAACCGTGAGAGTAGCTCTTCGAGAGACTCCTCAGCAACCGAGATCAGCATCCCGCCGGACGTCTGTGGGTCCGCCATGAGGTACTTGTCAGAATCCGTCAGTGCCTTGTGCCACATAACACCATCTTCAAGGGAGTGCAGATTTCGGTGGGTACCCCCGGGGACCATCCCGGCTTCGATCAGATCGGTTGTACCGTCCAGGACCGGCAGTGTACTTCGCCAGATCCGGGCGTTGACCTTGCTGCCCCTGGTCATGCCCATTAGGTGTCCGACAAGTCCGAACCCGGTGATATCCGTGGCGGAGTGTGCTCCCACGGCGACCATAGCGTCGGCGGCGTCTTTGTTAAGCGTTGACATGGATTTCACAGCCGCGGCGAGGTGGTCCGGCTGAACTACTTGCGCTTTACCGGCCGTTGCGATGATTCCATTGCCTAGTTTCTTGGTTAATACCAGCTTGTCGCCAACCCGTGCGGCGGCGTTCGTCACCTGTTTTCCGGGCTGCACAAAGCCGGTAACGGCCATGCCGTACATCGGCTCATCACTCCGCACCGTGTGGCCGCCGAGAACCGGGAATCCTGCTTCCGCGGCTTTGGCGGCGCCGCCCTCGAGGATCTTTGCGATTGTCTCGTGAGTCAATACGTCAGGAAATCCTGCGATGTTCAAGCCAGCAATTGGACGGCCGCCGACTGCGTACACGTCACTGACTGCGTTCGCGACAGCGATAGCGCCGTAGTCGTACGGATCGTCGACAATGGGCGGAAAGAAATCAAGCGTCAGAACGAGGGCGATCTCGTCAGATATGCGATATATAGCGGCGTCATCACCGGTTTCGAACCCCACGAGGACGTTGGGATCGATCGGCATGATGTCTGGCAGCTGCCGCAGAACCTGCGACAGGTCGGCTTGACTGTACTTGCCAGCTCAGCCGGCGCAGGAGGCCAGGCTTGTGAGCCTGACGTCCGGTGTCTGTGACATTCTGAAGCGTTTCCTAATCTGGATTAAAGTTAGTCACCAACAAAAGGACACTTGCTTAAGGCCCAATCGTTGTATGCAAGACCAAAGTATAGTCTCGATAGTCGCAGGTGTTGGCTGACGGATTTGAGTGACGCACGACGTTGACGCCGTTCGCTTTCCGTTCCTACCATCTATTTGACGAATTTACCGTGGTGTAGATTCAGCGCCCCGTTTCTAGAGAATTCCAGAAGTAACAATCAGAGGAATGAAAGGCGACCCGTGACCGAGATTCCGAATCTGGATCTTCTTCCGATGACCGCCGACATTAATGACGCCGGGCATCTCACCATAGGCGGCTGCGATGTCGTATCGCTCGCAGAGACGTACGGTACTCCCCTCTACGTGTACGACGAACACACGATTCGCTCTATGTGTCGGGAATTTGCAGGTGGATTTGAGTCCGAGTATGCGGATTCGCACATTTCTTACTCGTCCAAGGCGTTCACGAATCCGGCACTGGCGAAAATTCTCGAAGAAGAACATGTTGGTATGGATGTTGTCACCGGTGGCGAACTCGCCATCGTGCGTGCCGCTAATTTTCCTGCCAGTGAGCTTAATTTCCACGGCAACAACAAGGATCGGGTGGAGCTGGAAGAGGCGCTGGACTACGGCATCGGCCTGATCACGATCGACAGCATGTACGAGATCGACCTGCTCAATGGAGTTGCGCGCCAGAAGGGCGTGACGCAGCGGGTGCTGTTAAGAGTCTCGCCGAGCATTGACGGCCGCACTCACCTGCTCACTTCGACCGGTGTGCTGGATCAGAAATTCGGCTTCCCCATCGAGACAGGTCAGGCAGAAGAGGCGGTACGGCACGCGCTCACCAGATCCAACCTGGATGTGGCAGGAATCCACTTTCACCTTGGCTCCCCGTTGTTTGAGCTTGAGCCGTACACACAGGCTATTCCGTACGTCCTGGAGTTCGTTGCGAAGATGCGGGAACATGGCCTTGAGCAGCGGCTTTTCAGCCCCGGTGGAGGCTTCGCTATCGGCTATGTTTCCGATACCCCGCCTCTGGAGATATCTCAGTACGCTGAAGCAATCGGGCGATCTGTAACAGAGGCGTGCGACAGGCTCGGCCTGGATGAGCCACGTCTCATTCTTGAGCCCGGCCGGGCCATCGTTGGACGAGCAGGAGTCGCCCTGTACACGGTCGGAGGAACCAAAGAAATCCCGGGCGTGCGAACCTACGTCAGTGTCGACGGTGGGATGGGTGACAATATCAGGCCTGCGCTCTACGGTGCGGGCTACTCGGTTATCAAAGCAAATGGCCCTGACGAGCCGGTCGCTGGCGACGTGACGATAGCCGGCAAATACTGCGAATCAGGCGATCTGCTGGTGAAAGATGCTCCGTTACCGGCGCTTGAGACCGGCGATGTGCTGGCGATAGCCGCTTCCGGTGCGTACTGTCTGTCGATGGCAAGCAACTACAACATGTCGCTGCGTCCGGCGGTTGTGCTGGTGAACGACGGAAACGCAAGAGTAATTCGTCGACGGGAAACGTACGACGACCTGCTGGCGCCGAGTATCCTGTGAGCGACGGATGAAGACGTTGGACGCTGCGCGGGCACCCTCAGAATTCGGCGGGTGGCAGACGATCGGCCATAGCGCGGCACGTCTGTATCTTCAGCGCTCCCATGAAGCGGGCCGGATTGCGCACGCCTATCTGATTACCGGACCTGACCAGGTCGGCAAGCGCACCCTGGCTCTGGATCTGGCGCGCCTCGTGAACTGCACGCCAACCCCTGATATGTTCGGAGATGATCTAACGCCGCCATGCGGTCGTTGTGGCCCCTGTGACCGGATCAGCCGGGATGCCCACGCCGATATCAAAGTGATCGACCCTCACACGCCGATGCGCGGCGTCAGCTCCGGGACACGCGAGAGCTCGTTGGCGGAAGATGCAAGGCGGACACTGATCAGCATCGACCATATTCGGGAGATGCAGCACGATGTTCATCTCAACCCGTTTGAGGGCGGGCGGAGGGTGATCATATTTGACGGGGCAGACCGCATGAGCCCGGATGGCGCCGGCTGGAACGCCCTCCTCAAGACACTGGAAGAACCACCGGAGCAAGTCATCATTGTCCTTCTGGCACCTTCTGCTGAATCGTTCCCCCAGACCGTGATCTCTAGATGCCAATTAATAAAGCTGCATGCGATCCCGAGGGCAGAGATCGAACAGGGCTTGATAGAACAGGGAGGCGCTGACCCGGATAACGCGGCGCAATTGGCTCGCCTTGCCGGAGGTCGACCTGGTCGCGCCTTTGCTGCACTGAAGGATGAGACGACGATTGATCGCTACCAGCAGGCGGTCCTTCGTGTGCTTGTCACCAGCGCCGGCGATATCGAAGAGCGATTCCGTTATGCAAACGAGATAGCGAGGGAGTTCTCGCGGAATCGCGATATGGTGTCCCGAGAGTTGGAACTCTGGACATCAATCTGGCGTGACATTCTGCTTCTCAAACACGAAGTCACGGATTCTGTGGCCAACATTGCGTGGACCGAACATTTGGGCAGAGTAGCTACAGCGGCGGGTGATGACGACGCTCGGATTGCGATCGAGGCCATATCCAAGGCGGCAGAGGGACTGCGACGTAACGGTATGCCACGCGTCGTCCTGGAGGTCTTGATGCTGGAGCTGCCAACGATCCCGTCAGGGATCGTTGAGTCGATAGAACTCGGGGAGGCGGATGAATCGTCAGACGGCAGCTGGGATGCCCCGGCCTCTTGAGCCTCACGCTTTGAGCAAAGACATGATCGGTGTCCGGACCTCTCGAAATTCGCCTGTTCTATTCGTTGACGCCAGCGGCGTGAGGACCGTCCCTGGAGATATGGTCGTGATCGAATTGTCCGTGATTGGAGACGATGATGGGACGGAACTGGAGGCGGTGGTTGTTATCGGTACGGCCCAGATGCTGCATGTGTCGATCGGCAAGCTGGCCGGGCGCGTAATCAGACCGGCGTGATTCACGGATGAACAGCCCTTATGCCGTTTGCTCGGGCGAAATTCCCGGACCGAGTCAATCGGCGCTCACTACCTCGTATTCGTCGTTCATGCCGAGCTTGGAATCCATCCACGGCAGATAGGCCCGCCACTGATCCTGGATGCGTCCTGCGTGGAAAAAGGCGTACGGATTTGGCCGTGGAGGCGCAGGATCACGGGGAAGCAACATATTGGCCTCCCGAGGCGTGCGTCCGGCCTTCCGATGGTTGCAACGATCACATGCGCTAACGATGTTGGTCCAGGAGTGGTCGCCGCCGCGGGAGCGCGGAAGCACGTGATCCAGGGTCAGGCGGCCACTCTTTTTGCCGCAGTACTGGCAGGTGTGGCGGTCACGGATGAACACCTCTCGGCGCGAGAGTCTCCGCTCATGCAACGGTCGCTTCACCATGTAGAGGAGCCGCAGAATGGAAGGCTCTGCGTGTTCTTCGTACGCGCTTCGGATCACGGTGTCAGTGATCTCAAGCGTCTCGGCTTTGCCGTGACCCAGTAGTACGAAAGCCCTTCGTACATCGCATACGTTTAGCGGCTGATAATTTTGGTTCAGCAGCAGAACTGGAGAGCGGTCCACGCGCCGTCATCCTCCGCAGATGCCCTGTCTATGAATGAAATCGGGGCATAAGGCTGAATTTCGAGAAGTTTATTTCGTCGTGTTCTCTGACTTGACCGTGACCTACGTTGGAAACGGGGTCGGAGATCTCAAGCATTCAGGCCAAACATACCTTCTCGGACGCCATTAAGCACGCCCAAATGGGTAAAACATCAATTATTCGATGTTATCGGCCAGGTCCGCTTCAAGGGTATTGAGCGCCGTTGCGAATTCTCCGGGGACCAACCCGAGCACGTTTGCTGGCAATTTAGACCTGGTGTCCACAACCCCGGGAACCAGAGACGAGCCTGCGAGCCACTCCTTCAGGGTGTCACGCCCGTATCGCTCTGCAAGTTCCTGATAAAGACGCTCTTTGGCGGCTTCGAGATCTCCGGAGCCGAGATTTTCGATTTCGACAAGGATCGTTTCGTCTTGAGGGTATGCGACACGAGCCATAGCAGTTACCGCACCGATGACCAGGATTCCGCCGAGTAGTACACCTACTACGACTCCGCCAAGCTTATCGACCCATCCAAGGAAGATTATCGTAAGCATCGGCCGGATGATCTTGCCCACTATCTGGGCGATTATGAAGACACTCAGGAAGATGACAACGTAACCGATGGCGGTAGCAATGGATTCGTTCTGGACGTTATCGGTAACACGGGCCACCAGGCCGTCTGCGATCTGTGCACTGACAAGCATTGCGACGTATACCGCAATGAAGTTCAGTATGGATTGCACAAGGCCCCATTTGAGACCCAGAAGGGCGCCAACGACAAATACAGCGATCAGTACCCAGTCGAATAGGTTCATTCGGTCCACTCCTGCTTGCATGTCACTCGGTGATCTATTGGCGAATTCGCGCCGACCGCAGCCGACCGATGAACGGGCTTAAGTGTCTCATTTTTTGCAGAATATTGAGAATAACGTGAGGGCGGTACTCGGCTGCCGTGTGGATTCATATAAGAAATGTCCAATGCCTATGTTCGTGCCAGGGTGGAGAATATAAACTCAGGATGGAGAACTGAGATAATCCACGCCGCGAGAAACTGTCGTAACAAGGACCAATGTTTGTCGACCGGAGTCGCCACTTTCATAGCGATAGATGGGCCGGTTGGCTCGGGAAAGACCGCGGCCGGCCGAATGCTCGCAGCACGCCTGGGGCACATGTTTCTGGACACCGGCGTGATGTACCGGGCCATCACCTATCTGGCGCTCCAGAAAAACCTGTCATTGGGCGATGCTCAAGTGTTAACGCAACTTGCATCTAAGGTTCAGATGGAGCTGGTGGGTGACCCGGGCGAGGAGTGCAGAGTAATCGTTAACGCCGGCGATGTGACACACAATCTTCGAAGCCCCGAGGTCGAGCGGTCAGTTTCCGCTGTATCGGCGGTCCCGGGCGTACGAAAAGTTCTTGTGCGACTACAGCAAGAGGCTGCTGCGAAGGGTCAGATCGTGATGGTCGGGCGTGATATCGGGACGGTGGTGATGTCCGGTGCCGGCCTGAAGATATATCTGGACGCCTCGGTAGAGGTGCGCGCCCGTCGTCGGCACGATCAGTTGCTGGAGTCAGGGGCAGAGATAGCGTACGAGACCGTGCTTAAAGACCTGCGTCGCCGGGATGAACTTGACTCAACACGTGACGTTGCACCGCTGAAACCCGCCGGCGACGCCGTGATATTGACGACCGATGATCTTGGGCTGGAAGGCGTAGTTGATCGCCTAGAATCTCTAGCCCGCGGCGTTCCCCAAAAGGGTGATAATTGATGGCTTTCCTCGTGCAAAGGTTTGCCAACAGCGTGCTGCGTGTCACGCTAAAAATGTTTGCCGATTACGAGGTCACTGGGCGGGAAAACATACCGGCCGACGGCCCGCTGATAGTAATCTCAAACCACCAGAGTAATGTGGACCCTCCAATTCTTGCCGCGTCACTCAGGCGAGACACCCGGTTCCTGGCGAAAGAATCGATATTCAAGAACGTAACTCCAGTGGGACGATGGTTCTTGAAGTCTTATGGCGCGCAGCCGTTGCGAAGGGGTGAGATGGATCTGGGGGCGCTTCGATGGGTGTTGACTGAACTCAAGCGCCCGGGCGCGACACTTGCCCTGTTTCCTGAAGGCACACGTAACCCCGGTGCAATGAAAGGCGCCCAGTCTGGCATCGTCCCGCTGGCCGCCCGTGCCGGAATACCGATCCTCCCGGTCGGAATGATCGGGGTTGAGGAGATGCGATCTGTGTTCCGGGTATTCAAGCCCAAAGGCAGTGTACGTGTGCACATCGGACGCCCATTCTATTTGAATATAGAACGCAAATTGTCCAGACTTGAGACCGGGGCAGCGACATCTGAAATCATGGGGCGCGTCGCGACACTTCTGCCTGAGAGCTATCGGGGGGAGTACAGAGAAAGCGCTGAAGGGCCGTTTATCTATACGACTACGATCGAGTCGCCGGACGAATAGCCTAAGCGGTAGGTTAACCAACCCGAAATAACAGGGAGTAACGAGCCGCCCATGTGCGGAATCATCGCCTATGCCGGTAGCGAACCGGTCACCCCGATCCTCGTGTCCGGTCTCCGGGCCTTGGAGTACCGTGGTTACGACAGCGCCGGGATTGGTGTCCAGAACGTCAACGGCATAACCGCGGTGACGCGCGCTCTGGGGGTGGACGATCTCGCGAAGGCGGTCTCCGGACAAGATTGGAACGGCCGCGCTGAACCAACGGTCGGAATTGGCCACACGCGCTGGGCCACGCACGGCGGCGTCACCATCCCAAACGCCCACCCGCATACAAGCGCTGAGGACCGGGTGGCGGTAGTTCACAACGGGATCGTGGAAAACTACATCGCATTGCGGACCGAGCTATCCGACGCCGGTTATCTCTTTAGCTCCGAAACCGATACCGAGGTGATCGCCCACTTGATCGCACGCTGTATCGAATCCGGGGAGTCCCTGGTTGCGGCGGTGCGTTGTGCCGCGGGGCTGATACAGGGCGCTTCGTCGTTTGTGGCGACGTCCGCCGCCGAACCGGGAGTGATTGTGGGCGTACGGCTTGGCAACGCCGGGGCGATCGTCGTAGGGATTGGTGATGGTTTCAATTTGCTTGCGAGTGACGTGTTGGCGATCCTTCCGCACACAGATTTCGTGGTGTATCTGCGCAGCGGTGAAGTGGCATCCATAACGGCATACGGCGCGGAATTTTCAGACCTATCCGGGATTGGTTTCGAACGGGCTCCTGCCAGAATAAGCCGCAATGTTCAAGTTGCTGCTCGCGGCGAGTACCCATACTTCATGGCGAAGGAAATAGCGGAGCAGCCTGAGGCCGTTTCATCTGCGATGCGGCGCCGTGTAGATTTTGAAAAGGGCGTAGTCGATCTTCCAGAGTTGCCGTATACGGACGATGAGATCCGGCTGATCGATCGAGTGATCCTATCCGGGATGGGTACGAGTCTCCACTCCTGCATGTACGGTGCGCAGATGATCGAGGCAATCACCGGAATCCCGACGCAGGCTGAGAACGCGTCTGAACTTCGGTACCGTTCGACCTCGTTGAACGAACGAACACTGGTGATATCGGTAACCCAGTCCGGGGAGACGGCCGACACGCTCGCCGCGATGGAACTTGCTACCGAGTCAGGTGCGAAACAGATAGCGCTGGTCGAGGCTGAGGGCACGCAAGCAACGTTGGTAGCTGACGGGACTCTCTATCTGGGCGCCGGTCAGGAGATCGGCGTCGCATCGACCAAGACGATGATGTGCTCGCTTACGGTTCTCTATCAACTAGCGGTTTACCTCGGAAGACACCGAGGCATATTATCCGCGAAACGTGCAATCGAGCTGGTCTCGGACCTGTCACGCTTGCCCGGTCTAATCGCCGAGATGATTGACGAAGACGACCATTGCGAACAGCTGGCCCACGATCGGATCGTGGACAAACGTCACCTCCTCTACCTTGGGCGTGGCGCGTTGCACCCGATGGCGATGGAGGGCGCGCTCAAGATGAAGGAACTCGCCTATATTCACGCGGAGGGCTATCCGGCCGGGGAGATGAAACACGGCCCTATCGCGCTGATCTCAGATGACATGCCGACAGTAGCGCTGGCCCCGCAGGGAGCGCTGTACGACAAGATGATCGGCAACATCAATGAGGTGAAGGCACGCGGCGGCGAAGTAATCGCCCTGGCGACATATGGCGACACGACGATGCCCGGGCTTGCGGATGAGGTGCTGTGGGTGCCGGAAGCACCGGAGTGGATTGTTCCCATGATTACGCTGATCCCGATGCAGCAACTCGCCTATCACACGAGTGTGGCGCTCGGACACAACCCGGATAAACCCCGCAACCTAGCAAAGTCCGTCACAGTCGAATAGTTTTCCAACAAAGCAGTCGCCGGGGGCGGCAGGCTTACGGCGTATTGCCATACGCCCCTAGATTAGCGCCAGGTGACGATCGTGATCCCGAACCCGAGACGAAGAGCCTCCTGTCCAGCACCCTGACAGGCCCTTATTCATAGTGCCGCGGTTGTTGCGAAGACCTAAGCGCTCAGGGCCTCTGTAACGAAATCGTGGATCTTGACGTCATCCTTGTCGCCGTCCGTCTCAACTCCGGAGGACACGTCAACGCCCCACGCGCCAAGTCCCTGAATGGCATCAACGACGTTGTCCGGATTCAGGCCACCGGCCAGCAACACACC
>JAPKBN010000066.1 GCA_026421215.1 Dehalococcoidia bacterium
AACGTCGATAAAAAAGTTCAAAGGAAGAAATCAACTCCGGTACTTGATCTTACGTCCCGCCGAGTATAGCGACCGGGCACTGCTTATCTTGCACCAAGGGTGGACGGCGACTTTCTCAGGACACCCTGATTTTCCGGGTCTACAACCGCCGGATGTGACGGTCTCCCACCAAGAACCAGAGTCCTGTGAGGATAAGACCAGCTCCTGCCGCTACCGACGCAACACGGATGTCCCATACGTCTGATATCTGGGCAAACAACAGAATGCCGATCGGCATGAATCCAAAGTTCATCATCCAGATTCCTGAAATTCGACCCCGATACTCGTCATCCACGACCTCCATGAGAAGGGCGTTGTTTAACGATCTTCTACCGGCATCTGCAAGCCCCATGAAGAACAGCATGGCAAATGCCATGATAAGCACCGGTGCAAGCCCGAGACCGACAACCGCGGCACCGGATAACAGCGTCGAACCAATGAGCCATAGCCCGCGGTGCGCGCCTCGCCTCAATCCTGCGATGAATAGCGATCCGATAAACGCGCCCAGGCCGAACACGGCCAGCATCCACCCAACTGTCTCGGGCCCGCCAGCCGAAATCGTTTTCCCGAAAATGTCGTCCACGTAGGCCGGCAAAAAATTGCGGGCTGCGTTGGCGAACATCGTCGTCCCGAGCGCTATCAAAAGAAGCCCGATAACAGTCCCGTTATGAGCGGCATAACGCAGTGCGTCCTTCAAATCCCCAAAGACATTACGCCTTGTCCCGGCAGCCACGACAGAGGGCAACAGAGCACTAAATATTAGCGAGGATGCGTTAAATACCAGAATCGTATCGTACGTAAATCCCGGGCCCACCCATGCATAGATAATGCCCGCGATAGCTGGCGCGCCCAGTGTCATTAACGACATCCCCATGCCGTTCAATGCAAGAGCGTTCGCCATAAGGTTTTCGCCAACTATTGCAGGTATGATCGACTGTCTGGCTGGCATCAAAAAGGCAAACAGGGTTCCCTGGAATATTGATGCGATAAACAGGTACCAGATTGTGATCGTGTCGGTGTGAATCGCCGCGCTGATCACTGCGGCGTTGGCAACCATACCGAGCTGGCCAATCTGAATGATGCGTTTCCGGTCGACCCGGTCTGCGATGACGCCGCCGAACGTACCGAAGATCAACATCGGCGGCGCAAATCCGACCGAAATCAACCCGATCATCTGATAGGAACCGGTCAGATCCCACGCCAGAAGACCGCGAGCAACCATCTGCATGTTCATGCCGCCCATCATCAGCAGCATGGAGAGCCACAGGAATCGAAAATTCTTGTTGCCCAGCGATTGGAACGTCCGGCGCCAGTAGCCTTCGGCGACCGTGACCTCAGTCACTACGGGCTGGCGCGAACTCACGAGGCCGGGTTGCGGCTCAGAGGCATCCGCACGGTCAACCGCCAAACGTTACTCGCTTCTACCTGTTTCTCGTGAAACTTCTAATGTTGCCTGAAAACCCGATGCCCGGAATTAACCCAGCTTCCTAAGACCGCGCATGGTACCCATAAAGATCACAGAGGACACCAGTAGCAGCACGCCGAGTCCCATCATGGATGCCTCGGCACCGTAAGCCTCCATCGCGATGCCAAGCGGCAGCATCCCGAGGGCCACCACCGAGAACGACATCATAAACAGGCTTGCCACGTGCGCCCGGTGCTCGTCGTCGGTGAGTTCCATAGACAGCGCCTGCCCGAGCGCGAATCGACCCACTTCGGCAAAACCGATCGGGATCATCAGGATCAGGCCGATCCAATAGATCGGCAGGCTTGAGAACAGGACAAACGCGACGCCCGAAATTACCGACGTGAGCAACAGGATCAGTCCACGTTTTTGTCCGCTCCTCAGATTGGCTATACCAAGTGCGCCGACCAGCGATCCCACGCCAACAATTCCGACAAGCAGCCCGGTTTCGACTTCCGATGCACCGTAAATGTCTATAGCGATAGGCGGCAACATCATTCGGAACGGCATCGTCATGAGCGCCGCAAAGCCGGAAAAGATCATCACCTGCATCAGAACTTTGCGCGTGACGACGTGCCGAAACCCTTCGGTCCAACTTGCCAGTACAGATCGTCGCGGTGCGTTCGGGTTGGGTGGGAAATTCCCGATCATGCCGGTTACCAGTACCGCAATAACGTTCAAACTGGCCACGACGACATACACGCCCTCTGGACCGAACTGCCAGTACAAAACTCCGCCGATCGCGGGTGCAGCCATCGCAGTCAGACTCATACCGGCTGCGTTCAACGACATAGCGTTGGACATCAGGTCCCGGCCGACCATCTTGGGAATGATGATCTGGCGAACCGGCATCATGAATGAGAACAGCCCACCCTGAATGACCGAGGCAATGAGCATGTGCTGCCATAACAGATGGTCGGTGAACAGCAACAAAGCAATCGCGGCTGCGAGGGCCACCTGACCGGCCTGCACCATCTGGATCATCAGGCGGCCTTCTAAGCGCATCGAAATGACGGGCGCCACCACAGACCCGATCAGCATGGCCGGCCCAAATCCCACACCGACGATACCTGTCAACAGGAAGTTCTCGTCGGTAATGTCGAATACGAGGACACCGCGAGCGAAGAACTGCATCTGCGTCCCGCTCATACCGGCAATCATGCCAAGCCACAGGAAAAGGTACTGACGCACCTTGAGCGACTCAAAGGTCCTAGTCAGTATCTTCCTGATCCCGCTGGAAGGGTTCTGAATAGTTGCATTGACGCTCGATCGGGAAGATCCAGGCATCCCAGCAGGATTGGAAGTTAATGAGCCTCGATCAGGAGGATAAGCATCGTCCACGGACGATACTTTTTGCCCACTATTTGGTTCCGAAGCGGCCATTCTTCCTCACAACTAAAACATGTTTCGCAACTAGCCTACTCGATAGACCGAAACCTGAATTTTTAGCCAAGTCTTCTGAGCTGCTTCATCAGGCCCACCGACATCACACTCACTGCAAACAGAATGAGTGCAAGTACGAAAAGCGTCTTTTCGGCGCCGTACAACTCCATCGCCAATGAAACGGGAAGGATGCCAAGCGGCATTAACCCGAATGTCATCTGGAACAGGCTCGCCACGCGAGCGCGGTGTTCGTCGTCCGTCAATTCCATGGACAGCGCCTGCCCAAGCGCAAATCTCCCCGATTCCCCGACTCCCATAAAGATCATTACGATGATGGCAACCCAGTAAAACGGTAAGCTCGCAAAAACGACCAGACCGAACGCCGATACAAAAGCAGAAGCCATCAATACAAGGCCGCGCTTTTGACCTTCCCGCAAGGCAGCGATGGCAAGCGCGCCTATCAGCGATCCAACCCCCATAACGGCCACCAGCACTCCGGTCTTGAAACTGGAAGCATCAAAAATGTCGCTGGAGATCGCCGGGATCAACATCCTGAACGGCATGGACAGAATCGTCCCGAGAGCCACGAATATGATCACGGACATCAATGTGTGGTTACGCCGCACGTAAGCGAAACCTTCTGCGGTGTTTGAGAGGATCGAACGACGTGGAGCGTTCGGGTCTGGCGGGAACTGTGGCAGCAAGCTTGTCAAACCGATCGCCGCCACGTTCAGGCCGGCGACAAGGAAATACACACCCTCTGCACCTATGAATCCGTAGAGAACCCCGCCAACTGCCGGCGCAACCATTGACGTGAAACTCATTGCCGCCGAGTTCAGCGACATGGCGTTCGACATCAGTTCCTTGCCGACTATCTTCGGGATCACGACCTGCCGGGCCGGCATCATAAAGGCGAAGACAGCGCCCTGCAGAATGGACGCTACAAGTATGTATTGCCAGATGATCAGATCGGTGAGAATCAGCATCCCGATCGCCATTGCGATCGCTACCTGACCCAACTGGGTCGCCTGGATAATTGTGCGGCGTTCCAGACGCTCCGTAATCGTCCCGCTAAGCACAGACCCAATCAGCATCGCGGGAGCGAAACCGACACTCACAATGCCGGTAAGTGCGTAGGAGCCCGTGATCTCGTAAACCAGGATGCCGCGGGCGAGCATCTGCATCTGCGTGCCGCTCATGCCGGTCATCATGCTCAACCACAGGAGTCGGTAATCCCGAATTTTGAGCGATTCGAAGGTCCGGCCGAGCAGGCGCGATGCGCCGCTCTTACGGTGAGCCAGAGGCTCAGATACGTTGGTCACTCCGGTCGCCAAGGTGCCGGAAGGAACCGGATGTAATGATCCGCGGTCGGGCGGCATAGCATCGTCTGTTGACGACGCCCTTTGCCCGGGCGCTGGTTCAAAGGCAGCCATTCATCCTCACAGAAGGGATGGTCTCCGGTTCGGGCCTCCGCTCCATTATTGGAGCTTGGTCGAACCACCCGTGGAGGTTTTATGACACTGGCGCGGGCGTGAATGCAAACCGCCCTGGACGCCTCTGTTAAGCGATATCGGGACGATGGAGATCACCATTTGATCAACTCTGAGTATATACCTGTGGATGTCTGAAAATGAGTCGTGTCACGGCAAGTTTCCAGTACGTGGAGACGGAACGTCGATACAATCTTCAGACCACGGTTGCTGTGGGCGACTGCTTGCCTTGACCATGCCAATCCCCAGTAATTCACGAATCTCTGCTGTGTTCGTCAACTTCCCAAGTTAGAGGAGACCTTTGCTAGAAGCGCCAAATCTTCGTGATGTAATCGATGCCGGTCGACGAATCGCTCCGTACATGCACCGGACTCCACTCCGCCAGTACCCGGCGCTAGGACGTCTCATAGGGCCGGGTACAGAACTCTGGGTTAAGCACGAAAATCACCAAATACTTGGCTCTTTTAAGCCCAGAGGCGGTATCAATCTCGTATCCCAGCTTGGCCCGGACGAACTCGCACGTGGCCTTATGGCGGCCTCCACCGGAAACCACGGGCAATCAGTCGCATTCGCCGGGAAAACCTTCGGGGCGGCGGTGACAATCGTTGTGCCGAAGATAGCGAACCCTGGAAAACTCCAGTCGATGAAAGATCTCGGGGCGACCGTCATCCAATACGGCGATCTGTTTGACGAATCCCACGATTATTCGATGCAACTCGCATCCGAAGAAGGGATGCGGCACGTTCACTCGGCAAACGAGCCGGACCTGATCGCAGGGGTGGGAACATACTCACTTGAGATCTATGAGGATCTTTCTGACATCGATGTATTGATCGTTCCCGTTGGAGCGGGCAGCGGAGCCTCCGGTGCGGCAATCGTCACAGCAGCCGTGTCGCCATCGACAGAGGTCATCGCCGTCCAGGCCGAGGCCGCGCCATCGGCCCTCAGATCATGGGAATCCGACACCCTGATCGAGGCGCCTATGGCCACAGCGGCCGAAGGGTTAGCGACCGCCCATTCATACGAACTGCCTATGGGTATCCTGCGGGAGCATGTGAAGACGTTCGCACTGGTGTCTGAAGAGGAGATACGGACCGCGATAGTCCACTATCTGGAACACGCCCGATCGCTCGTCGAGGGTGCGGGCGTGGTTTCGCTAGCGGCGGCGATCAAACTGAAAGATCGACTTGCCGGAAAACGCGTGGTCGTCGTGGCAAGCGGCGGAAACCTGTCGATGGCGCATCTACGTGAGGCTCTCGAAGAGTAGCCGGGCAAGGCAAATACGCCCGGAGACAACGCGGGCTCTCAGGACGGCCAACGTAAGCAAATCATATCGTACTGCTTCACAACACACGCCCATACTGTCATTCTGAGCTCGAGGCGACGAATCTCCCGGCCAACATTTCGTCACGCTCATGTGTCGAAATAACGGCAACAGCAGTGAACTAAATTCGACTCAGGAACCGACGTGGTCTATGTCCTCGTCCAGCGCCTTCACTCTCAGGTAGTCTTCACGGTAAAGCGCATACGCTCGCTCAAGGTACAACTGAGCTAACTTGCCGCCGACCTCCGTCTTATCCAGAGCGGCATCAATCAGGAGGTCGATATTTCGGTTGTCTGCGACATGAGTGGCAATCGCCCGCATGTGTGCCGTGGCCTCGCCAGCCGTGTCATGGTCCCCACCCTCGGCGGCGAACCTGAGACGCCCCGTAAGCTTCGTCAGTTCCCCAAGTTGATCTGCCTCACTCATCATGGCGTACATCACGTCGTCCACCGCGAACTCGGATGGTCCGGGCGCGGCCGTTGCGGCACCGCTTGACTCTCCGAGCGTGGGACTGGCCGGCGCTCCAATGCGATATCGATCGCCGTACTCGCTTAGGACCTCGCCGATCACGCCCATCATGTTGGCCGCATCTGCGACCGGCTTACTTCCGGCAAAAATCAGGTCATCGCTGCGCGCCTCTGCTACGGACACAAGGAATTCGTAACTTTCTACCGGCTCAGGTGCGGGAGGGAATGCGAACGCAGATAAATCAGCCTCGCCACCCATAGGCAACTGTCCTGCAAGGAATGGCGGGACGTACTTCTGCAGGTCCACACTGACCGGGAGCAGAATCAAGTAAGTCGCGGAAACTGTGTCAGGGTTTGCTGTATCCCGGAAATACACCAAAGCGTGACCACGCGGGGAATTCGCATCTCCCCGTTCGAAATTCAGATCCATCGTTCGGCGGCCTCGTGCCTCTCTGATCCTGCGGTCTCAAATCACAGAGCACCAAGCGTGCTCCGGTCTGTATCGTATACCCGCACCGAAGTACTCACGACATACAACCATAGCGCGGAACGTCCGTGCCGATTATTTCCCATAATCCTCAAGGAAAGGAACGGACGCAGACCATATGGGCCTGTACAGCGCAGTCGCAAGACCGTTCCTTTTCCGATTTCCGCCAGAAACGGCACACCGTATCGGTGACTTAACACTTCGGGTATCCCCGATCTGGTCGGCGCTTCGGCCGTTTCTGGAAACTCGCGATGCCCGTCTTGAAACTAAGGTCGCCGGCATCACATTTCCTAACCTTGTAGGGGTAGCAGCCGGGTTGGACAAGGATTGCCGCTTCCTCCCCGGTCTTCTGGATATCGGCTTCGGATTTGCCACCGGCGGAACGGTGACAAGAGACGCCCGGCCCGGAAACGCCATTCCGAGAGTGATCCGGGAGACAAAACAGCAAGCACTGCTGAACGCCCTTGGGTTTCCCGGCGAGGGGTTGGATACGGTCGAATCACGGCTTCGGAAGCTGCCAGAGTCTCGTCGGTCACGAATCCTGGTGAGTATCTCCGGGACCGAAGTCGAGGACATTTCGGAGTGCCATCGACGTCTGCAACCGCTCGTAGCCGGTGTGGAGGTGAACGTGTCCAGCCCGAATACGGCCGGGCTGCGAACTTTCCACGAACCTGAAAACCTGGCACGGCTGGTCTCGGCGTTGGTCGATCAACGCGACAGACCGCTGTTTGTGAAGCTACCCCCTTGGCGCTCGGACGAGGAGCGGGACGAGATGATACCGATGGCCCGGACTTCGATCGCGTCCGGTGCTGATGGGTTAGTCATCGCCAATACCCACCC
>JAPKBN010000127.1 GCA_026421215.1 Dehalococcoidia bacterium
ACCTTGAGCTTTGGCGGTCCGTTGATGTAACGTTCGGGGTTCAGTCGGTAGGCGTCCATACGGGTTTCGTGACGGGTTTGCAAGATTGCATCCGCGCGTCCAGAGTGGACTGTGTCTGGGGTCAGGAACAAGATCCCAGAATGGCAGTGGGTGCTGTTGTACCACGCGAAGAGGTTGCGACAGAATTCGACGGCATCCTCGTAGCTGCCAAACCGCTCGGGGAATTGGGGCTGATATTTCGTCGTCTTGAAAAAGCTCTCGATGTATGGATTATCGTTGCTGACGTGAGGTCGGCTGTTGCTCTTCGCGATGTCCAATTGTGTCAGCAAGCCGATGACCGGCTTCGACTGCATAGCCGCGCCTCGGTCAGAATGGATAGTAAGCTGATTGGCGGCGATCCCTTGGCGTTCACATGTCCGTTGAATGAGTTGCTTCGCCAGATCGCCGTTCTCTCGCGGGGCGAGCATCCAGCCAACGACGCATCGGCTGAAGATATCGATGATGACGTACAGGTGGTAGTAGACCCATTTTTCAGGGCCTTTGAGTTTTGTGATGTCCCATGTCCAAACTTGATTCGGTCCAGTCGCCAGCAGCTCAGGCCGCGCGTAGACAGGGTGACGGAGTTGATTGCGCCTTTCTTTGACTTCATCGTTGGCATCCAGGATACGATAAAACGTTCGAACCGAGGCCAAGTAGACGTTCCTGTCGAGTAAAGTGTGGAAAGTCTCTGACGGAGATTTGTCGGCAAACTCTGGGCTGTGAAGATGGGCCAAAACAGCCTGTTGAGTCTCGCGCGGAAGCGCACGAGGTGATGGCGGCTTCGGCTTAATTTCTCGCTGGGTAGGCGGGGCCATCGCCCGATAGAAGGTCGCCCGTGCGACCTCAAGCGCCAAGCAGGCCCTCGCCGTATTGTGCAACCCCTTACCCAGCTCAAGAGCCGTCTCCATCACTTGTGCCCGTCCTTCGACGCCGGCCGGTTCTGGCCGTAGATCTCGCACAGTTTTTTTTGGGCCGCGATGATCATGTCAGCTTGTTCTAGCTTCTTGCGCAGTTTTGCGTTCTCGCGCTCGAGCCGCTCAAGATTTTTCGATTCTGATGACCGCGGGGCCGGTCCTCGCTGCGGGGCGGCCTTCGAAGACAGCAAGCCTTCGTCACGCTGCTTCTTCCAGGTCGACACGCTGGACGAGTAGATTCCCTTGCGTCTCAGGTAGGCTCCGAGTTCTCCATGGGGCAGTTGGTCAACTTCGGTAAGAATCTGAATCTTCTGCTTAGCGGTAAAAGACCGCCGTTTGGCCCTTGTCGGCGTAACCTCCGTTTCGGTAGCATGGTGAACGGCACCGTTATTGGTAGCTCCGTTGGTGTGTAGGGACATGGTATATTACCTTCCCCGCCCTCGGTCGCGCGCCTTTCCGGCTCTCCCGGAACCTAGGTTCCGGGAGAGCCGGAAAGAGAGCTTAAACTGGAGACTGGATCTGTCTCATCCCATCTTGGCACAGAGGGC
>JAPKBN010000067.1 GCA_026421215.1 Dehalococcoidia bacterium
TGCTGCTGCTGCTGTTCCGCCGCCTGCCTGTTCTGTTCCTCCTGCTGCTGCCGCTGCTGGTCCTCCTGCTGCTGCTGCTGCTGTTGCTGCTGCTGCTGCTGTTGCTGCTGCTGTTGTTGCTGCTGTTGTTGCTGCTGCTGTTGTTGCTGCTGCTGCTGCTGCTGCTGCATCGCGGCAGTGTGCCCAGGATCGTGATCGGCGAAAGCGGGAGTTGAAGAGAACGTTACCGTTGCCAAGGTGACCGCGACCACAAGGGCTATGATGCGAATCATTCCTATTCCTCCTGGAAACTTAGGCCAAGACTTAATGGTGAGTCCGTTATTAGATGCCACATTCAAATCCTGTTATCAGCCGGTCAAATCGAATTTGTAGCGCTGTTGCGTCTGATCCAGTTGCCGTTAGCGAAAGGGATTGATTGTTAGCGGGGCAGGTCCACGCACCTATCAATCCACCTACGGGGTTTCCGCCTGTGGCGTCTGTGTAAAGGAATCCGCCGAAACTTCCGGGCTCTCCGTCTACTACAAGGTCGCCTTCGTTGATGGAGACGAAATCGAACTCAGGTTTACTGAGTTGCTGGAGTTCATACGTTGAAGCTGCGACGTTCTGCGGAGTGTTTGTCTGGGGTTCCCAGTAGAGAACGATCCCGGCACCCTTGTAGTTGAAGGTCGCCAGGCCCTGACTGTTGTCAGCCTCTGGGCCTGTCCATCCAGTCACAGCGAAATCTGAAGATGCGAACTGCGTATCCTGATCTATCTTCAGAGTGAAGCCGTATCCGTCGAAAACGTTACTCTCTATTGGTGTCGCTGTTGGAGGGGGTGGTCCCACTAGGGCAGTTGGCGTGGCCGCAAGGGCTTCAGCCACGGCGGTCTCGGCAGACACCACGGTCTCGGCGGCCGTCACGGTCTCGGCTTTCTCGGCGGCTTTCTCGGCGGCTTCAGGGGCGACCACTTCAGGGGCGACTACTGCAGTCGGAACTGTGGTCGGAATAACAGCGTCACCTGCGGCCGGCGCTGGTGTGGCTTCTTGTTCTGGATCCGAGTCTGATCCGCCACCACAAGCTATGGTCATCGTTAAGATCAAAGCGACTATGGAGCTCAGAATCAGCGATCCATGTCGATTCTTTAGTCGGTCACCAGTTCTCAAGAAACGTTCCTCTGAGGAATTTGCCGCGGGGATACTCTCGTGAGTCTAACTCACGCGCCGCTCGGGCGCTCTGATTGAAGCTAGCACTTAGGTTTAGTCAAGATCAACACCATGGGCGTCAAAGTTCGGTATCGGTCGTGCCGGACTAACTGATTGCTCTCGATTTGAAGGTTGTCTCGTTGAACGTGCGCTTGTACTTCGACTCTCCAGTCTTGCGGACGCGTCCCTTCCCGAGCTTGAACCTGTAGCGGCTCGAGATCGGGTCCGGGACCCGATGCACGAGGCTGTTGGCGGCAGAATCTGGCCAGCGGGGCCACATGAAGTTCGTGAACATCACGCCGGTCCGTACGACATCGGTAACGATCGCGACGGCCGTCACCCGCCCACTTCCGGTCTTTATGTGGCCCTTTTCGACAAGTTCGGAGAATCGGTAAGATTCGCCTTCGATGAAGGCGAACCCGCCGGTCTGGATGAGTACGTCGTCGTTCGTAATCTCCACCCAGTCGCCACTTTCGATATCCCGTGCCGCCGCGTCATCCGGATGGATCTCGACGAAGTGTTCAGGAGTCCTGTTGGCGAGATACGGCTTGCGTAAATCATCGTATGCGGACTGCCACACCTCGCCGATCCGGCCGCTCGTGACCCACAACTCATCGCCTTGCGGGGTGATGCGCTCGTAGAAATCGCTGAACAGCTCCCATGGTGACTTGTTCAAGACTGCCTTGCCGGAGTGTGATTTGAAGTGAGTCAGCCATTTCTGGTGCACGCCAGCACCCTGAGGCGATTCCAAATCCAGCGTCGAATCGTGAAGGCGAACGGTCCCCGTCAGATCGGCATCTATTAGCCTGATCGGCGTCTGAATGCCTGTCGTGCCGTACCGTTTCAGAAGGTCATGAGCCCTGATGCCGTCTCTCTCCGCGATCACTACGAGCGGGTGGTAGTTGAGTACGCCGTCTCGTCCAAACTTGGACGCCTCCTCGAAAACATCGTTCGAGTCTTTCCAGTCGTAACCCTCGTAGCCCATCGCTCGACCAAACTTTGCGATAGCCCACCAGTCAGGCTGCGCCTCTCCCGGCGGGTCCGTGAACTTCTCGTACAGGCGCAGGCGGCGTTCGCCATTGGCACGTGTGAGATCGCTTTCGCCCCAGCCGGAGGCGGGCAGGACGATGTCCGCAAGCTCCGTCGTGATCGGTGCACGAGGGTAGATCTCTGAGTTCACGATCACCATGCCGCCGCTGTCGGCCCGTTGGATCAACGTCTCTGCGGCGGCCTCCGGGTTGACGTCCGTTATCTGATGTGGATTGTCCCGGGTCAGCTCCATAAACCGCCGGTACATGTCGTCCGATGCGGCCATCGCCTGGATCCACAGCGTTCCGATCACCCAGGCAAACCGCAGGTTGCCGGATTCAACCCAGCGATCTAGATCGATATCCTGGCGTCGTCGTCCGGGCAACTTGTTTGGGCTCTGGATACGAGGGTACGGAGCTGCACCCTTCCAGCCGCGCTGGTGACCGCCCAACCGGGAGATCATTTTCCCCGGCCGATTTCCGGCGCCGCAGATCAGACCGAGCGCTGCATATGAAGCGGTGTTCAGGTAGTTATTCGACCAGTAGTTGCCTTTTTCCAGCCCAAAAGAGGCTTTGGGTCGCACCCCGTCTACGGGCTTCGCAAGAATTTCGGCGGCCAGCCTGATCTTCTCCTCTGGAACTCCGGTGATCTCCGCCGCCCGTTCCAACTTTGAGATGTCCTGATCGAACAACCACTTAACGTACCCTTCGTAATCGGTCCCCAGCTGGCCCCAAGTGGTCCGCCACTCGACGGGTGTGTTGCGGGTCCCACGCCCCATCCCGGCGTCTATTTCCCACGAATTTGCGATCCACTTCTCGATGAACTCTTTGTCCTCCCAGCCGTTCTCGATGATCAGGCGGATGATTGCCAGGTGAAGGGCCGTGTCGCTGCCCGGGATGACCTGCAGGTGGAGACCCCCTCGCGCTTCAGCCCATGCGACGCCCTGCGTGCGTCTGGGGGTGGCGAAGATAAGCTTCTTTTGCGGACCGGTCATGACCCATTCAGTGAACAGCACCGTCTTCGTCTCGAAGGGGTCGGTCCCCGAAAAGAAGATCACCTCGGCCTCGCCCCAGTCCTTGTAGCTGGCGCTAAACGCGATGATTCCGGAGTCGCTCAGGCCCGGAGTATCGGAACCTGGCCCCGGCTTGTCGTGCGGGGCGTATGAGGGGGTGTGGACGGATCTGAAGGCGAGTTTGGAGATTGCATAGGTGTTTTCGAAGTAGTTGTATGAGTAGGTTTTCATCCCCCACGCGGGCGCGCCGTACTTTGAGATCACGTGGCTTGAGACGCGCTGCATGACCTCGATAGCGTCGTCCCATGAGATCGGAACCAGCTCGCCGTTAACGCGCATCATGGGCGTCTTGAGGCGGTCAGAAGTCGGCCCGTCCGGGTTATAGACCTTCCCGGCGAGAGTTCCACCGCGAATGCTGTGGTTGCCCCCGCGGTTGACGACCGAGGCGAACGGGTCCGGCTGCACGACTACGTGGTGGCGAATGCCGTCGATCAGCGTGAAGTTGTGCTGGTTAGGGCTGATCCATGCCGCTCCGACCCCGAGAGGGAAGTCCTCCCCAAGCGCGTTCTCAGAAGCCTGAGGTCCGCCTTCCTCGCCGTCCGGCCAAGTGAAGACGCGATACCCGCAACCGACGACGCAATAGTCGCATGCCGTGTTGGTTATCCTGGCGTTCGGCGGCGGTAGCGGAACGCTTGTCTGTGGAACGTAATCTGCCATCTACGTTCGATCTCCAGCGAGGATTTTCACCTGATCACCTCGTACGGTGGGAGTTGCGGTTCCTCTACGATAATCGGGTCGCCGGTCAGGGACATCAGAAATGCGATTAGGTCCGATTTGTTCTGATCGGTAAGACCGAGTGGCCGGAGAAGAGGGTCAAGATTAGGAGATTCTCCTCCGCCTGAGTTGTAAAAATCGATGACCTCTTCCAGTGTCGCGAATGCCCCGTTATGCATGTAGGGCGCGGTCTGGCCAAGTTCCCTGAGCATCGGGGTACGGAACTGACCGAAATCTGTATCGACCTTGGTCACCAGATACAGTCCCGGGTCGTCGGTAGCGGTCCGATAGACCTCTTCCGAGACGCCCCGTGAACGAAGCTGATAATTGAACGTAATCTGGCGAATCGCATCGGTCGAGAACTGTTCGGGGGTCGGCACCCCCAGCCCGTGGAAATCCTCATCCGTGAATAATCTTCCGCGGTGACATGCTGAGCAGCCCGCGGTTGTCGTGAACAACGTTAAGCCGCGCTTTTCTGACTCCGACAGGGCCGATTCATCCCCTTCCATGAAACGATCGAACGGGACGTTGGTGGAAAGGATTGTCGATTGGAATATTGCGATGGCGCGTGAGGCGTCTTCAAACCACGGACCCCCGGGGCCGAACACATCGTCGAAGCGTTTCACATACTCGGGGATCTGTCGCAGTCGCTCCTCCACCATGACCGGATCCATGTTCATTGCCACGGCGCCCTTCATTGCACCCTGCGCCTGGATGTCCAGCCTGAGCGCTTTTCCATCCCAGTCCAACTTCGGATGGAAAGCGGAGTTGATGATCGTAGGTGTGTTGCGCCAGTGGACCGCCCCGGCGTACCCGAAACTAAGCGGCAGACCGTCTGTCCAGCCCTGGCCTGGCTGATGGCAGGAAGCGCAACTGACGGCCGAGTTCGCCGAGAGCCTCGGATCGAAGAACAGTAACCGTCCAAGCGCAACTTTCGCCTCGCTAAAGGGGTTGTCCTGGGGAAGATTAACCTCGTCAAGCCCGTCGAATCCGAGTACGCGCGCCTGGAATGGAGTGAGCGGTACGAATTCGCCGTCCGCGGTTGAAGGCGGGGGAGAGGTGATCACGCTGGGAGCATCGTTGCCGCTCATGAGTACAACGGTGACAATGATTGCGATCACCGGAATACCAACGACGCCGAGCGCGATCCAGCGAATGCGACCCCGCATCAATGACGGTCCTTACCCTGGCCCTGGCTCCGACTGCGGGGCCTGGTTATGGCGGTGCTACGCATCGTCAAGACTTTCATCGTTTTGTTCGGCGTGGACATCAGGCGGTGTTACCACCCCCGAAGTTGTATAAAAGTCCGTGTGGCCAGCGCATCGTGCACCGGTTCACGTTACCACCAGACCTCCAGCAGGCCTACCCGACCCGGTGGTTCCTTTTGCCGATTGGACCACGCCTGATGGCGTCCCATCGATCCACCCAGTTGACGATGCCGACCCTCTCACCCCAGGCGTTGTACTCCCGTGACATCCTCGTCAAACGATCTTTCTCTCCATCCGCCCGGTTGTTCAGCTCCGTTCGATCGTCCGAGATGTTGTAAAGCTCCCATGCGCCCGGGTACTCAGAAACCAGCTTCCAATCGCCGTCCCTAATCGCCCGATTGCCTTCATGTTCCCAATGGATCGGAGCCTCTCGTTTCCAATCCGGGTTTTGGAAGGACGGGACTAGGCTCTCGCCCTCAAGAGACTTGATCGAGTGGCCGTTGTTCTCCGTCGGGTAACTGGCGCCAGCTGCCTGCAAACAGGTGGGCATGATGTCGATCAGGTGCGCCGGGGAGTGGATCGTCTCAGGAGTTTTGATTTTGTCCGGCCAGTTGACGACGAGGGGGGTTGAAATTCCGCCCTCGTGTGTCCAGCGTTTGAATAGCCGGAACGGGGTGTTCGATGTATTGGCCCAGGGAAGGTCATAGCTCTGAAAGGTGTCCGATCCGCCGGGGCGCAGGTCTGGGATGTTCCCGACGGTGGCGCGTGATCCGTCGAGGTTCGGGGTGTTGAAGTTGGCGTAGTTTGGCCGGTTTGAGTCTTCTGCACAGAACTCGGCGCACCCGCCGTTGTCGGCCATGAACATTATCAGTGTGTTGTCAGTCTGGCCCTGCGCCTCGATCTGCGCCAGCACGCGGCCGATGCCTTGGTCCATGCGGTCTATCTGGGCCGCGTAGACTGCCATTCTGAGATCTTCCCAATCATGATTCGGCGTTTCGTTCCATGCCGGGGAGTCGGGGTCGCGCTTGCTGATCTCCCATTTAGGATCGACAAGCCCGAGCGCACGCATACCTTCGTGGCGCGAGGTCCGCAGCGCATCCCAGCCGTCGCTGTATTTCCCTTCGTAACGAGCGATATCTTCTTCAAAGGCGTGCAAGGGCCAGTGCGGCGAGGTGTACGCCAGGTAGAGGAAGAATGGATTTTCAGAATCGGCGTTGCCGGAGATCATCTCGATTGCATGATCTGAGATGGCATCCGTGTAGTAGAAATCGGGCGAGTCCGGCTGGATAAGGGTCTGATCTTCCATCAACGTCATTGGGTTCCAGAAGCTGCCGGCGCCGGTCAGTGTGCCAAAGAACTTGTCGAACCCCCGTTGGCGCGGCGTCGGGGAGCCGGGTTCGCCGGGCGTCCACGTTTCGGGCTTCTGAAGGTTGTGAGGGCCGCCGACGTGCCATTTTCCGGACATGAACGTCTCGTAACCGGCCGACGATAGTGCCTCGGCGATTGTCACGCAGTTGTCGTTCAGGTAGCCCTGGTATTCCGGCGTGCCGTAGTCATCGACCATGTGGCCGACGCCCGCCTGCTGTGGGTTGAGGCCGGTGAGCAAGGCGGCGCGCGATGGGCAGCAACGGGCCGAGTTGTACATCTGCGTGTATTTGAGGCCGCCCGCAGCAAGTTTGTCGATATTCGGCGTGTGGATTTCTGAGCCCCAGCACCCGAGATCGGCGAAACCCATATCGTCCGCCAGGATCACGATGATGTTGGGCCGGGATTCAGGTTGATTGGTCAATTCATTGTTCCATCGTTGCCTGCGTTGC
>JAPKBN010000026.1 GCA_026421215.1 Dehalococcoidia bacterium
TTCATCTCCCAGCCCGGTGGCCCCACTTTCATTTCCGGAACTTTTTAACTTCCCAGCGTGGTTTCCCAAGCTACCTTCTTCAAATGAACGAGAAACCAGTAACAAGGCATTTCACTTCGACGACGTTCGTGGTCCGTAACGACGCCGTGCTACTGCACTGGCATGCCAAAGTGCAGGCTTGGCTACCGCCGGGGGGACATGTAGAAGCGAACGAAGACCCGCTACAGGCGGCCGTGCGAGAGGCGCTGGAAGAGACAGGCCTACATGTAGAAATTGTGCCGACTTATCCGGCTCCAACGGTGACGTCACTGCCGCACGTTCCGGTACCGCACTCGATCATCGTCGAGGACATTCAGGACCCGGTCGATGGACCGCACAAACACATCGATTTTATTTACTTCACGGTTCCCGCCCGCTCGGACCGACAGCCCGTACCCGGCTGGCACTGGTTCACCCGGACCGACCTCGAAACGAGTGCAACTCTCTCGGCTCCAAACGGTCGAAAAGAAGTCCCGCCGGAAGACGTACTAAACCTGGGATTGGCTGCATTAGACGCAGTGCGTGACCGGCCCAGCGAGTAATTCCTCAGTCAGGCCCTGTACCAGTCGAGGAGAAGGCTGGTACAACTCGAGGCGTCAATCAAATTGCTGCGCGCGCCTTCAGATTACTGGGATTAGATCCCCGGGCTACCGTCTACTGTGACGAAAGCAAACGCCTGCATTTTTCTTCCATGCATAACGATCCTCTATTTTTCGTTGCTGTAACTCAGCAATGGCAACTCTCTTTGGTTCTCGCCAGAGAAATGGTTACCACAACCGTCATTAACGCCGCCGGAACGGGCTAATCAGCAAGAAAAAGAAGCCGAATATTGCGCCGATTACGCCGCCAATAAACCCGACCACGACCCCGATCAAAAGTCCGACAACAATACCGACAACAGCAAGCAATACCAGGCTGGCGATAATGCCCCTGACTACCCCGCGTTTGATGTGGTCCATTAGTCCCCTTTCGCTCCCATCGGGTACTGTCAGCGTCTACCGGAAGCGGCCCCGTCCAGCGATCTCGATGATTGAATCCAACTTGTTTTTGCGGATTCCGAAGTAGTGCGAGTGCAGGTTTATCGTGGTATCACCGTGCATCGGACGGAGCTGGACCTTGTCGCCAACCTTCAGCCTTTGGGCATCGCCCTCGACCGACATGATCCCGTGTTCTTCGGAGATTTTTTCGTACGTCGCTCCCGGCTGATCCACCACTATCGGCAAACCGCGGTCGATCGACATGGACTTCATTCCGGTATCGAGCACTGCCCTGTCTGAGGTTGGTCGAGATATAACAGTCGCGAGGACGGTAAGGGCTGGCTTGAAGTCCTCAAACACTTCCATGTAATCGCCGTCCATGAAGATGTATGAACCGCACTGCAAATCTGTGATGCGGTCCATCTTCCCGGTAATGTTGTAGGTACCAGTTCCGGCAGCGCTGACAACGTTCACCGGCATCCCGGCAGCTTCGATATTTTCGACAGCGGAAATAAGGTTGGCCATCGCCCCTTCGGCGTTTGCCCGTCGCTCAGACTCGTCCCTGACGGCGACGGTGTGACCCTCATATCCCATAACCCCGTCGAACCGGAGTCCGGGTGAGTTTGTGATTATTCGAGCCAGGGCTGTTGTGTCTTCGCCCGGCTCGGTGCCGCAGCGGTTCATGCCGACGTTGACCTCAACGATCACGCCGATTTCTTTCCCCACGCCGCTTGCCGCAGCAGAAAGCTGTTCAACGTTGCCGGCATCGTCCGCGGCGACAACGATGTTCGCCTCTGATGCCAGCGCCATGACACGCTTAATCTTGCTGTCGCCGACAACCTGATTTGGTATCAAAATGTTCTTGACGCCACCAGCGACCATCGCCTCCGCCTCGCCGACCTTGGCGCAGCAAATACCGATCGCACCGGCCTCGATCTGCTTCCGTGCAAAGACAGGACTCTTGTGTGTCTTGGAGTGTGGGCGAATGGCCGTCCCGTTGGCATCGCCAAAATCCTGAAGTCGCTTGATGTTGGCCTCTGCGACATCCAGGTCCACGATGATGGCGGGGGTGTCGATCTCGTCAATTGAGGCTCCGGGGAGGGGGAAGTACTGAAGGTCGACCAAGTAAGGCTCCTCAGACGGCGCTCATATCCGTCTCGATTGCGAATTCAGATACGTTACAGGAGTGCCGGAGTTTAGCACGCAGACGGTTGAGATATGGCCCTTCCAAATGACATTCCCGGGTATGATTTCAGAGTGGCTATCCATCCCTTAATGTGATCGGACAGGAACAAACGATGACCACCCTCCACGAAGTGAAGGTCTTCGTCGGCCAAGATGGGCGAGGGGGAAACCCGCTCGGTATTTTTCTTGATGGCGGTGGTTTCTCATCAGAGCAACGACAATTCGTGGCGGCAGACCTTAACTTCTCTGAGACTGTCTTCGTAGATGACATCTGCAGCGGCGTGCTCAGGATATATACGCCAATGTCCGAGTTGCCATTTGCAGGGCATCCGCTGGTGGGAACAGCTTGGCTGTTACGGCGACAGGGCCATAGAGTATCCGAGCTCAGGCCGCCTGCTGGAATTGTCCCGGTGGGGTTTGAAGGGGATCAAATATGGATTACGGGTCGCCCAGAATGGTGTCCAGAAATGGAATTTTTGCAGTACGACACCTCTGCGGAGATTGATGCCCTCGCGGGCGCACCGAACGGAATCGGTTTTGCTTACTGCTGGGCGTGGGATAACGAATCAGAGAATCGCGTACGGGCAAGGGTTTTTATTCCTGGAGATGTAGCTGGTATCGATGAGGACGAAGCGACTGGCTCTGGGGCAGTCGCATTTGCCGCCCGCATCGGACGAGAGGTGACGGTCCGTCAGGGCGTCGGGTCTCTATTAAGGACCCGACTGCACGACGACGGAGCGGTGTCTGTGGGAGGCGCAGTGACGCTGACCGATACACGCTTGTACACGATTGGAACGACGATAGATTGATCACACCGGAACATAATGGCCACTCGGTAGAATCCATCGGCTCACACATGGACGAACATGTGCCGAAAGCGTTATCCGAGACCGGGGTCGCAGGTGCGTCAATCGCGCTCATCCGGGACGGTGATGTGGCGTGGGCCGGAGCTTACGGGACCGCCGACCTTTCGACGGGACGACCACTCACCACGGACACAGTGTTCGAGGCCGCGTCCATCACCAAGCCGCTGTTTTCGTACGGCGTATTGAAGCTGCGTGATGCCGGGGTTATCGATCTAGACACGCCACTCAACGACTACCTCGACGAGCCTTATCTGGACGATCCGCGCATAACGAAGGTCACGGCAAGGCATGTCTTGAACCATACGGGTGGGTTCCCGAACTGGCAGCGCCAGCGCGATGAAGGCGGCCTGAAAATGTACTTCGAGCCGGGTGAGCGTTATGCCTACTCGGGCGAAGGTTTTCAGTATCTGAAACTGGTGATCGAAAAGCTGACGGGCCGACCTCCACTGGATGTGATTACAGAACTGACACTCGAGCCGTTTGGGATGACCGAAAGCGATCTTGTGTGGCCGTCACGGCGTAGCGATCCTGTACTTGCTCTTGGCCATGAGAAGGACGGTTCGCCCAGGGAGAAGCGTATTTCGCCTGAAATGAACGCCGCCGCTAGCCTGGTCGGTAGTCCAACAGAGGTGGCCCGATTCATGACCTGGATGATGCGAGACGACGTCCACCCGGATGCGCTTGCGAGTTCCTCTTTGAATGAAATGCTCACCCCGGCCGTCCCGGTCAATAACTCGCAGTCCTGGCACACAGAGTGGCCTCGCCCGAATGCCGATTTCAGCGATACGGTCTCGTGGGGATTGGGCTGGTCGCTTGAACATCCGCCGTCAGTCGGGCAAGAGTCGGCAGCGAACACTCCCGCACCCTGGTTCTGGCACTGGGGCGATAACAGCGTCTTTTTCAACTTCGCCATCGGCTCCAGGGAGTCACGATCGGGAGTGGTGGTAATGACTAACAGCGCCTTCGGTTACCAGCTCTGGAAAGACGTAGTGGATATCGCGCTCGGCGGAGATCACCCTTCATTGGATTGGGTTGCCGATGTTTACAGTTCTCGACATCGTCGACCTGCATAATGGCTCCATGCCCTCACAATCCCGCCCCACGCCACGCTTTGACTGGTTTGTTCCTATCGACGGAGACGGAGCTCACATCGGCACCGTCCGCGCCGAGCGACCTCCGACGTTTGAGTACCTCAAACAGGTCGTGCAGACGGCCGAGGACAACGGTTACTACAGCCTCTTAATACCGACGCGGTTCGCCAACGGTTTGTTCGAAGAGACGGCTCCTCTGGCGGAAACGTGGACCACGGCTACGGCGCTCGCAGCGGTCACCAGCCGAATCAGATTTCTGGTCGCCGTACGACCCGGCTTTATTTCGCCCGGTATGTGGGGACAGATGGCATCTGCCCTGAGCAACATTTCGGGTGGACGCATCGACGTCAACATCGTCCCTGGTGGCATCCAGGGCGATTTTGAACGACTGGGTGTCCATTCGGATCATGACCAGCGATACGCACTGGCGACGGAGTTCATAGAGGCGTCCAAGCTACTCTGGAGCGCGCCGGAGCCGGTAGATTACGACGGCAAGGTGATCAAACTTGAACAGGCGATGGTGTCACCGTCGCCGGTGGGAGACGGGCCGCGCTGGTACGTCGGCGGCGCCTCCGACAACGCACTCGATCTCGCCGGTGCACAGGCCGACAACCTGCTCATGTGGATTCAACCACTGGACGCCATAGCAGGCCTCATGGCACGTGCCCGATCAAGGTTCGAGGTCAATAGCAGGCCGCCCGAGTTCGGGCTGCGCACCCACGTCATCGTCCGAGACACTGAACAAGAGGCCTGGGATGCAGCCGAAGACTTGCTGTCCGAGGCGCAAATAGTGGTCGAGCAACAGCGACAGACGTCTTTCGCGGGTACCGCAATGGTCGGTCAGCTTGCGCAGTCACGCTCCTACGAAGAACACCGCGTCGGCGATCGACTCTGGAACGGCATATCGACCGTCCGGGTCAACTGTGGCACGGCGATCGTCGGCAATCCACAGCAGGTCGCGGATGAGCTTATGGCTTACTGGCGGCTGGGTATCGACGAGTTCATCCTGTCGGGCTATCCGCATGTGGAAGAAGCACAACGAGTGGCCCAGACAGTTCTCCCACGGGTACGTGAGGCCGCGGACAGCGAACGGTAACGTTCTCGGCCCAATCTCGGAGAAGGAACAAGCCAACCCGAGGCCCACCCACCCTGAGGTTCGCGAAGGGCCACTCAAAATCCTCCCATCCCACCGGGAGAGGGCAGGGGGCAGGAATCACATTCACTCGCAGCAACACCGTCGGGGCCGCCGACTATCAGACCTTTGGAAGAGTTTGCCTGACCGCTTGAATTTTTGGTCAACAGCTTAATTTCCGCTGACGACTTCCTGCCCCGGAAGTCATCCTGAGCGGATACGAAAGATCTCGCAGATCGTGCCGCACAAAGACGGTTTCACAAAGTTCACCCTCAAACCTCAACCTCCGTACGACTTCGCCGCCAACGCCGACTTCGTCACACATTACAAAGGGAGTGAAGGCGGGGACACGTATGACGGTGAGACGTTGAGACGCGCGATAGACCTCGGGGACAGGGTCGCGACCATAGCGATCAATTCGGCGGGTAGCGCGGCTAAACCGGTACTTGAGGTAAGCATTTCCGGCCGATCAACGTCGACCGAGATCGATACCGCCAGGTGGCAGGTAGAACGTATCGTGGGCACTCGCGGCACTCCACAGCCTTTCTATGACCTGATCGGCGACATGCCGGAGCTGTCGGTCTTGGAAGAGAACTTCCACGGCCTCCACCTGACGCAAGCGACGAGCCTGTTCGAGACCATCACGTGGGCAGTCCTTGGCCAGCAGATTAGCGCCAACGTAGCTGCGTCACTCCGGCGCAAAATTACCGAGAACTACGGTCGGGTCGGTGAGATAGATGGCCAGTCTTACGCCCTGTTTCCAAGGCCTGAAGACCTGGTTCAAGCCAACATTGAAGACCTGCGGGCGCTTGGGCTGAGTCAGCGCAAGGCTGAGTACACGCTGGGTTTGAGGGACGAGTTCGGATCAGGCCGGATCACTGAATCCCGGCTCGAAGCGTTAGACGACGCCGAGGTGGAAGCCGAGCTGCTGAAACTCAGGGGTATCGGGCCGTGGACGGCTCACTGGCTGCTTCTACGTGGCCTCGGCAGAGAAGACGCTCTCCCGGTGGGAGACGTAGCCCTGCAAAAAACGCTGGGAGAGCTTGTGCGGGGAGAGGCCTTTTCGCCTCAGGAACTGGTCGATTATGCCGAGCAGTTCCGCCCGTACCGCAGTTACTTGACCATCTATCTTTTCGCCCTCATCAGGGCACGACGCGTAGCTCGAGACGATCAAAAGGGTTAGCGCGCTATGTCTTCCAGAACTTACCCCCCGTAACCCTCCAGTGCGTGCGCCTTCAGGTAGTCCAGGTCTATCTCCAATCCCAGTCCGGGCCTATCGCTCACGTACAGATCGCCCTCACGGATATCCAGAGGGTGATCGATGAACGGGTTGTAGTTAGACAGGTCGTACTTGTTCGTTTCCAGCTTGTAGAAATTCGGCACGTTCATGCAAACATGAGCCCCGGCGATCACGTTGATCGGTCCAGCTGCATCGTGCGGTGACAGAGGCACGTAATATGCCTCGGCGAGGTTGGCGATCTTCTTCAACTCGGAGATGCCTCCCGTCCAGGTCACGTCCGGCATGATGTAGTCGGCCAGTTCCTGTTCAAGAATCGGTATGAACTCCCAGCGGGTGTAGAGCCTCTCGCCCACCGAGATTTTCTGAGGTATCTGGTCCTTCACCTGCTTTAGGGCGTGATAACTCTCGGGCGGGCATGGCTCCTCGAACCACAGGATGTCGAACGGCTCCAACCGCTGCGCCAGTCGCACCGCCGTAGGCACGTTGAACATGGCGTGGGCGTCGATCAGCAACTCGGTCTCCGGGCCGACCGCCTCACGGATAGCGGCCGTGATTTCGACCGCTTCTTCCTCGCCGCGCTTCGATATTTGCCCGTCGATATACCAGGCGTTCCCTTTGGGAAGACTGCGCATGAACGGGTCGAACTTGAAGGCCCGGTGCCCCGAGGCCACGATCTCTTTAGCATCGATCGCCGCGCTGACCGGGTCTTTTGGCTCCGGCGGGTGGCAGTACAACCCGATCTTGTCCCTGACAGCTCCGCCTAGCAGCTTGTAGATCGGCTGTCCCAACTCCTTGCCCCTGATGTCCCAGAGGGCGATGTCGATGGCGCTGATAGCGGCGGTCGTTGCACCCCGTGATCCGACATAGGTCATGCGCCGGAAGAGCTTGTGCCAGATGTAGTCAATATCAGACGGGTCTTCGCCGATAACCAGTGCACCGACCTCTTTGACGAAGCCGTGCATCGCCCGGTTTCCAACGAGTCCCGGGAACGGGGTGATCTCCCCCCATCCGGTGATCCCCGCATCCGTCTCTACCTGCACAAACAGGAACTCCCGCGTCGTCGGGTTCCGGGGCAGGTCTCCACCCGGTCGGTCGTCCCAGTCGGCATTGATTAACCAGGGAGTGACGGCGGTGATCTTCATTGTTGGAGTCCTTTTTATATCTAATCAAATGAGGCGGATTCATTTGTTCCCTCTCCCCCACGCGGAAGCGGATCAGTGTGAGGGGGAGCGGCAAGGCCGGCCAGTCAATCGGCTCGGATTATGCACTAGATCGCGTGCCGAATAACCACCAGCGACCCTCCTCCTACATTTAGGAGAACCCTGTCTTCGGCCCCTCTCCTAGCGTGAGAGGCGTATGCACCAAACAAGTCGCGTGATGCGGACAACAGCTCACCTCTGCCGTAACATCCGATCCATTCGCCGCTCGCACCACAACAAGCGCCATCGGAGCCCCACCAAATTGACCGCACAGCACGTTCCTTTCAGAGGCATCTACGGAATTCCGGTCACACCCTTTAACGAGGACGAAACGATCGACTGGAAGAGCATGGAGTCGGTCCTCCATTTCACGGTCGAAGCCGGTTGCCACGGCGTCGTTATGCCGGTGATGGTGTCAGAGTTTCAGGTGCTTACCGATGACGAGCGACGGCAGATAGTCGAGACCACGGTTCGCGTCGTCGCCGGACGAGTTCCCGTCGTCGCCGGGGTCACAGGCATTGCAAACGCGCACTCCATAGGGATGGCGAAACATGCCGAGGACGCAGGCGCAGATGCGGTCATCGCAATGCCGCCGCACTCCAAGCCCACCACCGAAGCAGAGGTACTGCGCTTTTTCCACGAGCTGGGCGCTGCGGTCGACATCCCGGTCTTCGTACAGAACTTCGGCGGCGCGTATGCGATGCCCACCGACACCCTGGCGCAACTGTCCCATGACGTTCCAAACCTGTCATACGTGAAGGAAGAAGGGTCTGATCCGCTACAGGCCGCAACCCGCATTATCGAGGCCGCGGGCGACGACATCCTTGGCGTGATGGGCGGTTTCGGAGCAAGGATGCTGCTCGACGAATGGCGTCGAGGCGAGGCCGGGAATATGCCCTCATCGCATTACGGCGATGTCCATTCGAACATCTGGAACCTTCTCGAAGCTGGCGACGAAGAGGGTGCACGTGCAATGTATCAACGCATTCTGCCACTGGTCCTGCACGATGATCTCCCGGTCCTGAAAGAGATCTTCGTTCGGCGTGGAATCATCGCCAACAGCACCATGCGTTCGCCCTACGGCATCCACGGCCCGGACAAGCATGGATGGGCAGAGATCGATTACCTCTACGAACGGGCCAGCGATCTGTTTACCTGGAAGAAAAGTTAGGCCCGCATAAGGCTCGCTCACTCCTCGTGAGCTCTTTGAGAGGGCCAACAACCAAACCCCGTCATTATCAATTTCAAACCGCCCCTGGATAGCCTCGCATCTGGCTCCTCCACGAGTCCGTAGAAGTAGACCCGCAACACAAGCACATTCGACCTACCAAACGTTTGTCACCCGGCCTACTACCGCCGTACCCTACGTGACCGAATATGAATAACACCGCAGGGGCGACTGATCACTCACCCCTGCGCTCGCAATCCAACCGATCTGTCAAACGGAACTAACAAATAACCGGCTAGAAAGGCCTCCCATGACCACCGCCGACCGACCCGCAGGCAACCCCGGAAACGTCGCATCCAACCGTGCGGCCAAGCGTGCCCCCGGCAAATGGCGTTCATGGGAAACCACTGAAGGCGCAATCCGCGCACCCCACCGCTCCATGATGCGAGCCATGGGGCTATCCGATAGAGACATCGACCAGCCCTTCGTGGGCGTCGCCTCGACCCACAACGAAGTCACCCCCTGCAACATCGGCATCGCACCGCTTGCGGAAGCCATCAAATCAGGCGTATCCGCCGCCGATGGCACTCCCTTTATGTTCAGCACCATCACGGTTTCTGACGCCATATCCATGGGCACCGAAGGCATGAAAGGCTCCCTTGTCTCAAGGGAGATTATTGCCGACTCCATAGAGACGGTCTGCTTCGCGGAACGTTTTGACGGTCTGGTTGCGGTCGCTGGCTGCGACAAATCACAGCCTGGAGCGATGATGGCCATCGCCCGACTGAACATTCCTTCCGTATACGTCTACGGGGGTTCGATCCTTCCTGGAAGCTGGAACGGAAAAGACATACAGATCCAGGACATGTTCGAAGCTGTCGGCCAGCATCAGGCCGGCGAGATAGACGACGAAGAGCTTTACAACATGGAAGTACGGGCGTGCCCAGGACCGGGCGCGTGCGGCGGCATGTTCACAGCCAATACGATGTCCAGCATCGGCGAGGCTCTCGGCCTCTCGCTGCCCGGCGGCGCCTCAGAACCAGCGGTCGACCAGCGCAAGATCGCTTCCAGCCGTGCCGCTGGTGAGGCGGTGATGAATATGCTTCGTCAGGACATACGACCTTCCGACATCCTGACGCGCAAGGCATTCGAGAACGCCGTCTCGCTGGTCGTGGCGATGGGCGGATCGACCAACACCGCCCTCCACCTCCCGGCAATCGCCTACGAGGCCGGTATTCCGTTGAACCTGCAGGACATACACGATATTTCGATGCGAACACCGCTTCTGGCAGACATGAAGCCGGGTGGCCGATACCTGATGTACGACCTGGACCGTGCTGGTGGGATCCCTGTGATCATGAAGCGACTACTTGAGGCTGGTGTCCTGCACGGCGACGCTATGACGGTGACAGGTAAGACTATCGAGGAGAACCTGGCGAGCGTTAAAGACGACTCAAAAACCCACATATACCCCTCGAACGGCAAGCCGGAGCCGATCATTACCTCGATCGATGATCCGCTTTCCGAGACCGGGGGCCTCGTTACGCTTTACGGTAACCTCGCTCCTGAAGGTTGCACTCTGAAGGTTGCGGGCCACCAGTTCGGAGCGACCTGGTCGGGCCCGGCGCGGGTGTTTGAGCAGGAAGAGGAGTTGATCGACGCATTGAATAAGCGGACGGTTAAAGAGGGCGAGTTCATCGTCATCCGATACGAGGGACCGAAGGGCGGACCGGGGATGCGTGAGATGCTTCAGGTGACCGGAATGATCGCGGGGCAGGGACTGAACGAGAAGGTTTTCCTTATGACCGATGGACGGTTTTCCGGAGCGACCCATGGATCGATGATCGCCCATGTTGGCCCTGAAGCTTTTGTGGGCGGTCCGATCGCAGCCGTAGAAGATGGTGACACCATAGAATTGGACCTCGAAAAATTCGAGTTGAACCTCAAGGTGTCCGACGAGGAGTTGGCGAGGCGCCTTGATGCCTGGACCCCGAGAGAGCCGTCCTACACCCGGGGCACGTTGGGCAAATACATTAAGCTGGTACAGCCGGCGTCCAAGGGCGCTGTTACCGGGTAGGTCGTCGAACAGCTATCTAGAGTTCGCCGACGATACGCCGGTTATTATGATGTCGGACCGATGCCGGAAGTATCAGGATTCGGATCACGGCAGCGTCCTGAATCTGGTCTAGGACAGGTTCGAAACACCCGGTGCGTAAGTCGGAGGATGGTACTGCCCCCGCTTACCAGCCTCTAGGCCTTCTTGACCTCGATCACAGACCCTGCGTCGGCGTCTGATTCGACTACGGGGTTCTGGAGCGGAGCGCTGAATCCCGGGGCAGAGATGGTCACCACGTCGCCCTGTTCGTACTTCCACTTCCGCTCTGTGTAACTGATCTTGCTCGTGCCGAAATAATGCACGTGGATATCGCCGGGCACCCGGTGCCCCGGGTACTTGAAGTGATGATCCTCACAGTTAGCGAGCGTGTGCGACATGTACTTCTCTCCGGAGTAGATCGGACCGCTCTGGTAGATCGTATCTCCGGAGCGGGTCGTCTCACACTCGTACTCCAGC
Source organism: Dehalococcoidia bacterium (assembly GCA_026421215.1). Lineage (GTDB taxonomy): Bacteria > Chloroflexota > Dehalococcoidia > Lucifugimonadales > Lucifugimonadaceae. The sequence goes on from JAPKBN010000026.1 coordinate 11,470, forward strand.
TCCTCGAACGCGAAGTCGGTCACCAGCTCTGGGCCGATCGAGCAAACACGTAGCTTGGATGGAGCCAGATAGAGGTAGTTGATGCGCTCCGTCTCGTGATCCGCCCACTCGTTCCCGAGCGTGAATCCCAGGCGTCGAGGTGTGCCATTGCGATCGATGATGTAGCAGGCAGCGACCTCCGGTTCCTCGCCACCGTCGAGTGCGTAAGCCGGGATGTCCAGCGGCTCGCCTGGGCCGCGTAAGAAGGTTCCGTTGCCCTTGTAGAACCACTCCGGCGATGTGCCGCGAGTCCCGGGCTCTGGCTTGCCGCCCTCAATACCCATCTGGAACATCTTTGCGGAATCAGTGGCCGGCTCTTCAGATTTGGGCTCGTCTTCTTCCACGTGCATGGCGTCACGCGACTCCATGCTGCCGGTGTGGGTCAGGCCGGTCCCAGAGATCAGGACTCGATGCGGATCAAAGTGGTCGACCGGGGCGTGCAAGAACGGCGCATCGCCGCCGACAGGAGCTGCAAGGAGTTCGGGGTAGTTCAGCCTGGTGCTGCTGGCGTCTGCGGCTTCCTGGAGGATTTCCTCGAAGCCGGCGCCTGAGTTCTGTGCAGCGTCGAATACCTGGAAAATGTAGGTCAGAGACGGTGACTCGGCTGTGATGTCGATTACATCGTCGCCGTCGATAACGCCTACGCGCCGACCTGTGCCTGGTATCTCAAACTGGACTACGCGCATGATGACCTTTCGTTGCGTTGTGCGTTGGATCGACGATGGTAACGGCTCGACCATCAGGGCGCGCAGCCGATATTGACCTACTGAGGACTATTCTTCGGTTTGCGCATCACCACACGCCACCCGGCCAGGACCGAAGCAGCTCCTACCACAGCAAGTGCGATGAAGACCCAACGGGCGCCATCTAGAAAGGCGCCTGCCATCATCCCTGTCTCATCCTTGCCAACTAACGAGATGTCCGGTTCAAACCCCCTGGCCACAAGAACACCGGTCACGATGGATGATGCGATGGCGATACTCGCTATGTTCCCGGCGTTCCGGGTGACGTTGACCAGCGCCCCCGTCGTGTTGATGGCAGATTCTTCGCCAGTATCCATAGCGGATGTAGTGTTCGGTACTTCCCAGAACCCGAGGCCCATTCCGCTGATGAAAAGTACGAAAACAATCAGAGCTACCGGAGTATCCAGGTCTAGTGTCGAATAGAAAATAGAGGCGAGCACCACGATCACAAGCCCGAGCATTACCCACCGTCGAGTTCCATACCTGTCAGAAAGTCGTCCAGATATGTAAGAAAAAATCGCCATGCCTACTGCCGATGAGAAAATGATCAAACCAACCTGGCTCGGTTGAAACCCTCGAACTTCTTGAAGGTAGAAAGGCATCATGAATCGCCAGCCTGACCCGCTCATGAAACCAAAGAACCTGGTCGCCATCGAGAACGAGTACGGTGCATTCGTGAAGACGCGCAGGTCTATCATCGGGCGTTCGATGGACAGCTCTCGCCACACGAATAGACCCAGCAGTATGAAGCCGATCGGAAACGCAGCGATGATCGATGTCGAGTCCCAGCCGACACGACTCCCGGTGTTGATGGCGGCGATGAACACTGACAGCATCGCGGCCGATAACGCCGCACCAACCCAGTCGAATCCAGGGCCCGTGGCCCGTTTGCGCTCGCCGTCGACCCGGGCTGGGTCGAGAAGCCGTATGGCGGCGACCGTGGCGATGATCGCGAGGCCTGCGGTTATGACGAAGAACGACCGCCATCCAAGGGCGTCTACCACGACGCCGCCGATGATCGGTCCGGCGATTCCCGCCAGTCCCACGGTGGAAGTGTACGCGCCGATGCCTTTGCCGCGCTGATTGGCCGGAAATACGGTGGCGATGATGGCGTATGAGTTGGTCTGAACTATGCCGATGCCGGCGGACTGGACGATGCGTGCGCCGATCAGGAATCCAAACGAGGGTGAAAGCGCGACACCAATCGCCCCTATAGCGAAGAGGGCCAGACCAAGTGTGTAGGATCGCTTGCGGCCGATTTTGTCAGATAGGCTGGCCGCGGGGACCAGGACTGCGATTATCGTCAGCGTGGACGCCAGGATGATCCAGGATGCCGCTGGCAATGACAGGTCGAGGTCGTCCGCCATTGTCGGTAGTGCGACGGTGATGCCGCTGAAGTCGACGACTGTCGTGAAGACGCTGAGCGAAACGGCGAATAGCGCGATCCACTGGTAGTTATCGGCGCGGGTTATGGTCAATTTTTAGCGTGCACAGAAACCAGCGCGTAAGGGCGACCTTCGGGCCGCCGATCGGCGTATTGCCATACGCCCCTGCCATGTCGATTCCCGGTAGAGCCTAGAACCACAGTGATTTGTCGACCACGTTGAGGAGATCTTCCCCGGCGGCGAAGCGGCGGGCGTTGTCCAGTAGGAGATCTGAGCGGCGCTGGTTGAGGTTGGCTCCTCCCTCGTCCTCTTTCGCCGCCACATGCGGGGTCAAGACCACGTTGTCCAACTTCCAGAGTTTGTGGTTCGGGTCCAGGGGCTCTACTTCGTACACGTCCAGTCCAGCGCCCGAGATCACGCCGTTTTCTATTGCTTCCGCTAGATCGTCCAACTTTGTGGTCGGGCCGCGTCCGATGTTGATGAAGTACGCCGTGCTCTTCATTCGGGCGAACATTTCGGCATTGAAAAGTCCCCGATTATCCGGCGTGTGTGGCATCGTGACCAGCACGAAATCGGCTCGCCCGATGACGCTGGCCAACTGATCTGTTGGGAAAATCTCGTCCACACCGGCGGGGGGGTCGCCGACCCGTGGGTCAACGCCGATGACGTGCATGCCGAAACCTTTACAGTGCAGGGCGGTGTCACCGCCTATGCCGCCGACTCCGACGATGATTGCGGTCGAGTCGGGCAAGAAGACAAACGGGGCGTCGTTGGCGTCCTTCTCGTAGTCGCCTCTTGCCTTCGCTCGCATGTAGCCGGGAAGGCCACGAGACAGGGACAGCACCATCATCATGATGTGGGCGCTGATGTGGTCGTTATAGATGCCACGGAAGTTCGTGACGGTGACTGAGTGCTCGATCAGTTCATCGTAGTAATAGCCCGGGGGCGGCGCAGCCTGGGGCGACTGAAGCCAGCGCAGTCTGGTTGCCGCCGCCAGCGCGTCGGCCGGGAGGTTTCCAAAAGCTGCGTCCGCGTCCACGATCTCCCGCTTCGCTTCGTCTGCATTCGCCGGGAGCACCACGTCGTAGTCCGGCAACGTGTCTGAGATTCTTGCGGCCCACGACTTCTGGTGGTCCGTCTGTGGCGGCATGATTACGAACTTGGGCAAGAAAGCTCTTTCTAGTGAGTCGGTATGTTTACCGACGTCGTTTGAAGTTGATCATTGGATGCAAGGTTATGGGAGGTTGAGCTTCCCCCAAGCCCTGAACCTCTCCGACAGGGAGAGGGGACACCAGCTCCCGCTGAATTACAGTCGGAACTCTACTCCTAGCTCGCTGCAAGCGGAACGGAACCAGTCGATCACTTCGGGGTGAAGCGGGATTCCGTGTTCCTTACGTTCTGCGGCCTCTTCGTGCTCTGGTAGTCCGGCGTAGAAGACGCGGTCGTGTCCGGGGGCTGGCTTGAGATCTCTCAATGCACGCAGGTACTCGTCCATCCCATTCTTGAAATCTTGCACATCTATGAAAGCCTCGATGTCGTAGGCGGCGACGAAGTGGTTGTTGTTCCCTCTGGGCGCCATCGGGCCGGCTGGGCTGCCATTCAGGAGGCCGCCAAGAATATCGACCACAACGCCAAGCGAATATGACTTGTGTGACCCAAGTTCGCGGGTGCTCCCGGCGGGCAAGAGCATGTAGTCGTCCGGGACTGGACCGGCCTCTGTGATGGGTGTGCCGTCGGGGCTTGCGATCCATCCGGGCTCCAGGTCGACCCCGAGGCGTTTCGCAAGGGTGATCTTGTTTGCCGCGAGGATGGACATGGCGGCGTCGAACACAAAGGGCGGCTCTTCACCTGCGGGGGCTGCGATTGCGATGGGATTTGTGCCGATGGCGGCTTCAGCGGCGAAAGTGGGGACGAAGGACGGACCGCAGGCGGTCATGCATTGACCGATCATGTCGTGCTCAAGGGCCATCATGGCGTGGTAGCCGGCCATGCCGAGGTGTCGTCCGTTGGCGATTGTGACCAGTCCGGCGCCGGTGGCCTTGCCTTTTTCGATTGCGATCTCCATGGCTTTTGGAGCGATCACGACGCCCATGCCTGCGTCTGAGTCGATAGTCGCGCAGGCCGGGGTTTCACGCACGATTCGCATGTTGGGGTGCGGGTTGAGGTGGCCGTTCCCGAGGCCGGTGATGTAATTGCGCATCAGGTTGGAGACGCCGTGAGTCTCGACGCCTCGAAGATCGGAGGCGACCAGGACATCGGCAGCAAGCCGGGCGTCTGCTTCCGGTAGCCCGGCCTTTTCCAATAGTTCAGTGCAGGTGTCTTTGAGGGTATCGTGCTGAACTCGGTATGCGATGTCTTCCGGGACGTGGAACTGCTCAAGCATGATTGCCGCTGCCTTGTGTGGTTGTTTGATGGACGAGTGGTTGTGTGGGCGAGTGTACTGCCGATGGTGACCAGAGGCTCTCAAAGGTCCTAATTGTGCGATCTTCTGTGTTGCCTAACTTCGCAGGAGATCAAAAGCGTCGATGAAGTTGGAGGATGGCGGTCGGACCTTTCCTGCTCGGAGAAGGGGCAGTGTGCTGCCGCTGCTGGCTGACGCAGTGGTGTGTCTTGTTATATTCAGGATGACTAATTGGTTTGGCACGCGGTGCCCTACGACGATGAGTCGGCGGGCACCCACACTCCACAGGCGCGACAAGGCCCCGCCGGTTGGCGAGGCCTTTCGGTTTCCGGGTCCCTGAAATATGGGTTCAGGAGATTCCGGCGGTTTCCAGGGCGGCGTCGATGTCCTTCGGCTTGTAGCCGACGATCACATCGTCACCGATGGTGGTTACCGGGGTGGTGTTTCGTCCCAGTGCGATCAGGCGCTTTACGCCGTCACGGTTGCCGGAGACGTTTACTTCCTCGAAGGGGATGTCTTTTCGTGAAAGATACACTTTCACCATGTGGCAGGGGCCTCAGCCGTTTGAGGTGAAGACCGTGATCTGGTTGTCTGCGCTCAACCCGAACTCCTGAATTCTGTTTGAAATCTTGAAATCTGGACCGCAATTGCATGTGCGTGGACCAGCTTGTTACCTAAAAATATCCTGAGGGATTGTAACCGCTTACTCGTTAGATGCGTCATCCCTGCGTCCGGTGTTGGCTTCCGACTTGGTCATGTAGTCCCCGCCAAACAGGTCTTCACCATCGGCAACCGCCTCGTCGATGGTCTGGGTGATTTCGTCCGCACCCTGGTACTCACGAAGAAACTCTTCGCTAACGAAAAACATTCATATGCAGAAACCATCACGGGCAATGTCCTCGTGATGCCTATCACACGGGCAGATCTTCTTGCGATCCTCCACGGGATCACCGCTCAGGGGCATTCAAGGACAGTAGCGGTAGCCGTGTGCCACCTGGTTTTCGGCAAGGCCCTTCTGGACCTCCGTAACCACTTCAGGTTCGGGGAAAAACTCGTATGCGCCGCGTTCGACGTAGCGTTCAGAGAACTTGATGGTTCCCTCTATCGCCTGTTCCTGTGTCAGCTTTCGCCTGGGCATATGGGCCTTTCCTCTGTTCATCTGGGGCGAGTGGCCATCTATTGCCGGGGTTTAATTCTAGTTCCAGGTCGTGCTTCCCGTTAGCTTTTTAAGCTAGCGGGCTGTCGGGAGGTTCTGGATTCGCATCTGAAGATGGGAATCGCAATCCATTCGTCGGAAGCCTACGGCCTGCATATGGAGTTTCCCAAGCAGCGCCGGGAGTGCTTCCTGAAACTCTTCCCGGGTTTTGTCGGCCGAAGCTTCGACGCTTAATACGGCCGCCGTAGAGCATTCACAGCTGATGCCGTAGTAGATCTTGATGAACTCGGCACGGCCGGTGACATCCGTGTTGAATCGATTAAGCGGCTTGAGCCTTAGTTTGACCAGCTCTGGATCTGCTGCGATCGCCGCATTTGTGCGTTCGTACAGCCAGTTTTGGTCAGGTCGACGAGACGAATCGTCCCCTGAGGAATGTCCCGAATCGTTCACCAGTTTGTCCAGGGAGGCGTTGTTGTCGGGTCCGTTGTTCGTAATATCAGTCATATATCCGGAGTCGAGTATAAGTTTGTCCGATAGGGTGGTCAAAGCGGGATGAGCGCTTGTCATGTATCCCGGAGGTACACAGACAATTAATGGAAGTAATACGGTTGCGACGCCCGGTGAAGTTTTGCTAGGGTACGCGCCATATGGAAATTGGATGGTTTGATTTCGACCCGCCGGAAGTGCCGTTGCGTGATCCCCACGCGATTGTGATGCTCCGGCCATGGATTAACGTAGGCAACGTGGGGACCCTCGTCCTATCACGACTGGCTTCGATCTACCAGGCTGAGGAAGTCGCAACACTCCGACGGCCCGGACATTTTTACGATTTCACGCGTTACCGGCCCGAGATGAAGTGGGTAGATGGGGAGCGTGAGATCACGAGTCCGACCTCGAAGATCGAGATCGTTCGACGTGATGAAGCGCCGGACCTTGTTCTGGTTCATCTTCTCGAGCCGCATTCCAACTCGGAGGATTTCAACGAATCTGTCCTTGAAATGCTTGAAGCGCTCGGAGTCACGACTTACATCACAGTCGGCGGTATGTACGACTCCGTTCCACACTCTCGTCCGTTACTTGTGACGGGATCGAGCAGGGGTTGGGAGGTTGCTCCGGATTTAGGTGGAGTGACGCTTTCCCGGAGCCGATATGAGGGCCCGACCTCGGCGACGAACGGGATCGGTGTGGGCGCGACCGCACGCGGGTTGGCGACGCTAACGGTGATGGTCCATCTACCGATGTACCTCCAACTTGATAACGATTACGCGGGAGCAGCGCGTGCACTTGAAGCCCTGGCTCCGCTGTACGACTTCAAGGACGTGAAGCTGCCAGAGGTTGAACTAGGGGAGCAGCAGTACGCCCAGGTGACGCCTGCAATGACGAACAATCCGCGGCTGGCCGAGATGGTGAAGCGGTTTGAGGACGAGTACGACTCGAACGACGATGAGACGCCGCCGCCGCCGTCGGTAGAACTTTCGGCCGAGATCGAGGCGTTTCTAGATGAGGTCCGTGGCGGAGATTCCGATGACGGTCCAACCTCAGGCGGGATCTGACCGGCAGGGCCGGGTGTACACCTTCGGTTGACTGGAGTGACGGTCTCATTTTACTGACGCACTCCTGCTTGATGGGCAGACTGGGTCGGACACCCTTTCACTCTGGTGTGGCACGCAGACGGGACTACGATCTGCCGGGAGATACCCATCCTGAGACTCTTGAAGAGAGTGTCGCTCGATAAGGGATGGCGCAGAAGGCTGTTTTCACGGGTATGCTGCCCGGACCTTCGGCGCCCATTTGATTAAGCGCTGCTGGTTCGTGATTTCCGTAGTCGGAGGTGAGTGCGTTGAAAGCTATCGTTGGGGGCAATGTCATCGATGGAACCGGAGCGCCGGTTGCCGTAGATTCAACGGTGTTGATCGATGGCGAACGTATTCTTGAGGTCGGCCCCAGGGCGGCCGTCACGGTCCCCCCTGATGCAGAGGTTATCGACGCCGCCGGGATGACCGTGATGCCGGGTTTGATCGACTGCCATGATCACTTGATGTCCGAAAAATACGACATTTTGAGCCGTTGGGGTCTCGATGATCCCGCTTCATTGCGTTTCCTGCGCACGGCGAATGTACTCAAGGACACGCTGACCTCCGGATACACGTCGGTGAGGGACGGCGGCGGATTGGACGCCGGGTTCAAGATGGCAATCGAGGGCGGCATAATTCCTGGGCCTCGATTGATGGTTACGGTGAACATTATTTCGCCGACAGGCGGTTTGGCTGATCGTGTATCGCCCTCAGGCCACCGGAATCTTCTATACGCCGATCCACGAATGCCCTCGGGCGTGGCAAATGGGCCGGACGGTGTGCAAGCCGCTGTGCGAGAGATGGTGACGGCGGGGGCAGATGTGATCAAGTTTGCCACGACAGGTGGCGCCAGCTCTCGGCCCGGGCACGGGCCCAGAGACGCCTCGTTCGAAGAAGCCGAGATCGAAGCGCTGGTGACGCAGGCGGCATCGATGGGCCGCAAGACTATGTGCCATGCGCTCGCCGGGCCAGGGCTACGAATGGCGATCGAGGCTGATGTGGGGTCGATCGAACACGGTTGTTTCCTGTCCGAGACCCCGGATTTGATTCGGCTGATGGCGGATTCAAACACATTCTTCGTGCCGACCCTGATGGTCTACGAGTATCACTCCACTGTCAGCCCGCCGTACATCAAGGAACGGGCACTTGCCCTGGCTGATGCGCATCAGTTGAGCATAGAGATGGCGTTGTCGATGGGCGTGAAGGTTGTGGCTGGTACAGATGCTGGAGGCTTTGTTCATGGCGACAACGCCCGGGAGATTGAACTACTGGTGGAGAAGGGTCTGACGCCGATGCAGGCGATCCAGGCGGCGACCGGGTGGGCGGCTGAATGTATTGGACTGGACGCCGATGTTGGTTCGGTGGAGCAGGGTAAGTTCGCGGATCTGCTGGTCATAGACGGCGATCCGCTCGCCAAGATCGGTGTTTTGCGGGATCGGGATCGGATCAAGATGGTGATGAAGGGTGGAGAAGTGTTTGTTGATGGGTTGACGACGTGAGACAGCGTTAAATGAGCCAGATGAACGGGAGACTGAAGACTTTGACCTCGTTCACCCTTGGTGTCTCAGAGATATATACGGCCTCTCCCACCGGAAGATGGGATAACGATAAGACCACTAACTTAATAAGGATTATTGATGAAGGCGATTGTTGGCGGGAACTTGATCGACGGGACCGGGTCGGCCCCACTGCCGGATATGACCGTTCTGGTGGATGGCGAACAGATACGTGAAGTGGGGCCGAGAGCCGCCGTCACGGTGCCGCCAGATGCCGAGATTTTCGACGCCGCCGGCATGACCGTGATGCCCGGGATGATCGACTGCCACGATCACCTTTCGGAAATGCACTACGACATCCTGACCCGCTGGCGCATGGCGATGCCGAACTCGCTACAACACCTTCGCACGGCGAAGATCATGGAGGACACACTGGCCGGTGGGTTCACATGTATCCGGGACGGCTGGGGTCTCGACGTCGGGTTCAAGATGGCGGTCGAGGAAGGGCTCTATCCCGGCCCGCGTCTCAGGCTAACGATCAGCTTCATGTCGGGCACCGGAGGACATGCGGACCGGGTATCGCTATCGGGCCACACAAACCCCTTCAACAACGATCCGCGACTGCCGGACGGCGTTGCCGATGGACCGGATGCTGTGCGAGCCAAGGTGCGTGAGATGTGGCGGGCCGGGGCTGATGTGATCAAGTTCGCCACCACAGGCGGCGGCGCGTCTCGTCCCGGCCATGGCCCGTTCGACCCATCGTTTGGGCGTGACGAGGTTGCGGCGATAGTCGCCGAGGCCCGCGAGAAGGGCCTCAACACGATGTGTCACGCACTTGCCGGAGACGGGTTGCGATATGCCGTCGAAGAGGGCGCCGGGTCTATCGAGCACGGCGGTTATCTGGTGGAGCAACCGGACCTACTTAAGATGATGGCTGATAACGACCAGTTTTACGTCCCGACCTTCGCCGTCTACGAGTATCACGCCGAAAACTCGCCGTCCCACATGGCGGAGAGGGCAAAGGCGTTAATGGACGTGCACAAGCGGAGTCTCCATGCCGCTATGGAGGCGGGTGTGAAGGTGGCGGCCGGGACGGATATGGGCGGTTTCGTGCACGGCAAGAACTACCGGGAGATGGAGGTGCTTGTCGAACGCGGCATGACACCGTTGGAAGCGATTAAGGCGGGCACCGGCACGGCTGCGGAGTGTGTGGGTCTCGGTGATGAGATTGGGACGCTCGTTGCGGGTAAGTTGGCGGACGTGGTGGTGGTGGATGGCGATGTGTTGGCCAATATTTCGTTGCTTGGCGACCGTGACAAGATCAAGCTGGTTATGAAGGGCGGCGACCCTTTCGTGGACAAGCTTTCGGACGGAGAGTGAGCGGGGGCGCTCCAAATGTAATCGTGGAGGAATAGCAACCACGTAGGGGCGGGCAGTCATTTGTCCCTACGTCGTGGGATCAGTTAGATCGGCCAGGAGAACTCTAGATGACTCTTGAAGGAAAGGCGGCGATCGTTACGGGCGGCGCCCATGGACTTGGCCGCGCTATTGCTTTGCGGCTGGCTCACGATGGATCCGATGTGATGGTTGCGGATCTTCTTGGCGGGGATGCCGAGGCCGTTGCGGACGAGGTCCGTGCACTGGGGCGGCGTGCGGCGTCGTTTGAGGTGGATGTGAGCGATGCAGGCGCGGTTGGCGCTATGGTGATGGCTACCGTCGAGGCGTTCGGACGTATCGATATCCTGGTGAATGATGCGGGAGTCAGCGGTGAGTCTGCGTTACTGGGTATGGAAGAGTCGTTCTGGGACCGCATCATGGCGGTAAACCTGAAAGGTAACTTCCTGTGCAGCCAGGCGGTGGCGCGACAGATGGTGGCGCAGGGTGAAGGCGGTCGGATCGTGAACATCACGTCCACCGCAGGGGCGAACGCCAGACCGGGTGCGAGTGCGTACGCTTCGTCCAAAGCAGGGATAATCCAGTTCACAAAAGTGCTCGCACTGGAGTTGGGCGGCGAGGGGATCACAGTGAACGCCGTCGGGCCGGGGATGACGCTCACGGGCTCCGAGGTCAAGCCTGCGCCGAGCGACGGGTATCAGAAGGCGTTCGTGGGGCAGGTGCCGATGGGTAGGCCCGGCGCCCCGGCCGATATCGCCGCCGCGGTCGCATTTCTGGCGTCTACGGACGCTGCGTATGTAAACGGACAGGTGATCTTCGTTGACGGCGGTTACTCGGCGGGCAAACTGTCGGTCAGCGGATAAGAATTTCAGGAGTGCGATATGTCGTTTGAAGGCAAAACAGCGATCATCACGGGCGCGGCCCAGGGCATTGGACGGGCTGTGGCGCTGGAGTTTGCGGAACGGGGAGCGAATCTGCTGCTGGCAGATATCCAGAGTGCCAAGGTGGAGAGCGTAGCCGCCGAGATTCGTGCTTTCGGGAGCAAAGCAACTGCTACCGCCGTGGACGTGACAGATTCAAATTCCGTCGCCTCTATGGTGGAGCTGGCTCTTAGCGAGTTCGAACAGGTAGACATTCTGGTTAACGACGCCGGCGGTAGTGGTACGGAGGGCGTTCTCAGGATTGAGGAGGTGTCGGAGGATCGCTGGGACGCTCAGGTGGATCTGAACCTGAAGGGCGCATTCCTGTGCTGCAAGGCGATCGTGCCGCACATGCGGAGGCGGGGTTCAGGCCGGATCGTGAACCTTTCCTCGTCCAACGCTAAAGGACATTTTGGGCCGCTCAACACGTCCGGTATACGGCTGCCGTATGCGGCCGCGAAAGCCGGGATTATCGGTCTGACCGCGCAACTTGCGCGTGACCTCGGGCGATCTGGAATTTATGTGAATTGTGTACTGCCTGGCTTCATCCTGACGGAAGAGGGTGCACGCGTACGAGGTCGGTACGAGGAACTTCAACAGGCGTCGCAGGAGGCGATGGCGGAGGCGGTGCCGCTGGGTCGAGCAGGGCGCGCCGATGAAGTGGCGAAAGCGGTGGCGTTCATGGCGTCAGACGAAGCCAGCTACATCACAGGAACGGTCCTGGATGTGACGGGCGGACGGTAACGGGGAGGCTATCAACTAACGGCCCTCCTGACTAAAGGGGCCCGTGATTATTTCCCGCGGGCCGTCTAATCGTCGAGGATCAGATCCGGGTCTATCTCGACGCCCAGGCCGGGATCTTGTGGGAGGTCGATGTAACCGTCTTTAACGACCGGGTGATTGCCCATGATCGAGAAGCCGTTTGTGTATGCGCCGATCGGTGGGTCGTTAAGTAGTTCCATGAACGGGGCGTGGGGCCAAGATGCGATCAGGTGCATGTGTGCGATAACGCCAATGTTGCCGCCGCCGTGGTGTGGAACGATCTGTTTGTTGTGGGCCTGTGCGAGCACGCCGATTTTCTTGAGGGTGGTGATACCGCTCAGGACCATGCCCTCCGGTTGGAGCACGTCGTAAGTGTTCTGCTCAAGCATGTCCACAAACTCGTGGATACCGACGTTGTTCTCGCCACCGGCGAGCGGCATTGCGACGGCGTTGTTGATGAGGCTTAACTCTTTGTATGCGTAGCGCGGGCGTGGCTCCTCCAGCCAGAAACAACCCATCGCATCAAGCGCCATCGCAGTATCCATAGCTCTCTGGAAATCCCACCTGATCCCGGGCTGCCAGGTTCCTGCCGATTGCGCCTGATTTCCATCTACCATCACGGTCATTCGATCCCCAACGGCGTCCTGCACCATCTCGAATGTTCGGAGATCTTCCTCGATGGTTTGATGGTGCAGGCGAAGCTTGATCGCCTTCCATCCATCGTCGGCCAGCGAGGTCGCCATCTCGGCGCGTTCTTCGGGAGTGGAAAGGATGTACATGCTGGCGTAGGGGATCACGCGATCCTTGCCGCCGCCCCAGAGTTTGTACAGTGGCTGCCCGACCGCCTTGCCGATGACGTCCCAGAGGGCGACGTCGATCCCAGCCGTGCCGCCGTAACCGGTGCCGCCCCTGATGTAATAGCGCATCATCGCATCGTGCTGCTCGACATCGAACGGATCTTTCCCGACAAGCAGTTCCCTGATGTCAGGGATCAGGGCCGGATTGACCGCCTGGCCGATGCCGGTGATTCCCTGGTCCGTCTGAATTTCGACGAAGGCGCCGCCGCCGATCCGGAACTGGGACATGGTCCCGACGCTCCACGCTGGCTCCAGCTCACCCATTTCTTTAACGACTCTCAAGTTTCGTGACCGAATGTCGGTTATCTTCATGCGTGGGTTCGTCATGTTTGGCGGCGTCTTTCTTGGTCTGGTGAAGATGGAGTCGAGAGGACCGCATTGTAGGGGTGGATTAGCTGCGTTGGCGCGTCAGAGTCCTGAGGCTCTCGAAGGACCGGTTTCATGGGACCGTACGCTTGGACTTTGCGGCCTTTCAAGCGCCACCCCTCACACCGTGAAGCATCCAACCTCTCTCACCAGGAGAGGGGTAGGCGGAAGCGTATTGTTGGTTGTCGGCGTATTGCCAGACGTTCCTAAGGGTGCCCGACGCGAGACCGCCGCCGGGTTAGTGGCGGCGGTCAACGATTATCTAGTTCGGGCGAAGGCGCTTACTTTTTGACTTCTACCTTTGCCAGCGCCTCGACGTATTTGAGCATACCGGCGTGGTCATCGGTTCCGTTGCCCTCGTTGAAGAGTGCCTGGAGCACCTGTTGGAGTTGAGCGCTCATCTGGAGCGGCACACCCATCTGCTGCGCCGTGTCCATCACGTTGTTGATGTCCTTCAGGTGCAGTTCGATTCGGAATCCAGCCTGGAAATTGCGCTCGAACATCATCGGCGCCTTGGCGTTCATGACGTTTGAGCCAGCGAGCCCGCCCTTGATGGCGTTGAACACGGTCTCCGGGTTTAGCCCAGCCTTGCTCGTGAGCACGAGCGCCTCGGCAAGTCCGTTGATGTTAGCTGCGACACAGATTTGGTTGGCGAGCTTCGTGAAGCCACCTGCGCCGACCTCTCCACACAACACAGCGGATGCGCCTGTTGCTTCAAATATCGGCGCCGCCCGGTCGAACGCCGCCTGGGTTCCACCGACCATGATGGCCAGTGTCCCGGCGATGGCTCCGGGCTCTCCGCCAGACACCGGAGCGTCAAGGAAGTCGATGCCGGATTCCGCCAGCTCTTTGCCGATCTTCTGTGAGACAAGCGGCGCGATGGAACTCATGTCGACCACGAGCTGTCCCTTGTCTGCTGCCTCGATAATCCCGTTTTCGCCAAGCGCGACCGTCATCGATTGTGGCGAGTTCTGGACCATCACGACGGTGATATCTGACTTGGAAGCGACGTCTGCTGGTGATGTGCCGAGGACGGCGCCGTCTGTGACCAGCTCTTCTACGGGCTCTGGGAACAGGTCATATACGACTACTTCATGACCCGAGGTCATTAGATTTCGGGCCATGGGTTTCCCCATGATGCCTAGCCCTATAACGCCAATTCGTTCCTTGTCGGCCATTTCTTTCTCCAAGCAATGATTTACCAGGGATGTTTGTTATTTCAGGGAGGGGACTAGTCGTCTTTCCAGAATCGCTCTTCTTCGACCTGATACCCGGCGTTGCCCAGGCGGTCTTTTACGTCTTCGATCATCTGGGGGTTGCCGCATGCGTAGACGATGGTGTCTTCCGGCTTTAGCCCGTACTTGTCTATGTACTTCTCGGTCAGAGAGTTGACCCGGCCTGTCTCGCCCGTCCACCCGGCGTTCTTCTCCTCGTTCGGCCTGCTGATCGTCGGCACGAAGTGAATGTTGTCGTGCTCACTTGCCAGCTTCGTAAGCTCTTCGTCGTAGCCGAATTCGTCACCGTAACTGGCGCCTTCGAGTATGTAGAAGTTAAATTCACCCGGCGATTGCATCTCGGATTCGTCGTCTTGTCCGGCAATCGTTTCCAGGTGGTACCTCAGGATACTCACGTATGGGACAACACCGGTCACGGTGGCGATGAACAGGTGGTTCTTCACCGTTGGCTTGAGGACGAAAATTCCTTTGGCGCGTGGGCGAAGGGTGACGGTATCTCCGACCTTGAGATCGTCGAGGAGCGGGGTCAGCATGCCGTCCGGCGGCGGAACGAGTTCAATGAAGAGTTCGATTTCTTTCTCGCGCGGCGATGACACGATGGAGTAGGCGCGTTCGATTCCGTCTACGCCGATGGTGCAGTACTGGCCGGGCTTGAACATGAAGCCTTGTTCAGGCTTGAGCCATAGGCGCCACAATTCCTCGGTAAGGTCTTCCCGGCGGGTAATCGTCGCCGTAGTGAAACGACCACGAGGAGTGGCAGGTGATTTGGTTGGCTGGGTCATCGGTCCTCCCCGAGACTGTGCAGTAGGAGCTCGTTTATTGGCATTCCCGGTCTCTCAGAGAGTACCCAGGTGACCCCGAAACGCCGCGGATCGACGCTGAAGCGTGCATATCCTACCGCCTGCCGTAAGCACCGCGCCTGCTATTTCCTGAAGAACATGGCCAGAACGATGGTGGAACGCGCGCAATCTGTATTAAGAATTCATGCGGCGTTGTCCCGGGGCGAGTGTAAAATCGGAACCATAATTACGAATTCAGGAATCACGACGACCGTCCAAGGCCGCCGTTTGTCGAGCCCCGTTAATTGCGTTTCTGAATACGCAGGGGACGGTTAGACCGAGGTAGGCAAGATGGTGAGCACAGGCCCCGCTTACAGTGTGACGATCCGAGCTGAGTACGACAACTTGCCTGGCATGCTGGGTAAAATAACGACATGTATCGGCGATTCGGGAGGCGATATGGCGGGGATCGATGTGGTCTCCGCAACTGACTCCAAGATGGTCCGTGACCTCACCGTCTACGCATCCGGGATTGAGCACACACAGAAAATCATCGACTCTGTGGGCGGAACCGAAGGGGTCAAAATCCGCAGCGTTTCGGACGCTACCTTCCTGTTCCATCTCGGCGGCAAAATAGAGATGCGTAGCAAGGTCCCGGCGAAAACCCGGGAGGACATGTCAAAGGCCTACACGCCGGGCGTGGCGCGGGTCTGCATGGCCATTCACGAAAACCCGGAAGCCGTCTGGGCGCTCACTGGGAAGGCGAACACCGTCGCCATCGTGACGGACGGAAGTGCCGTTCTTGGCCTCGGCGACATCGGTCCCGCGGCTTCGATGCCCGTCATGGAGGGTAAAGCTCTTCTATTTAAAGAACTTTCCGGCGTGGATGCCTGGCCCATATGCCTGGACACGCAGGACGTTGACGAGATCGTGGCCATCGTCAAGGCGATCGCTCCAGGTTTTGGCGGCGTAAACCTGGAGGACATCTCCGCTCCCCGCTGCTTTGAAATTGAAGAGCGTTTGAAGGCAGAACTGGACATTCCGGTTTTTCACGACGACCAGCACGGTACCGCAGTCGTGATGCTCGCCGGGTTAATCAACGCATTGGCGGTCACAGGGAGAAACCCTGAGAACATTAAGGTCGCCCTGCTGGGTGTTGGCGCTTCAGGCACGGCCTGCGCCAAGATTATGATGAGCCACGGCGTTAAGAACATCATTGGATTTGACCGGCAGGGCGCGCTGACCCACGATCGAGACTATTCCGACAACCGGTTCAAGCAGTGGTTCGCCGATAACACCAACCCGAACAACGAAGGCGGTTCGCTGGGCGAAGTGCTCAAGGGCGCCGACGTGTTTCTTGGACTTTCAGGTCCTGGACTGGTGACCAAGGAAGAGATCGCAGGCATGGCCGACAACGCTATTGTGTTTGCGCTCGCGAACCCTACGCCGGAAATAGCGCCGGAAGAGTTGCCGGAAAACGTCATGGTGATGGCGACCGGCCGGTCTGACTACCCGAACCAGGTCAACAATTCGCTGGGCTTCCCGGGATTGTTCCGGGGGATATTTGACGTTCGTGCGTCCGAAATTAACGAGGATATGAAGCTTGCAGCCGCACGGGCGCTGGCGTCCGTCATTCCTGAGGACAGTCTCGGGCCGGACTTCGTGATTCCCAGCGTGTTCGACGCTAACGTTGTGGATCGCGTCGCCGCCGCCACGTCGCAGGCGGCTATCGATAGCGGAGTTGCACGACGAACGAGTCGTTCATCAGAGGCCGACGCCGAAAGCTACACAAGCTTCCGCCTGCGATAGGATTTCGAGTTAAGCCGTGCCTGGTTCGCCAGACGTTGTAATAGTTGGCGGGGGCGTTGTTGGTTGCGCCGCAGCGTACTTCCTGACGCGCGACGGTTATTCCGTAACGCTGATTGAGCGTGACTCGGTCGCCAGCCACGCATCGGGGTTCGCATACGGCGGGCTATCGCCTATTGTCGGCATCATCGAAGACGATCCTGTGTTGCCGCTGTCCGAAGCCTCTGAAGCGATACACGCCGAACTGGCGGAACGGCTTCCGGCTGAGAGCGGTGTTGAGTATGAGTACCGCCGCAAGACGTCCCTGACGCTCGCAACGAACCCGGCACAGGTGGACGAACTACGCGAGGCCCATGATTGGCTTACGAAGCATTACCAGGGCGTGGTCGAGTGGCACGACGAGACGTCTGTACATGCACTGGAGCCGAGGGTCGGCCCGGCTGTGAGTGCAGGCCTGCTGGCGGACCGTTCTGGCGAGGTCGAGCCGTATAAGTTCACGCTGGCGCTATGGCAGGCGGCGGAGCGCGCCGGTGCTGTGATGCGGAACGCAGAGGTGACCGGGGTGACCCGGGTGGGCGGGAATATCTCGGGAGTTGTGCTGGGGACCGGGGAGGTTATCGAGGGGGGCGCATTCGTGCTGGCAGCCGGCCCATGGATGGGCAAGGCAACGGAGTGGCTAGGCATCGATATGCCGATTTCACCACTCAAAGGACAGATCCTTCGTTTGAAGGCCCCCGGGGATCCGCTGGCGGTGTCACTCTCCTGGTCACACAACTACGCGACGACAAAGTTGGACGGACTGCTCTGGTGTGGGACTACCGAGGAGCGCGTTGGTTTCGATGAGACGCCGACGGCTTACGGTCGGGACACAATCATGTCGTCCGTCGTTGAGATACTTCCTTATCTGGCAGACGCCGAGCTTGTGCACCACACGGCCTGCTTACGCCCGGTTGCTCCCGACGGTCTGCCGATCGTCGGACCAGCGCCCAACAATGCCGGTGTTTTTATCGCAACTGGAACCGGGCGCAAAGGGATTTTCCTGGGTCCGGCAATGGCGAAGGCGGTGGCCGAGATGGTGACGGGCAAGACGCCGAATGTCGATGTGAGCGGCCTGTCACCGACCCGATTTTCGGGCATCCGGTGAGACGGCTGTTGCGGCGGTTCAGGTTTGTGCCGCCCGCGCGTAAGGCGACCCGGAGCGGGAATATATCTGGAGCTCTCGATCCGTCCCAGGAGGTGGATTCACCTGAGCGTGTGGCCGATCTGTATGGGTTTGTGAGGTCCACTTTGGAGCGGCATGAGCCGGGTATTGAGCCGCTCTCGCCGATACGGGTGTCTCACCGGATGACTCGAACACTGGGTAGTTACAGGCCAGATAAGCGCCAGATCGCTGTCAGCTCACGGCTGCTGGCGTTTGGAGAGCAGTCTCATATCGAGACAGTGCTTCTGCACGAGACGGCGCACGCGATCACGCATCACAGGGACGAGAAGGCCAGTTCGCACGGCCGATTGTTCAAGTCGGTCTGCCGGGAGCTCGGGATCGAACCGAATCGGTTTGTGAATGTGCCAACACGGGGGTGGGGCTCTCGACGGCGCTATGTCTTCACGTGCGCCGCTTGCGGGGAATCACTGGTGCGAAAACGGCTGGTTCGCATAGCACGCTGTAAATGCGGGACACGGCTCGAGGTGCAGCGCGCCGCGCGCGTGGCGGTAGACGCCGGTGGATGTGTGGTGCGGGTGGAGGGGTACGCGAGTCCGCGTGGGCGGTAGGAGAGAAGTGAGTCAGTGCCCGGCAGTGGCCTGGGGCTCTCGGAGGACCGCATTGCTGCATTAACGCGTTTGGCCTTTGCCATTTTCAAGTGACAACTCCCTCACTCCAGCCCTATCCCATCGAGAGAAGGATCTTGCTCCGTCTGACATTTCTACCTTCATCATTTGTAATACCGGGTAGCCGCCCAATTCCCTTGGTGCTAACATTTGTAAGACAACCGAGTGTTCCGGCGTGCTGCGTCGGGACGACCGGTGACCTTTAACTCAGTCCAGAGAGGCTGGCAAGGACATCCGGAACTTCAGCTTCGTACGCCCGAGGGCGGAATGCGATAGCTGTGAGCGCCAACCCTCGCCGCCTGGCACTGGACCAGGAATGACGAGGGTTTTTTTGTGTCTCCAGGGCATCAAGATCGTTCTGAACCGGGCAGGTTGATCATGTCGGCAGATCAACTCCGTCGTGCACTGGTCCGTATTTCCCACGAGATTCTGGAGCAAAACGAGCGCCCGGTTGCTATCGTCGGGCTGCACAGCCGTGGCGTTGAGCGTCAAACAAAATCACAGCTGTATTTTATTTCACTTAATTTTCGATCGTCGACGCACCATCCCAAAACAAAAAAAAACAAAAAAAACCTTCCACTGAGGGGGCGACGAC
>JAPKBN010000068.1 GCA_026421215.1 Dehalococcoidia bacterium
CTTCAGGTACTACTACTTCGCACTGCTGTTCGTGGTGTTCGATGTGGAGACCATCTTCCTCTACCCGTGGGCCGTGAGATACGGCGTCCTGTCAGAAACCTTCGGCTGGATCGTACTGGCCGAGGTACTCGTGTTCCTCGGCGTGGTCACGCTTGGATACGTCTATGCATGGCGCAAAAAAGCGCTGGAGTGGGTGTAGTTTGACTACCAATAACCCGTACGACGCACAGGTAATCCCGACGCCCGAGCACCCGCTTGCTGAACTCACCTGGGATCTCGACCGGGCGGAAGGCCAGGTCGTCACGGAGATGCGTGACACCCACACTTCGCCGTACCCCGAACCCCTGCTGAATACCCCGGACGATCTCGACCGCAACGTCGCCGTCACTTCTCTGGACACGCTGCTCAACTGGAGCCGCAAGTCGTCCATGTTTCCCATGCAGTTTGGTCTCGCCTGCTGCGCATTTGAGATGATCGGCTCAGCGATGTCCCGGTTCGACATCTCCCGCTTCGGCATGGAAGCGATGCGTGCTTCTCCGCGGCAGGCCGATCTCATGATCGTCGCCGGCACGGTGACCTGGAAGATGGCCCCCGCACTGCGCCGACTTTACGACCAGATGCCGGAACCCAAATGGGTTATCTCCATGGGCGTTTGTGCTACAAGCGGGGGGCCGTACTACGGTTCATATTCCGTTGTGCCGGGCGTCAACCACATTGTGCCCGTAGACGTGTACGTCCCCGGCTGCCCGCCGCGCCCGGACGCACTCCTTTACGGGATCATGCAGTTGCACGAAAAGGTGAAGCGTTACAGCCTCTCCGGCACAACCGCCGGGGCAGAAGAGGTAACGGATAGCCAGTAATGCCTGCCAACACGGCGTTTGACACGTCCGGCGAAGATCTAGCGACGCAGATCGAAGCCATCGCATCAAGTTCTGTCACCGCAAACGGCGATACAGACGTTTGGGTATCTTCCGACCGATTGCTTGATGTGATGAACGGACTGAAAGAAGCCGGTTACGAGATGCTGATCGGCGTGACCGGGGTCGACTACGTCGGATATTTCGAGGTCGTCTACCACCTCCTCTCTCTGAGTCAGAACAAACGGGCAATCGTCAAGGTCAAATGCGGCGAGGGTCGTATCGACCCGGTGATGCCGTCAGTCCTGAGCGTGTGGCGTGGCGCGGAACTTCAGGAACGTGAGGTGTACGACCTCATGGGCATCCGTTTCGAAGGCCACGACGATATGAAACGAATTTTTCTCTGGGAGGGATTTGAGGGCCATCCACACAGAAAGGATTTTCTGTAGAGCCCACCCGTGATCGCGTGTCGTCACTGACGCGCAGCGGGAGCCAGATCTCACCATGCCTCTAAAGACCGAACCTATAACGATCAACGTCGGGCCGCAGCACCCGAGCACGCACGGCGTGTTCCGGATGCGCGTGACCTTCGACGGCGAAGAAGTTATCGACGTAGAGCCGATCTTCGGCTACCTGCATCGCGGTTCGGAAAAACTGGCCGAGTCACGCACGTACACGCAGATTGTTACTTTGACGGACCGCATGGATTACGTGGCGTCCATGACCAGCAACCTGTCATTCATCTTGTCGGTCGAGAAGCTCTCCGGCATCGATCCGTCCCCACGTGGCGTGTGGCTCAGGATGATCGCCGCAGAGTTACAGCGGATCGCCTCCCATCTGGTCGCCACGGGATTCTTCCTGCAAGACCTCGGCACCCTTGGCACGCCGCTCATCTACATGATGAGAGAGCGTGAAACGATCCTTGAGCTGTTCGAGCGCCTATGTGGAGCTCGGATCACCAACAGCTACATGCGTCCCGGCGGCGTGTTCATGGACGCGCCAGATGATTTCTGGCCGGCTCTGGACCGCTTCCTCGCAGACATGCCTCATCGCATCGATGAATACGAAGACCTGATCAGCGGGAACGAGATTGTGGCCGTCCGCTGCGACGGAGTAGCGGTGGTCGATAGTCAGACGCTGATCGATGCCTCCATCACTGGGCCAATGTTGCGCGCCTCCGGTATCGACTGGGATCTGCGCAACCGGCAGCCATATGAGTACTACGACCGGGTCAAGTTCAACCGGCCCCTCGCTACTGCAAGTGACAACTACGCCCGGTACATCGTGCGCATACACGAAATGCGCGAGAGCCTCGGCATCATCAAGCAGTGCCTTGAACAGATCGAGCCCGGCCCAGTACGTCCGGAGTCGGTTCCGTTCCTAATCCGGCCGCCTGCCGGTGATTCTTATGTAGGCACCGAGAGTCCGAAGGGCGAACTCGGCTTTTATCTCGTGAGCGATGGCGGAGTTGCGCCGTACCGTTGCAAGGTACGCGCCCCTTCTTTAATCAACCTGACGCTTCTTCGTGAGATGTTGATCGGCGACAAGCTCGCTGACCTGTTCGTCACGTTTGGCAGCATCGATATCAATATGGGGGAGGTCGATCGCTAATGCCAGATCCGTTCGACAGCATCCTCTACCAGTACGTCTACTGCACCCTGTCGTCCACCGACGATGTGGCCTGTGTTGGCTCAGGTTTGTTCGGTGGCGGCCTGCTTCCAGGCGGACTGGAGTGGCTCGCTTACGTGCTGACAGCGGTGACGATAGTCGCTGTCCTCATCAACGCCATCCTTGGCGGCGTTCTGATGATGATCTGGGGCGAACGACGACTACTCGGGCGGTTCCAGGGCCGTACAGGTCCGAACCGATGGGGACCGTTCGGGCTGCTAACGCCGATAGCGGACGCCGTCAAAACCATGTTCAAAGAGGACGTGATGCCGACGGTATCGGACCGTCTGGTGTTCACCGCTGCGCCTATCCTCATGCTGTTCCCGGCGTTGCTGATCTACGCCGTCCTCCCGTTCGGCGCAGGCACGTGGCTCGCCGACATCAACGTCGCGCTCCTCTTCATCATTGCCATCGGCGGCGCAAACGTTCTCGCGATAGTGGCCGCCGCGCTTGGCTCCGGCAACCGGTACGCCATGTTCAGCGCTATGCGTTCGGTCGCCATGCTCATCAGCTACGAGATACCGCTTGTGATCTCGCTCATCGGCGTACTGATGCTGTCCGGGTCTCTCTCGCTGGTGGCGATAGTCAACGCACAGACCCTTCCGTTCTTCATCGTGCAGCCGCTCGGCTTCTTCGTATTCCTTGTGGCGTCCATGGCGGAGCTAAACCGGACACCGTTCGACGTCGCAGAGGCTGAGTCTGAGATCGTCGCCGGGTACATGACCGACTATTCCAGCATGAAGTTCGGCCTGTTCTTCCTCTCAGAGTTCGCCGCCACCATCGCAACTAGCGGCGTCATTACCGCGGTTTTCCTCGGGGGATGGCACGGGTTCGACCCGATACCTTCGCAGATATGGTTCATCGGCAAGATGGTGGCCGTACTGGCCGTCATCGTCTGGATCAGGGCGAGCTGGCCGCGGCTTCGAATTGACCAGATCATGAATTTCGCCTGGAAGGCGCTGTTTGAGCTGACCCTGATCAACCTGGTTGTCAGCGGCATCCTGCTCCTTATATGGCCGTCGCCGTCGACTACCGAACTTTGGTACATGGCCGGCATCAACTGGGTCGTTTTCCTGGCCTCGATTTACATCTTCGGTAAGGTTCTCGGACCAAAGCACGATCCCGTGAAGGCTGGCAACATCCAGCCTGATGTAACGCTTTCGGACTCCGATGCTCCAGCTCTTCCGACCGGGGGTGGCGACTAATGATTTACGGATTTGGACTTGCCAAGGGAATGGGCGTCACGCTCAAGGCGCTCGTTGGTCCGTCATTCACGGTTCAGTATCCGGACCGCAGAGTCGGGATCATGGGTGCCGCCAAGGCGGCCGGCATCAGCACTCCGAGCCTCTTATTCAAACATCCGATCAAAGCCCTACGGGCAGTGCTCGGTTTTGAACACATCGCCGTTATGCCAACCCAGTCCTCACGATTCAGGGGCAATGATTTCACCTGGTACGAGGATCGTTGCACCGGCTGCGCGAGCTGCGCCAAATACTGCCCGCTCGGCATCATCAAAATCGTGACTCTTCCCGGCGGCATCAACATGCAGGAGGGCGAGAGCTACGCGATTGAGACCTTTGACATCGACACAGGACGCTGCATGTTCTGCGCCCTCTGTGTGGAGGCCTGTCCTTACGACGCCCTTCACATGGGGTCTGAATTTGAACGCTCCAACTACGTCCGCATGGACCTGGTCCTTACCAAGGAAGACCTGATCGCCGCGCCAAAGCACCCGTCCACGTGGTTCCGCCCGCAAATGGAAGAAGCGGGTTACTCGCCGTTTGCCGAGGCGCTTGAAGATATGAAGAAGGCCGGACGGCACGAAACACCGACCGTTGACGAACTTACGCAGACCTGGGTGAAAGATCGCCGAACCGATGAAGTGGTGGAAGACTGATGGATGGAACGATAGACGTCGTCTTCTGGATCATGTCCGCCGGCGCGATCGGCGCGGCTTTGCTTGTGGTGACCGTCAAGGACGTTTTCCGTGCGGCACTGGCCCTTGCGGGTTCCTTTCTGGCAGTCGCCGGGATCTTTTTCCTCCTACAGGCCGAGTTCGTCGCAGTCGCCCAGATCCTTGTATACGTCGGCGCCATCTCCATCATCGTGGCCTTCGCCATCCTGCTCACCCGTGACATGGGGCAGGGCAACCAGACGCAGAGCAGTCGGTTCCTCGTGGTCGGCGGCGGCGTGATGGCGGCTTTATTTGTTCTAGTTGCAGGGTTCGTCGCATACGACACGGCATGGTCAGACCGTGACGCAGCACTGAACGACAACACGATCGCCGTCCTTAACGGTCAATATGAAGAAGTGACCGACGCGTCCGGCGACATCATCCTCATTGCATCAACCGACACCGATGTAGCCATGAACGGTGTATTTAGCGATTCAACAGGCTGGCTTGGCGGACTGCTGGTGCGGGACTACGTACTCGCGCTTCAGGTTCTCGGGGTACTGCTGCTTGCCTCAATCATCGGTTCGATAGCGCTCGTCAGAGAGCAGGCGACGAAATGAACCTGGAGAACGTACTGCTCGTCTCCGCGATCATCTTCGCAATCGGCCTTTACGGGGCGATGACCCGGCGTAACGCCATTATCCTGTTGATGTCGATCGAGTTGATGTTCAACGCCGTCAATATAGCCGCCGTTGGGTTCTCTCGATACACAGTCCCCACCGCCCTTGCCGGAGATCCCGTATCGGTCACGACTGACATGGTTCAGTCCGCGCTGTCCGGCCACATATTTGCCCTATTTATCATCGCCGCAGCCGCGGCGGAAGTCGCACTCGGTCTGGCACTTGTTATCGCCATATACCGACAGCGCGAGACCGCAGACGTGAGTGAACTGGATACGTTGCGAGGATGATGTCTCTCAAACGTAATATCGACCAAACATCAACGCCAAGCGAGATGCACGCCTAGTGTGGGTTGAGTACAAGAAAACGGCGAACCTATTGACCGCCGAGATGTGGAAGAACCTTCTAGAAGGAGAAGGCCTGCCGGCCAAAATCCTTCCCGAGGGCGACATCCTTGACTGGGGCGAGCGCGTCCCGTTTCGGGTATTCGTTCCGCTGAACCGCGAGCACGTCGCGGACGAAATTATGAGGAAACTGTAGAGCGTGAATATCTCAGAATTCTCAGAAACCCACGCCTGGTTGATCGTACTAATCCCGTTGGGATCGTTCCTTGTGAACGGTCTCGTCATACGACCGTTCCTGCCGGGATACGAGCGACTTGCCGGCTGGGTGACCATCCTGTCTCTGGCGGTTGCGTTCGGGCTATCAATCATGGCCTACATGACGGTCAACGACGCCCACGGCATGGTCGATTTCGGCACCCACGAGTGGCTCAGCGTGTCCGGACTCACGCTGAGCATTGGCATCCTGCTCGATCCGCTTACGGCGATCATGCTGATCGTGGTGAGCGGTGTCAGCCTGATGGTTCAGATCTATTCACAGGGCTACATGAAGGGCGACTCGAGCTACATCCGCTACTACGCGTTCATGTCGCTCTTCACGGCATCGATGCTGGGGCTCGTCACAGCACGCAACATCATCCAGCTGTTCGTGTTCTGGGAACTGGTCGGTGTTTCCTCATACCTTTTGATCGGCTTCTGGTTCACAAAGCCCTCCGCAGCGGCGGCGGCCAAGAAGGCGTTCCTTGTTACCCGGCTCGGAGATTTCGGCTTCCTGATCGCGCTCCTGGCACTGTTCGCACAGGGCAACGACTTCCTCGATATTCCCATGATGTACGCAATGGTCGGGACGATAGGCACGACAGCTGTAAGCCTGATAGCGCTCGGGATATTTGCCGGCGCGGTCGGCAAGTCAGCGCAGTTCCCGCTGCACACATGGTTGCCGGACGCCATGGAAGGCCCAACCCCCGTCAGCGCACTCATCCACTCCGCCACGATGGTGACGGCCGGCGTATTCCTCGTAGCCCGGATGTTCCCTCTATTCGATGCGTCCGACTACATGATGGAAGTCGTGGCGTTGATCGGCGCCTTCACGGCGGTGTTTGCCGCTTCAATGGGTCTCGTAGCGCACGACATCAAGAGAGTGCTTGCGTACTCAACCGTTAGCCAGCTCGGCTACATGATGCTGATCCTCGGGCTCGGCGGGTACGTGGCCGCCATTTTCCACCTGTTCACCCACGCTTTCTTCAAGGCGCTGCTGTTCCTGGGCTCCGGCTCGGTAAATCATGCCACCGGCACCTTTGACATGCGTTACATGGGCGGCCTTCGCAAGGTCATGCCGTGGACATTCACGCTGATGGTGATCGGCGGCCTCTCGCTCGCCGGGATCTTCCCTCTCGCCGGATTCTGGTCAAAGGACGAGATCCTCGCCCACGCCTTTGAGGATGGTTCCTACATTCGTTGGATCGCTCTTGGGGCAGGGGTT
>JAPKBN010000069.1 GCA_026421215.1 Dehalococcoidia bacterium
TCCAATCCGGACCGTACTTGAGCCGAAAATACTCTTCAGGCGGATTTGGAACCATAAAGGTTGTTCCAAGAAAATCGATCTCTTTGAGATTTTCGTGGAGACGTGCCGGGATTTTGACCACTGGCCACTGGTAGATGCTGTCGTCGATGATTCGGTAGCATGTCCAGTCCATCTGAATACCCGATTTTTTCAGGTCGACGCTCAAGTGGAGTTCGCTGTCGATGATCCCGGCGGCATACCCATGTTTACGAAACTCTACCGCCGCTTCTTCAACCAATGCCTCGGTAAGACCATGCAGTCCAATCACGGATCCGATATCTATATCGTCATCCCACGGAATGAAGGCTTGATCCCGAACAGCGCCCAGACATGTGCCATGACGTAGGAAGAAGACCAGCCCGAGTTGATCCAAGATCTGTTTTGCTTCCTTGAGAAGCGTTTCGGCGATCGGCATATCCATCGGTTCAAACACGGTGGTTTTTAGGCCCAAAGATTTTCTCCTGAACGGGCTAGCGTGATGTGTACACGCCGCCGGGTGATCCCAATGTAATCAAAGGATAAGTAGCCCGGTCATACACATGACCTGCATTCCCCCTGCATTCCAAAAGACGGTTCCATTCAACTCCTTGGAGTCTTGGGGAGGCTGGACCAGGCGAAGAAACCGAAGCGCCACTAGCAGACGAAGTGCGAGATAAAGCGAGCGGTCGTTAGCTTGTCGGCTCGGCTGATCTTGAAATAAGTGGCTAAGAGAGTATTCTGAACACCTTCTGCCGCGAAGACGTCAACCATGTTCGGGCAGGTTTGATGATGCCGCACACAGGGCGTGCAGGGTCAACGGCCAGCCGAGAGCCACGCAACGCCGTCGTAGCAACCTCCACCTCGGCAGAGCAATGCTACACCGGATCACTGCCCTGCTGAGAGCCGCGGGCTGGCGTACGAACCACAAGCGAGTGGAGCGCCTCCAGCTCCAGAAATAGTCACGTTGGTCGTAACAGAGAAGCCGGCGTGACACGTTCACTGGTGGCGGCTCGGCGGGCGGATCATTCGGGCTACGAGTGCATGCCTTGGCCTGCGGACGGGACTCGTTCTACATTCCCTGACGAATCACTACTAGAAATAACGACTGCAACTAGAGATAAGGATATTGATGTTAACGAATCTCAGCCCGCTCAAAATATCACCTGAAGAAACCGTCTTACTTCGCCAATTGGAAGAACTCAGTGCTCGATCAGGTTCGCATTCGCCGAGTCTCGCCACGATGCAAAAGGCGATTCCTGAGATAGTGATTGATATCGATGCCTGCTATCTTTCGAACCCGCTGGCGACTGACTTGTTTTGGTCCTATTTTAATGCCGATGTCCTGGCTGACCCACAACTTTTCAAGCGGATGTTAGAGGCATATCCTTCTCAGAACAGGGCCATAGCGGAACGACTTTCAATTGCCATCGGTACGCCTGCCGACCATCTTTTTATCGGGAACGGTGCGACCGAAGCGATTCAGGCTGTTATTCACGACTTCTCGTCGCACATTCACATCAGCACACCGACATTTTCGCCTTACTACGAATTCGCTGGCCCAGATAAACAGGTCACGACTTTCAATCTCGACCCTGCGAAAAACTTTGCGGTAGATCCAGAGGCATACGTAGAATCAGTGCTTCGCAGCCATGCCGACACGGCTGTACTGATATCGCCGAACAACCCCGATGGGTACCTGATTCCTGACGACGACTTAGAGTGGATTCTTTCGAAGTTGACCAGTCTTAGCACGATCATCGTGGACGAAAGCTTTATCCACTTTGCTGACAATGCGACTCCCGACGGTGAACTGCCGAGCCTCACCGGTATCACGAATCAATTCGATAACGTCACTATTGTTAAAAGCATGTCGAAAGATTTCGGGATAGCCGGAATTCGTGCTGGCTACTCAATCATGCCAGCCGAGCGAGTGACTCAACTCCTCGATCATGGCTACCTGTGGAATACGAGCGGGATAGCGGAGTATTTTTTCTCGCTTTTCGACCGGTCAATATTTTTGGAAGAATATCTTCGAAAACTATCGAGTTACAAACTCTTTATCGATAAGTTCACGTCTGAGACCGCGAAATATGATTTCATTCAAGCGTTCAAAACAAGTGCTAATTTCCAGCTGATGAAACTTCCAGAACACGTTTCATCTGACGAGGTAGCCGCGTTGCTGTTGATCAGGCACGGCATTTATGTACGAAGCTGCGGAGACAAGATCGGTTTGAATGGAGAATTTATACGCGTCGCCATTCGAACAGAACATGAAAACGAAAATATTCTTGACGCGTTGGCGGACATCCTCGGTTAACTACTGAGGGCCCTCAACGGACTGACCGGACGGGGAGTACTCAATATCTGGTCAGTAACACGGGAATTTACTTCAGATCGGTATCTCGGCGGCGTGCGATGATCTGAGTTCTGACGAAGCTCTACCCCCACAGTCCCCGCAATACATCCCGACTTCGGACAACCGCGTCCTCGCGGTCAACCAGCCGACCCGACGTCTCGAGGGCAACCACAAAACCGTTCGGTCTTACAAATTCGCCGACCGAATGGAAATCGAGTACACCCGTCCCAATCTCCATGTGCTGGTCTCGAACATTGCCCGCCCCTTCCGGGCCACGAGCATCGTGCACCTGCACATGCCGGATCCGATCCCCAAACGTCTTGATCCCAGCATCGACTCCACCCGATCCCCACGCATGCCCAACATCGAAAGTAATCCCCACTGCCGTACTACCGATCGCATCCACCACCGCGACTAAATCGCTGTGCGCACGAATCAACCAGCCGGGGTTGTAATGCATGTTTTCAAGGCCGATCACAACCCTGGCGTACTCAGCCTCTTGCCCGGCTTCCTTCATGAAATCTACCAGGTATGAATTCGAAGCAGCGCGATCGGCCTCAGAGGTGTCTTCCGGCACTAGACCCGGCACATCGAGCTTGCCGGGATGGATGACAATCGTCTCTATCCCAAGTTCGCCCGCGATCCTTATCTCGCTGATGAACTCAGCGAAGACTTGCTCCCTGGTCTCTTGAACGTGCGAGCCAGGTAACGCGGATGTCGGAAAATGGTGCGTGTATCTCAATCCGTGCTCATTAGCGGCGGTCGACAAGAACAGCCGATCATCCAGGCTCAGATCGCCCAGCCAAATGTCGGGCGCATTGAACTCAACGCCGTCGAATCCATGCTCGATAGCCCACCCGACCGCATATCGCGCCGAATCCTGATTATCGATAGAAGATGTCGCAACACTAATCTGGATCATATACATCCATTCGCTTCAGATCAGAAACTCGGAGCATGACGGTCAGTTGCAGATTCGCATAAATCAAAAAGCCGCCCCGGTGATATCAGTCACCGGGGCGGCTTGGTTTCCAAACATTATCTGGCGTTAATGCCTAATAGCTGCTGGACTGCCTCTGTTGGGAGAAGCACGAATTGCAGTACACCGGTCGGTCACCCCTGGGCTCAAAGGGTACCTGAGCCTCTTGTCCGCACTGTGCGCACGTTGTGGTGAACATCGGTCGGTCTGAGCGGAATCCGCCACCGCCACCACCGCCGCCGCCGTAGCCACCGCCACCGCCACCGCCCCCGCCACTCTGGGAGCGACGTGCCGCGCGGCAGGACGGGCAGCGTTTCGGGTCGGAGTAACCTCTCTCAGAGTGATACTGCTGATCGTCGGCGCTAAATACGAACTCTTCTCCGCATTCGACGCACCCTATGTTTCGGTCTTGGAACATTTGAAATCGTTCTCCATGGTCTTGTTTTGACATCTCGGACTAATCGTCACGGGTCCGAGCAAGGCCGGTTAACCATGGGACGAGCTTCTACATGCCACTGACACCATAATACGCCTATTTGGCGACCACTCACAAATTATCGGTAAGTTCCCGTGTTCGAAAGGCAAGGCCGATGGTCAGGATCCGGCGGTGATTCCGCAAACAAACACTTCGATACGGCGGAATGGGAACGCTCGTCTCAAAGACCAGTGAATTTTTACGCCCACAGAACTTCTCCCACGCGGGGATACATATGGATGCCATACTGATACGGGCGGGACTCTTCGTAGGAGTTTTAGGAGCACCCTGTCGCCTGACATCCGACGTCGAATAAACCGATTCGCAAGAATCGAGAACATATGAGGCAGGTAGATATATGGCAACCGCAGAATTAGTCGACCTAGGTGTCATGAACATTCAGTTAGGCGACTTCACCGAGGTGGGAGAGGGGCCCAAAGGGACACGCCTGATCGTGGATGTCAAAGAAGTCACTTTGGAAAGTGACAGGGTGAAGGCCTCGTTGTCTTCAAATGGATCTACGGACGCAGGCACTGTGAGCGATAACGGCAGGCTTCTCGCTCTGGACGTTAGATTCACATTAGAGACGGACGACGGTGCATTTATCTATGTCGAGTACGCTGGCAGGGCCAGCCTCGAGACTGGCCTTATTGCTATCGCACCTACTTTCCAGACGGGCAGCGAAAATTACAGTTGGCTTAATAGCGTGCAAGCTGTGGGCGCAGGACAGGTAAATATGGAAACGGGAGAATTGGTTTACCGTCTGTACGAGTTAAAGGTCACTGCCTAAGCGATCAAGGGCACTACACCTCGTCTAGATACAACAGGCGAGAACTAGCGGTGCTCTGGCAGGTGACGGACTACCGGGGGTGAGCGGAAGCCCGTGTTGATCGGATGATCCATGGACGCGAAACGACCCCTCCGGAGTGCGAAGAGGCCGTTTTTCAAAGTCGGTTGGTTTACAACTGACCTGTGGAGTACCTATCTGGGATACGGTCTCCACGTTTGATTTGCGAGTGGAGCGGGGGACGAGATTCGAACTCGCGACACCCTGCTTGGAAGGCAGGAACTCTACCGCTGAGCTACCCCCGCATCACTGTTGGCTAGTCTAGCAGGCGTCGGCAAATCTACTACCCATGTGCCCGGCGAGTGTGACCCTCTGAATGAGCCGGCCTTTTCGATGGATGGCGATTATTGCCCACGTCGACGTGATGTTGGTCTCGGATGATGTTAACGTCCCGTTTTCTACACTTTGTTGTTCCAACAGACCAGCCCTGAAAGCTGCGACCAACAATGACCGACCTGCCCGATTTTGACGGTTTATCTTCTCCTGCAACTTCCGTCTCCGACCTTCGTTGGAGCCTGGATGCCTGTGGAATTACCCGATCAGGAAGCGTGATTCCCGTATTGGTGCACCCGGACGCCAACAACCCGGCCGCAACGGGGATAAGAGTTGTCTTGATCGGCGGGCTCCGCGGCCGGTCCGCTGACGTCGAGGCCGCTCGTATCGCAGCGGAAATATTGCCGTCCCTGGCGCGTGACGCAGGAGTGGAACTCGTACTCAGCGTTATCCCAGTCGCCAACCCTGACGCACTCTCTGAAGACGCGAAATCTGACGACCCATTGAGCATCCGCCCTGCATCCGGATACCCACCTGAGGGCGGTTTTTTCGACGATTCGGAGAACCCGGAGGCGCGCTATCTCTGGCGATGGATCAGCTTCGCAGCGCCGGATCTGTTGCTGGAGGTGGAAAATGGTGATGGCGTGGAATGGCGGGAAAACGCCGCCGGAGGGACCCTAGGACGAGTCCTTAATGCTGCGTCGGTCTCACCGCAAGACTCACTCATAGCTGGAATGGGCGATGGCGAACCAAGTGGGCTTGCTCCAATCCCAGGACTTCGGCTTTCGGTAAACCCGGAGGCGCTTCAAACGGAACTTGAAAAACTGATCTCGGCGTTGGGCTCATCTTCCTTTCGGTCGCCCGCACGATTCGTCCTTGAGGCACGTCGCCAGCGTTCAGTTATGGAGATTGCCAGGTTACTTGGGAGAACCTACGGGTACGCACTCGATCCGGTCATCTATACGCAGGGCGTCGCTGTGAGTGGTCGGCTGCGGCTGGCCGAACTGGAACGAAAGGCCGGGAGGGAAGAGCCGGGTAGTACGGCTACGGACATCGCCGAGCTTGTCGAGGAGTATGTGTCCGGCGACAAGATCGCATTCGGGGATCAGCCGGGCGGACAGCATCTGGCGGCGCTGGTCTGGTGTGACGAACTTTCCGCGATCACTAAAGATCCTAGATACACGGCGATGCTGATAGATGCCGCAAACCGGTATCGCACTGGTGGGCCGCCAAATAGTCCAGGGAAACCGCCGCCTCCATCTGACGATAACTTCCGCACAGAGGATATGTTCTTCGCGTCCGCAGTACTTGGTCGCGCCTTCGCTGCATCTGGCAAGTCTGAGTACATGGACCTGGCGGCGAAATTCCTGGCGGATACAGACACACAAAAATCCGACGGACTGTTCATGCACTGCCAGGGTGCTGATTGGAACTGGGGGCGATCGAACGGGTTTGCAGCGATGGGTTTCGCCGAGTTGCTGAGCTATATGCCGGAAGGGCACGACTTGCGACCGGAATTACTACAAGCCCATATCAAACATCTTGAAGCGCTGATTTCGCTGCAACAGCCGGACGGTACCTGGCTGCAGGTGCTCGACTACCCGGGCTCGTATCACGAGATGAGCGTCACATGCATGGTCGGATACGCCCTCGCCAGAGGCATCCGCTCTAGATGGCTAGACGATAACTACAGGGAACCGTTGGAACGTGCGTGGAGCGCCACATCGGAACGTATAGACGACGAGGGTGGGCTGGTCGATGTTTGCACCGGTACAGGTGTGCAAACGAGCACCAAGGAGTATCTGGATCGCCCGGCCGAGTTTGGGTTCGATCACCGAGGGGGATCAATGGCGTTGTGGTTCGCAGTTGAGGTCGAAAGGCTTCGTCGA